>NZ_JAGPXY010000001.1 GCF_018070325.1 Micromonospora sp. H61
GTTCACCTCCCTTCCTTCCGTTCGCCGATCAGGTCGCCCCCGCTGTCGCGGGGGAGTCTGTTCGCGCCCGGCAGGGGCGCGAGGAAGGGCAGCGTCGGCGGCTGGTCGTGCTCCGCGCTGGCCAGCGCGTACAGCACGCCGGCGGTGCCGGTGCCGAAGTCCATGGAGAGCCGCAGCAACTGCTCGCCGGGGAATGCGATCCCCTCCCGGTACGGCAGCGCGTGCCAGTCCAGCCGATCCATCTGCGCGCGGAGTTCGCCGCGGTCGGCCTCGTCGGTCGAGGCGGCGAGGTAGGCGATGATGCCGGCCCGGCCGGCGAAGAGCCCGGACTGTGCGTAGAACGGTGAGCGCGCCGCGCGCCGAACCCCGGCGCTCGCCTCGGCGAACCGGTCGTCGGCCCGGTGGCGCAGGTACTGGTCGAGGACCAGCCCGATACCGACGCTGCCGTGGGCCAGATAGGGCATGGTGCGCCAGCCCTCATTGACCTCCAGGGCACCGTCCGGGCGCAGCACACACCGCCGCAGATCCTGACGCAGCGCGGTGGCGGCGTGCCCCAACAGCTCGTCGTCGCCGCTGAGCTCGTAGAGGCGCAACAGCATCAGCGCCGGTCCGGTCCGGCCCCGCAACAGCCCGGCGTACGGGTTACGGCCGCCGCTGACGTCCGGGCCCGGGTCGTCGGCCAGCTGCCCGATCACACGCTCGGCGGCCCGCCAGGCGGCGTCGCGCAACGACACCTCCCCGGTGCGTGCGGCCAACTCGGCCAGGTTGAGCGCGATCCCGGACAGTCCGCTGGCCAGGCTGTGGTCGAGCCCGTCCATGGGTTCCCGCAGGCAGATGTCGAGAACGTCCAGCGCGTCCTGCCGGCGTCCGAGGTGGACCAGCGCGTACGCGACGCCGTGCAGCCCGTCGAAGAAGCCGCAGCGGGTGCCGGACGGGGGCGTTGTCGCCCGCCGCACCAGCCAGTCTTCGTGCTCGGGCCATCGCCCGGCACCGCTCTTGTCGAGCGCGTACAGCACCCCCGCCGCCCCGTGGGCGAGGTTGAGGCCGCCGCTGCGGAACTGCTCGATGTCACCGGGAAAGAGCCGATCGTCGCGCTCGGGGGTGGCACTGGCCACGATCGCCGTCGTCAGCCGGTCCCGCATGGTGCGCCAGTCATCAGTGCCGAGATTCCCTCGCGGTTCCGCGGCGACACACGGCTCACCGGTGATCTCCTCGACCGCCGGATCGAGGAAGGACCTCGGCACCGGGAAGTTGGCGGCGATGATGTCGGCCAGGTGAGTCACCTTCGCCGGGGCGAGCCGGACCAGCTGGGTCAGTGGCAGGAACAGCGCCAACCGCAGGCACGCCAGGGCGTACCGGTCGACCGCCGGCCCGCTGCGGTCCCTCGGTGCCGCGAAGCCCTGGTTGCGCAGCCCGGGTCGGCGGTGCCCGGCGATCGGGGCGGCCACCTCGAAGTCCACCAGGGCGACCCGGTCGTCCGGCCGGATCATGATGTTGAACAGGTGCAGGTCCCCGTAGACCAGGCCGCGCTCGTGGATCGCCGCCACGACGGCTTCGACCTGCTCGTAGGTCTGGCGGGCCCACCGGGCGTACGCCGCCCGGTCGTCGTCGGTCGCGTCGGCGTCGATCAGCGGGTACCGGTCGACCAGCACCTTGTTCAGCGGCCGGCCCTCGATGAACTCGAGCGCGAGGAACCGGTGCTCGCCGAGGACGAACTCGTCGTGCACACGAGGCACCTGCGGCAGGTCGGCGAGTTGCCGCAGGGCCTGCGCCTCGCGGGCCAGCCGGGCGACGGCGTCGGTGCCGTCGGCGTCCAGGCCGGCGTGCGGTCGGGCCTCCTTCAGCACCACCTCGGTGTCGGTACGCAGGTCCCTGCCCACGTACAGCCCGCCGCCGTTCGAGAAGTGGATCACCCGCTCGATCCGGTACGGCACCTGGTCGGTGCTGGTGCCGCTCCGGGCGGCCAGGTGCGGGCCGAGGAAGTCCGGCAGGGTGACCCAGGACGGTACGTGAAAGACGGGCTCCCGCCGGTCCGGCACCAGCGTGCCGCCGTCGTCCTCGATCGCCGGCACCACCTGGCCGTCCGGCGAGTGGCAGTAGCGGGCGGCAAAGCCGCCGTAGCGCACGTGGACCGGGCCGACGCCGTAGCGGAGGTCACTGAGGATGTACGGCCCGGTCTCGCCGGTCAGCAGTTCGTCGAGTTCCTTGCAGGCCAACTCCAGCTCCGCGTCGTCGCACGGATAGACAGTGATGAACTTGCCGCTGGCGGCCCGGGCGGCGTACTTGGAATTGCGCAGCAGCAGCGTGCGCGGTCCGCGCAGGAACTTGAAGGACAGGCCGCGGGGGACGCAGTAGTTCCAGACCGCGTCCAGCACCCGTTCGGCGTTCGCCAGACCCGCCGACACATGGATCTTCCAGCCCTGCTGCGGCAGGGAGCCGCCGTCGGGCGCGTAGATCAGCCAGTCGTCGAGCGGCTCGCGGCGCCAGCCGGTCGGCGTCGGCCGTTCGGCGGCCGGAAAGACCGGCTGTGCGACGGCGCTGCCGAGCGAGTCGTAGAACAGCCGATCCGCGGCGCAGTAGCTGTCGTAGCGTTCATCCACCGTCCCGCCGCCCCTCGTACTCGGCCGGCTGTTGTTCCGGCGATGAATCGAGTCTCATCGACGGGACGAGTGGGCTCCAGTGCGCTTAGTCACGACGTTCGATGCGGGGTGCACAGGTACTCATGACATTAGTCAGGCCCGCACACCGTAGACGGCGGCGCCCATCGGCTTGTCGACGTCGAGGTCCGGGGGGACCGGCGGTGGTGCGGCGACAGCACCCGTGCGCGAGGAAGGCGCGGGTGGACCGGCCCCGAAAGCACGCTGATGCCCGTCGATGTTGCCAAAGTCGATCCAGACGTGTTGGAATGGCTCATATCGCCGCAGCGCGGGGGCAACCGCGCTGGGAACGGCCAGCACGGGAGCATCGCAGCGCCGGCAGCGCGCCGCCTTGGCGGACGCTCGCCTGGCGAATCGCCGGGTCACCTCTACGACGACGGGCGCCTTGCCGGGCAACCACTCTCGCCCGCCGTAGGTAACCCCCGGCACGTGTCCCCCCAACGGCTGACGCGCTCGACGCCTGACCCGCCGGGGGCGTCCGATTCGGCCTGCCAGCACCAGAAACCGGCGACGAGGTGAGAAGCAATCATGATTTCCCGAGAGAACTTCGCGGGTTGGTACCGAAACCGCTTCGTGTGGGTGGCGGTGATCCTGCTGGTGGTGTCGGCCGGCGCGGTCGTACTGGTCAACCGGGCCGGCCCGGAGGCGAAGCCGGCGGATCTGCAATCACAGATCATCGCCCGGATGCGTACGACGCTCGAACAGGCAGACCCGGGGCAGCACAACCACGCCGGACACGGCGCCCAGCAGGCGGCCACCACGGAGAAGCCGGCAGTGATCTGCGGGGTCCGCGTCTACGGCTACGAGCCGACCGAGGCCACCGCGCTCGCCGACGTGCAGACGGTCTACGGCTTCCACCTCTGCGGGGTCGCCGAACAGAAGCGCCCCTGGGACGTGGCGGTCAAACTGGCCGGACCCGTGATCATGGACATGTCCACCCAGCCTCCGGGCATCCAGGTGGTCGAGGCGACCGCCGAGGTCATGTTCACCGACCGGGTGCGGCAGATGCTCCCGCCCAAGTACGCGGAGCTGGCGCTCAAGGAGGCGCTGTCCGAGTCGGAGATGGTCGACCAGCGCCGCCGATACGACGCCGCAGCCGGCCTGTGACAGTGCCGGGCGGCAGGCGGCGCGGTCGTTACCCGCACCCGGATCCGAACCGGGCGGCTGCGGACAGCCCGGTCAGCTCGATCCACATCCGACCATAGATAGATAACGATTGATATTTGAGTCGATAGATGCAACAGTTGGTTTGGGAGCGTTCCCATACTGATCTGTAGTCCCGAAGAGCGGAGGATGAACAGTGCGTTCACTCAAGTCCGATCGATCCGGCGGACGATCCCGGTCACCAGTCCGTCGGTCCCTTCGAGCGTTCGTCATGGTGTTCGCCATCGTGGCCGGCATGCTGCCCTTCACCGGGGCAGCCCAGGCCCACGGCACCATCATCAACCCGATGAGTCGCGCCTACCAATGCTGGAAGGCGTGGGGCAACCAGCACATGAACCCCGCCATGCAGCAGCAAGACCCCATGTGTTGGCGGGCGTTCCAGGCCAATCCCGACACCATGTGGAACTGGATGAGCCAGCTGCGCGACGGCCTCGGCGGCCAGTACCAGGCCCGCACCCCGGACGGTCAACTGTGCAGCAACGCCCTGTCCAGGAACGACAGCGTGAACCAGCCCGGGGCGTGGAAGACGACCACCGTCAGCCGCAACCTCACGGTCCAGCTGTACGACCAGGCCAGTCACGGCGCTGACTACTTCCAGGTCTACGTCACCAAGCAGGGGTTCAACCCGGCCACCCAGAAGCTCGGATGGGGCAACCTCGACCTGATCACGACGACGGGGCGCTACGCGCCGGCGCAGAACATCTCGTTCAACGTCTCGCTCCCGTCGCGCAGCGGGAACCACATCCTGTTCGTGCTCTGGAGGGCGTCGCACCTGGACCAGACCTACATGTGGTGCAGCGACATCAACGTCACCTGATCGGCAGTACCAACAGCTACAGAACTATTCCGGCTCAGGGCGTCAGCGCCCTGAGCCGGATTGGTTGTCTCAGGTGGAGGTCACGCGTCGGCTTCGAGAGCGAAGGTGTTGCCGTCCGGGTCCTGGAACCAGGCGATACGTCCACCTCCGGCCCGCGCGGTAATCCCCTTGTCGTCGTGCTCGAACTGCTCGTAGCGAACGAACTCGACGCCGGACGAGGTGAGCTCGTCGACGATCTGGTCGATGTCGTCGACGTACCACGTCGCCACCGTCGCCGAGGTCTGCCCGGCAGTGACCGACTGATACACGTTCAGCGCCGGCCCGCCACCGGAGCCATAGACACGGCTACCGTCGGCGATGGTGGCGCTGGGGCCCGACCGCAACGCCCGCAGGCCCAGCGCGCCTTCGTAGAAGGCCACGGCCGTCTGAATGTCGGACACGGCGACCGAGGCTCTGAGGTGGTACGTACTCAAGGGCATGAACCACTCTGGCAGGTGCTCGACGAATCGGGGCGCCGAATCGGAGACCGTCACATCCGCACACTGCGGGAAATGCCGAACAGGACGTTCGGACGCAGTGCCCCGTCGGGTTCGGTGGGATCGTCGAAGCCGTGGGCCAGGACCGCCAGCGGCCCCTCGGTAGCGCAGCCCCGGCCCCAGGCTGAGCGGGCGAGCGGCGCCGAGGGCTACCCCTGCGACGGGCCGTCGCCCGCAGTGGCGGTACGCAGCTCCTTGAGCACGTACGTGGCAGCCTTCTCGACGACGCGGATGCCCTCTTTCTGGCTCACGTGATGGTCGGAGAGCACGGCGATCAGCCAGTCATGACGGGCCTCGACGATCCGCCCGATGCTGTTGACCAGCCAGCGGCCCCCGTCGACATCAGCGGTGTCCCAACCGTTCTTGACGTACTCCGAACGACTGCCCGCCTCCCGCGCGGCGGTGACTCCCCACCGCTGCTCGGGGATCACCTTCTTCATGAGGCCCATGACGAAGGTCCGGTCCTGCGGGGTCAGCGGTCCTGTCGGTGACGTCAGCGCGGTCAGCAGACGGAGTTGGTCGGCGACCGTGGTCGTGGTGAGGCCCCAGTGCGAATTGGGCTTCGTCTCGCGCAGACCGAGCGCGCGGTTCGCGGCGGTGAGGCCGCGCGAGCCCTCGATTCGCTGCCAGAGGGCGACCGCCGCATCGTTGTCACTGGACACGATCATGGCCTCGGCCAACCGCCGGGTGTCGGAACCCAGGGCCTTGCCCGGCGGGTTCTGGCGCAGCAGAAGGGCCGCGAGGATGTTGACCTTGACGATGCTGGCGGTCTCGAACCGTTTGGCGCCGACCGTCACCGCAGCCGTTCCTTGTCGATCCAGTGCCGCGACCGCCAGGTGGCCGTCGTACCGCTGCACGTAGGCCTTGATGCGCGTTCTCGCCTGGTCGATCCGGTCGACGGCCGGCGTCGTGGGGATCGGACTGGCAGGGGAGGAACCCTGCGATGGTCCGGCTCGGTCGCCGTCGCGGCCGCGCGTGGCACCCAGGGCGGCCGTCGCGACGCCGGCCAGCGACGTGGTGACAGCGGAGATGACCCAGCGTCGCGGCAGCTGCCGCCCTTTCCGCTCAGCCAAGGCGGGCCACCGCCCTCGCCGCGATCTCGTCCACCGCGGCCTGGCTGCCCGGATCGGGCAGGCGGACCGTCGAGACCGTCTCGCCTCGTTTCACCATCACGAAGTACGTGACGGTGTTCGAGGTGTCCGCACGCGCGATGCGACCTCGAACGAGCATGCCGGCGCCGTCCAGATATTGCGGGTCGACGACGTCGAACGAGACCTGCGATCCGAGGACCGGGTAGCTCGCGCACCGCAGGAGGACCCGACGGACGTCGTCGACGTTCCGCTCGGCCCATCCAGGTTCGTACGTCTCCACGACGTGATGGGCCGGCGACGAGCCGTCAGACGGCCGGTAGTAGCGCTCCACGGCAGCGCGCCGATGCGATTTGGCCGGGTAGTCGCTGCTCCGATAACTAGGGCAACTGTCCTGCTCCCACGGCCAGGGCGGCAGACCGGTTCGCGCGTCGTCCGCACGCCAGTCCGCTCCCAGATCGCCCGCCCCCAGCAGCGGGCTCGGATCGCCCCGTTCCGCGTTTGCGGTGTGTCGCTCGTCGGGGCTGATACCGGACTCCCCCCGATGGCACCCCGCGGCCATCACCATCGACGCCGCCAGGACCGCCGGCACGACCGCAAGCGAACCTCGGCCGCTGCCGCGGATCCGGCCTCGGCTCGTCCTGCTGCTCGATACGAACACCGAAACCTCCCCAGACGCAGATACTTGCCACCGCAGGTGGCGCCTCAGCCGACGACGCGGGGCGGCACGTTCGCCGCCGCCGCAGCACCGACGCGGCGGTTACCGGCCGACGGTCCGACACCATCGGGATCCGCCACACCCCGGCCGCAGACAGGACCCGTCAATGGCGTTCCTCGGCGAACAGCTCGGCACGGGTCTCGCCGAGCAACTCACGCAGGCGGTTGAGGGAGCGCATGCTCTGGCTCTTGACAACGGCGGTGGAGACGCCCACAACCTCGGCGGTTGTCTCCACGCTCAGGTCGTCCCAGTAACGCAGGACGATGATCGCCCGATCCCGCAACGGCAATGTGGCGACCGCGTCCAGCAACGTCATGCGCAGCTCGGCCGGATGTTCCTCGCCCCGATCCGGCGGCGCCGACATCGCCAACTCGCGGCTGGAGCGACGTCGCTGCTGGTCGATCATGCAGCGCAGCAGTATCTTGCGGGCGTACGCGTGGGGGTCGTCGGCCCGGCGGACCCGCCTCCAGTTGGCGTACACCTTGGCCAGCGTCGTCTGGGTGAGGTCCTGGGCGAGATGCCAGTCGCGGCACATCAGGAAGGCCGCGTCGCGCAGCCGACCAACGGTCGCCTGCGCGAACTCCACGAAGTCTTCGTCAGCCATTCGCCCGGGCCAGCTTCGGGAACCTCTTGGTCCCGTTGACGACGTACTCGGCCGGCAGTGTCGTCCCCCAGTTCGGGTTCGCGGCGATCGCGATCGCCTCCTTCACGGAGAGGACGGGCGGCGCCGGCGACGTTCCCTTGGCGTCCCAGACCAGACAGGTGGCGATCATGAGATCGACCTGGAGGCCAGCGCGGTGGTGCACGGTGACCGTCTGGTTCTGCACGCAGTTGTCGGGTACCTCGGTCAGCTCCACCGTCCCCGGGGCGGGGTCGCCGCCGACGCGGTCCCGGTAGATGGAGAGCCGCAGCATGCCCGGTCCATCGCCTCGGTCCAGGTAGAGCTGGACGTACGGCATGCCGGGGCCTGACCCGCTGCTCTCCAGACTCGCGTAACCGCTGGTCTTTCCCCTGGGCAGCAGCCGGGTCAGCAGTTCCAGGGCGCCCTGCGGTGTGGTGGTCAGCAGGTCACCGTCCGGCCCCGCCCCGATCCTCACGGTGTCGATCACCGTGGTCGAGGGAGTCGGCGGCGCTGACCGGAAGAGGTTTCCTTCGGCGCCCTCTTCCAGCCCGCCCGGGGCGCCACCGGAGGACCCAGCCGGGGACGGCGTGGTGGTGTCGACCGGTCCGCCCGGCAAGCCCACGTTCGCTCCGCCGGGCTGACCGGCGTCATCCGCTCCGACGCCGAACGGCCCGGCGGCCAGGCCGATCACGAGCAGCATCGCCAACGCCGATCCGCCGACGCCGAACTGCGCCAGGCGGCGTTGGCGACGAAGTCGGCGGCCCTGCACCACCGACTGCTGGACCAGGTCACCCAGTGGCGGGGCGGGATGTTGGGCCAGGTCGTCCCTGAAACGCCCACGCACGTCGCCCATGTCCCTTGTTCCTCCTCGGCCGGCCGCCCCCAGTGGCGATCCGTCACTGACCTGACGGGTTGGCCAGCCGATTTGGTTACCGGCTTTCGGCACGAATCTTCAGCCACCGCGTCGGCGGAACGCCGTCGGTTCGAGCAGCTGAAGCTGCTGGCGGTCCCGGCGGCCGCACGGAAACACCGGGCCTGCCCATCAGCTCGCCTCGCCGCCGGGACACTCCACGCGAGCCGGTCCCCCTATTGATTCATTTCTTCGAACATCGCAGCAGGGCGAGGGTCGCCGCAATCGGCCCAGAGGTCTCCAAGCTGGTCGACGCGGTGGGCCCGGATGTCGGGTTGCGGTCCGATGGCGTACCGGTGAGCTACGGCCCGCACGTGCTCCTCTGCGGGGTCGGCGAGCCCGTCGTACACCGCGACGAACACCGCCCGCGCGTCCCTCCTGGGCCATCCCGCAGGCATCAGCTCGATCGGCAGCAGCGGATCCAGGATGGGGAAGCGCCGATAGGCATCCATCACCTCGGTACGCGCCCGTACCGCAGCCGCCCCCGTGATGTCTCCCGACCGGACACCTGGCAACAGGGCATCCCAGCGTCGGATGAATGAGTCGTACTGCTGCACGAGCGCGGCGGTGTCCCAGGCGTCGATCGGTACCCGATTGGTGTGCGCCTCGATCTCCACGTGCCGAGCGCGGAACACGGTCGTGGCGCCGAGCGCGATGGCCGAGAGCTTCGCTCTGGGCGTGTGGCCGAGATTGTGCGGTGATACCCACAGTCCGTCGTACAGGGGTGCGTACCCGAGCCATCGAAGCTGTCCGCGGAGGACGCGTCGCTCGGCGCTCGCCTCCTGCGGCAGGGAGAACGCAACCAGTGTCCACCAGCCGTCCCACGACTCGGCCTGCGCATCAAAGACAGCGATCCGGCGTGCGCCGCGCGCGAGGTTGTGGGCGGCGGGCTGGGTCAACCGGTAGAAGCTGTTCCGTCCCTGACGGTTGATCTCAAGCACTCCGCGGCGCGCCAGGCGGCTGATGGCGGTCCGCGCCCCGGCCGTGTTGACGCCCGATTCGGCAAGCAACGCCACGAGGGCGGCGGAGGGTAGCCAGGTGCGGCCCTGAAGTGTGTAGTCGGCCAGCAGCGTCACGGCCAAGCCTTGGGGTGAGCTGCCTGACTGCCTGCGGGGCAGTCGGGTGGAGCCGTCCGCGCTGTCGGGAAAAATCTCGTCGATGTTGAAGGGGCTGACCACACGACGCTCCGGCGCAGATCGGGGAAGACCGCTAGTAGATCCGATTGTGGCAGGTGCCCGGCCACGTTCGTCCGCCCCCCGTCATCCGGAGCTGATTTCCGCTCACCTCGCCGCATCCATAGCGATTCGTCGATTGACAGTTTCACCGACCAGAGAGACACTTTTTGTAATGCGTCTGGCGCTGCGGGAGCGCGCAAAGCCAGCGGGCAGCTGACCGACCTCCCCGGGCGGAGGTCACCTGACGAGCCGACCGGCATAAACCTGCCGCGACCCACTTCACCATGGACGGGTTGACGGTGAGGCCGGTCCGGCGCGTCTTGTCCAACCACAGTGATGTACCGCCTCCGGTGCCCGGTGGCGCGATTCACCGTGTCCAATCAAGCGTCAAGGGAGTGAAGCGTGAAACCCTATCGACGGCTGCTGGTCGGCTTCGCCGTGTTCCTCGCGGCGGCTGGCCTGGCACTGGTGATACCCGGACTGACGAAACCAGCCTCTGCGGCCTCGTTGACCGAGGTGACCAATTTCGGCAACAACCCGGGCGGGATGCGGATGCACATCTATGTGCCCGACGCCCGGCCGGCCAACCCGGCGATCGTGGTCGCCATGCACGGCTGCGGCGGCTCCGGCCCGGGCTTCTACTCGGGCAGCGAGTTCGCCTCGCTGGCGAACCAGTACGGCTTCATCGTCATCTACCCGAGCGCCATGCAGGAGGCCGGGTTCGGCAAGTGCTTCGACACCTGGTCGGACGCGTCCAAGCGCCGTGGTGGTGGCAGCGACCCGGTCTCCATCGAGTCGATGGTGAACTACGCCCGGCAGCAGCATGGCGGTGACATCAACCGGGTCTACGCCACCGGCAGCTCGTCTGGCGGGATGATGACCCAGCACATGCTCGCGGTCTACCCCGACCTGTTCAAAGCGGGCGCGTCATTCATGGGCGTGCCCTTCAACTGCTTCGCGAACGCGGCCGCCTACCCACCCGGCGGGCCGTGCACCAACGGCAGCATGAACCGGACCCCGCAGCAATGGGGCGACATGGTCCGGGCGGCGTATCCCGGCTACACCGGCCCGCGCCCGCCGATCCAGCTCTGGCACGGCACCAACGACACCCTCGTGCCCTACTCACTGCTGCAGGAGTCGGTCGAGCAGTGGACCAACGTGCACGGGCTGAGCCAGACTCCGACGTCCACCGACACCCCGCAGCCCAACTGGAACCGCCGCCGCTTCGGCACCCAGGTCGAGGCGTACGCCATCCAGGGCGCAGGGCACAGCCTGCCCTCCAGCGGCATGGCGCGTGTCGCCATCCAGTTCTTCGGGCTGGACCGCACGACCTCGCCCACCCCGACGCCGACCCCCACCGACCCGCCGACCCCCACCCCTTCACCCACCGTTCCGCCCGGCTCCGCCAGCGAGATCGTCGGCACCCAGTCCGGCAGGTGCGTCGACGTACCCAACGCCTCACGCAACAACGGCACCCGGGTCCAGCTCTACGGCTGCAACAAACAAACCAACCAGGCATGGACCTACACCACAACCAAACAACTCCAGGTGTACGGCACCATGTGCCTCGACGCCGCAGGCACCGCCAACGGCGCGGCAGTACAGATCTACAGCTGCCACAGCCAGACCAACCAACAGTGGAACATCAACTCCAACGGCACCATCAGCAACGTCCAATCCGGACGCTGCCTCGACGCCTGGAGCACCACCAACGGAGCCCAAATCCAGCTCTACGACTGCCACGGACAAACCAACCAACAGTTCCGACTCGCCGCCCTCGCCCGCTGATCACAGCCAAGTTCGCAGCACGTTCGACTGCGTGCAGATGGACCAACGGCAGGGCGAGATCAACACACCTGAGACAGACCGGACTGCAGACGGGCGGGCTCGGCGTCACGCCGGGCCCGCCCCCATCGACGTCGGTCAGTTGCCGGCCGCGCTGCGTGACGCTTACTCCCCGCCTGCGGGCAGGACTCCTGCCGCCGAAGTCTTGCCCAGGCCACCCCGGACATCCTCCTCGATCCGCTTCGCGGCAGCCAGCAGCGGCGGGAGCAGCTCGCGACGGATCATCTCGAACGACCCTCGGGTGGCGTGTGCGGAGACGTTCACCGCTGCGATCACCGAGCCGTTCTCGCCGTGGATCGGCGCGGCCACGGAGCGCAGCCCCTCCTCCAACTCCTGGTCCACGATGGCGTACCCCTGGGTGGCGATCTTCGTCAGGACGGTGCGCAGCTTGGCCGGGTCGGTGACGGTACGCCGGGTCAGCGGCCGCAGCTGAGCCGTGGCGAGGTAGTCGTCCAACCAGTCCACCGGTTGCGCGGCGAGCAGCACCCGGCCCATTGACGTGGCGTACGCGGGGAACCGGGTACCGACGCTGATCCCCACCGTCATGATCCGCTTGGTGGGCACACGGGCGACGTAGACCACCTCGTCGCCGTCGAGCACCGACACCGAGCAGGACTCGTGCACCCGCGCGACCAGTGCCTCCATGTGCCGCTGCGCGACCTCGGGCAGGCTCAGGCTGGACAGGTACGCGTAGCCGAGTTCGAGGATCCGTGCCCGCAGCGAGAAGAGCCGGCCGTCGGTGTGCACGTAGCCGAGCTCGACCAGGGTGAGCAGGAACCGGCGTGCCGCGGCCCGGGTCAGCCCGGTCCGTCTGGCCACCTCGCTGAGCGTGAGCTGCGGATGTTCGCCGTCGAACGCCCGGATCACCGCGAGGCCGCGCTCCAGCGACTGGACGAACTCCGGCGACCTCGCCGCGTCCTCGCTCACGCTCACCCGGCCTCCTGCCGCAGAGTCTCCCGGGCCACCTTGAACGCCCGGTTCGCCGCCGGTACGCCAGCGTAGACGCCGACCTGGAGCAGGACCTCCGCCACCTCGGCCGGGCTCAGCCCGTTGCGCAGCGCGGCCCGGACGTGCATCGCCAACTCCTCCTCGTGGTGCAGCGTGGCGAGTACGGCGAGAGTGACGCAACTACGGGTACGCCGGTCGAGGCCCGGCCGGTTCCACACCTCCCCCCAGGCGTAGCGGGTGATGAAGTCCTGGAAGTCGGCGGTGAACTCGTCCGTGCCGGCGACCGCGCGGTCGACGTGCGCGTCACCGAGCACCTGTCGACGTACCGCCATGCCCGCCTCGTGCCGCTCGCGGTCGTTCATCTGTCCCCGCGTTCCTCGTCGAAGTGGTCCAACAGGAGCCGGCACACCTGCTCGGGTTGCTCGACGTTGGCCAGGTGCGCCGCCGCGTCGACCACGGCCAGCCGGGCCCGCGGGATGCGCCCGACGATCTCGCGGGCGTGCTCCACCGGGGTGGCCCGGTCGTCGGCTCCCGCGATGACCAGCGTCGGCGCGGCGACCCGCCCGAGGTCGGGTCGGAGGTCCATCGCGGCTATCGCCTCGCAGCAGGCGGCGTATCCGGCCGACGACGTCGCGGTCAGCATGGCGCGGTGCGCGGCGATCGCCTCCGGCCGGGCCGCGGCGAACGCCGGGGTGAACCAGCGGGCCACCACCGCGTCGGCGATCGCCGGCAGACCGTCCGCGCGTACCGTGGCGGCTCGTTCGCGCCACTGTTCGGGTGGGCCGAGCGACGCCGACGTGCAGAGCAGCGCGAGCCGCCGCACCCGCTCGGGCGCGTGCGTGGCGAGCCACATGCCCACCATGCCCCCGAGGGACAGCCCCGCGTAGTGCACCCACTGCACGTCGAGGTCGTCCAACGTCAACAGCAGTTCCCGACCCAGCAGGTCCAACGTGTACGGCCCGGACGGCACCGCCGAGCGGCCGTGGCCCAGGTGGTCGTACCGAACAACCCGGAACCGTTGGGCGAGCACCGGGACCTGGGGTTCCCACATCGCGGCGGCGGTGCCGAGGGAGCTGCCGAGCAGCAGCACCGGCGCGGCGGCCGGGCCGTCGACGGTGAGGTGCAACCGAGAGGTCATCCGCTCACTCCCCGGGCAGCGGTCAGGGCACTGTCGACGAACCGGCCGGCCGAGCCGAGCCAGCGGGACGGGTCGAGCGCCTCGGCTATCTCCGTCTCGGACAGGTGGGCGCGTACCTCGGGGTCGGCGAGCAACGCGGCGCGGAACGAGGGTCCGGCGGCGGCGCGGGTCACCAGTTCGTGTGCGACGGCGCGACCGACAGCGGGCGCCAGCCGCGCGGCGACGGCCTCGGCGAGCAGGAGGCCGCCGGTCGCGTCGAGGTTCTCCCGCATCCGCTCCGGACGGACCTGCAGCCCGGCCAGCACCCGGGCGCACCGGGCGGCGGTGCCACCGGCCAGGTGCAGCAGATCGAGCAGGGGCTCCCACTCGGCGTGCCAGGCGCCTGCGGCCCGCTCGTGCTCCTGCACCGCCGCGGCGAACAGGGTGGCGACGAGACCCGGACCGCGGCGCGCCGCGGCGGTGACGAGGATCGAATCCACCGGGTTGCGCTTGTGCGGCATGGCCGAGGAGCCGCCTCGTCCGGCGCCCCCCTCGGCGACCTCGCCTACCTCGTTCTGGGCGAGCAACCCGACGTCGAGCGCGACCTTGCCGGCGGCCACGAGGAGCCCGCCGAGGGCGGTGGCCAGATCGAGCCAGGGCTGACGCCGGGTGTGCCAGGGCAGCGGGCTCGGCGACAGGCCCAGGTGCGCCGCGAACCGCTCGGCGACCTCGGTGCCGGCCGGGCCGAACGCGGCCAGGGTGCCGACCGCCCCACCGAGTTGTGCCGGCTGTACGGCGCGGGCCTGACGCAGGCGGTCCCGGGCCTCGACCAGACCGGTCAGCCAGCCGGCGGCCTTGAGCCCGAACGTGGTCGGTGCCGCCTGCTGCCCGAGCGTCCGCGCGACCATCACCGTGCCCCGGTGGGCGTCGGCCAGTTGGGCGGCGGCGTCCACGGCGGCGTCGAGGTGACGCAGCAGCGGCCCGAGCGCCCGTACGGCCACCAGGGCCAGCGCGGTGTCCAGGACATCCTGGCTGGTCGCTCCGAGATGCACCCAGGCTCGGGCATTGTTCGGCACGGCGGCGGTCAGCTCGCTCACCAGCGGGACGACCGGGTTCCCCGTGGCGTCGGCCGCCCGGCCGAGCACGCCCGGGTCGTACCGCTCGGCGCGGCACTGCTCGACGATCGCCTCGGCCGCCGGTGCGGGGATGACGCCGGCGTCCGCCGCGGCCCGGGCGAGCGCGGCCTCCACGTCGAGCATCGCCTGGAGCACTGACGGGTCGCTGAGTTCCGCGTCGACGTCCGTGGCGCCGGAGAGGCCGCCGAGCAGGCCGTCAGACGGCGAAGAAGACGGTCTCATGGTCTCCCTGAAGGTGGATGTCGAACCGGAACCCGTCCGAGGCGGGTCTCGCCAGCAGGGTGTCACGGCGGTCGGCGTCGACGCTGCGCAGCACGGGGTCGGCGGCGTTCGCCGCCGGCTCGTCGGGGAAGTAGAGCCGCGTGACGAGACGGTGCAGCAGCCCACGCCCGAAGACCGACAGGGCCAGGTGGGGGGCTTCGGTGCCGCCGTCCGGATCGGGCAACGAACCCGGCCTGACGGTCAACAGCCGGTACCACCCCTGCCCGTCGGTCTCGCTGCGCCCGAATCCGCGAAAGCCCGCGAGCGCGGGCGGCCGGGCACCCCGAGGGTCGTCCGGGTGGTCGAACCGCCCGTCCGGGTCCGCCTGCCAGCTCTCCACCATCGCGTCGACCACCGGCGTCCCGGTGCCGTCGACGATCCGACCCCTGATCCAGAACGCGCCCGGCGTGCCCTCGGGTACGACGTACGGTCCGTCGGGCCAGCGCAGGCCGATGTGCAGGTACGGCCCGACGGTCTGCGCCGGCATCACGCCCAACCGTTCACTCATCGTCGTCCTCGTCCTCGAAAGGGGTGCTCTCCCGGCCGCGCAGCACTATGTCGAACTCGTATGCCAACGCCCACTCCGGTGCGGTGGTGGCGTGGTCGTACCGGGCGATCATCCGTTCCCGGGCCTTCGGGTCGCGAACCGAGTTGAAGATCGGGTCCTGGAAGAAGAGCGGGTCGCCCGGGAAGTACATCTGGGTGACCAGCCGCTGGGTGAACGCCCGACCGAAGAGGGAGAAGTGGATGTGCGCCGGCCGCCAGGCGTTGTCGTGGTTACGCCAGGGGTAGGCGCCGGGCTGCACAGTGACGAACCGGTAGCGCCCCTGGTCGTCGGTGAGCGCCCGGCCCACCCCCTCGAAGTGGGGGTCGAGCGGCGCCGGCCAGGTGTCCCGTGCGTCGCGGTACCGGCCGGCGGCGTTCGCCTGCCAGATCTCGACCAGGGTGCGGGGTACCGGTCGGCCGTCACCGTCGCGGACCCGCCCGTGCACGATGATCCGCTGTCCCTGTGGCTCACCGTCGTGCTGGCGGGTCAGGTCGTGGTCGAGCGCACCGAGCCGCCCCTCCCCCAGCAACGGCCCGGTGACCTCGGTCAGCCGCTGCGGCAGGTGGATCAGTGGGTGTTGCGGCGCCCGTGCCACTGTCGACTTGTAGCCGGGGCTGAGCAGGGGTGGGTGAGCGTCGACGTCGTCGCGCCGGTACCGCGGTAGCACCAGGCCGCTGCTGGCCCGGTTGTCCTGAGTGGTCATGGGAGTCTCCCGTCGGACTTCGTCGCCTCCAGTGCCCGCAGCACCGTGAGTTCGGCTGCCGTCGGTGGCTCGCCCGTGGTCAGCCCTTCCGCGACGGCGAGGTCCCAGCCGGTGGCGGCCCGCGCCTGCTCCCGGGTCACGCCGGGGTGCAGGCGGGTCAGTGTGAGTTCGCAGGTGAGCGGGTCGGGTTCGAGGACGCCGAGATCGGTGATCACGACTCGTGGGCCTCCGCCCCGCAGGCCGAGTCGCTCCCGGTCGCCCGGGCCGGCCCCGTACCCGACCGAGGTGACGAAGTCGACCCGTTCGGTGAACGTCCGGAGGTCCTGCCGGACGATCACCACGACCTCGCGGCAGGACGCGGCTATCTCCGGGGCGCCACCGGCGCCGGGCAGTCGGACCATCGGGGCGTCGTAGTCGCCCCCGACGACCGTGGTGTTGATGTTGCCGTACCGGTCGATCTGCGCGGCGCCGAGGAAGCCCACGTCGATCCGGCCGGGCTGGAGCCAGTAGTTGAACACCTCGGGCACCGAGACGACCGCGTCAGCGGTGTCGGCGAGGACTCCGTCGCCGATGGAGAGCGGAAGCCGGTCCGGTTTCGCGCCGAGGCACCCGGATTCGTAGATGAGGACCAGGTTCGGGGCGTGGGTCGTCCGGGCGAGATTCGCCGCGGTGCTGGGCAACCCGATCCCGACGAAGCAGGCGGTGTCGTCGCGTAGTTGCCGCGCGGCGGCGACGGTCATCATCTCGTCCGCGGTCCAGTCCGCCACCGCGTTCCCTCGTTCGCTGCGCTGACTCATGTCGTCGCCCCGGCCTTGTGCACGTGCTCGTCCAGCCAGGCGCGGAAGGTGTCGCGGTGCCGGCTGACGGCGTCCCAGTCCCGGTAGAAGTCGTTGTCGCGCACCGAGTAGCCGTGGGCGTAGGAGGGGTGCGCGCCTCCGGGTACCTCGGCCACCGCGGTGACCGCCCAGCCGGGCAGGACGACCTGCCCGGGTACGGGTGCCAACTCGTCCACGATCTCCTCGACTGTGACAAGTGACCGGTGGGCGGCCAGCACCGCCTCCTTCTGCACCCCGGTGATGCCCCACATCTGCACGTTGCCGTTGCGGTCGGCGCGCTGGGCGTGCACCACCGTCACGTCGGGACGCAGCGCGGGGACGGCGGTGAGCGTCTCGCCGGTGAAGGGGCAGGTGATGGGCCGGATGTTTGGCGTGTGCCTGGGCAGGTCGGTGCCGGTGTAGCCGCGCAGGACGGCGAACGGCAGCCCGGACGCCCCGGCGACGTAACGGTTCGCCATGCCGGCGTGACTGTGCTCCTCCAGCTCGAGCGGACGCGGCCAGGCGTGCTGCACGGCGTCCCGGAAGCGGTGCAGCGACCCGACTCCCGGGTTGCCGCCCCAGGAGAAGACCAGGCGGCGGGCGCACCCCGCCCCGATGAGCTGGTCGTAGATGACGTCGGGGGTCATCCGCACGAGGGTCAGGTCCTGCCGTCCCTGGCGGATGATCTCGTGACCGGCGGCGAACGGAATGAGGTGCGTGAAACCTTCCAGGGCCACCACGTCACCGTCGTGGACCAGGTGCGCCACGCCGTCGGCCAGCGAGACGAGCTTCGCCATGGGCCTCCCGCCTTCCGCGAAAACCGCGCTGCCGCCAGCCGTTCGCTATGCGGACTGCCGTACTCATCTCGAACGTACGACGGCGGATGACATCCGTCAACGACAGGTTTGCCCGACCCGGCGCGCGCCGTCCACAGTGTCTGGAAGTCACGTCGGACGATGCGTTGACGCGAGCCGGGCCACGTGCCAACGTTCATACAGAGAACGGCCGTTCGGTAAGCGAACACCTCCGGGCCTTTCGCGAGCGCACGTCGGCCCGGTCACCCCTGGGACCACCCCCACGCTCCGAGGAGGACCGCCATGACACTGCTGGACCCCACTACCTGGCAGGGCACCCTGCACAGCGGCGGCTGGGTGGAACCGGCCGGCGGCACAGCGGCGGTACGATCCCCCGCCACCGGGGAGGAGATCGGCCAGGTCGGCACGGCGAACGCCGAGGATGTGACGCGCGCCTGCGCCCGCGCCGTCGCCGCCCAGCGCGCCTGGGCCGCCACCGGCTACGCCGATCGGGCCGCGGTGCTGCGCCGGGCCGGGCAACTGTTCGAGCGGCACGCCGCCGAGATCGGCGACTGGATCGTGCGGGAATCCGGGTCCATCCCACCCAAGGCTGGGGTCGAGACCGACACCGCGGCGCAGGAGTGCTACGAGGCGGCGGCGCTGGCCTCGCACCCGCTCGGCGAGATCATCCCGAGCGCGCAACCGCGGCTCAGCCTGGCGCGCCGGTTGCCCGTCGGCGTCGTCGGGGTCATCGCGCCGTTCAACTTCCCGCTCATCCTGGCCACCCGTTCCGTGGCCCCGGCCCTGGCCCTGGGCAACGCGGTGGTGCTCAAGCCCGACCCGCGCACGGCGGTCTGCGGTGGCGTCTCGATCGCCCGGGTCTTCGAAGAGGCCGGCCTGCCCGAAGGGTTGCTGCACGTCCTTCCCGGCGGGGTCGAGGTCGGCGAGGCGCTGGTGGCCGACCCGAACGTACGGGTGATCAGCTTCACCGGCTCGACCGCCGCCGGCCGCAAGGTCGGCGAGGCGGCGGCACGCCATCTCAAACGGGCGCACCTCGAACTCGGTGGCAACTCGGCGCTGATCGTGCTCGACGACGCCGACCTCGACCTGGCGGTCTCCGCCGGCGCCTGGGGGTCGTTCCTGCACCAGGGCCAGATCTGCATGACCACCGGCCGGCACCTGGTGCACGAGAGTCTGTCCGAGCGGTACGTCGAGCGGCTGGCCGACAAGGCGGACCACCTGCCGGTCGGCGACCCGGCGAAGGAGCGGGTGGCACTGGGGCCGATCATCGACGAGCGCCAGCGCGACAAGATCCATGCGCTGGTCACCGCAAGTGTCGACGCGGGTGCCCGCCTGGCCGCCGGGGGCACGTACGAAGGGCTGTTCTACCGGCCGACGGTGCTCACCGACGTCACCCCCACGACCCCGGCGTACGCCGAGGAGGTCTTCGGCCCGGTCGCGCCGGTGATCACCTTCGCCGACCAGGACGAGGCCGTGGAGTTGGCCCGGCAGACCGAGTACGGCCTGTCGCTGGGCATCCTGAGCCGCGACGTGATGAGGGCGATGGCCCTCGCCGACCGGATCCCCAGCGGGATCGTGCACATCAACGACCAGACGGTGAGCGACGAAGCGGTAGCGCCGTTCGGTGGGGTGGGAGCATCCGGCACCGGCTCCCGGTTCGGTGGGCCCGCGGCGAACGTCGAGGCGTTCACCGAGACCCAGTGGCTCACCGTGCAGGGCGCCATCACGCGGTACCCGTTCTGACACCGGGAGGAGAGGGCATGCCGGGAATGCGCACCCAGGTCGGCATCGTCGGCGCCGGGCCGGCGGGGCTCATGCTGTCGCACCTGCTGCACCTGCGTGGGATCGATTCGGTGGTGCTGGAGAGCCGCAGCCGCGACTACGTCGAGCACCGACTCCGGGCCGGCGTCCTCGAACAGGGTTCGGTCGACCTGCTCTGCCGCAGCGGCGTCGGCGAGCGGCTGCAACGGGAAGGGCTGCGCCACGAGGGCATCGAGCTGCGCTTCGCCGGGGAGTCGCACCGAGTGCCGATGGCAGACCTGACCGGGCGGGCGATCACCGTCTACGGGCAGCAGGAGGTGGTCAAGGACCTGATCGCCGCCCGGCTCGCGGCCGGTGGCTCGATCCTCTTCGAGGCCGACGCGGTACGCCTGGACGGCCTCGACTCGGACTCGCCGATCGTCCACTTTCGACGCGACGGACGTGACGAGGAGCTGCACTGCGACTTCGTGGCCGGCTGCGACGGGTTCCACGGGGTGAGCCGCGGCGCGGTGCCCGAGGGTGTGCTGACCACCTACGAGCGGGTGTACCCGTTCGCCTGGTTGGGCGTCCTCGCCGCCGCGCCGCCGGCGGTGGACGAACTCATCTACGCCAACCACGAACGGGGCTTCGCCCTCTACAGCATGCGCTCCCCCGAGATCTCTCGGTTGTATCTACAGGTCGCGCCGGACGAGGACATCGGCGCGTGGCCGGATGAGCGGATCTGGACAGAGCTGCGGGCGCGGTTGGAGACGGTGCCGGGGTGGTCACTCAACGAGGGGCCGATCCTGGAGAAGTCCATCACCCCGATGCGCAGCTTCGTGGTCGAGCCGATGCAGTGGGAGCGACTGTTCCTGGCCGGGGACGCCGTGCACATCGTTCCGCCCACCGGCGCGAAGGGCATGAACCTGGCCCTGGCCGACGTCGCGCTGCTCGGGGAGGCCTTCACCGGGTGGTACGACGGGGGGCGCACAGACCTGCTGGAGTCCTACTCGGTCACCGCGTTGCGCCGGGTCTGGCGGGCCCAGCACTTCTCCTGGTGGATGACGTCCATGTTGCACCGGCTGGAGCGCGACGACCCGTACGAGACGAAGCTGCAGACCGCCACGCTGAGGTACGTCGCCACCTCCGACGCCTACGCCACCAGCCTGGCCGAGAACTACGTAGGTCTGCCCGAGGTCTGAAAGCGAGCGTGGCGGTGTCGCCACCGCAGAGCGTCGTTCAACTAATTCATGACGGGCGTCAGAAATTATTGACTTTCAATGCCTGGGTGACTGACCATGGCCACCACAGCGGCGTGCGCCCCCACGCAGCGGTAGTCCACCTGCAAATCCGAGGCATCCGCCGACTTCCGACGCACCCACCACCCCCGCCCAGGAAGGGCCTCGTCCATGAAGAAGGTCATGGCTTTCGGGCTGATCGCCGCCACCGCGATCGCCCTCACCGGATGTACCGACTCCGACGCGTCCAACCCGTCCGAACAGACCTCGGGCGAGTTGCGCAAGGTCCGGGTCGCGGCGCTGCCCATCACCGAGACCGCCGCGCTGTGGGGCGGCATCAAGGCGGGCATCTTCGCCGAACGCGGGCTCCAGGTCGAGGTGCTGCCCGCCCAGGGCGGCGCACAGGCCATTCCCGCACTGATGAACGGCGACATCGACTTCGCGATCGGCCAGCCCTTCGGTCCGTTCCGGGCCGACCTGGGCGACCTCGGAGTCGTCATCATCGGCAACTACGCCTCCTCGTACGCCGACGGCGACGACATCAACGCCGTGGTGGCCTCGGCGAAGTCCGGCATCAAACGGCCGGCCGACCTCGCGGGCAAGCGGGTCTCGGTCAACAGCCTGGGCGCCGCCGGTGACGTGACGATCATGGCAGCGGTCGAGAAGGACGGCGGCGACCCGTCGAAAATCAAGTTCGTCGAGGTCGCCTTCCCGGATGCCCCGGCCCAACTCGAATCGGGCAACATCGACGCCGCGTGGGTGCCGGAACCCTTTGTGACGCAGCTGAAGACCCGCGGCGACACCTTCATCGTCGCGCCCTACCAGGCGGTGGTGCCCGGCCTGACGACGCTCACCACCATCACCACCAAGGAACGCACGGACAAGGACGCCAAGCTGGTCGAGGACTTCACGGCGTCGATGAAGAAGACGTTGGAGTGGGCCAAGGACCCCGCCAACGATGCGGCGCTCCGGCAGGCCATCAAGGACAATCTGCAGCTCCCCCCGCCGGTGGCCGAGTCGGTGCGGCTCCCGGCCTTCGGTTGGGAGGTCGACCGGGCGAGCCTGCAGACACTCGCCGAACTCGCGCAGAAGTACAAGGTGCTCGACAAGCAACCCAACTTCGACCGTCTCATCCAGCAGCAGTAGCTGGCGCGATCCGCCCTCCCCGGCCCCGGACCGGGGAGGGGCCTCGCCGCCCGCCTGAGGACGGGAGTGACATGCGCGTGTTTCCCACCCGACGCCTGCGCGCGTTACGCAGAGCGATGCTCGGCGTCGTCGGCCTGACCGGGTTCCTCGTCCTCTGGCAGCTGATCCCGACGCTGGGCCTGATCAACCCGCTGTATCTGCCGTACGTGACGGACGTGCTGGCCCGGCTGTTCGAGCAGCTCGTCGACCTCGCCTTCTGGCGGCGGCTGGGCAGCACGATGACGTCCTGGGCGATCGGCCTGACGGTGGCGACGCTCGCCGCCGTCGCCGTCGGCACCGTCGTCGGGCTGGTGCCCTTCCTGCGGCGCGCGACCCACACGATGGTCGAGTTCCTGCGACCGATCCCGTCGGTCGCCCTCATCCCGCTCGCCGTGCTGATGTTCGGCATCCAGCGGCAGGCCGCCCTCGTCATCATCATCTACGCGTCGTTCTGGCAGGTGTTCGTGCAGGTTATCTACGGCGTCGCCGACGTCGACGTGGTAGCTCGCGACACCGCACGCAGCTTCGGTCTGACCCGGCGGGAGCAGCTGTCGCACCTCGTCCTGCCGACCACCCTGCCGTACCTCATGACGGGCCTGCGGCTCGCGGCGGCGGTCGCGCTCATCCTCGCCATCACCGCGGAGATGGTGATCGGTAACCTCGGCCTCGGGCGCATGATCGAGTTGTCCCGGTCCGCCGGTGACGCCGCCGGCCTGTACGCGCTGGTCGTGGTCACCGGCCTGCTCGGGCTCATGGTGAACATCGTCTTCCGGTTCATCGAGCGTCGGGTGCTGTCGTGGCACCAGTCCGTACGAGGAGAGGAGCCGCTGTGACCGCGTACACCGGGCGGGTCGCCACCACGGCACGCGGCCGGACGATCGGATCCCGGATCGCGGCGAGCCTCCTCTACCCGTTGGGGCTGCCGACGCTGCTTCTGGTGGTCTGGGGTCTGGTGGCGACGAGGACGACGAGCCGGTTCTTCCCCGACCCGTTGACGATCGCCGAAGCCTTCCGGGAGACCTGGATCGGCCCGGCGTTCGTCGAGGACGTGCTGCCGAGCCTCGCCCGCCTCGGCCTCGGTGTCGCCGCGTCGATCGTGCTCGGCGTCGCCGCCGGCACCGTCATCGGCCTGACCCACTGGTTGCGGGAACTCCTCGAACCGCTGCTGGAGTTCCTCCGGGCCATCCCGCCCCCGGTGCTGATTCCGGTGGTCATGCTCCTCCTCGGGATCACCGACACCATGAAGGTCGTCGTGATCGTCTCCGGCGCGGTCTGGCCCATCCTGTTGAACACCATCGAGGGTGTCCGGGGAACCGACAGCGTCATGAAGGAGACCGCTGAGTCGTTCCGGGTCTCCTGGTGGGAGCGGCTCAGGTTCCTCGTGCTCCCGGCCGCCAGCCCACGGATCATGGCCGGGGTTCGTCAAGCCCTCTCGGTCGCGCTGATCCTGATGGTCATCTCCGAGATGTTCGCCTCCTCCTCCGGCCTCGGCTACCGGATCGCCTACTTTCAGCGCAACTACCTGATCGCCGAGATGTGGAGCGGCATCCTCCTCCTCGGCCTCGTCGGCGTCTTCCTCGCCGTCGCTTTCGGTCTCGTCGAACGGCGCGTCCTGCGCTGGTACCACGGAATCAGGGAGGTCAACCGTGCCTGATCGGCGCACCCTGCTGCGGGTGGAGCACCTGCGCAAGGTCTACGAATCCGCGACGGGCAACGTCGAGGCGATCGGGGACATCAGCTTCACGATGGACGCCGGCGAGCTCGTCTGCATCGTCGGACCGTCCGGATGCGGCAAGACCACTCTCCTGAAGTGCCTCGCCGGCCTGCTGCGCCCCACCAGCGGCGTGGTCGAGATGGACGGCTCACCGGTGACCGGGCCCAGCCCGGCCATGGCCGTCGTGTTCCAGGAGTACGGCCGCAGCCTCTACCCCTGGCTGACGGTGCGCGGAAACGTCGAGCTTCCGCTGCGGCACAAGAAACTCTCGCGCGCAGCCCGGACCAAGCTGGTCGTCAACGCTCTTGAGGCGGTTGGCCTCGCGCACGCCGCACGAAGCCACCCGTGGCAGCTCTCCGGGGGGATGCAACAGCGCGTGGCGATCGCGCGGGCGATCGCCTACCAGCCCGACGTCCTGATCATGGACGAACCGTTCGCCGCGGTGGACGCGCAGACCCGGGCCGACCTGGAGGACCTGGTTCGCGAGCTGCACGCCAGCCGCACCATCTCGGTTGTCTTCGTCACCCACGACATCGACGAGTCGGTGTATCTCGGTCAGCGGGTTCTAATATTGTCCACGTCGCCGACCTGGATCCAGGAGGACCTCGCGATCGACCTGCCGCCGGAGCGCGATCAGATCACGACCCGCGCCCTGCCCCGTTTCACCGAGCTGCGGACGCACGTCTACAACCAGATCCAGCGGGCCAAGCGCGGGCAGGCTGTGGCCCCGCGATCCGCGCGGTGATCGGCGGCCAAGCCAACGAGTTCCCCGAAGGGAAGGGCTGTGGGTAGTCGTCAGCCGAAGCAGTTGTTGCTGGCCTTCTTTGGCGAGCATGTCGTCGACGGCGCCACTGGGCCGATCCGGGCGAGCGTCCTGATAAACGTGCTGGAGGGTGCGGACGTCGCCGCGCCGGCCACCCGCGCGACCCTCGACCGTCTCGTGCACAGCGGCATCCTCGCCCGAAGCAGGAGTGGCCGGGAGACGCTGTTCTCGCTGACCGAACACGGCGTCGCGGTGCTGCGCGAGGCGACGTACCGCGTCCGCGGGCCGCGGCCGTTCGACCCGCAGGGCAGCGGCTGGACCCTGGTCACCTTCTCGATCCCCGAGGGCCAGCGGATGCTGCGGCACCGACTGCGCTCAACCCTCACCTGGGAGGGCTTCGCGCCGATCCGGGACGGCCTCTGGCTCGCGCCCGGCGAGGTCGACCTCGCCGGCTCGCTGGAGCCGCTGCGGCAGGACCTCGCGCCCAACACCGTGGTCGCCTTCCACGCCCGCGAACTCGCCGGGTTCCCGATCGGCGAGAGCGTACGCGCGGCGTGGGACATCGAGGCAATCCGGCGCGCGCACCTCGCCTTCATCGACACCTGGGACGACCCCTCCGCGCTGGGGATGGCACCGACTGCCCTCACCGTACGCACGATGCTCGTGGCGGACTGGCTCGCCCTGCTGCGCGCCGACCCACGGCTGCCGGCCGAGTTCATGGACGCGGAATGGCCCGCCACGAAATCGGCTCAGACCTACCGTCGGGTGCACGAGAAGCTGGCCGAGGCGTCCGCGGCGGAGTTCGATGCACTCGTCGCGGCCCGGCCCGCGACTAGGCGCCGAATCGGGTCCTCAGATCCGCCTTCCGCACCTTCCCCGACGCGGTCCGCGGCAGCTCGTCCACGACGATGACGTTCCTCGGGAGCTTGTAGCGCGCGATCCTGCCGTCGAGGCACGCCCGGACGGAGGCGGTGTCCACGAACACCCCCTCCCGGACGGTCACGATCGCCCACGGCACCTCCCCCCACCGCTCGTCCGGTACGCCGATGACCGCCGCCGAGGTCACCCCGTCGACCTCGGTGAGCAGCCGCTCGAGTTCGAGCGGGTAGATGTTCTCGCCCCCTGAAATGATCATGTCCTTGAGGCGACCGGAGATGTAGAGGTAGCCGTCGGCGTCCAGGTGACCGAGGTCGCCGGAGCGGAACCACCCGTCGGGTGTGAACGCCTCGACGGTCGCCTCCGGGAGCCCGTGGTAGCCGGGAAAGACGTTGGGCCCGGCCACCTCGATCTCACCGACGGCGCCGGCGGGCACCACCACACCGGCCGCATCGGTGATCCGCACGTCGGTGAAGAAATGCGGCAGACCGACACTGCCCTGCTTGACGCGGGTCATCGTCGAGGGCAGCGCGGTCGCGCCCGGCGCGGCCTCGGTCATGCCGTAACCCTGCGAGAACGACAGCCCCCGCGCCTCGTACGCGTTGAGGATGCGGGCCGGCACCGCCGAACCTCCGCAGGTGAGCTTCGTCAGCGTCGACAGGTCGGTCGACGCCCAGGCGGGGTGATCGGCCATCAGCTGGTAGGTGGTCGGCACGCCGCTGAGCATGGTGACCCCGTGCCGCTCGATCTGCGCGAGCGCGTGGCCCGGCTCGAAGCCCTTCTCGATGACCATCGTGGCGCCCTTGAGGATGACGGGCAGGGCACCCATCCCGAGCGAGGCGACGTGGAACAGCGGCGAGATCATGAGCGCGACGTCCGTGGAGACGACGTCGTAGTCGACCACACAGTTGAGCGCCACCCAGGTGAGGTTGCCGTGCGTCAGCACGGCGCCCTTGGCCCGGCCGGTCGTGCCCGAGGTGTAGACGATCGCCGCCGGGTCCTCGTGGGCGGTGTCGGCATGGTCGGTGAACGGGGTGCGGGCGGCCCGTGCCAGGGCGGCCAGCCCGGGCCGGTCCGCGGTGCCCGCACCGTTGACGATGACGGACGGGGTCCGGGCGGCCGGCGCGGCGGAGGCCACCGGCGCGGCGAAGTCCAGGTCGTGGATCAGCACCCGAGCGCCGCAGTCGCCGAGGACGTGGGCGATCTCGGGCGCGGCGAGCCGGGTGTTGATCGGCACGAAGACGGCGCCGACCTGCGCCGCCCCGAACATCACCTGGAGAAATTCTGGGCTGTTCTCACCCAGGTAGGCGACGGAGTCGCCCTTGCCGACGCCCCGATCCCGCAGCACGGCTGAGACCCGGTCGGTGGCTTCGGCAAACTGTCCGTACGTCATGGGCGACCGCTCGCCGTGGATGATCGCGACCTGGTCCGGGGACTTGAGCCGGCGCTTGGCCACCCAGGCGCCGATTCCCTGCTGGTGCATCATCTTCTCCTGTGGGTGGAGGTGGTGTGCTCATCCGGCTCGACGGATGCCCCCGGGCTCAGGCGTAGAAGCGGTACAGCCCTCGCGCGACGACCGCCGGCTTGGTCCCGTCCTCGATCTCGATCGTCTGGTCGACAGCGAGCTGGTAGCCGCCGCGGACCTCGACGACCTCGACGACTGTGGCTTGCATGCGCACCCGCGCCCCGACCACGACCGGTGCGGGGAAGCGGACCTTGTCGAGGCCGTAGTTCACCTTCGTGGTCACGCCCTTGACCTCGAGCAGTTCGGTCCAGAAGGGAACCGCCAGAGAGAGGGTGAGGAAGCCGTGCGCGATGGGTGCGCCGAACGGGCCGGTCCTCGCCCGTTCGGGGTCGACGTGGATCCACTGGTGGTCGTCCGTGGCATCCGCGAACAGGTCCACCTGGTCCTGGGTGACCGTGCGGTACCCGGTGTGGCCGAGATCGGTGCCGGCAAGGTCGCCGAGCCGGTCGTAGGTGATGGTCGTCGTCATGCGTTTCCTCTCGTCGTCAGCGGGCGAGGCCCAGCAGTCGGACCGCGTTGTCCTTCAGGATGCCCGGGAGCACATCCGGCTTGAGGTCGGTCGCCTGCACGTCGCGCAGCCACCGGTCGGGGGTCAGCATCGGGTAGTCGGTGCCGAACAGCACCCGCCGCTTCAGCACCGAGTTGGCGTAGCGCACCAACTCGGCCGGGAAGTACTTCGGGCTCCAGCCGGACAGGTCGATCCAGGTGTTGTGCTTGTGCGTGGCCACCGACAACGCCTCGTCCTGCCAGGGCACCGACGGGTGGGCCATGATGATCTGCAGGTTGGGGAAGTCGGCCGCGATCGGGTCGAGCAGGATCGGGTTCGACAGGCCGAGCCGCAGACCGTAGCCGCCCGGCGTACCCGCGCCGATGCCGGTCTGCCCGGTGTGGAAGAGCGCCGGGACGCCCGCCCGCTCCAGCAGGCCCCACAGCGGCGCGTACTCGTCGTGGCTGGGGTCGAAGCCCTGCACGGTGGGGTGGAACTTGAAGCCGCGTACGCCCTCCTCCCGGATCAGCCGGTCGGCGAGTTCGAGGGCCGCTGCCCCGGTGCGCGGGTCGACCGATCCGAACGGAACGAGCACGTCGGCGTGCTCGGCCGCCGCGCGAGCGATGTCGGTGCTGGACAGTGGCCGGTGCTTCAGTTGCGTACGCGCGTCCACTGTGAAGACGACGGCTGCCATGTGCCGTTCGCGGTAGTACTGGGCCACAGCCTCGACCGCAGGCCGTGGGCCGTCCGTCTTGAAGTACGCCGACGCCGCTGCCACGAGCGGTTCGGGCAGTGAGGTGTGACCGTGGTCGTCGACCTCGATGTGCACGTGCATGTCGATCGCCGTGACGTCGTCAAGGTCGATGGCGGGCTGGTACATGGGGCCAACCTTCGTCGGGCGGTTCTGCGCAGGCGGGTCTGCTCGGGCTGGTCAGGACGTCGTGGGCTCGAACTCCTCGGGGAGTTTCGGGAAGCGTTCGCCGACGCTCTGCGCGGCGCCGGCGAACGTCGTCGGCCAGGCGTCCACGAGCGCGTCGTACGTCCAGCCGCCCTCGCGGTGCGCGGTCAGCGCCGCCTCGGGGTGGGTCCAGATCTGCAGGCGGTCACCGCCGACACCGATCACCTGGCCGGTCACCGAGGCCGCCGCGTCGGAGCCGAGGAACGCGACAAGTCCGGCCACGTCGTCCGCAGTGCCGAACCCCAGATCGTGTCGGAAGAACGCGGGCATCGGCTCGCCGTTCGCCTCGGCCCGTACCGCCGCGGCGAAGTAGGGGACGGTGGCGGTCATCGCGGTCGCGGCGACCGGGACGACGGTGTTGGCGGTGATGCCGGCCCGCTTGAGTTCGAGCGCCCAGGTACGGACCATGCCGACGATGCCCGCCTTGGCGGCTGCGTAGTTGGTCTGGCCGAAGTTTCCCCGCTGTCCGGTGGGTGACCCGACGCAGATGATCCGCCCGCCCTCGCCGGCCTGCCGCATGTGCTGCACCGCCTCGCGCACTGTGGTGAACGTGCCGCGCAGGTGCACGTTTATGACGGTGTCGAAGTCGTCGTCGCTCATCTTCCACAGCACCGTGTCGCGCAGGACGCCTGCGTTGGTGACGAGGATGTCCAGGCGCCCGAAGTGCTCCACCGCCGTGCTGACGAGTTCCTTCGCGGTCTCGGTCGGGCCGACCGGTGCGACCACCGCGACGGCCCGGCCGCCGAATGCCTCAATCGCCGCCACGGCGTCGGCCGTGACCGAGGCGTCGACGTCGTTTACCACAACCGAGGCGCCCCGCCGCGCCAGCTCCTGCGCGTAGGCGAGGCCCAGACCCCGCCCAGCCCCGGTGACGATGGCGACTTTGCCGTCCAGTGACATGAGCGCTCTCTTTCGTCGATGCCGATCTGCGCACGAGGGTGGGGGTCAGCTGTCGCACGGGCAACGTAATGCAGAATTTGATCGGGCGTCAACGATTTGCAGTCTGTCTACATCAGACGGGGCTGTGGGTCTGGCCGGCAGGGCGCGACCGCTGAGGTTTCCCTACCTCGGTGGTTGCTGGTGGGAGCTGTTCAGCGCCCGGGAGACCACCCGACCCGCGGCCTGGACCAACGGTGCCAACGCCACCGGGTCCGCGCGGTCGTGGGCGACCACCAGCGAGATCGCTGCCACCACACCCTCCGGTACGCGGATCGGCGCGGCCACCGAGAGGGCGTCCATGGTGACCTGACGGTCGCTGACCGCGTATCCGATCCGGCGCACCTCGGCGAGGCAGCGACGCAGCCGCTTCGGGTCGGTGATGGTCAGTTCGGTGTACCGCTCCAACGGCGCGGCCAGCACCTGCTCCTGGACCTCGGCGGGCGCGTGGGCGAGCAGGACCAGCCCGACGCCGGTGGCGTGCAGCGCGAAGCGACCCCCCACCCGGGTGAGCACGGGCACCGCGTGTCGCCCGGCGATCCGTTCGATGAAGACGAGTTCAAGGTCCTGCCGGACGGCGAGCTGGACGTTCTCGTGGGTCACCTCGTACAGGTCCTCCATGACCGGCAGTGCCAGCTCCCGCAGCCCAAGGCCCCTCGGGGCGAGCGAGCCCACCTCCCACAGCCGCAGACCGATCCGGTACCGCCCGTCGTCGCCGCGCTCCAGTGCCCCCCACGCGACCAGTTCCGCGGCCCGCCGGTACACGGTGGGCAGGGGCAGTCCGGTGCGACGCGCCAACTCGCTCAGGGTCAACACCGGACTGGCCTGGCTGAACGCGTCCAGCAGCGCCAGCACCTTACTGGTCACCGACCGTCCCGGTTGTGCGCGCACCTCGCCATCATCCCCGCGTGCGCCGGCCGCTCACAGCTCAAGGACGAGCCGCGGCGTGCGGGCCCGGGACACACAGATCATCATGGTGTCCCCGGCGGCCCGCTCCTCCTCGGTGAGCAGGCTGTCGCGATGCTCCGGCATGCCGGCGAGCACCGGGGTCTCGCAGGTGCCGCAGGTGCCCTCTCGGCAGGACGAGAGGACCTGCACGCCAGCCTCCTCCACCGCCTGCAGGATCGGCGTACCCGGGGGCACCGTCACCGTCCGCCCGGAGAGCGCGAGTTCGACCACGATCGTCGTCTCCGGCTCCCCGGTGCCGGCCGGGGCGGTGAAGCGCTCGACGTGCAGGCAGCCGGTTGGCCAGCCGCGGCAGTGCTCCTCGACTGCTGTGATCAGTGCTTCCGGGCCACAGCAGTAGACGAGCCCGGCGCCGGGCCGGCCCAGCAATCCGGCCAGGTCGAGCAACCCGGTCTCGTCCTGCGGGTGCAGGCTCACCCGGTCGCCGTACTTTTCCCACAGGGTGGTGGCGAAGGCCATCGTGGTGCGGCTGCGTCCCCCGTACACCAGCCGCCAGTCGGCGCCCGCGGCGTCGGCGGCGGCGACCATCGGTGCGATGGGGGTGATACCGATGCCACCGGCGACGAAGAGGTAGCGCCGTGCCGCGACCAGCGGGAAGGTGTTACGCGGTCCGCTCACCCGGACGGTCGCCCCGACGGTGAGCCGCTCGTGCACCAGCCGGGAGCCGCCGCGTCCGTTCGGTTCGCGCTGCACCGCGATCCGCAGGGCGGACCGGTCCGCCGGGTCGCCGCAGAGGGAGTACTGACGGGCCCAGCCGGTGCTCAACTCCAGGTCGATGTGCGCGCCCGGCGCCCACTCGGGCAGGTCACCGCCGTCGGCGCGACACAGGCGAATCGCCACGACCTCGGCCGCCACCCGATCCCGGCCGGCAACCACCAGCTCCACACCGGTCAGAACGTCCACTGTCACTCGCGCATCGCCATCGTTCTCGGCGGTCCGGCCGCCCGCACCGCCACACCCTGGTGGCCCTGCGGGTGGGCGAGCAGCCACTCCCACAACTCGACCGGGTCCTCGGCGATCCGCTCGGCCCCACAGTGGCAGATCCCACGCAGGGTGTCGGTGCCCGGCACCCAGTGGATCCGGTAGACCCGGTCCCCCGTGAGGGTGCCTGCCAGGGAGCTCACCGCGCCGCTCCCACCGTCCCCGACCCGACCATCCGGGCCAGCAGCCGCCGGGCGGCCAGGCCACCGGTGTCGATGTTGATGCTCAGCTCCTGATACCTGTCCGGCTCGGTCGCGATCACCTGCTCCAGGATGTTGAGCGCGGTCACATCCTGCATGACCACTGTGTGGTTGCTGTGGTGGAGGTACTCGCTGACCGACTCGTCGTCGATCGCGAAGTCGCGCGCCACGGCCCAGAAGTCATAGGTGGTGTTCTCGGTCGACGGGGTGATGGCGTACACGATCTCGGCGTGGAACGCTTCGCTGTCCTCGCCCTCGGCGGGCGGATGCACGCCCTGCGGCGCGATCCGGCTGTGCAGCAGGTAGAGGCAGGGCGGGTGGTATTCGATGTCCTGCCACCGGGTGATCCGGCCCTGGATCCCGGTCGAGCGGGCGTAGAACGGAGGGCACTCGGCGTCGTCCATGTGCCGACTGACATAGACGATCCCCCGGTCCTCGTCCACCTCGGTGGTGATCGGGGTGTTCGCTACCTCCGGCGTGCCGATGTAACCGCCGTGCAGATAGGTCTCGTGGGACAGGTCGAGGAGGTTGTCCACCAGCAGGCCGTACCGCGCGTTCAACGGCGCCATGCCGCGTACCACCGCGTAGCGGGGGTCGGCGAGCCACGGTGCGCGGGGAATCGCGGCGGGGTCGGCGCGGTCCAGGTCGCCGATCCAGACCCAGATGAAGGAGTCCTGTTCCACCACCGGGAACGAGGGAACCCGCGCGGTGCGCGGGATGCGCTGCTGACCCGGCACGAAGACGCAGGCGCCGGTCGGATCGTAGGTGAAGCCGTGGTAGCCGCAGACGATGGTGTCACCGTCGAGCCGGCTCTCCGAGAGCGGGAAGCGCCGGTGCACGCACCGGTCAGCGAGCGCCACCGGCTTCCCGGCACCGGTGCGGTACAGCACCAGCGGCTCACCGAGCACCGTACGGGCGAGCAGTGCCCGCCCGACCTCGCTGGCGTAGGCCGCCACGTACCACTGGTTACGCGCGAAGGCCATGCGACCGACCCCCCTCCTGGACGAACACGGGTGGGGCCAAATCATCGCGTGAGGTGTGCGCGGCGGGGACTGAGCTTTCACTGGATGAAAGGCCGAGGTGCGGTCTGCCATCAACTTGTGGATGGTTCACCGTGATCGGGGTCACAACCGACAGCGCCGGCCGCTCCGGGAGACCAGAGGATTTGATCTTGCCCGGCCGAAGGGAGTCGAACACCTGTCGCCCTGATCCGTAACACACCCGAAACTACCGGTTGAAAACTCTGGAATTTTCTGCCAGCCTGGGAGCCATCGATGAGTGTGAACGTTAACATGATCACTTCACTTCCGGAGGCGCCTCAGGTGACCACCAGCCCACCCACCTAACAGGTACCACGTCCACCACCGGCAGACCCCAGCGCCCGCAACCGCTTCCCGGCGGGCGACCGGACGCACTCACCGCAACCCCTGCATCCGCTGATCAGGCAGCCCGAGACGGCTCGTCTCCGCACGGGCGCCTGACGTGAGTCCGGCCCGCTCAGGCCGACTCAGCATCGTGGCCGCCGCCATCCGAGCGGGGCTTCCCACTCGAACAGCGACCGAGCTCCATCCATCCCACCACTGGAGGACCGGCATGGTTTCCCGGACCCGTCCCATCGGGCGCACCCGACTACGAGCACTAACTTTTTCCGGAACGGCCGCGATAATTCTGGCTCTGGCCGTGTCGCTGCTGCCCAATCTGGCCCAGGCCGCCGAGACGACCCTCGGTGCCGCCGCAGCCCAGTCCGGCCGGTACTTCGGTGCCGCCGTCGCCGCCAACAAACTCAACGACAGCGCCTACACGACGATCCTGAATCGTGAGTTCAACAGCGTCACTCCCGAGAACGAAATGAAGATCGACGCGACCGAGCCGCAGCAGAACAACTTCACCTTCAGCAACGCGGACCGGATCGTGAACCACGCCATCTCCCGGGGTTGGAAGGTCCGGGGCCACACCCTGGCCTGGTACTCGCAGCAGCCGGGCTGGATGCAGAGCATGGAGGGCACCGCCCTGCGCAATGCGATGCTGAACCACGTCACCCGAGTGGCCAGCTACTACCGGGGCAAGATCGACTCTTGGGATGTGGTGAACGAGGCGTTCGAGGACGGCAACAGCGGCGCCCGCCGCAACTCGAACCTCCAGCGCACCGGCAACGACTGGATCGAGGCGGCGTTCCGCGCCGCCGACGCGGCGGACCCGAACGCGAAGCTCTGCTACAACGACTACAACACCGACAACTGGACCTGGGCCAAGACGCAGGCCGTGTACAACATGGTTCGCGACTTCAAGTCTCGTGGGGTGCCGATCGACTGCGTCGGCTTCCAGTCGCACTTCAACGCCAACTCGCCGTACAACAGCAACTACCGCACCACGCTGTCCAGCTTCGCCGCCCTCGGGGTGGACGTGCAGATCACCGAGCTGGACATCGAAGGCTCCGGCACGACGCAGGCCAACACCTACCGCAGTGTGGTCAACGACTGCCTTGCCGTGGCGCGCTGCAACGGGCTCACCGTGTGGGGGGTGCGGGACTGCGACTCGTGGCGCTCCAGCGGCACCCCGCTGCTCTTCGAGTGCAACGGCAACAAGAAGGCCGCCTACACGGCCACCCTGGAGGCGCTGAACAGCGCGGGCCCCACTCCCACTCCCACGCCCACCACGCCGGGGCCCACCCCCACCGTCCCACCAGGCTCCGCCTCTGAGATCGTCGGCACACAGTCCGGCAGGTGCGTCGACGTACCCAACGCCTCGACCAGCAACGGCACCCGGGTGCAGCTCTACGACTGCAACAAGCAGACCAACCAGGCATGGACCTACACCTCGGGCAAACAGCTACAGGTGTACGGGAACATGTGCCTCGACGCCGCAGGCACCGCCAACGGCGCGGCAGTACAGATCTACAGCTGCCACAGCCAGACCAACCAACAGTGGAACGTCAACTCCAACGGCACCATCAGCAACGTCCAGTCCGGACGATGCCTCGATGCCTGGAGCACCACCAACGGAGCCCAGATCCAGCTCTACGACTGCCACGGACAAACCAACCAGCAGTTCAGGCTCGCCTCCGTCGGCGGTCCCACCCAAACGCCGACGCCGACGCCGACGACGCCGCCACCCGGCGGTTCGTGTGACCTTCCCTCGTCGTACCGCTGGTCGTCCACGGGCGCGCTGGCGCAGCCGAGGTCGGGGTGGGTGTCGCTGAAGGACTTCACCCACGCGCCCTACAACGGCCAGCAGTTGGTCTACGCGACCACGCACGACACGGGCACGACCTGGGGCTCGATGAACTTCGGTCTCTTCTCGAACTGGAACCAGATGGGGTCGGCGTCGCAGAATCAGATGCCGTTCGCGGCGGTGGCGCCGTCGTTGTTCTACTTCGCACCGCGCAACATCTGGGTGCTCGCCTACCAGTGGGGCGGGCCGGCCTTCTCCTACCGGACGTCGACCGACCCGACCAACGTGAACAGTTGGTCCGCGGCGCAGACGCTGTTCACCGGAAGCATCTCCAACTCCAGCACGGGCCCGATCGACCAGGCGATCATCGGTGACGACCAGAACATGTACCTGTTCTTCGCCGGGGACAACGGCAGGATCTACCGGGCCAGCATGCCCATCGGGAACTTCCCGGGCAGCTTCGGGTCGAACTACACGACGATCATGACCGACACCACCAACAACCTGTTCGAAGGGGTTCAGGTCTACAAACTCCAGGGCCAGAACCGGTACCTCATGCTCGTCGAGGCGATCGGCGCGAACGGGCGCTACTTCCGATCGTTCACGGCCACCAGCCTGGGTGGTACGTGGACACCGCAGGCCACGTCCGAGAGCAACCCGTTCGCCGGCAAGGCCAACAGCGGCGTCACCTGGACCAACGACATCAGCCATGGCGAACTGATCCGCAGCAACGCCGATCAGACCATGACCGTTGACGCCTGCAACCTGCAACTGCTCTACCAGGGGCGTTCCCCCAGCTCCGGCGGCGACTACGGCCTTCTGCCGTACCGGCCGGGTCTGCTGACGCTGCAACGCTGACGACCGGACAACGCCGGGGCGGGCAGGCTCGGCACCACACCGAGCCCGCCCGCCCCGCACCCACCACCACCAGGAGGTAGCGACAGTGCGAGGACACGGGCACCACCCCCCGCCCGCGGGGGAAACCCATACCGACCGAATGCCCGCCCGATTTCGGGGACGGCTGTTCAAGCTCGCCGCGGCTGGGATCGCCGCCGCAGTCGGGCTGTTCACCATTACCGTCGCGACCGGGTCGGCGTCGGCCGCCGACAACCCGTACCAGCGGGGCCCGGATCCCACCCGGACCAGCGTCACCGCCGTGAACGGTCCCTTCGCCAACACGTCGGTCAGCGTCCCGACCGGGTACGGCTTCAACGGCGGCCGGATCTACTACCCGACCGACACCAGCCAGGGCACCTTCGGGGCCATCGCGATCTCGCCGGGCTACACCGCGTTGTTCTCCGCCGAGCTGGCCTGGATGGGACCGTGGCTGGCGTCCCACGGCTTCGTCGTGATCGGCATCGAGACCAACAGCCGCAACGACTTCGACACCGCCCGAGGCACCCAACTGCTCGCCGCACTGGACTACCTCACACAGCAGAGCCCCGTACGCGACCGGGTCGACCCCAACCGGTTGGCCGTCGCAGGCCACTCCATGGGTGGCGGCGGCGCGCTGAGCGCAGCCACCCGACGCCCGTCGTTGAAGGCAGTGGTCGGCATCGCGCCGTACTCGCCGTCGTCGAACCTGGCCAACGACCGGGTGCCCACCATGATCTTCTCTGGGCAGGCGGACACGGTGGTCACCCCGTCCTACGCCACCGGCCTGTACAACAGCCTCCCGGCCACGACGGAGAGCGTCTACCTGGAGGTCGCCGGCGCGGATCATGGCTTCATGGTCGGACGGTCGAACCCGGTGATGGTCCGGACCATGCTGCCGTTCGTCAAGATGTTCATCGACAACGACACCCGGTACAGCCAGTTCCTCTGCCCACTGCTCGACTCCAGCGGCGTGGTCACCTACCGCAGCACCTGCCCGTTGCTGCCTTCGACCCCGACCGACCCGCCGACCCCCACCGACCCACCGACCCCCACCGACCCGCCGACCCCCACCGATCCGCCGACCGTTCCGCCCGGCTCCGCCAGCGAAATCGTCGGCACCCAATCCGGCCGGTGCGTCGACGTACCCAACGCCTCACGCAACAACGGCACCCGGGTCCAGCTCTACGGCTGCAACAAACAAACCAACCAGGCATGGACCTACACCACAACCAAACAACTCCAGGTGTACGGCACCATGTGCCTCGACGCCGCAGGCACCGCCAACGGCGCGGCAGTACAGATCTACAGCTGCCACAGCCAGACCAACCAACAGTGGAACATCAACTCCAACGGCACCATCAGCAACGTCCAATCCGGACGCTGCCTCGACGCCTGGAGCACCACCAACGGAGCCCAAATCCAGCTCTACGACTGCCACGGACAAACCAACCAACAGTTCCGACTCGCCGCCCTCGCCCGCTGATCACAGCCAAGTTCGCAGCACGTTCGACTGTGTGCAGATGGACCAACGGCAGGGCGAGATCAGCACACCTGAAACGGGCGGACCCGGCGTCGCGCCGGGTCCGCCCGCATCACGTGGCCGGAGTGCGGCGACGCCTGGCGTCTCGGACGAGCGTCAGGGCGATGACGAGAAGGCCGAGCAGGGCGACGACGGCATTGGCGGTTGTGAGGAACACCTTCTCGCCAAGGGTGGCGTGGTGCAGATGGGTCAGGTGGAAGAAGAAGTGGGGTATGGCGAAGGTGGAGAATGCCGCCGCGGCGGGGATGGTGAAGACCGCCCGAGGTGCGACGAGCGCTATGCCGAGGACGACAGCGAGGCCGAGGGTAGCTCCGCCGAAGTCTCGCGCGTAGTGCTCGCTGAACGGCGGGGTGAGGCTGACGGTCGGGAAGTTGTTGTAGAAGCTTTCGGGGAAGACCTGGTTCCAGAACCCGACAACGAGTTCGTCGAGGAAGAGGACGGCCAGGGCGATCCGGATCAACGCGGTCAGCGCGGTGTCGCGCCCGTCTGTTGACGTTGCCGGCGGTGCGGCGGGGGTGGGTGACCGGCCTTCGTTCATCGGGTCCGCCCGGCGTCGTGCTGCGCTGCCGGGCTGGCCAGCCACTGGTCGAAGGTCTGTTTGCCCCTCGGACCGGGGCCGGTGGGCAGCAGGCCGTTTTCGGCCATGGCTCGCCCGGTCGCTCCCGGAAGGCGGACGGGCAGGACAAGGCGGTGACTCCCGCGGGTACGCAGCAGGCGGCGGGCCATGTCAGACATGCGCAACTGTTGCGGGCCGGCGATGTCGGGCGCCCGTCCGGCCGGGTCTGCCAGTGCGAGGTCGACGAGACAGTTGGCGACTTCATGGGACGCGATCGGCTGCATGAGCATCTGGGGCACCACTGCGATCGGGCCGGGAATGGTGGCGAGCATCTGCGCGGCCAACTCGTAGAACTGCGTCGAGCGGAGCAACGTCGCCGGTACCGCACCGTCCAGGACCAGCCTCTCCTGGCGTCGTTTGCCCGCGTAGTAACCCCAATTCACCCGGTCGGCGCCGACGACCGACAGCGCGACGTGGTGCCGCACCCCGACGCGCTGGCCTGCGGCGAGCAGGTTCGTTGTCGCCGTGCCGAAGAAGCGCTCCGACTTCTTCCGGTTGATCGTCGACACGTTGCTGACGTCGATCACGACCGGCACGCCGGTCAGCGCCTCGACCAGCCCGGAACCGCGGATCAGGTCGACGCCCGTGGAGCGGGCGAGGATGACCGGCTCGTGTCCGGCAGCCCGCACGGCGTGGACGACGAGACGTCCGACGCCGCCGGTCCCGCCAGCTACCGCGATACGCACTGAGCTACCTCCCGATCTGCGTTCGCCGTAACGCCGCTGTGGCGCGTAGCCCGGACCGGGGGCCGGGGTGAAAGGAAGATAAGTCGCTGTGATGTCACTGTTGGTTCTACCTCTCCGAGACTTCTCGTCCAGGACACAGACTGCGCAAATAGCCCTAAAGGGTGGAACCCTCGCCTGTATCGGTGCGCTTGCTGGCGGCGTAGACACCGCGTGAGAGCGTCATGATCGCGAGTAGGAGGGCCAGTACTGCTCCACCCGAGGCGGCGTACAACGCGACGACTCCGCCGCGCGTGAGGCGGGCCCGAAACGGATTCGCTGCGGCGGCCGCCGCGGCTTCCGCTCCCACAGTGAACTCCGCCGTGCCGGCTACCGGGTGTCCGTCGGTGAAGGTCGCCCGCCAACTGATCTCGTACCAGCCGTCAGGCATATCCGCTCTCACCTGATGGCGCAGCGTCGCTGCGTGGACAGCCGACCGGCCGACTGCCCAATCCGTCCCCGTGTGGTCCGTCACTGTGACACTGCTGTCGGACGTGATCTCGGCGGCGAACACCACCTCGACCCGTTGCGGGGCCTTCGCGAGCGCGGCACCGGCGGTCGGCGTGATCGAATGCGTCGCGCCGTGCGCGAACGCGGGCGCGGGTGTGACCGCCAGCGGGAACCCGGTAGCAAGCGCGACCGTGACGATCAATCTGACGCTACGACGAATGCGAGGCGCCCGACCGGTGTCCGACCTGTCGGTCACGCGCGCCGCAACGCTTCTCTTCATGGCGTTCTCCCCTCCGCCGCGAACGACCGCGGCGTCTGCGAACAGGACCGAGCGGCCCTCCGATTCGTGACAGCAGAGGTCACGGCCGGGGCGGTGTGTCACGAATCGGAGACCTGCTCGGTCCGTACCTGGTGACACTCACCCACCACCGGCACAGCGCAAGGAGCGACGATCATGACCGCCATCATCCGCATCGCACTGGCGATCTTGTTTCTCGACAATTTCGTGGTCGGAGCCTGGAACGCGATCTGGCCGGCCAGCTTCTACGCGAACTTCCCGACCGTGGATCTCACGCCGCCGTTCAGCGAGCACTACGCGCGGGACTTCGGTACGGCATCACTAGCGATCGCCCTGCTGCTGGGCATCGCGGCGGTCAAACCCACCGCCCACTTCGTCATCCCTGCCGCGGCTGCCTATTCGGTCTTCGCGCTACCCCATTTCTTCTATCACCTCACGAACATGCAGGGGGCGACCGTGGGTGAGGCGATCCTCCTCACCACCGCAAACGCGACCGTGGCGCTCATCGGCCTGGTGATCATCTTGCTGACGGCGCTACGCGACCGTTCGGCGGCTCGGCGCGGTCTCGCCTCGGCTCGGGCCGCCCACTGAACCTGCTGCGTCAACCACTGGGAGAACCGATGGTTCCCGAACCCCTCCGGCCACCTCGGCTGAACGCGCTACCCAGCGCGTTCTGCGTCGTCGTCGCCGAACGACGCCTCCTCAAGAACCTCGCGTACCACCTGCTCGGTTCAGTTGACGTCGCTGAACACGCGGTACAAGCGACGTACACCATCTGGTACACCATGCCGGACGACAAACAGGATGGCATCAACAGTCCCTTTACCTGGCTCGTCGGCACGCTCGTGCAGATCTGTATCGGTCTGCTCGAATCGCCGCCGACCCAAGCCGCTGGCCATAACGCCGCTCGGGTGCTGTAGTACGGCCCGACAGGGGTACCTGTGTGGTTGGTGCTCAACAGACAGCAGCGATGTCGGCGGCAGTTCAAATTCGCCTGCACATTCAGGGATAGAAGCGACGAGGCGGCGGCCATGGTAGGGCGAGGAAAAGACGGGGCAATGGTCGACGCGTTAGCGGTGTTCGACGCGGTCCGTCCGCGGCTCTTCGGCATCGCCTACCGGATGCTCGGCAGCGTCGCCGAGGCGGAGGACATCGTGCAGGAATCCTGGCTCCGGTGGCAGCAGACCGAACGCAGCCAGGTACGGGACCCGATCGGGTTCCTGGTCACGACGACTTCTCGGCTCGCTCTGAACGCCGCGACGTCGGCTCGCGCCCGCCGCGAGTTGTATCCCGGACCGTGGCTACCCGAGCCCGTCGACACCTCCGCCGACCCGACACTCCGGGCCGAACGCAACGAGTCGCTCGAACTCGCCGTGCTACTCCTGTTGGAACGGCTCACCCCGGCCGAGCGAGCGGTGTACGTGCTGCGGGAGGCGTTCGACTACCCATTCCGGCGGATCGGCGAGGTACTCGACGTCACTGAGGCATACGCACGACAGCTCGGCCACCGCGCCCGCACGCACCTGGCCCGGCAGCGGCGCGAACCGGTCGGCCACGCCGACCGCGACCGCCTGCTGCATGCCTTTCTCGCCGCAGCCCGCTCCGGTGAGCTGACCCAGCTCGAGGAACTGCTCGCCGAAACAGCCATCTCCTACGCCGACGGCGGCGGCACCGTCCGGGCCGCCCAGCTACCCGTCGTCGGACGTGACAACGTCGCGCGTTACCTCCTGGGACTGATCCGGAAGTTCGGCCGCGACCTCTCACCGGAGATCGTCGAATCCAACGGCCAGGCCGCGATCCTCGTCTCGCGGCCCGGGACAACTGTCGCTCTGGTCACCATCGACGCCTCACCCGCCGGGATCGAACGAGTGTTGATCATCCTCAACCCGCAGAAACTAGCCCAGTTCCAGCGGTGACCGTCGGCACCGACGCCTGGCGACGCGTGGTTCGTCGACGGCACGTACGTCGGGGTCGATGCTCTGGCGCCTGAGTCGTCGCCTAACCTGCCGGCGGTGCTCTCACGAATGGGATCGTTGCTGAGTGACGAAGTCGCTTGACCTGCATCTGGAGTTCGATCGGAGTGCGGGTTTCCCGGGTCGCTCGCTGGAGAGCGCGTTACGGGAGAGCATTCGGACCGGCCGGCTGCGGGCCGGGTCGCGCCTACCCGGGAGCCGGAGCCTGGCCGCCGACCTGGGCTTGGCCCGGGGCACCGTGGTGCAGGCGTACGCGCAGTTGGTGGCGGAAGGGTGGCTGCTGGCGGCACCCGGCTCGGGCACCCGGGTCGCGGACGTAGCTCATGATCCGCCCGGCTCGCGCGGGCGACCGCGGCCGTCGCCCCCGGCCGGGCCATTGATCGAGTTGCGGCCGGGGATTCCCGACCTCGCGTCCTTCCCCCGAACGGCCTGGGCGGACAGCGTCCGCCGGGCGCTGACGACGGCTTCACGCGGCACGCTGGACTACTCCGAACCGACCGGGCTACCCGCACTCCGGGCGGCGGTGGCCGGCTATCTCGCGCGCACTCGTGGAGTGCTCTGCGAGCCGGATGCGGTGGTGATCACGGCGGGCTTCACCCAGGGCCTCTCCCTTCTCGCGCGGACGCTGCACCGGCGCGGCGTCCGTGCCATCGCCACCGAGAACCCCGGTCTGGCCCATCACCGCATGGTGCTGCGTGCCGCGGGTCTGACAGTCACCCCGCTCACCGTCGGTCCCGGCGGGGCCGACCCGGATGACGCGGCGGGTCAGGCCGCGCTACTCACCCCGGCGCACCAGCATCCGACCGGGGTAGTGCTCGCCCCACGGCACCGCTACCGGCTCATCGCGTGGGCACGGAAGCACGACGCGTTCCTGATCGAGGACGACTACGACGGCGAGTTCCGCTACGACCAGCGGCCGGTGGGCGCCATGCAGGCGCTGGCACCAGAGCGGATCGTGTACGCCGGCAGCACGAGCAAGTCGCTGGCGCCGGGCGTCCGCCTGGGTTGGTTCGTCGTCCCCGAACGACTGCGTCGTGACCTGACGACGACGATCATGGAGGCCGGCGCCGCAGTCTCCGCGATCGACCAGCTCACCATGGCCGACCTGCTCACGCACGGCGACTACGACCGACACATCCGCCGCATGCGCCTGACCTACCGGCGTCGCCGGACGGAGCTGGCCGGCCGCCTGGCCGAGGTGACCACCACTGCGCTGGAGGGCATCGCCGCCGGCGTCCACGCGCTGCTACCGCTGGCCTCAGTGGCGCAGGAGCGCTGGCTGATCCAGGCCGGACGCCGCGAGGGGCTGCACCTGATCGGCCTGCACAGCAACGGCTACTGGCACGATCCCGTGGATGAGCGGCAGGCAGCAGCCCTGGTCCTCGGATACGCGGCGCCGCCGGCTCACGCCTGGCAGGAGGCACTGTCCGGGCTCTGCCAACTGGTCCATCAGACCGGTCACCAACTGGTCCATCCTGCTGGTCCGGTCGAGGATACGTTCGACTCATGCAGACCATGAAGATCGGAAACAACGAGATCGTGCTGCTGGGCACGGCCATGCCACCGGAGTTGCCGGACGGCTCCCACGTGATGACAGCGACGATCGAACTGCCACCGGGCGACCCGGGCACGCCGCCACACCGGCACTCCGGCCCGGTCTTCGGCTACCTGCTCGAGGGCGAAATGCTCTTCGAGCTGGAGGGCGAGCCCGAACGGGTGATCAAGGCCGGTGAGGCGTTCTGGGAGCCAGGCGGCGATGTCATCCACTACCGGTCGGCCAACAACCTGTCCGATCGGGTGACCAAATTCCTGGTCGTGATGGTGTGCGCGCCCGGCCAGGAAATGCTGGTGCTGGTGAGCCCCGACGAGCTCGAACAGCGTAAGGACCGCCGCTCACCCCGGCCGAACTGAGAGAGGCACGTCATGCGTATCGTTCTCGCCGGTTCGACCGGCGTCATCGGCCGCCGGCTCGAGCCGATCCTGACCGCCCAGGGGCATGAGGTCATCGGGTTGGCCCGCAACGGCCCGGTCGCCGTCGACGTGCTCGACCGGGACGCGGTCGCGGCCGCCGTCCGCGACGCCCGGCCCGACGTGGTGATGCACCAGCTCACCAGCCTGAGCACTGGCGACTTCGCCGCCAATTCGCGGCTGCGCCGGACCGGGACCCGCAACCTGGTCGACGCGGCGCTCGCCGCCGGGGTACGCCGGATCGTGGCACAGAGCATCGCCTGGGCGTACGAGCCGGGCGCCGAGCCCGCGACCGAGGAGACCCCGCTCGACCTCGGCGCCCCAGAGCCACGCCAGACCAGTGTGGCTGGTGCCGCCGCGCTCGAATCCGCCGTCCAGGAAGCGCCCGAGTGGGTCGTGCTGAGGTACGGCACCCTCTACGGCCCGGGCACCTGGTACGCCCGCGACGGTCTGATGGCCCAGTTCGCCGCCGCCGGCAAGGTCCCCGCCGACGCGGACGTGAGTAGCCTGCTGCACATCGACGACGCCGTGGCCGCCGCGGTAGCGGCTCTGGAGTGGCCCGTCGGCGTCGTCAACGTCTGCGACGACGAGCCAGCCGCCGCCTCGCAGTGGGTGCCCGCTTTCTGCGCGGCGGCCACTGTGCCAGCACCAGCGGTGACCGGGGGCGAGCGGCATGGCTGGGCGCGGGGAGCGAGCAACCACCATGCCCGCACGCACCTTGGCTGGAGCCCGGCCTATCCGTCCTGGCGGCAGGGATTCGTCACCCTGTGAGCCGTCCGCACATCTTGATCTTGCAGAAGCAACGGAGACGAAGAGTCATGTCCGATCACCCCGAACTGGCCGCGCTCAGTGACGACTATGCCCGCTTCGGCCTAGAGCGCGATGCCGTACGCGAATGGGAGGACGGCGCCCGCACCGACAATCGCGCCGGGTCGTACGAGTGGTGGTACTTCGACGCCCACCTGGACGACGGCGCGAAGGTTGTCGTGGTGTTCATGAACAAGGACCTCGGCGCGGCGGGTAGCCCGCTGTCACCGCAGCTTCGGGTCAACCTGGAACTGCCTGACGGGACGACGTCGAACAACACGATCGCGATCCCCGCGGCGGACTGGTCGGCGGCGAGCGGGCGTACTGACGTCCGGATGGGGCCGGGCAACCGCTTTCAGGGCGAGAGCCTGCGCGAGTACCGGATCCAGGCGACCGCCGGAGGGCTGAGGGTCGACTTCACACTGACGTCCGAGGTCCCGGCCTGGCGTCCGGCCACCGGGCACATGCTGTTCGGCCCGGAGCGCGACCTCGAGTTCAATTGGCTGCCCTCGGTGCCCCAAGGAGCCGTGCGGGGCTCGTACACGATCGACGGGGTGCGGCATGAGACGACCGGCGTCGGCTACCACGACCACAACTGGGGCAACGTCGGGCTGCCGAAAATCATCAATGACTGGTACTGGGGACGGGGGCAGGCCGGACCGTACACGGTCATCGCGTCGTTCATCACCGGCGCCGAGAAGTACGGCTCCGCCGAGATCCCCATCTTCATGCTGGCCCGCGACGGCCGGATCATCGGCGACGATCCAGCGAAGATGACGTTCGAGCGGGACGGGGTCTACACCGACGCGAAGACCGGCAAGCCGGTGGCGGACATCGTCCGCTACACCTACGTGGACGATGACGACACGTACGTGGTGACCTTCGACCGCGAGCGCGACCTGGTCCGCAATCCCCTCACCAAGGACCTGCCCTGGCTCAAGCGGGCAGCGGCCCGGTTGATCCGGTTCGACGGCGCCTACCTCCGCTTCGCCGGCCTGCTCACGATCGAGCACCACAAGGGCGGGCAGGTGGTCGAGGCGTTCGCCGAGGACGCGATCTGGGAGCTCATGTACTTCGGGCGCGCCCGCGTCACCGCCGCGGATCCGTCAGTGCCCGGTCGGCGGGTCGCCCGGAAGCGGCACTGAGTCCATCGGCTGGCGAAGGCGCTCAATCAACTCGCGGGCCGCCTCGGCGTACCGCTGCTCCGATCCGCGGGGCCGGTGTCCCTGGATTGGCGGCGGGACGCTGTCGCCGGGTAACGGCACCACGTCGGCGGGATCCCGTAGCCGGCGGTCCACCGTTGCCGCCGTCTGGCCGACGGTTGCCGGAACGGCTGTCCGGTGGGCGGCGAATATCCAGCCGCCGATCGAGTCGGTGTCGCGCCACAGGTTCACCCACCGCCAGTCGACGCGAGCGCCGATCTCGTGCAGCACCTCGTCGTCGACGAAGGCGGGAAACAGTCGCGCGTAGAGTCGGCTCAGTGGCGACCCGTGGGTGAGCAGAGCGACTCGACTGCTGACCTGGGGCGGCAACTGGAGCACTGTCGCGGCGGCCAGGACCGCACCGTGGCTGTGTGCGGTGAGCAGGACGAGGTTGCCGCGTCCGACCAGATACGTGATTCGTCTGGTCAACTCCGGCACCGCTCGTTCGGCGTAGCAGGGTGGCGCGAACGGGTGGGCGGCCCGTGGCCAGAAGGTGCCCAGGTCCCACAGGACACCGACGTGGCGCCTGAATTCGGCCGTCCGGTAGGCGAAGATGCCGCCGATGGTCAGGCCGAGGATGATCGCGGCGATCCCCCAGCTCCCGAACGCGATGGAGAAGGTGATCAGGTCGGCGGGCACCCGTGCGTACCGCTGCACAGACTCGCTCGGCAGCAACTCCAGCAGACCGAGCGTGGTGGTGGCCGTGCCGATCCCGGCCAGGCAGGCGTAGACCACCGCCAACGGAATCAGTCTTTCCGTGAAGCGGGCCCTGGCTATCGCCTTCTGCACCTGCCGCAGTCGGGTCGCGGCTGCGGGCGGGCGGTCCGGGTAGTCGCAGGCGACGATCGCCGCCGCGGCACGAAGTCGACGGCGTCGAGAGATGAGGATGACCGGAACCGCTACCACCAGCGTGAACAGCACTGTCCGGAGAAAGCCGAAGATCGCCCAGGTGAACGCCGGCGGCAGACCGGAGGCCAGGCCCTCCCCGGTCGGCGCGTCGCGATCCAGGAAATCCGCCACCCGGTAGACGAACTCGGCGGACACTGCCACCGCCAGACTGACCGCGCTGGCCGCCATCACCAGCGCGCCCAGCCCGAGCAGCGGGCTGGCGTCCCGCCGCCGAACCCGGCGCCAGAGCAGCACACCGCCGAGGGCGGTCAACAGGGTCGTCTGGGCAACGAACAGCGAGGTGAGAATTGCGCCGTAGCCGGGTAGGCCTTCCCCCTCATGCCACGGTGCCGGGCTGGCGAGGACGTTTACCGTCACCACGATGGTCAGGACCACGGCCACCGTCCGCACCGTGCGGGTGATTCGGTCCAGTCGCCGGTCCGAGGCGGCCCGGTCGAGCAGCGGGGGCAGGCAGAGCAGGACCACGCAGCTGGCCAGCACCGTCCCGGTGGCCACAGCCAACGCGATCGTGCTGGCCGAGGCGCCGTTCGCGGCTCGGGCGGCGATTAGAGCGACGTCCAGTGTCGCGAACGCCGCCGCGACGTGAATCGAGCGCAGCCGACCCACCAGCGGCCCCGCGTCCCACTGACCGATCCCGCTGAGTCGATGTTCGGCGACCTCGTCCGCCGGAGCGCGGAACGCGTCGAACATCTTTCCCGGCCGGGTGCTGGCCCGCCAGAGCAGGCCGATGGCGCCGGCCGGGACAACAGCGAGTACCGCGAGGCGCAGGCCCACCGGTTGCCCACCCAACCAGGACAACCAGGTGCGCCCGGCCAGGCAGTCTGACGAGCCCATGCACTTCCACCCGATCAGGTCCAACGTGACGCCGACGAAGGCAAGCACATACAGCGCGGTGAGAGTGAGCGCCAGCAACCGGCACAGGGATCTGACCGTCGCGTCGGAGCCGGGGCTCGCCGGCCGCATCCAGATCGCCAGGTTGGCCAGCATGAACGGCAGGAGGAACACCAGCGTCAGCGTTCGGACCACGCTTCCGGCGGGCAGGTCACCCCAGCGGTACGCCTCCGTCACCCGTTCGCCGCTGCCGCAGGAACACGGGCGGTGGGGTCGGTAGAAGCCCCCACTGCGGTCGCCCGCGACCTGCTCGACCTGCGCCACGTTCAACACCTGGGCGGCGCTTGCGCTGGCGGCCCCGTGGACCCGCAGCTCCACCACCTCATCGGACATCCCGGGCCCACCTGACCGCGCTGATGCACCCGACATCGGCCCCTCCGAAGCACCTTCGGTGGCCAAACCGGGTTAACCCAGCCCTCGCGCCACTCGCGGCGGTGTACCCCACCCGGCCGAGACCAAGCGTGGGCCCGCCGCACGGTTGGCTCAGCGCTTGCAGGTCCTCGGGCGTACAAAATTCCGGTGTCGATCTGGTAGGCGGTGGCTAGCGTACGCGGATGAGCACTGTCCCGAGGACCGGACTGCGGCTGCGGTTTCACACCGATCCGGGCGAGTTCCTGGCCGCTGCGGGTGACTACCTGGGTGCCGATCCGGTCGTCAGCACTGTCGTGACCACCATCGCGCACCGGCTGTTGTCGCAGCGGGCCGAGGGGATCCCGCAGCCCGACCACAACTGGTGGTTGGTGGTCAGCGACGACTCCGGCACCGTGGTCGGTGCCGGGATGCGCTCGGCGCCGTATGCCCCCTATCCGCCGTTCCTGCTGCCCATGCCCGATGAGGCGGCCGTTGCGCTGGCCCACGCCCTGCACGAGCGCGGAGAGGAGGTCCTCGCGGTCAACGGGGCGCTGCCTGCCGCTGAGGTGTGCGCCTCCGCGCTGGCCCGGCTCGGCGGGGGTGAAGTCCGGGTCAACCAGCACACACGGCTGCACGAGCTCGGCGAGCTGACGTGGCCGCCTCCGGTGCCGGGCCGCTTGGTGACCGCGACCGAGGACGACGCGGTACTTGTCACGCAGTGGCTAGCCGCGTTCATGGGCGACGCCGACGAACAGGCGGGCCGCCCGCGCGGTACGAGTGCGCACGAAGCGCCCGACCACGCGGAGGTGCTGCGTCGGATCGGAGCCGGACGGCTGTGGTTCTGGGTCGACGAGGCCGGGGAGCCGGTGCACCTCACCGGCGCCAACCCACAGTCGTTCGGGGTGGCCCGGTTGGGCCCGGTGTACACACCGCCGGCCCAGCGGGGGCGCGGTTGGGCCAGCAACGCGGTAGCCGAGATTTCCCGCCAAATCCGGGCCGAGGGCGCGCGGGTCTGCCTGTTCACCGACCAGGCCAACCCGACGTCGAACAAGATCTACGCCGCCCTCGGCTACCGGCCGGTCGTCGACATGGCCAACCTGGTCATCGTGTGATGGGCATCTGGTGGAACGGCGCCACCGATCAGATCGTGGTCTGTTCGCGTAGTGCGCAGGTCGAGTTGGCGGCGGTGTTACCAGCAGCGGGCCGGTTCGTCGTCGCCCGGCTCGACGGAGAGAGGATGACGGACGCGGACCACACCTTCTACGAGTTCTCCGACGCGCTGCTCTTTCCCGGCTACTTCGGTTGGAACTGGGACGCGTTGTCCGATTGTCTCCGTGATCTGCACTGGTTGCCTGCGGACGGGTATCTCATCCTCGTCGAGAACCCGACTCGGGTGCTCTCGAGTAGTGCCGCGGATCGGCACACGCTGTTCCAGATCCTGGCGCAGGCCGTTCATCACTGGGCGAGCCCGTTCGGCCAGCCAGAGTTCGCTGTGCTGCTGCTCTGTGACCGCGACGACGAGGCGACTCTGCTGCGGCAGGAGATCGCCGCCGCGGTCCACAAGCGGCGGTGAAACCGTCGACGCCGCCGGCCATCCGCTCCCCCAACGCTCGGACGTGGCTACGCCTCACCGAGACGGGTTCCCTGATCGTCGGCCGTAGGAAACGGTCGTCCCAACCAGCAGCACTGCTCCTGCGAAGAAGTAGGTGTTGATTCCGATGCCGGTCCAGAACTCGCCCGTGGAGATGTCCGCCACCCCCACGAAACCTCCGCGACGGATACCGCTGACCATCAGAAGATTTTCGACCATTCCTGGAGCACCCCGGATGACGAGCAGGATGCTGCCGAACAACAGTGGCGTCAGAAGTAGCCACCGGGGACGACGTCGAGCCGGCGGGCGGACTGTGGCCAGAACGACGGCTGCTCCGATGGTCGACATCGAGATGAGCACCACGTTGAAGATCACGTAGGCCCTCATGCCCCACGGTCCATCACCGGTTGGATCAGGCCCGGGGAAGAACACCAGGATCACGTGGGACACCACAAAGAAGATCAACCAAGCCAAGGCGCCGTACGCCCAGCGACGACTTCTGAAAGCGGGCATACCAGCACTCTCGCCAAGCCAACACCCTGGCGCCTCCCTCCCTGGGCCGGTTTCACTCCCTCAGGAGAGCGAGGTGCGGGAGCGATACATGCTGCTACCGGGGTGCCACTCTCGGCATGATTCTCCGTTCGCCGGTGGCGGCCATCGAGTGCATGGCGCTCGCCGGCGGTCCGCCAGACGGCGACGGAGTCATACGACTGATCCAGTGATATTCACCCATGTTTGCTGTGGACATCGGAGGCTCTGGTACTGCATGCCGTTGTGACGTCAGGACCGTCTTTGGGAGACGGCTCTCCCGCGGTCCGCACGTTCGTCCCGCAGCGAACGTTCGGCATTCCCCGCTGGGGGCGTACGTCCACCGTAGATGGCCGATGCCGCACACGACGTCCCGCGTTTGACAACCGGGCTCGCCGCTCGTGCAGCCAGACCAGCACCACCATGGCGACGTGGAAGGCAACCGGTGCCGCGATCGCCGCTTTGGCCGTCTACAGCCAGTCGTGTTCGCGGGCGTAGCGGGCCGCTTCGTGGCGGGTCCGGGTCTGGGTCTTGCGCATCGCGTTGGAGAGGTAGTTGCGGACGGTGCCCGGAGCGAGGTGGAGCCGAGCGGCGATGTCGGCGACCGAGTAGCCCTCGCCGGTGACCCGCAGGACGTCGGCTTCACGGTCGGTGAGGGGGGAGTCCTCGGTGACGGCGAGCACTGACACGTCCGGATCGATCCAGCGTTTCCCCGAGTGCAGGGTGGCGATGACCGAGGTGATGTGGGCTGGCTCGGCGGACTTGCTGACGAAGCCCTGGACGCCGAGCTTCAGCGCCTTGCGCAGCACTCCGGGGCGGGCGTGCCGGGTCAGCATGAGGATCACCTGCTCCGGCCGCTCACGGCGGATCTCGGCGACCGCGCCCAGGCCGTCCACGCCCGGCATCTCCAGGTCGATGACCAGCACGTCGGGCCGGTGCCGCAGGGTGGCATCGATCGCCGACCGACCGTCCTGCGCCTCGGCGAGAACGATGATGTCGCCCTCCATCGGCAGCAGCGCGGCCAGGGCCGTGCGCAGCAGCGCCTCGTCGTCGGCGAGCACGATGGTGGTCATCAGTCGTCCTTCCCGGTGACCGTCGGGGCCACGTCGGCCCGAGCGGGTGGGAAGACAGCGGCGGTCAGGAACCGCCCGTCCTTCTGTTCGACGGTCAGCTCACCCCCGTCGCCCGCCACCCGTTGCCTCAGTGTCGCCAGCCCCCTGAGCTCGGGCGTCGTGCTGGCGGTCACGCCGTCGTTGACGATGGTGATGCCCGACGCGGCGAGCGTGATCTGCACCTGGGTGGCCTGCGCGTGCCGCAGGATGTTGGTGGTCGTCTCCCGCAGCACCTGCCCGAGCAGTTCGCTGGCGCGGGCATCGACCTCGGCCTCCCGGGTGACCCGGACCCGGATGCCGGCGGCCTCGAACAGGTTCTTCGCGTTTTCGATCTCGGCGGTGAGGTTGAGCCGCCGTTGCGCGTAGGCCAGTTCCTTGGTCTGCGCGATGGTGTCGCTGACCAACGTGTACGTCTCCCGCAGCTCCTTCTCCGCCCGAGCGGTGTCGCGGAGCAGCAGTCGCTGGGCCAGGGCGATCTTCAGCTTGACCACGTGCAGGGTGTGGCCCTGGATGTCGTGCAGGTCGCTGGCGAACCGTACGCGCTCCCGGACCACCGCCAGCTCCGCCTCGCGTTCCCGAGTTTGTTCGAGCTCCCGGATGAGGTCGTAGAACCGCTCGCCCACCACCGTGAAGACCGTCACGACGACGGTGAGAACGGTCGGGATGAGAACGTAGGTGACCAGCACTCCACCGATGTCGTCCCGCTGCACCAGCAGCCGCGCCGCGCCGACGGCGGCGACGTAGGTGAACAGCCCGGCCATCGTCAGAGCCCGATGCCGTCGCACCTCGCGCAGGGCAAGCGAACCTACGGCGCAGACACCCCAGTAGGCGTTGGGGCTGCCGGTCACCAGGACCCCGAGGGGCCAGACCGCTGCCGCCACGACCAGGCAGGGCAGCGCGACCCGGGCGAGGTCGTTCGCCGTCCACCGTTCGAAGGCCACCACTGCCGCCACGGCCCCCGGCGCCAGGACGACGATGTGCCACCAGGTACGCGCGTCGGTCCAGAGCAGGACCACCGCGGCGAACACCACCGGCGGCAGTGACGTGGCCAGGTTGAGCCGGCGCAGCCTTCCCTGCGTCGACTCGGTGAAGCGCGGCGATCTCCCGGTCACCACCTCAGTATCCGGCAGCCAGGGGCCACGACCAGTGACACCACGTCACATGCGGTGATGACGTGGTGCCACTGACGGGTCGGCCGGGTCCGCGCTGTCATTGGTGCATGTCCACCACACCCGTCATCGAAGTCGACCGGCTGAACCTCACCTACGGCGACTTCCACGCCGTCAAGGACCTCTCCTTCGAGGTACGACCCGGAGAGCTCTACGCCCTGCTGGGCACCAACGGAGCCGGCAAGACCTCGACCCTGGAGGTTGTCGAGGGACACCGGAGGCCAACCTCGGGCACCGTTCGCGTCTTCGGGCGCAGCCCCGACGACCGGCGAGCGGTACGTCCCCGAATGGGTGTCATGCTCCAGGAGAGCGGATTCTCCCCGGACCTCACCGTTCGTGAGTCCGTCGGTCTGGTCGGTCGGCTCACCCGACGCACCGACGACGTCGACCGGGTGCTCGACCTGGTCGACCTCACCGGCCGATCCGGCCGCAAGGTGTCGCAGCTGTCCGGCGGAGAGAAACGGCGCCTGGACTTCGCCACCGCGGTCTACGGCACCCCGGAGCTGATCTTCCTGGACGAGCCGACCACCGGCCTCGACATCCAGTCCCGCGACGCCGTCTGGGCGACTGTTGACCGGCTCCGGGAGAACGGGGCGACCATCGTGCTCACCACGCACTACCTGGAGGAGGCACAACAGCGCGCGGACCGGATCGGGCTGATGCACGAGGGCGCCTTCCACCGGGAAGGCACCGTCTCCGAGCTGACCCGCACCCTGCCCGCGGTCATCCGCTTCTCCCTTCCGGTGCCGGCGCCGGCGCTGCCGGTGCGGGCCGCCGTCGACGCGGACGGGAAGGTCGTGGTCGAGACCTTCGAGCTGCAGAAGGACCTGCACCTCCTGCTCGGCTGGGCGCAGGACCACGCCGTGGAGCTGCAGGACCTGGCGGCAGGGCCGACCCGGCTCGACGACGTCTTCCGCGCCATCAACAGTTGATTCGATCTTCCGCGAGGAGCCTCACCGTGTTGTCCATCGCGTCCAGCGAGCTGATCCAGATCTTCCGCAACCGGCTGGTGCTGATCACCAGCCTCATCATCCCGGTCGCGGTCTGTGTGTTCTTCGTCCGTCAGCACGAGACCTACGCCGCCATCGGGAGCCTCGGCTACATCGCCGCGATCGTCACGTTCACAGTGGCTGCGTTCGGGCTCTACGCCACCGCCGTCACCACCCTGGCGTCGCGGCGACAGAATCTCTTCCTCAAGCGGCTGCGCTCCACCGCCGAAGGCGACGCCGGCATCCTCGCCGGCCTGCTGCTGCCCGTGGTCGTCCTCGCCGGGGTGCAGGTGAGCGCGATCCTGACCGCCCTGGCCGTGGTCGCCGGCGGACCGGCGAACATCGCCCTGCTGGTGGTGGCGGTCCTCGCGACAGTGGCCATGATGATCGGCCTGGCGCTGGCCACGGCCGGGCTGACGAACTCCCCCGAACACGCCCAGGTCACCACCCTGCCCGTTACTCTCGGGGTGATCGCCATGGCCAGCTGGGTGGGCATCACCGGCACCGAGAACCTCGCCTGGCTCAAGCGGCTGCTGCCCGGCGGCGCCGCCACCGAACTGACAATGAACGCCTGGAACGGCGGCGTCGCCGTGACCGACTCCCTGCTCCTGCTCGCGCCCACGCTCGGCTGGGTCGTCGTCGCCGTCGCTCTGGCCACCCGACTCTTCCGCTGGGAGCCCCGCCGATGACCACCGAACCCCTGTCGGACGCGCCGACCCTGGTGGAAGACCTCCTGCTGCTCCTGTTCCAACCCAGGTCCGGGACCATCGCGGGAGAGAACACCCTTTTCTACGTCCTCGGCGGAGCCGTTCTCGCGGACCTCGCCCTCGGCGACCATCTGACCGCGGCGGACCGGGGGCGGCTCAGGAGCGTGGCGGGTCACCCACCGTCGGATGGCCTCCTACGCCCGGCGTGGGACTACCTCGCCGAGAAACCGAGGGGGGTGCAGACGGCCCTGGCCGCTATCGGTCCCGCCCTGCGTCAGCCGGTGCTGGAGCGGCTCATCGCACGAGGCGACATCGACCAGGAGCCCCGTAAGGTGCTCGGCCTGTTCCGGACGACGGCCCTGCGGGAGGGCAGGACCGAACGACGGTCCCGCCTACTCGCCGACGTTCGGCAGGTTCTCGTGGACGGCGCGGAGCCGCAGGCCCGTGTCGCCGCGCTCGCGGCGCTGCTCTCGGCGAGCGGAACGCTCCCGCAGTTCGACCGCGAGATCCCGTGGACGTCATCGGTGATCAGCCGGGCCAAGGAACTCGAGCGAGGCAACTGGGGTGCCGACGCCGCGTCGGCAGCCGTGACCCGCACCGTGACTGCCACCGTCGTCAACAGCGCCATCGCGGCCATCACAGTGCTTCCTCGAAGCTAGGGCGCGCGAGACCAGACCGGTCCAGTCATTGTCAGCCGGGCTACACACCCTTGCCTCTGACATCCAGGTTCGGGCCGCCGGGGTGGCGCGCATCGACCACATGCTCCGGTCCGGACTCGTCCGGGCGCTCAACGGCAATCTGCCCCTCCCGTAGGTGATGGGATTGGAGGCCGCCGGTGACGTGCTCGCGGTCGGCGCCGGCGTCACCGGCATCGCGGTGGGCGACGCGGTGTTCGGGTTCGCGCTCAGCGGTGCCGGCGGCCTCCGTACGACCGCCGGACGTGTGCGGGTCGGTGGAAGTTTCTACGCTCACTGCCTGGAGTTGGCCGGGTGCGGTCGTTCGGGCGGTTTCCCCTTGGCGTGGACGGCGTCGGAAGCGGCGATGCCGGCGAGGACGATGACGGCGGTGACGGCCACGGCCAGCGGCGGCAAAAAGATCATGAGCGGCGACGCGCCGGCAAGCGTCAGAGCGCCGACGATCCGAGAGCGGGACACCCGGGCGAACACGGCATGTTCCAACAAGGCTCGCCCGATCAGGAAGAGCATCGGTCCGCCGAGGACAACGAGGATCCACGCCGCGTTGGTGTGCCCGAACGGATGTTCGATCACGATCTCGTATCCGACGGCAACGGCGACGATCCCGGCCACCATGAGTACGTGCGCGAGAAAAGCCTCCCGAATGAGGTGCGCGGGCCGCGCGGCGGCTCTGATGGCTTCGGGCAACAACTGACCCGACCTGAAGACGTAGACGCGAAACAGCAGCACAGTGGTGATGAATGAAACCGCGAAGGCTGCTGCGGCTCCGCCGTGCCGGAACGACGTGTCGCTGTAGGCCGAGCCGGTCGTCAAAATCAGTTCACCGAGAGCGATGATGAAGAATTGTCGGTAGCGCTCGGACAGGTATTCGGCCAGGACGGGCCACTGCCGTTGGGTGGGGCGGGACCACGGCGCGGGATAGAACAGCAGCAGTGCCGCGCCGTCGATGGCGATCGCGAGCGTCCACAACAGGCTGCGGGCCAGGTCCGTCACGATCGCGCCGGCGATCCACGGCACTGCCGACAGCGTGAACCAGAAGAACACCCCGGCCGCTCGGCGCTGAGCCTCGTGGCCGCGCAACATCGGGACGATGATCAGCCCACGGATGATGTGGACGGCGACGTACGCGCCAGCGAAGGCCAGACTTCTGTCACCGAACGCGTGCGGCACCGCGACCGCCATCACCAGCGCGCCGAGCATGGCCGTGTAGACCAGCACCTGAAGTTGCGGCCGCTGCGGATCGTAGAGGTCGGTGACCCACGCCGTGACGAACCACAGCACCATGAAGGCCAGCAGCAACAGCAGCGTCTCGCCGACGTCGATGAGGACGACGCGCTGCTCGGTAAGCTCCTCGACCAGCCGCTGTGAGACCCGATTGAGGGCAAAGATGAAGACCAGGTCGAAGAAGAGTTCCAGAAGGCTCGGCCGCTGCGGTTGCCCGGGTTTTCGAAGCAGCGCTGCTGCCCTTGTCGACATGGGCCGCCCATTCCTGCCGGCTTCGCCTATCCGGGTATTGGTACCACGCCGCGCGGGTCGTCGAGTCGATACCCGAAGAATGCCGGTGGACCGCACACCTTTCGACGGCAGCAGGCCCGAGGCCCCCCATGGACTCGCACTGCTCAGAAGTTCGGTTACGAGTAGCGGACAGCCGACACCAGAGCGCGATGTAGCCGACTGTGACCATCAGATCACTACGCGCACACTCCTCTCCGACATGTTCCCGTCGACTGGAGGAACAGATGCGTCTCCGATCGTTAGTCACCACGGCACTGGCCGCCGTCCTGGCCGTCGGCGCACTCGCGCCGCCGGCGCCGGCAGCGGCGGCCACCGCCGACCGCTGGGGCTTCGCGTACGTCAAGGACCCGACCGTGCCGGCCTGGACGGTGCTGGACACCAGCCGGCAGTGGGGTAGCTGGAAGACCGCGTTCCCGGCCGCCTGGGCCGACGGCATCAAGCTCGCGCCCGGCCGTTTCCAGGTCCGCTTCCCGCAGATCGGTGCCAGCTCACGGGGTGTGCCGCACGTGACCCCGGTGAACCGGACCGGTCACTACTGCGAGGTGGTCCGCTGGTTCCAGTCCGGCGCCGACGAGATCGTCGACGTGCAGTGCCACAAGCCGGGCGGTACGCGCGACGACACCCCGTTCACAGTGCTCTGGACGACCAGCTCGGGTGTGCTGCCCGCCGCTACTGCCCACGCGTACGTGCAGTGGAGCAGCGGGCTGGTGGCGCAGTCGTACAACTCCACCGGCGTCGTGAACACTGTCGGGCCGCTGGGCGTCGGGCAGTACCTGGTGCGGCTGCCCGGGGTGGGGTTGGCCGGTCTGCTCGCCGGCAACGTGCAGGTCACCGCCGTGCAGCCGAACGCCGGCCCTCGCCGCTGCAAGGTCTACTCCTGGAGTGCGGTCGGCACCGGCGTGCAGGTGTACGTCTTCTGCTACGACCAGGCAGGCGCGTTCATCAACACCGACTTCGTCCTCTCGTACCACCGTCGGCGGCCGGTGATCGGCTCCCTCGGCCCGCCCTCGTACTTCGGCTACCTGGGTACCGCCGTCGGCGGGCCGACCAACGACAACTCGGTGCTCGGCGTCGGCGCGAACACTGTGGCACCGCTGGCGCCCGCCGGCCGCTACCTGGCGACCTTCCCGCAGGTCGGCCTCAAGGAGACGCACGCCCAGGTGGTGGCGCAGGGCACCGGTAGCAACTACTGCCACCTCACCCAACCCTGGCCGTACACCACAAACGCCGACGTCGACGTCATCTGCTTCGACAACGCCGGCGTCGTCACCCCGCACCGCTTCCTGGCCACCTTCACCTCCCGGCTCTGACGTCGGGCCGCGCCGGTGGTGGCGGTTTCCGCTGCTGCCGGCGCGGTCAAGGGCCAGCACTCGTGGTAAGTCCGCTGAGTCTTCGGGATCCGGCGGACCCGAGTGTCTAGAACCCGGTGCCTTGCGCAGCCCGCCTGGTTTGTTCATCGAAGCGTCGCGATGCCGAGGCCACAGTCAATTCGTGGCCGCCAGATCATCGTCCTGCCAACTCAAGACACCCACGACAATCTTCCCGTTCGGACCAGCTTCGTCGCTTCAGGTCGGCCGGCTCCAACCGGGCCTGGTCGAACTCTGTGCGCACCGCCATCCGGAACTGCCAGATCGCCTCGGCGAACTCGTGGTATGCGCGGTGGTACTCCCCCGACGAGAGCGTCACGCCGGATCGGATCGCGTTCCGCACCCCGATCAACCCCTGGTAGGCCATCTCCCCGGCTTTGACGATCTCTTTGGTACCGGCGACGAGTAGACGTTCTCGCGCGGTAAACACGTTCGACTCGTGGACAACGCGGCTGGCGGAACGGAGACCGTGTGACGGGTCCTCGCCGCTTTGGGCGATCTCCCGGAGCGCGCTGTGGGCTGTGTCGAGCGCCACGGCAAAGTCCAGGTAATAGCCGATGCGCTCCCCCTCACGGCCGCGTCGACGTTCGGCACGGTTGTGCTGTACCTCGACGCTCACCGCACTGGCGAGGGCAATAGCGGCTCCGCAGATCGCACCGACGAATGGTATCCATTCCACGTCTTCAGTCTCCGCCGACGATGTCCGGCCCACCATGTGTTCCTGTCTCCGGTATGACTGGGGTCAGGAAACACCGGCGGAGGGTGTTGCCGGAATCGTGGCCGGATTACCGTGTATCCAGACGACACAGAGACCCGCCTTACTGGCCTCTCTGCGCGTCGCCCAATGCCGTCACCACCGGGTCTTACGCGGAGGGAAATCCCTGCTGCTCACAGTCGCGGCACCGTTCACGGTCCGACCAGTCTCGCCGGCCGATCGCATCCGGGGTCAACGGCGACTGCCCCAGGTCGGCCCGCAAAGCCATCCGGAAGGTCCACAGCGCCTCGGCGAACGGGTGGTAGACCTGATGGTAGGCCGCCTCCTCTAAACGCGCCCCGGTCCGGATCGCGTCCCGAACCGCGATGAGCCGCAGGAACGCCGCTTCGGCCGCGCTCACCAACGGCACGGTGCCCAGCACGAGGAGCCGCTCACGGAGCGCGTACACCCGTGCGTCATGGAGCACGTCATTGGCTGGGTCACGTCGGGCCGAGGGCGGCAGGTCGGCACGGGCGACGGCGCGCAGGGCATTGTGCGCTTCGTCGAGAGCGAGCATGAACGCGACGGCAGTGCCCGACGAAACCGGCAGCTCAGCCTCGGCGAATGGCTCGTCGGTGCGGTGCTGAGATGTCGCGACGTCGCGGCGACGCTGGCGAGGCAACCCGAGCGGCGCCTCCCGCGCGGGATCGCGTGGCTCCGTCCGTTCGGGCGGGTGCGGGTCACGCGGCTGCGTCCGCGCAAGCTTGGCCAACGCGCCGCCGGTCCCAAGCGCCTCGTCGCAACGCTCCGCCAACTGGATGTTGCCCGGTGCGCGGCCTGTCTCCACCTTGCTGAGATAGCCGCGGCTGTAGTTGACTTTTCGAGCGAGCCCGGAAAGAGACAGCCCGGCGGCCTTACGGCGTCGGCGGAGGCACTCTCCCAGCCGTTCTACGGTGTCGTTAGGCGGTTCGAATTCCTCGTCGCGCGCGGCCATCATGGCGCAGCGTCGCCTTGGCAGGACACATCGTAACTGTATCAAGGTCGACCTTCGTACGGCGGTGGTCCGGCGGCGGGAGGTGACGGCCGGACCACCGCCACGATCAGCACACGGGCGTCGACACCTGGGCCGCGACCAGCGAGGAGTGGATGAAGCCGCCCGTCGGGGCACTCACCCTGAACCAGCGGTTGGACGCGTAGTTGGAACTCGGCGGGTAGACCCACTGGGTATCGGTCCAGCAGACCATCGTGACGGACGTGCCGTTGCCGTAGTACCCGTTGGACGAGCACCCGGTGTTGGCGCAGCTTCGGATGTTGGCACCTCCGGAGTTCGAACTGATGTATGGACCGGCGGCGGATGCCGGCACACTCGTCGCCGCCACGAGTGCCCCGGCCGCACCGACGATCGCGGTCATCCGCCCGAGACGGCGGCGGAAGGCAACCCTGGTTTCTGACATCGCGCACTCTCCTCTGCACTCTGGGCTGGTAGGAGGACCAGCCGACTGCCATGAGCGTCAACCGTCCGAACCTCTTTCCGGAACGTGTTTCCTGTTGCATCCGACAGGAGGAGACAGCGCACGTTCATCTCCGCTGAAGCCTGGCCGCCCGGATCGCGGATCCGAGCGTCGCGACCGTCGCTGACCAGGAGAAGCGGTGGAGCAGCCGCTCGCGCAGGCGGTGGATCTCGGCGAAGGCGGTGGGCAGGTCGTCCAATACTCGCTGCACCGCCTTTGACCACGTCCGAATATCGCGGTCACGGTCGTCGGTGATGTCAACGATCAAACTGTCAGCGGAGGCGCCCAGTTGTTCCCGCAGCAACTCCGCCAGCCCGCTCTGCGCGCTGACGAGGATCGGGGTGCCCACCGCGAGCGCCTCCCACGCCGCCAGACCGAAGCCTTCAGCCCGGGAAGGCATCAGGCACAGCGCTGCACGCCGAAGGTCCCGGCGCACCGCCACACCGTCCTCCGAGAACGGGCGTACGTCGACTCGGCCTCGGGCCAGGTTGGTAAGGCCGACGAGCGTGGCGCGCACCTGCTCGCACTGCTCGGCTGGGGCGCCGCGAACGTACAGCAGCGGAGCCAGGCGGTCGGGCCTGTGCGGCAGGCTGGCGACAGCGCCAGCCGCGATGTCGAGGCCCTTGAGTTCTATGTCTCCGGTACGACCGAGGACCATCACATTCGCGCGTACCGGAATCCGGCGTGCCCGGTCGAGGGGGTCCGGGTCGAGACCTGGGTCGAGGCGGTGCACAGGGCGACCCCCGTAGCCGTCGTCGAGGAGGTGTGTGGCGTACCGGGCCAGACGGGGCCCCACGCCGACGACGACGTCAGACTGTCCCGCAAGATCAACGGTGTATGCCTCGCGCGCCTCCACCCGGGCAGACGCCTCACCGCTACCCTTGTACGGTTCGATCTCAGCAGGGGCGGTGTGCACTATGTGGACCATCGCGGCGGCACCGAAGTTACGGGCATAGAGCCAGCCGATATGCCCGGTCACGCGGTCATGCCCTACAACGACGTCGGGTTGCCGTGCGACGACCTCAGCAACTGGCAGGTGGAGATCCGGACCCGCAGGCGTGCGGTCGGCGACGAACAGCCGAACGCCATGTCGGGCGGCGTCCGCGCGCTCGGCATCCGTGGCCTGCGCGACAAGGCACAGCACAGCGTCGCCGCACTCGGCGAACGCGACGGCCAGGGCTCGGTTGAGCACGGAGATGCCACCTTTTGCAGGCGACCACTCGTCGCAAACGAACAAGATGGTCAGCGGTGTCTCGGTCATGGCGGCAGCCGACCAGCACAAAAGAATGAATTCAACACCGATCGAATGAAGATCGTTTGGAGTCACTGATGCCGGATGAGGCGGCGTGGCGGACCATGGCCACCGGGCTGGTGACCGTCCGAGACGTCATTCGCAAGGTCAACCGCGGTTGCACCCGATCGGTCGAGCGCGCGGCGCTGGCCAAGGTCGCCGACAGCGCCGCGTTCGTGGGGCTCGGCCCGTCCTCACCGAACCGCGCGAGTTGGATCGTCGGACGCATCCGAGGTTGCCTCCTCGACCTCGAACGCGCCGTCGCCGAGGCAGCCGCGGACCGGGCGATCCGCTGTTGGGCCCGATACATCGACGAGGGCCTGACACCTGTTGAGCTGTACGGCGCGTATCCCCACCTCATCCTGAACGACGTACCCACAGACAGGGCTACTGCCCAACGTCAACGCGTGCAGAGCCTCATGTGGGCTGGCGGCGCACGGGGGGACAAGGATTCCCTCCCGGGCGTCCTGAAACTCGCCGCCGAACTACGCACCGCGCTCTCTACGGATCTACCCGACGGACCCCGAATGGACGCCACGACCTTCGGATACGAGTGGGAGCGCCTCGCTACCGCGGCACCGGATGGCCGTGACCTACTCCAGGTGCTGGCCCGGCTGGCTCCGGGCAACCCGTTCCCGAACTCGCTGCTGCGCGAGGCGGGTGACTGTTTACCCGGCCGCGCCGAGGTCGCATGCGCTTCCCCAGCCGCGCTACGAGAGGCGTACACAGCGCTGCGGACCCGGGGCCTGCTGGACACAGATGGCGATCGCGTATCAGTGCCGGCGAATATCGCCGTCCACGTGAGAGAACAGGTGACGCCTCAGCAGGATGCCCACTGGACCGCTGCCGTGCTGCGTTTCCTCACCCATGCGCTGCGGCCCGACACCCACCACAGCGACTCATGGACGGAGTGGGAGTTCGGGTACCCCCATGTGCTGGCCGTATGCCGGGAGGCGGAGCGGCACCAGGTGCAGTTGAGTGACGTTGCCTACCTACTCGACCGTGCATCGGTGTATGTGCGCGAGGGTGTCGAGGACCCGGACGCGGCGACCGTTCTCGCGGAGCGCGCCGTCGCGATCGCCCTGGCCGTGCAGGATCGCGAGTTGACTGGCGACAGCTTGGGAAATCTGGCACTGGCACACCGGGCCGCCAACCGGATAGCAGATGCCGTCCGTACCTCGACGGAGTCGCTGGACCACGTCGCCGCGACGTACGGCACCGGCTGCGAGACGTACGCCGAGAGCCTTACAGTGCATGCCAACATCCTTGCCGTGGCAGGACGCGCTGCGGACGCCGGCCGGGCTCACGAGCAGGCGGTCGGAATCCTACGGACGTTGTACGGGACATGTTCGACGGACCACATTCGTGGGCTGCTGGTCGAGGCTCTCAACGACCACGCGGGACACCTGTTTACCAGCGGTGCGCCTACCGCTGCCGCTCGGGAGCTGCTAGATGAGGCGAACAAGCTGGTGCGACGCGGCGATTACGGCTGGACGCAGATCACGTTGAACCTCGCCCGGGCATGCCGCGCGGCCGGTGATCTGCGTGAGGCACGCGACTACCTCGAATCTCTGCGGGAATACTGCGTCAAGACCAGACTCAGTGGGTCGACCACCCACGTGTGCACAGTGGTGGACCTGGCCGAAATCTACAGCGATCTGGGCGACCCCCGCGCCGCCGCCACGTTGCGCGAGGCACACCGCCTTGACAACGCGCTGGCAAACGCCTTGGATCGGCCGCTGCGCCACGGCCGGAGCAGGTGAGACACGCCAGAGCGACCCGGCGTCCGACCACCAGGTGTCCCATGACCCACACGCCGAGCCCCTGACCAGCGCCGCCAGACCCGAGCAGCATCCCGGCGAAGTTCGTCGGGTGTCGACAGCGAGACGGCCCGGCGATCGTCGGCCCTCCGCGGAGGGTTGATCGCCGGGCCGTCCCGGTGGCGAGCCGTGCGCGGCGGCCCGCCGGTCAGCCGGTCAGAGGCCGGCGGCGTGCGCGGCGGCGGTGCCGCCGACCACAGGTAGGACGATGTTGCTGCTCTTCAGCGCGACCTGCAGGTTCGCGGCGGTGGTGTCGGCCTGGCTGGAGTACTGCGGGTAGCTGGCCACGATGATGACGCCGATCCGGTGGCCGGGCTTGAAGACGTAGTCCTCCGGCAGCAGCGGGAAGCTGAAGTTGTACGACTCCCCCTGCACGAGCGGCACGGCGACGCGGATCGACTGCCGGTTCTGAGCGTCCATGATGCCCTTGGTGACCAGCTCGTAGTCGGCGGTGGCCACCCGCTTCGTGGTCTGCTTGTAGCAGCCGTCGTCGGTGGGGCTGCTCTGGCCCCAGCAGTCCTCGGTGGTCAGGGTGATGATTCCCTCGCCGGAGGCCCGGTGCGCGACCCGCTCGTCGGTGCCGTAGTCGACCAGGATCGCCCCGAGGTTGGTGTCGGGCTGGTCGGCGGAGGCCCGCAGTTGCACTGTGGGTGTGCCGGAGATGTGCAGCGGCGCGGACAGTGGCGCGGAGAGGAAGGCCAGCCGGTTGGGCTGCACCGCGTCCGGGTTGAGGATCATCGTGTTCTGGCTCTGCGTGCGGCTGTCCTGGAACGCCCCGGTCACCGGTTTCGCGGTGGGCACCAGCCCGAGACCGCCCGCGCCCGTGGTGCCGGGCTGCAGGAACACCTCCGTGTCTGCCTTGCCGGGAATCGGCCAGTCGGCGTGGGTCTCCCACGCGTCGGCAGAACGCTCCAGGTCCACCCGCGGCTCGTCCATGATGCCGTTGGCGACGTTCTGCAGCCAGAAGTCGAACCACCGGTGCAGCGTCGACACCCACACCGCGCGGCGCGAGTCGAACGGGTCGACGTGGCCCTCCTGCGACAGCCACAGCTTGCGCGGCACGTTGTTCTCCGCCAGGGCGTACCAGAACTTGCTGAAGTGGTCCGGTCGCACGTTGTCGTCGTTGAGCCCGTGGTAGAGCAGGACGCTGGCGGTGACGTTGGGGACCTTCTTGACGTAGCTGCGCTCGTTCCAGAAGGACGTGTAGTCGCCGTGCTCGTCGCCGTCGGCGGCGCCTATCGCGTCGCGCACCGGCTTGCAGTACTCCCGGCGCTCCGGGTTGGTGACGGTGTTGGCCAGCGAGGACACGTAGCTGTTGCCCCGGGTGACCACGCCGTTGCTCCGCACGTAGTCGTAGTACTCGGTCGGTCCGCTGATGGGCACGACAGTGGTCAGGCCCTTCACGCCGGTCACCGCCGTGGCCATGGCCAGCGAGCCGTCGTACGACTTGCCGATCATCCCCGTCCTGCCGTTGTGCCAGTCCGCCTTGACGACCTCACCGGCGGCGTTGCGGGCGGTGGCCCGGCCGTTGAGCCAGTTGATGGCCTGCTTGGCGCTCAGGTTGTCCTGGTTGGCGTTTGTGGTCGGGCAGCCGGTGGAGTTGTTGGTGCCGACCATGTCCAGCAGGATGACCGCGTAGCCTCGCGGCACGAAGTAGTTGTCGTAGAACAGCGGCCACTTGTCGAGCAGCCCGTCGCCGTCGAGGTCCGCCTTGCACTCGGACTCGTTGCCCCGGCAGACCGTCGAGTAGTAGGGGCTGGCGTCCATCACCACGGGGGCCTTGAGCCCCTGCGCGGTGGCCGCCGGCCGCATCAGGTCGAACGCGATGATGTCGCGCAGACCGTCGTTGTCGCTGTCGAAGGTGGAGTCGATGAACAGGCGTTCCCGGATGGCGTCGGCGTAGCCGAACACCGGCTGGGTGACGCCGTCCTGGACGACGATCGACGGCGGGCCGTCCGCCGCCTGCGCCTGCGGCGCCGCGCCGAGGGCGGCGAGCACAGTCGCGGACAGTACGGCCACTCCTGTGCGCCAGCGCGTTCCCACTGTAGGCATGCAGTCTCCTTGATGTGTCCGAGGCTGCGTACGCTACGAGCCGGTGGCCGGTGCCACCACCTGCACGTGTAGGAACTTCGCCGGGTGTGCTTCGACGTGGGCCGCACCCGAGGTGCCCGCGCGACGGGACTACGGCTGGTCGGCCAGCACCAGCTCCCGCAGCCGCCGGTCGAGTGTCGGGGCGTCCAGCCCACCCGGCCAGCCGCGGAGCAGGGCGCCACCCTTGGCCACCAGCACGACGGTCGGCGGCTCCCGCACCGCGTACGAACGCCAGATCGTCTGCTGGTCGTCCAGGACGACCGGGTACTCCACCCGGTGGGCGCGGAGGTAGTCCTGGACCTCGTCGGCCTGGTCCGCGCCGGCCACGCCGACGAAGACCACCCGGTCCCGATAGCTGCGGGCCAGCTCGCTGAGGGCGGCCTGGCTGCTGGCGCAGGTGGTGCACCAGGAGCTGAAGAAGGTGAGCACCACGGGACGCTGCGCCCACAGTTCGGCGGCGACGAACGGTGTGCCGTCGGTCAGCGTGCCGGTGAACGCCGGGGCGGCCGGCGCGGTGCCGGGCGCCGGGCGCAACGCCAGGTCGGCGGGGACCGGCCCGGGCAGCGCCGCCGCCCCTCCGGCGGGCGCCGGCGCGGGCGCGGGCTCGGGCGTGCTGCATCCGCCCAGCAGCGCCGCCGCCAGCACCAGCGGCAGGAGTGCCCGCCTCATGACGGGACCACCGCCACCAGCGCCGGGCCCTCGCTGCTGTCCGGCGTCAGGTCGAGGGCAGGGCGGCCGTCCACCTCCAGCCGATAGGAGGTCCGCTGCGGCACGCGCACTCCAACGGCGAACTCGCAGTAGGTGGGCAGGCGCTCGACCCCCAGATCCTCGGCGAAGGCGGCCACCGCGGTTCCCGCCGGCAGCTGCCCGCTGGCCAGCGCCGCTCCGTCCGGGTCGAGCACGCGGAACGGCGCCCGGTTGTGGAAGTGCTGGTACGGACCGGTGCCGGCGCAGTCCACTCCCGCGGCCCGGATGTTGATGTCGCGAACCAGGACCCGGACGGTCGTCGGATCGACCGCCTCCTGGGCGGCGCCGACGGTGCCGCAGCCGGTGGCGCCGGCCAGCAGCAGGGGCAGCAGGGGCACGATGCTTCGCCGCACGTCATCCTCCTTCCGTCCGCCTGCCGGGTCCGTGGCGGCCTACCGCCGCGGACCCGGCAGGAACGGGGTCAACCTCGGACGCCGGTCAGGACTTCTCGACCCGGCACTGCTTGGTCACCGTCTTCGTCGGGTCGCTCTCCGAGGTCGCGGTGAGCTTCACGAAACCGGTGTTCGCTGCGGCGGCGGTGGCACCCACCGACACCTTGACCGTGGTGGCCTTGCCGAACTGCGCGGTGGCGAGCTGGTTGGGCAGCCAGGTCCGCCAGCCCTTGCCGGCCACCTCCGCCGACAGGCGGTAGACGTCCGACTTCAGGTACGCGCTGACGTCCTCCGGGTGCTGCTGCCCGCCGGCCGAGTAGGAACCGGTGTTGGTCAGCTCGAACGAGCAGGTCACCCCGCGGTTGGTCGGCTTGCCGCCGCCGCTCACCTCGCCCTTGCCCAGCAGCACGTCGTGGCTGCTCGGCCCGCCGGTGCCGTCGAGCGAACGCACCGCCACCGTGTAGGAGAGCGAGCCGGCCGAGTCCCGCTTGAGGTCGATGATGTAGAAGTGCAGCCGGTTGGCCTCGTCGACGTACTCGTACTGGCTGCCGGTGTCCGCGCCGGCGTGGAACAGCGCGTCGGAGAGCTGCCGGTAGTCACCCATGGTGATCTTCTGCGGGGTGCCGTCGGGCCGGTAGAAGTCGATCATGTCGATGTCCTGCGGGTTGGCGTCCACCACCCACTGAAACGGCGCGCTGTCGGCGTTCTTCGTCTTGCTGACCAGCACGCCACTGTCCGGCGTGAAGGAGTCCGCGCCCATCCGGTCGACGACCTCGACTGTGTAGTTGTTGAAGTTGCCACCGTCGCACAACGGGTCGGTGGTGACGCCGCACGCCGGCGACAGGTCCTTGTTCAGCGCGATGTTCACGCCGCTCAGACCCTTCGGGCCGGCGTCGACCGCCCGGGCCGTGACCTGCGCGACCACCAGGCCCGAGGAGGCCAGCGACTCCCGCGACAGCCGCAGCACGTGCTCCTCACCGAGCAGGCCGATCTTGAGCTTGTCCCGCACCGTGTGCAGCGAGCCCATCGAGCCGCCGTTGGTCGGCGGGATCTGCCAGCGGGTGTGCGGACCGCCCGGGCCGTTGAACGACCCGCGCGACATCATGCTCCAGATCCCGGTGTACGCCCTGCGCAGCGGCTCGCCGTACGGGTTGTTGTAGTTGTCGCCGATGCCCAGCAGATGGGTCAGCTCGTGGGCGTAGACGCCCATGCCGGAACTCTCACCCTGCGTCGAGGAACCGCCGCCGGCGTTCGGCCACAGTGTCGCCGCCGCCTTCCACGAGGTCCAGTCCACGTAGCGGGTCTTCGCCCAGTTCGGCAGGTTGGGGTCCGGCGGGCCCCAGGCGTCCGGCACGTCCTCCTTGTTCTGGAAGATCATCTGCCCGAACTCCTGCCAGGTCGACGACTCGTCCTGACCGGCGCTGAGGATGAACACCAACTCGTACTGGTTGGCGACCTCCTCGCCGACGGCCGCCCGCCAGGCACCCAGGCCGTCGGTACGGATGTTCTTGCCGCACACGTCCCCGCTCGGGCAGGCGCCCGGGTTGAAGCCGTTGTCCAGCCCGTACTGGTAGGACTTGGCTGGCATCTGGTACGGCCCGAACCCGGTGAGGTCGACGCCGTAGCGGCCGTTGGAGTCCTGCATCCAGTACTCGTGCAGGGTGTGGCCCTTGTTGAGCGTGTTCGGGGTGTTCAGGAAGTCCTGGTAGAACTTCGGCACGTCCGCCCGGGGAATGTTTGTCGCGACGGACTGGGGGTTGCCGAAGACCGTCGAGCGGGCCCGCTGGGAGACCGCGAACGTCTCGTCGGGATAGTCGAGCGCCACCAGGGCGATCTTGAAGTTGCGGACCGAGCCGGACACGCTCGGGTCGGCCCAGTTCTTGCCGGGCACGGCCTTGTAGTCGTTCCAGGTCATCGTGTCCGGGTTCTGCCAGGCCTGCGGATCGAGGACCTGGAACGGCGCGGTGCCGCCGGCCGGGTTGGCCGGGGCCGCGGCGGCCTGCGCCGCGCCGGTCGCCACGAGCGTGGTCACCACGGCCGCGGCCAACACGGCCCGCCTCAGCCGGGTGCGATGGGGGGTAGCACGGTGCACGGAACCACCTCTCGTCGGAGGGAACGCGGCGCCGGCGTCCCAATGGGGGTGTGGCGGAACACCTGTCAGCAGGCCGCGCAGCGAATCTAGGAGTACGGGCCGGTGCCGGTCACTGTGCAGATGTCGGCAGGTGGGCCGGCGACTTCCGACACCTGAATGACCGGGGCCCACCCGCGGATCAGCCAGGACCAACCCCGGAAGCCGGATCGGCCGTTGCCGCGAGGGCCCGCAGGACGTCGCGGCGCACCCGGTCGGCGGCAGTCCCGGACAGCGGTCCGCGAGGTGGACGGCACCGCCCCCCGAACCGTCCGGCGCACTCCATGGCGAGCTTGACGGCCTGCACGGCTTCCGGCCGGGAGGCCCAGCCGAGGAGCGGATGCAGCTCGGCGTAGAGCGGCAGCGCCCGGCCCAGGTCGCGGGCGACGCACAGCTCGTACAGGCGCACGGCCTGGCGGGGCAGCGCGTTGGGCAGGGTGGCGACCCATCCGGTGGCGCCACACAGCACCAGTTCGAGCACCACGTCGTCGGCGCCGACCAGCACGTCGACGTGCGGGCAGAGGTCCCGCAGGCGGTGCAATCTGCGTACGTCGCCGGTGACCTCCTTGACCGCGACGATCCCGTCGATCTCGGCGACGGTCGCCAACAGGTCCGGGGTGAGGTCCAGCCGGGTGTCGTACGGGTCGTTGTGGGCGACCACCGGCAGGCCGACCGCCGCCACCTCCCGGTAGTGGGCGACCACGTCGGCGGTGCGGGCGGCGGGTCCGTCGGGTGGCAGCGCGAGCACGCCGTGGGCGCCGGCCCCGGCGGCCTGCTCGGCCCAACGGCGGGCCTGCCTGCTGCCGTAGCCACCGACGCCCGGCACCACCGCGCAGCCGGACGGCGCGGCCTGCACCGTCGCCCTCACCACGGCGGCCCGCTCGTCGTCGGAGAGGGCTCGGTTCTCCCCCATCGACACGCACGGCACGACCCCGTCGCACCCCTCGGCGGCGAGCCAACGGACATGGTCCTGGAGTTTGTCGAAGTCGACCGACAGGTCGGCGCGAAACGGCGTGGTGATGGCGACCAGCACGCCCCGCCAGGGCCTACCAGCTCCCACTCGGCAATCCCCCGCTCGTCATCCCACCCGCACCGTGCACGCCGGTGCTGGTGCGGTCCGTACCGGAACCCTAGGAACGCCTGTCGCCCCCGGTCTTCGGACAGATGCCGGAACCGTCGCGACGCCGCCCGTCTTTTTGTCGTGACTTCGACAGTGGACCTTGCGCGATGACCCACCGGCACCGGAGGGTAAAGACTGGCGGTCGCGCGATCCCTGTCACGCAGCGCAACCATGGGAGTCATATGCACGGTGAGCTCCAGCGAATCGTCGACGCCGTCGCCGCCCGGGTGGGGCGACCCGCCCTCATCGAGGACCGCCGACAGCGGGTGGTCGCCTACAGCGAGCACGACGGCCCGATGGACGACGTCCGCCGGACGTCGATCCTGCGCCGGCAGACGACGCCGGAGGTGATCGCCTGGTTCCGGGACAAGGGCGTGCTCACGGCGCACGCGCCGGTCCGCACCCCAGCGTGCGCCGAGCTGGACCTGCTGGCCAGGGTCTGCGTGCCGATCCGGCACGACGACCTGCTGCTCGGGTTCGTCTGGTTCATCGACGCGGACGGTTCGATGACCGACGCCGACATCGCCACCGCGACCGGCCCCTTCACCGACCTGTCACTGGCCCTCTACCGGGCGAACCTGCTCGGTGAGCTCGCCTCACAGCGGGAGACAGAGGCCACCCGCACCCTGCTGGTGGAGGGCCGACAGGCGCGCGAGCACGCGGCGCGGGCGCTGCTGGAGGAGGGCGTGGTGGTCGCCGACGGGTCGACGATCGCGCTCGTCGCCCAACTCGTGCCGGCCGCCGGGCGACAGCCCGACGAGGTGGCCCGGATCGCTCTGGAACAGGCCCTGGTCACCACCCGCCGGTGGATCGGGGTGCGGGAGACGCTGCACCTGGTCTGGCACGACCACGGCGTGCTGCTGGTCTGCGGCGACCGGGTCGCCGGCCGCCCCTCGCCGGAAGCCTCCGCCGGGCACCTCAACGAGGCGCTGGGCACCGCGACCCGGGGCCTGGCCTCGGTGGGCCGGACGGTGACCGGGATCGGCCAGCCTCGCGGCGGGCTGTCCAGCGCCGTGGAGTCCTACCAGGAGGCCGCGCAGGCAGCCCGGGTCGGCATGCAACTGCCCGCGCTCGGCGGGGTGGTCTCGTGGGCCGGCCTGGGCATCTACCGGGTGCTGTCTCAACTGGACAGCCAGCAGCTCGACGTCGCGGGTGTCCATCCCGGGCTGGAGCGGCTGCTCCGCGACGATGCCCACCAGGTGCTGCTGGAGACCCTGGAGGCCTACCTTGACCTGGCGGGCAACGCGCACGCGACCGCCGAGAAGCTCCGCCTGCACCGGACGACGCTCTACTACCGGCTGCAACGGGTGGAACAGCTCGCCGGGACCGACCTCAAGGACGGCAACGAACGGTTGTGCCTGCACCTGGCCATGAAGCTCGGTCGGCTCACCGGCCATTACCGCACACCGTGACGCTGCCGCCCGCCAGTGGTGCCACCGCGGACGGCAGCGGCTGGCCTGAGCGGGCAGTGGGGACGGTCCCGGGTGTTCCTCGTCAGACGAGGCGGGCCATCCAGCCGTACGGGTCGGCGGCCCGGCCGTACTGGATGTCGAGCAGGTGGCGGCGCAGCCGCATGGTCACCGAGTCCTCGGCGCCAGCCTTCGGGGCCGTCACCTCGCCGCCTTCCCAGACCAGGCGTCCGACGGGCGTGACCACCGCGCCGGTGCCACACGCGAAGACCTCGGTGATCGCGCCGGAGGCCACGCCCTCCTGCCATTCCCGGATCTCCACCGGGCGCTCCTCGACCTCCAGGCCCAGATCCTTGGCAAGGATGAGGATCGACCCCCGGGTGACGCCCTCGAGGATCGTGCCGAGTTCCGGGGTGATGATCCGGCCGTCGGCCGTGATGAAGTAGAGGTTCATGCCGCCGAGCTCCTCCACGTAGCGGCCCTCGGCGGCGTCCAGGAAACAGACCTGCTCACAGCCGTGCTCAGCGGCCTCGACCATCGGCGCCAGGCTGGAGGCGTAGTTGCCGCCGCACTTCGCCTCGCCCGTGCCGCCGCGCGCCGCCCGGGTGTATTCGGTGGAGAGCCAGATGGAGACCGGCTTGACGCCGCCGGAGAAGTACGCGCCGACTGGGCAGGCGATCACCATGTAGGTGATCTCCTTCGCCGGGCGAACCCCCAGGAACGGCTCGGAGGCGAACATGAACGGCCGCAGATAGACGCTGTATTCGTCCTCGTCCGGCACCCACACCTGATCGGCGCGGACCAGTCCCTCGACCGAGGCCATGAAATCCGGCACCGGCAGTTCGGGCAGTGCCAGCCGCCGGGCTGATCGGGCGAAGCGCTCGCCGTTTGCCTGCGGCCGGAACGACCAGATCGAGCCGTCACGGTGCCGGTACGCCTTCATCCCCTCAAAGATCTCTTGGGCGTAGTGCAGTACGGCTGCCGCCGGGTGCATGAGGATCGGACCGAAGGGGATGATCTCGGAGTCCTGCCAGCCGCCGTCCGGCCTCCACACCGCCCGTGCCATGTGGTCGGTGAAGTACGTGCCGAACCCCGGATTCGCCATGATCTCGGCTCGCCGCTGCGCGCTCGCCGGGCTCGGATTCTGGTGCAACGGGAACGACAGGCTCATCGCCGGGTCCTCTCAATGGCCGCATCCCTGGGCGCTCCGGTCACCGAGAACGAACACGCAGGGGACGATTGTCGGATGACGGGTGCAGAATACCGACCGTATTGTCGCCGACCGTAGACAGACTGCAGCGACTCGGAGGGACTGTGCGGCCGTGAGCCGACAGCCAGAGGGCCATTTACGTCATCGGGGAGACGCTCGGCGCCACCGGTGGGATGCCCACCCCCTGATCGCCGACGGTTCTGCCGACGGCCTCTGGCCTGGTTCGGGAGACGACGTGACGGGTAGTCCGCCACGTGGCCGCTTCCCGATCCGAACCCGGTGATCAGGCACCGCTCGTCGCGGTGGGTAGCCGCATCCGGAGCCTGGCCGCCGGCACCCGACGTCGGGGAAGTCGAGCGGGCCGGCTGCGGCGGCGTCAAATGGAGATCATCGGGCTGATCGCGGTGCAGGCCGGGCTCGCGGCGGCGCTCGCCTGGTGGCTGGCGCACGACCTGTTGGGAAACCCGAACCCCGTCTTCGCACCGACAGCGGCGGTGGGCACCATCGCGGCGGCGATCGGCCAGCGGACAAGGCGCACCGTCGAACTGCTGGTCGGAGTGGGGCTCGGCATCGCCATCGGCGACGGACTGGTCCTGCTCATCGGCACCGGGGCATGGCAGACGGGCATCATCGTCACCCTCGCCATCGCCATCGCCCTCGGCCTCGTGGGCCGAGGCGGCACCGTGGTCAGTCAGGTGGGTGGTACGGCGGTGCTGATCGCCACGCTCTCCTCCAGCCAACGGAATCTGGAACTACCCCGGGTCGTCGACGCGGTCACCGGCAGCGTGGTGGGCCTGGTCGTGGTGGCGTTGCTGCTGCCCCTGAACCCCATGCGCGTCCTGCACCGCGCAGCCGCGCCGGTCTTCGACGCGCTCGCCGCGTACCTGCGCGACATCGAGACGGCGATGCGGACCAACGACCGGAACCGGGCGAGACACGCACTGAACGGACTCCGCGCCATGGGACCGGACGTGGAACGACTCCGCGAAGCCCTCAGCGGCGCCGACGAGGTGGTGACTGTCGCACCGGCCCGCTGGCACTGGCGGCGCCACGTCGAACACTACGACCGAGGTGTCAACTACCTGGTTCGGGTCATCGACGACAGCAGAGCCCTGGCCCGACGGTCAGCCACGATGATCCAGTATCAGGAAAAGCTGCCGGGCACCTTCCCGACGCTGTCGCTGCCCTGGCCGAGGCCATTCGCCAGTTGGACCGGGAGACGCGGGCCGACAAACCCCACGACCGGACTCGACGCCATGCCCTGCGGGCCGCGGACGAAGCCGGCCGGGCCATGGCCACCGGTTTGCAGAACTTCGGTGTCACCACCGCCACGCAGATCCGGGTGACCGCCAGCGACCTGCTCAGGGCAACCGGCTGCTCGGCGGACGAGGCGAACCGGCAGGTTCGACAGACAGCACGTCACGCGGAACAGGCGGCCTCCTCGGAAGGGTGACCATCGCCTTCCCATCGGTTGGGGTCGCAAACGGCCTCAGCCGGCACTTGCCAGGCGGTTTGTCGGGCGTTACGGACGCGGACAGGTCGAGCAGTGGGCTACCGTCCGGTGCCCCGGTCCACCGCGCCGGGGAGCGGGGTGCTGTCCGGGAACGCGTCGTCGAGCAGCGTCACCCTGTCCTGGGGTGTGCGCTCTCAACCAGCTTCGACCGGGAGGCGCGCTTCTGGGCGCTGTCGTCGCCATCAGCGCCCGCTCGGCGGGCTCCGACCGACGAAACCGTGCGAGCCCGACTCGCACCGACTTCCGAGGCGGTAGGGGGAAGCTTCGACCGTGTGATGGACGGCCGACCTGACGTCGAGGCGGTGTCGCGGGAGCCAGCATGGGCGGCATGGGGTTTCCGGGAAGTGGCGGACGGGATCTGCTGGAACGCCGCGAGGACGTGCGGCAGGCGAACTTCCTGGAGCTCTTCGTCGACCTGGTGCTGGTCTTCGCCCTCTCCGGAGTGGTGACCCGGGTGGCAAGGGACGCCACGGCAGTCGACCGCGTCGTGCAGTGGCGGTCGCTGGCGTACCTGCTGGTGCTCGCCCTGCCGTTGATCTGGTTGTGGATCACCACTGCGCACATCACCAGCTGGTTCGACCCCCGCCGACGCAAAATCCAATGGGTGGTGCTGGCCAGCGCCTTTGGCCTACTGGTCATGGCCTCGTCCCTGCCCTACGCGTTCACCGGCAAGGGCTGGTCGTTCGTCCTCCCGTACGTGGTCCTGCACTGCGTACGCCCGCTGATCCTGCTGCCCAGCCTGCACGGGCACGCCCTCCGCGATCTCTACGCGAGATCGGTGCCGTGGTGCGCGGCCGGCGCGGGCATCTGGGTGGCCGGCGCGCTGGTCAGTGGCAACGCCAGAGCCGCCCTCTGGGCAATCGCCGTCACCGTGGACATCGTGGCCGCTCAACTGCGGTGGCCGGTCTACGGCCGGGCCCGACCACCGGTCAGCGCCTGGGCCATGGACAGCGGTCACCACCTGCCCGAGCGCTACCAGCAACTGCTGATGATCGCCCTCGGGGAGACCGTCCTGGCCGTGGGTATCACCTTCACCGACCTACCTGCCACCACGTCCACCTGGGCGACGCTGGTGGTGGCGTACCTGTCGACAGTGTTGCTGTGGAGGATCTACTTCTACCGTTCCGGGCAGGTCCTCGCCGAAGCGGTCGCCGCCGCCCGGGACCGGCTGGCTGCCGGCCGCGCCACCGGCATCGCCCATGTCGTCATGGTCGTTGGCATCGTCACCACCGCCGTGGGCTACGAGATTGTCCTCGAACACCCCGCGGGCCGTCCGGAACCAGTCTGGCTCGCGATGATCCTCGGCGGTCCGGCCCTGTTCCTCTACGGCCGCATCCGCCTGGAACGGATCGTGTTCAACCGGCTGTCGATCCGCCGGGTCGTCGCCATTGCCGCACTGGCGACGGCTGCCGTACCGCTGCATCACGCCCCGCCGCTGACCGCCTCCATCGTGGCCGCGTTCGTGCTGCTCGGTGTCGCTGTCGCCGACGCCCACCGCGCGGCCCACCAGCCGCCCGAGAAGCCTTCCCCGGCGGACTGAGACATCCCTGAATTCGTCGCCGCTGTCCGACCATCACCCCTGCCGGTTCCAAGGCGTCGGTGTTACCCCTGTCGGCTGTCTCCGGCCGCCGGTGTCAGGAGTGTGGGCCGCGTGGCGCAGTCGTTCGGCGTTCCCGGAATGAACTGTGTGGTGGTGGACACGAAGCCGATGCTCCGCCGTCATCATCGACCGGAGCGACGTAGCGTTGAGGGCTGCCCGGGGCGGGTCCGTTGCCGCACGCCTGGTTGACGCTGATCCGCGAGCTGAAGATGGTGAACGCCCGGTGCCCGTAACAAGTGATCCCCAGGTGGTCGCGCTACCGCCGATAGCTGCCGCACCGGTGACCCCGGCGGTGTTCCGATCCTCCACGGCCCCGGCCCGCCGGACGCTGGTCGACATTCTCGACGACTCCGTTCGCGCGCATCCCGAGGCCCTTGCGCTCGACGACGGTGCTACGGCGCTGACGTACCGCGACCTGGCCGATGAGGTCGAGGCCGTACGGAGGTCGCTCTCCGGGCACGGAATCGGTGTCGGCGATCGGGTCGGCGTCCGGGTCTCCTCCGGTACGGCAGAGCTGTACCTGGCGATCCTCGGCGTTCTCGCGGCGGGCGCGGCCTACGTGCCGGTCGACGCGGACGATCCCGAGGAACGCGCCGAGCTCGTCTTCGCCGAGGCGGGAGTCGTGGCGGTCCTCGGTGACGGGCTGGCGGTGTCGCTGCGCCGTACCCCCGCGGGTCGGACCGGCCGGCCCGGCCCGGACCACGACGCCTGGATCATCTTCACCTCCGGTTCGACGGGCACCCCGAAGGGTGTGGCGGTCAGCCACGGCGCGGCGGCGGCTTTCGTGGACGCCGAGGCGCAGTTGTTCCTCGCCGACGAGGCCAGTGAGCCGATCGGCCCGCAGGATCGGGTCCTGGCCGGGCTGTCGGTCGCGTTCGACGCGTCCTGCGAGGAGATGTGGCTGGCGTGGCGGTACGGCGCGTGTCTGGTGCCGGCCGCGCGGTCACTCGTCCGCAGTGGCGTCGACCTTGGTCAGTGGTTGGCCGAGCAGCGCATCTCGGTGGTGTCGACGGTGCCGACGCTCGCTGCCCTGTGGCCGGTCGAGGCGCTGGAGGAGGTCCGGCTGCTGATCTTCGGTGGGGAGGCCTGCCCACCGGAGCTGGCGCAGCGCCTGGCCGTCGAGGGTCGCGAGGTCTGGAACACCTACGGACCGACCGAGGCGACTGTGGTTGCCTGCGCCGCGCGGATGACCGGCGAGGGCCCGGTACGCATCGGGCTGCCGCTGGCCGGCTGGGAGCTCGCCGTGGTCGACGGCTTCGGTGTTCCGGTCGAGATGGGTGAGACCGGTGAGCTGGTGATCGGGGGGGTGGGACTCGCCCGCTACCTGGACGTGGGCAAGGACGCCGAGAAGTTCGCGACGCTGCCCGCGCTCGGCTGGCAGCGGGCGTACCGCAGCGGGGACATCGTCCGGGCGGAGCCCGAAGGGCTCCTGTTCATCGGTCGCGGTGACGAGCAGGTGAAGCTCGGCGGACGTCGGATCGAGCTGGGTGAGATCGACGCCGCACTGCAGGCGCTGCCCACCGTCGCCGGTGCGGCCGCGGCGGTGCAGCGCACCGCAGCGGGCAATCAACTGCTGGTGGGGTACGTGGTTCCGCACGACGGCGTCACCTTCGATGCCGCGGCGGCTGCGCTGCGGATCCGTGAGCAGCTGCCGGCCGCGCTCGTGCCGCTGCTGGCGGTGGTGGATGCGCTGCCGACCCGGACATCCGGCAAGGTGGACCGGGCCGCGCTGCCCTGGCCGCTGGCCACCCCCGCCGACACGGTGGCTGAGCTGACCGCGACGGAGGAATGGCTCGCTGGCGGTTGGGCGGAGATCCTGGGCGTACGCCCCACCGAGGCGGACGCGGACTTCTTCACCTACGGCGGCGGCAGCCTGAACGCGGCGCAACTGGTGGCGTGGATCCGGCACCGGCATCCGCGCGTCTCGGTGGCCGACATCGACCGCCACCCGAAACTGTCGCGGCTCGCGGCCGGGCTCGTCGCGCTCGACACCACGGCGGTGACGCGCCGGGAGGTCCGGCCGGTGCCGAGGCGCGCCGGGCTGATCCAGGCAGCGATGATGGTGCCGATGCTCGCGCTGGTCGGGCTTCGCTGGCTGACCGTTCTGGCCGCCCTCGGCAACGTCCTCGCCCTGTTCGCTCCCGCACCGTGGGCGCCGGCCGTTTCCTGGTGGTGGGTGGCGCTGGGCTGGCTTGTGCTGTTCAGTCCGCCGGGTCGGATAGCCCTGGCCGCCGCGGGAGCGCGACTGCTGCTTCGTGGGGTACGCCCCGGCAGCTATCCACGCGGCGGCGGTGTGCACCTGCGGCTGTGGGCCGCCGAACGGCTCGCCGAGCTGAGCGGCGCCACCAGCGTCGCCGGAGCATCCTGGATGATCACTTACGCCAGGGCTCTCGGCGCGCAGATCGGGGCCGACGTCGACCTGCACTCCGCGCCGCCGGTGACCGGCCTGCTGAAGCTCGGCCGGGGCGCGGCGATCGAGCCGGAGGTCGACCTGTCCGGCCACTGGGTCGACGGCGATGTCGTCCGCATCGGCAGGGTTCGCGTCGGTGCCGACGCACGGGTCGGATCCCGCAGCACCCTGATGCCGGGCGCGCGGGTCGGCAAGGGTGCCCGGGTCGCCGCGGGCTCGACGGTGGCCGGCGCCGTCCCGGCGAACCACCATTGGGCCGGCTCACCGGCCGCGGCAGCTGGCAAGGATTCGAACGGGTGGCCCGGGCGGCGTCCCCCTCGATCGCGAACGGGGGCGCGCCTCTGGCCGCTCGCGTACGGGATGACCGCCCAGGTGTTGGGGCTGGTTCCGGTCGTGGCCGCCCTCCCGGCGCTCGCCCTGCTCGGCTGGACGCTCGCCGTCCGACCGGCGGTCGGCGCCGTGCTGGGCGCCGTCGCGGCGGCGACCGTCGCCTACATGGTGGGCTACGCACTGCTGGTGCTCGGGGCCGTCCGGATGCTCAGCATCGGCCTGCGCGCCGGGTATCACAGGGTGCAGGGGCGGGTGGCGTGGCAGGTCTGGACGACCGAGCGGCTGATGGGGATGGCCCGGGTCGGGCTGTTTCCGCTCTACGCCAGCCTTTTCACACCGGTGTGGTTGCGGCTGCTGGGCGCGAAGGTGGGGCGCGGGGTGGAGGCATCCACTGTGCTCGCGCTGCCGGCGATGACCACGGTGGCCGACGGGGCCTTCCTGGCCGACGACACAATGGTCGCTACCTACGAGCTGAGCCACGGGTGGCTGCGGGTGGCCCCGGCCCGCATCGGTAAGCAGGCGTTCCTCGGCAATTCAGGAATGGCGGCGCCTGGGCGTTCGGTGCCCAAGCGTGGGCTTGTCGGCGTGTTGTCGTCGGCGCCGTTCAAGGCGAAGAAGGGCTCGTCGTGGCTCGGCGCACCGCCGATGCCGCTGCGGCGGACCGTGGAAGCGGCCGACACCAGCCGCACCTTCGATCCGCCGGTCCGGTTGAAGCTGGCCCGGGCTGCTATCGAGCTGTGCCGGATCGTTCCGGTGATGTGCGCCGGCGCCCTGGCGATCGGCGTCCTGGCCGTACTCGCGCTCGTGTGGCGCGCTGCCGGGTGGTGGGCGGCCGCGCTCGCTGCCGGGCCGGTGCTGCTGGGTGCGGCGATCGTCGCCGCCGCCATCGCGACGGCCGCGAAGTGGCTGCTGGTCGGGCGTTTCCGGGTCGCCGAGCGCGCGCTGTGGACCTCCTTCGTGTGGCGCAACGAGCTCGCCGACACGTTCGTCGAGGTCCTCGCCGCGCCATGGTTGGTCCGCTTCGCGACCGGCACGCCACTGCTCGCGGCGTGGCTGCGCACGCTCGGTGCGAAGATCGGCCGGGGTGTCTGGCTGGAGACCTACTGGCTGCCCGAGTACGACCTGGTGCGGCTGGGCGACGGCGCGACGGTGAACCGCGGTTGTGTGGTGCAGACCCACCTGTTCCATGATCGTGTGATGAGCATGGACGAGGTGACACTGGGTGCGGGAGCCGCGCTGGGCCCACACGGCATCGTCCTGCCGGGCGCGAGCATCGGCGCGCGGACCACCGTGGGGCCCGGTTCGCTGGTGACCCGCGGCGACGCCGTGCCGTCCGACAGCCGGTGGTTGGGCAACCCGATCACCACCTGGCCGGCCCCAGCGGCACGGTCGGCGTGAGCCCGAAGGCGTCGCCGTCGAGCGGCGCAACGCCCGGCGCCGGCCGCTCCGGCGACTCCTACCTGCCCGAGCACGGCAACGGCGGCTACCGGGTGCTGCACTACGACCTCGACCTCGACTACCGGGTCTCGTCGAACCGCCTCGGCGGCCGGGCGGACATCACCGCGGTGGCCGTGCAGTCGTTGTCGCGGTTCACTCTCGACCTCGGGCGTCTCCGCGTTCAGGACGTCCGGGTGGACGGGCGCCCGGCGAAGTACCTGCACCGGCCGGACAAGCTGCAGATCAAACCCGAGCGGCCGATCGGCGCCGGGGACACTTTCCGGGTGGAGGTCCGGTACGCGGGGAAGCCGGTGCCCATCTCCGGCCGCTGGGGCGAGCTCGGATGGGAGGAGCTCACCGACGGGGCGCTCGTGGCCAGCCAGCCGAACGGATCGCCGTCCTGGTTTCCGTGTGACGACCAGCCGGGCGCCAAGGCCACCTTCCGGGTGGCGGTCACGACCTCCGCTGCGTACACCGTGTTGGTGACCGGCGATCCGGTGCTCCAACGCCGGGGCGCGGGCAGCACGACCTGGGTGTACGAGCGACGCGAGCCCACCTCGCCGTACCTGATGAGCGTGCAGATCGGACGCTACGAGATCGTGGACCTGGCTGTCGGTGCGGTGGTGCAGCGCTTAGCGATCCCGCCGGTGCTGCGCAGGAACACCGCCCACGACTTCGGCCGGCACGGCGAGATCATGTCGGCGCTGCAGCGGCTCTTCGGGCCGTACCCGTTCCGCGAGTACGTCGTCGTGGTCGCCGACGACGACCTCGACGATCCCGTCGAGGCGCAGGGCATGGCCGTCTTTGGACGCAACCACGTCGACGGGCGGCGCACACACGAGCGGCTTGTGGTGCATGAACTGGCCCACCAGTGGTTCGGCAACAGCCTGACGGTAGCGGACTGGCGGCACATCTGGCTCAACGAGGGCTTCGCCACGTACGCCGAGTGGTTGTGGTCCGGCGTCTGCGGCGACCTGCCCACGGACGCCCTGGCCGCACAGTGGTACGCGTGGGTCGCGGATCGTCCGCGGGAGGTCGTCGTCGCGGATCCCGGTGTCGACCGGATGTTCGACCCGCTGGTCTACAAGCGTGGCGCGCTCGCGGTGCACGCCCTGCGGAAGAGGGTCGGTGACGACTCGTTCTTCGCGCTCCTGCGAGCCTGGGTCGCCGAGCACCAGCACGCGACGGTGACGACAGCGCAGTTCCGGCTGCACGCCCAGCGCTTCGCCCGCGAGCCGCTGGGCGATCTGTTCGCCGCCTGGCTCGACAGCCCGACGCTGCCCCCGCTACCTCGCTGACCACGCCGAGACGCGACCACCTCGCGAAATCGAATGCCGGTCCCGGAACGACCGACCCAGCAGGCTGCGGCTGGCCGGCAGTGCCGGGACCGGCACCTCGACGGTCAGGGCCGGAGCCACCAGGGGCTGGTGTAGGCCACCGCGAAGTCGTTACACGGGTGGCCGGCGGGGCCGGGGGTGCCGTTGGGCAGCGACGGGTCGGAGATCCGGAGCACCACCCAGTCGCCGTCGGTGACGTCGAGCGGCACTGTGAAGTCGGTGACCTGGCCGTTGACGGTGTCGATGACGTCGACGACGGTCGGCGCCGAGGTGCCGGGACGGAGGACCTGGATCCGTAGGGGCTTGCCGTCCCAGGCCGAGCCGCGGTCCAGGTCCAGCAGGAACCGGACGTCGCCGGAGGTCACGTTCAGCACGCCACCCATGCGTACGCCGTTGGCGGTGGCGTCCACCCGTAGGCCCGAGACGCGCGTGGCGAAGGAACGGCGGGCGGCCATCGCCTCGAACACCGCCGCGCGGGTGTTCTCGGCGACCCACAGGCCGCTTCGGCCCTTGCCCTCGTGGAAGCCCCACGTGGTGCCGTGCTCGTCGGTGACACCGGTCAGAGCCGGGCGCCAACCGGCGTTCAGGCAGGCCACCAGCGGTGATGTCGCACCCGACGACCAGCCCTCGAAGAGGAAGTCGTCGGTCCGGTTGAACATCTCCAGCCCCACGAGCTGATCGCGGGCCGAGGCGTTGAAGGAGAAGTTGTTGAACCGGCCCGCCTCCCGACCGGGGTGGTTGAAGCTCGCCAGACCCCCGGGCCGGCCGGTGAGCCAGTTGTACAGGCTGCCGGGGCTGCCGGCCCGCAACAGGTCGGCGAAGTCGGAGGTGTTCCAGACGTTGATGTGCCCCTGCAACGGATGCGACCACTCGAACCCGCGGATCGCTGTGAACTGGCCCGGGTCGTTGGCCGCGTTGGCCAGGTCACCGGTGGTCCGCCACTCTGACGAGCTGAGCCCGTCAATGGCGAAGAGGGTGGCGTGATCGGTCAGCGCGGCGACGTCCAGACCGGCCTCGCGCATCGAGGCGAACGCGGCCTCGGCGCTGCCGTCACCGTCCGACATGACCGTGTGGTTGTGCATGTCGGTGTGGACCAGCATCGTGCCCTGGGTGATGAGGGACGACCGGCCGGCACCGACCGCCGCGGTCGGGGCGCCGGCCATCGTCGTGTTGGCCGCCCGGGCGGCGGTCGGTAGCGCGGCCAGCATCAGCGTTCCGCCGGCACCGGCCAGCAGTGCCCGTCGGCCGAGGCCGGCGGGGATGTCAACCTGGCCGTACGGCACGTTGTCGTCGGATCCGTGGTCGTGATGGCAGTGGTGTGGGTGATGTCCAGTCATAGCTATATACATGTTGTTGGATCTGGCTGCGACGTCACGGCTGTTCGTCGGTCAGGCGAACAGTGCGGTACGTGGAGTGAGCGGATCGGGTGCGGGCCGCTCCCCCACCGACTTCCCGGTATCTGTAAACAACCCTTGATATTAACTCTCACGAACGTCAATATGTGGAGGTCGCGGGTCGTCGAAGCCTGGGGAGTGAGCCATGAGAAGCCGTCGAATATTCGCAGTGGTAGCCGGGGCGGCGATGACCGTCACGGCCGCCGTCGCCTTCGTCCCCAGCAGCATGGCGGCCGTGCCCTCGGCCAACGCCGTCCCGATGGTCGCCTGCACCGCCCCCACCTGGGCCGAGGGCCCCACCTACCAGGCGGGCGCCCAGGTCACCTACGGCGGCCGGCTCTACCAGGCGCTGGTCACCCACACCGCGCACCCCGGCGCCGGGTGGAACCCCGCCGCCACTCCGTCGCTCTGGCGTGACCTCGGCGCGTGCTCGGGGACGACGCCACCGCCCACCACGCCACCACCCACGACCCCGCCGCCCACCACGCCACCACCGACCACACCTCCCCCCACCACACCGCCGCCAACCGGTGGGACCTGTGCGGTGAAGTCGCGGCCCGCCGGCAAGGTGCTGCAGGGCTACTGGGAGAACTGGGACGGAGCCTCCAACGGCGTACACCCCGGCCTCGGCTGGATCCCGATCACCGACAGCCGGCTCAACCAGCACGGCTACAACGTGATCAACGCGGCGTTCCCGGTGATCCGCTCGGACGGCACGGTCCTCTGGGAGAACGGCATGGACGTCGGCGTGAAGGTGGCCACCCCGGCCGAGATGTGCCAGGCCAAATCGGCCGGCGCCACGATCCTGATGTCGATCGGTGGGGCCGCCGCGGGCATCGACCTGAGCTCCACGGCGGTCGCCGACCGGTTCATCGCGACGATAGTGCCGATCCTGACTGCCTACCACTTCGACGGCATCGACATCGACATCGAGACCGGCCTGACCGGCAGCGGCAACATCAACACTCTGTCCACGTCGCAGGCCAACCTGATCCGGATCATCGACGGCGTGCTGGCCCGGATGCCGTCGAACTTCGGCCTGACCATGGCACCGGAGACCGCCTACGTCACCGGCGGCAGCGTGGTTTACGGCTCGATCTGGGGCTCGTACCTGCCGATCATCAAGAAGTACGTGGACAACGGCCGGCTCTGGTGGCTGAACATGCAGTACTACAACGGCAGCATGTACGGCTGCGCCGGCGACTCGTACCCGGCGGGCACCGTGCAGGGCTTCACGGTGCAGACGCAGTGCCTGAACAACGGGCTCACCATTCAGGGCACCACCATCCGGGTGCCGTACGACAAGCAGGTCCCGGGCCTGCCGGCGCAGACCGGGGCGGGCGGCGGCTACATGTCGACGTCGTTGGTCACCCAGGCCTGGAACTCCGTGCCCGGCCTGAAGGGCCTGATGACCTGGTCGGCGAACTGGGACGGGTCGAAGGGCTGGACCTTCGGCGACAACGTGAAGCGCCTGCAGGGCCGCTGACGGGGTGACGAACAGGGACGAGAAGTGACAGCACGGTTTGAGCGTGCATTCCCCTGTGGTCAGTTCGAATTCACCGCGTCGCTCTACGGTGCCAGCGGACCGAGAACGCCCTGCTCGTACCTGGAGAGATGAGGATTGATGGCAGTAAGCAAGCGGGTGGGCCTGACTGCTGCGGTGGTCGCCCTGACCCTGACGCTGCCGGGTGGCGCGACCGCAGCCGCGGCCGAGCGGAACACGTGGGACCAGGCCGAGTTGTTGAAGTTCGCCGCGCTGCCAGCAGCAACCTTCGTTCCCGGCAGCGAACCGTCCGGCTCGTCACTCGGCAGCGCCCCCATCAACGGGATCACCCCGCCGTTCGCCGACCAACCGATCCAGGGGTTCAGCGGCGTCCTACGCAACACCGACGGCACCTTCGACGTGTTGTCCGACAACGGCTTCGGCAACAAGGCCAACAGTGCCGACTTCGTGCTGCGTGTGCAGCGGGTCGCGCCTAACTTCGGCAGCGGCGCCGTGGACGTGCTCGGTGGCATCAACCTGACCGACCCGTATGGCAAGGTGCCATTCCCGCTCACTCGTGCCGACCGCGTGCTCACCGGAGCCGACTTCGATGTCGAGTCGATTACCCGGACGCCGGACGGCACGTACTGGCTCGGTGACGAGTTCGGTCCGTACCTGCTGCACTTCGACCGGGCGGGCCGCTTGCTACAGGCGCCGGTGCCGCTGCCCGGGGTGTTCGCCCCCGAGAACCCGGGCCGCGGTGCGACCCCGGCCAACCTCGCCAGCAGTAAGGGCTTCGAGGGCATGGCCCAGTCGCCGGACGGTCGCACGCTCTACCCGCTGCTCGAGGGCACGACCACTGGCGATCCGGCCGGCACCCTCCGGCTCAACGAGTTCGACACCAGAACCAACACCTACACCGGTCGGCGCTGGACCTACGCGCTCGACTCTCCTGCTCACGCGATCGGTGACGCCATCATGGTCGATCGCGACCGCTTCCTGATCATCGAGCGGGACAACGGCCAGGGAGAGACGGCAAAGGTCAAGAAGATCTATCTCGCCGACAAGCGCGACCGGAACCGCGACGGACTGCTCGACAAGACGCTGGTCGCCGACCTGATGGCAGTCGCCAACCCTCGGCACGTCGGCGGGTTCGGTGACCCGTTCACGTTCCCGTTCCAGACGATCGAGGACGTGGTGATCCTCGACGACCGCACGCTCGCCGTCCTGAACGACAACAACTTCCCGTCGTCGGCGGGCCGGACGGCCGGCCAGGCGGACAACAACGAGTTCATCGTGATCAAACTCGACCGCCATCTGGACGCGGACAAGCGCGTCCTGCGTCGCTACTGACTCGACGCCAGGGGTGGGCAGACCGACCGTCTGTCCACCCCGTCCCGGGCGGCCGCTACCCCTGACGCGCCGGTCATCCCTCAGCAGTGGGTCGGCTGTGCACCACCAACTCGTCGATCTCCAACCGGCCGACGCGCAACTCCCGCACGACCGCCCGGCGGACCGCCAACCGCCCGATGACCAACGCCCCGACGGCCACGGCCCCGACGGCCAGCGCACCCACGGCGAGGGCACCGAGCGACACCGCCCCCGCAGCCCGCGCGCCGGTAGCCGCCGCGCCCGTCGCCACAGCGCCGTTGGCGCGCGTTCCGGTCAACCGCATCAGGCTTACGTCTCGCTTCATCACCCCATTGTCCGCCTACCGCTGGCCGCCGCGAAGGTGACCGGCCTCGAAGCCTTGGCCGCCGCGATGGCGGCGGTTGACAATCCACCCATGAACCCGAGCACGCTGACCATCACGTCGATCACCACCGGGGAGGAGGCCCAGGCCTTCCGGACGCTCAACGAGGAGTGGATTTCCCACTTGTTCGCCATCGAGGAATCGGACCGCAAGACCCTGAGCGACCCGTTCGCGGCCATCGTCGACCCGGGCGGGGACGTGCTGATCGTCCGTGACGAAGCGAAGATCGTCGGCTGTGTCGCCTTGGTCCGCAGCTCGGACGACGTCTTCGAACTGTCGAAGATGGCAGTGACCCCGGCGGTCCGTGGCAAGGGCATCGGCCGGCAGCTGATTCAGGCGGCGATCGATCGGGCCCGCACGCTCGGCGCGACCACCCTGTTCCTGGGTAGCAGCACCAAGCTCCCGAACGCGGTACGGCTCTACGAGTCCGCCGGCTTCAAGCACGTCAGCCCGGAACAGATTCCACTGGCGCCGTACGCCCGCGCCAACGTATTCATGCAGATGGCGCTCTGACCGAGGTCGTCCAGGACCACGTCAGGCCGCACCTGGCCGGTGCCCTCGGCCCGGCGCAGAAGGGTCAAGGGCACCTTCCACTGAATCCGCTGCACCGATCAGGGTGTTCTCTTAGGCTGCGTGGGCGGGGCGCCCGGTTCGACGAGTGCGTCGCGGTGGCGCTGTACGGGCTGGTCGGGGGTGCTCCTCTCGGCGGCCTGGCCGTACCGCTACCTCAGCCGGCACGGGTAGCTGCCGCGACGGCGCCTGAGGCCCGGTTTGTTCGCCGTCAGCGGCCGGGCCCGGCTACCGGTGAGGAGCACCGATGACGCAGAGTGAACAGGACCGCCCGGAGATCGTCGTCGGACTGGTGGCAACCCCGCCGGACCACCCGGCCCGGGTGGCCGCGCGGCTCACCACCGAACTGGCCAGCGGGCTGGCCGAGCGGGTGAACGCGGACGTGCGGTGGATCGTCCGGGAAGGCTGGGGCGAGGTGGCGCCCCGCCGCGACGGCGGCGTTGAGGCGCTACTCGATGATCTTGCCCGTCGGCGTGCCGAGGACCACTGGGACCTCGCCATCTGCCTGACCGATCTGCCGCTGCATGCCGAGCGGGTGCCGCTGGTGGCGCAGACCTCCGCTCGGCGTCGAGTCGCTGTGGTGTCCCTGCCCGCGCTGGGAATGCACCAACTGCGAGCGGCCCGCGCAGCCGTTCCGGATCTGGTGAGCCGGCTGCTGGCCGACGCAACCGACCAGCGGGTGCCGCCGGGCGGCTGGGCACCGGCCGAGATGGCAAGCCGGGTTCCCGCCGTACACCGGGTGGTCGGCGAGGCCGACGCCGGTGAGCGGCGCTACGTCGCCTCACGGCTCACCGGCCGGTTACGGCTGTTGATCGGCATGGTTCGAGCCAACCGTCCGGGGCGTGCCCTGCTGGGCCTGTCGAAGCTGCTGGTCGGCGCGTTCGGCACCGCCGCGTTCGCGCTCACCACGGACACCATCTGGCAGATCGGCGATGCGCTCGGCGGACTCCGGCTCGCCGTGATCATGCTGCTCGGGCTGACAGCGTTGGTGGCCTGGTTGATCATCGCGCACGACCTGTGGGAGAAACCGAGCCGCGAGACGCCGACCGAGCTGGCACGGCTGTTCAACCTGGGTACGATCCTCACCCTCACTCTGGCCACGGTGCTGTCCTACGTGGTGTTGTTCGTGGGAACGGTGCTCGTCGCGGCGCTGCTGATCGACACCTCCGTGCTGGAACAGACCTTGCAGCGGCCAGTCGACTTCACCGACTATCTGACGCTCGCCTGGATCACCGGCTCGCTGGCCACCGTCGGCGGCGCGATCGGCTCCGGGCTGGAAAACGAGGAAACGGTACGGGCTGCCGCTTACGGCTATCATCCCCACCCCGATGGCTGGCGGGACGAGAAGAGCGGGCAGTCGCACAGCGGGAGGTAATCGGGCCGTCGGGCCCGCCCGACTCAAGGCTGATACTGGCCGCGGGTGCGGGGCAGCCACTGAGGATGGCGGTCGCGAAGATAGCGAACCAGTCCCTCGCGCAGGTCGCAGCGCAGGTCCCAGGCGCTGGCGCCGTCGGCGGCCGAGGCCTGCACCTGGATGACCGCTGTCTGGTGAGTGGAGTCGACCATCTGGAGCGCCCACTGGTCGCGATCCCACAGCGGTGAGGACTCGACCAACCGGCGCGCTTCCCGGCGTAGGTCGTCCAGGTCGGCGGTGTGGTCGACATGGATCTGGATCTTGCCGACTACCCGAGATTCGTTCCGGGTCCAGTTCTGAAACGGCCGCTCGGTGAAGTAGGTGGTCGGCAGGATGAGCATCCGCTCGTCCCAGAGCCGGATCACCACGTTGGTCAGCTTCACCTCCTCAACTCGGCCCCATTCGCCGTCCACCACCAGCACGTCGCCGACGTGCAGGCCGTCGGCAAAGGCGACCTGGACACCGGCGAACGCGTTGCCGAGCGCGGTACGGGCCGACAGGCCGATCAACGCGCCGACCACCCCCGCCGACGTCAACACGGAGACGCCGAAGAGGCGTACCGGCCGAAAGGTGATCAGGATCAGGCCGATCGCGACGATGGTGACCACGGCGACGGTGAGCCGCCGCACGGGGCGAATCTGCGTTCGGGCCCGCCGGACTCGCCGGCTGGCGACCGCGTCGCCCGGCAGTCGACTGAACGCGACCGCCTCGGCGACGTGCAACGCCTTGATCACTAACCATGCCCCGGACAGCACCAAGGCCACCAGGACGACGTGCCACAGATGACGCTGCCACCCGGCCGGACCCAACGGCAGCGCGTAGTACAGCGCCCCGACCAGCAGCAGCACCCCCGCCGGGCGGCGGCAGGCATGCCGCAGGGGCTCCAGCAGCCACTGGTAACGGCCGCGGGCTACCCGGCGGACGACCATGCCCGAGATCAGGTCCACGACCACCGCCGTCGCCAGCGCGGCCACTACGATCAACGCGGTACGCATCAGAGGCCGTTCACCGTAGTCCCGATGCCAGCTCTCCCCGGCTCACTGCCCAGTCCACGTGCTCAGGGTGCCACCCGGTCGAGTGGCAGGCGGCCAACATCGGCGAACAACCGCTGACCACACCCGCGTCAGTCGCCCGACGGTCGCCCACGGTGGTACTTGTGTCCGAGCAGCGAAAAGCGAGATCATCACGCATGCTCGACCCCTCGCCCGAGGACGACGGGACCTCACCGACCGTCTCCACTCCGCATTTCGTGGGTCGTGATCGGGAGATGGCGGCCCTTCGGGGCGCCTTGGCCCGGCCACCGGCGATCGTGCTGGTCGAGGGCGAGGCGGGGATCGGGAAGAGCCGACTGCTGCGAGAGTGGTTGGCCGCGCCGGATCAGCGCACTGCCTTGGTGTCGGTGTGCCCACCGCTTCGCGAGTCGCTGACGTTGGGGCCGATCGTCGACGCGTTCCGGGGGATCGACGGCCCGGTGTCGCGATTGCGGCTCACCGAGCTTGCGGGTGCGTTACGGCCCCTGTTCCCTGAGTGGTCCGCGGACCTGCCGCCCGCGTTGCAGCCGTTGGGCGATGCGAAGGCGGCACGGCATCGCCTGTTCCGCGCCCTGGAGGAGCTGCTGCGGGCTCTGGGTGTCGACGTCCTCGTGCTCGAGGACGCTCACTGGGCCGACGAGGTGACCCTGGAGTTCCTGCTGTTCGTCACCTCCCGGCAGCAGTCGAACGGGCCCAGTCTCGTGATCTCCTATCGGCCGGAGGAGGTGGACGACGGATCACTGTTGCTGCGGCTGACGTCCCGGTTGCCTGCTGGCGTGACCCAGCTGAGGATCGCCCTGGCGCCCATGCGCCCCGCGGACACGGCAGCGCTGGTGTCCTCGATGCTGGACGGCAACCCGATTTCCCAGGAGTTCACGACGTTCATGCACGAGCGGACCGGCGGCGTTCCGCTGGCCGTGGAGGAGTCGGTTCGCCTCATGTGCGACCGCGCCGACCTCGTGTTCCGCGACGGACAGTGGGTCCGGCTGAAGTTGCGCGAGCTTCAGGTGCCGCCAACGGTGCGCGACTCCACCCGGGAGCGGGTGGGCCGTCTGTCGCCGACGGCGCAGCAGGTGTTGCGGGCCGCGGCGACGTTGGCTGAGCGGTCGTCGGTGGAAACGATAGCGATGACCGCCGGTCTGTCACCAGGTGCGTGTCGAGGCGCTGTCGCGGAGGCGGCCGGCGCCGGTGTCCTGGACGGAGACGACCGCGGCCGGTGGCGATTCCGGCATGTGCTGGCCGCCACGGCTGTCTACGAAGCGATCCCGTTGACCGACCGCAGGCACTTCCACCTGCTGGCCGGCCGGGCCGTGGAGCACATCCATCCGCCGCCGGTGGCACGCCTCGCCCACCACTTCCGTGAGGCGGGCGAGACGCAGTCCTGGGCGAGGTACGCCGAGCAGAGTGCCGAGCTGGCCATGGCCTCGGGTGACCACACCAAGGCGGTCGAGCTGCTGGTCGATCTGTTGACGTGGGCCGTGCTGGCGCCGGTGGACCGGGCACGGGTCGCGCGCATCGCCGGAGTCGCCGCACTGGGCCGCCGTGAACCGGTCGACGAGGTCCACCACCGCGTGATCCGTACCTTGCGCTCGGTGCTGGAAACCCCCGGTCTCTCCGCCCGCCAGCAGGCCGAGATCCGCAACCCCCTGGGTCGGCTCCTGATCACCGGGGGTGAGGCGCAGGCCGCACTCAGCGAGCTGGAGCAGGCGGTGGCCAACCTCGACCACGACCCGGTCGAGGCGGCTCGGGCGATGACCTACCTTGGCTGGGCCTATGCGGGACCGTGGCCGGCGTCGACCCATCGGCGGTGGCTGGATCGCGCCGCTGAACTCACCGCCGGCTTCGATTCTCCCGCGGAGCGGCTGAACCTGGCCGGCAACCGCGCCGCGGCGTTGCTCATGCTCGGCGAGGAGGAGGCCTGGGACGTCGTCGCCGACCTGCCCGTCGACGGCGCGACGGCGGCGGAGCGTCTCGACGTGGCCCGGATCCACGCAAATGTCGGGACCGGCGCGCTGATCTGGGGTCGGTACGCCGACGCGGAGGAACACCTCGACGTGGCCATGCGCCTTGCCGAGGCCGAGCAGGCGTCCCGGTTGCACCATAACGTCGGACTCGAACAGGCCAACCTGGCGTGGCTGACCGGTCGGTGGGAGGGTCTCGCGGAGCGAAGCGCGGCACTCGCCGATGCCGACCGGGACCGGCCGGCGCACTACCTCGGCAGCATTCGCCTCGCTGCCCGGCTGGCCGCGGCAGCCGGGCGGCGGCGCGCGGCGGAGGAGCAGTTCCGGCTGGTCCTCGAGGAGTCTGCCCGTCTCGGCGCAGCCGACGACACGATGGAGGCCGCCGCCGCGTTGGCCAGACTGTGGCTGACGGACGGAAACAGCGGCCGGGCGCTGCAGATCACCAACGAGCCGATGGACACCGTCCGGAGGAAGGGCATCTGGGTCTGGGCGACGGACCTCGTTCCCGCCCGGATCGAGGCGCACCTCGCCGCAGGGGATCTGCAGGCCGCGACCCGTCTGGGCGACCAGTTCGCCAGAGGGCTGCGTGGCCGTACGGCGCCTGCGCCTCGCGCCGCGCTCACCGTATGCCGTGCCCTGCTGCTCACCGCGGCCGGAGACCACGCCCGCGCGGCGACGGCACACGGTCGGGCGGCGCGCGCCTGGAGCGCGTTGCCGCGCCCGTACGACGCCATGCTCGCCCGCGAGCGTCAAGCCGAGGCGCTCATCGCGCAAGGCCAGATCGAGCAGGGCCGAGAGCTGCTGGCGGCACAGTACGAGCAGCTGTTCAGGCTCGGGGCCCGCGGCGATGCGGACCGGGTCGCACAGCGGCTTCGCGAACAGGGCGCCGACGTCCCTCGACTGTGGCGCGGCGGCCGACGCGGGTACGGCGACCAGCTCTCACCCCGCGAGCTCGACGTGGTCCAACTGGTCGTCGCCGGCAAGACGAACCGGGAGATCAGCCGGATCCTGGCCAAGTCGCCGGCCACAGTGGATCAGCAGCTGCGTGCCGCGATGCGCAAGTTGAAAGTGAGCTCGCGGACCGCGCTCGCGGTCAAGGCAGTGGAGGCCGGAGTTTTCGCGGAAGAGGACTCCTTGCACGACGCGTCGTGAAAATTGACGTATCCGCTGGATAGCGACGGTCACTCGTCCCGCCGAGCATGACTGGATGATTCATAGCCGTTGGGCGATGCATGCCTGAGCGACCTGTCGTGGGTGACGACGCCGCCATCGAGCGCCCGCCACCACCCGAGCTGCCCCACGAGCCGCGCGTCAGCGCTCCCGACGCCCGTGACGTTGACGGTGGCGACGGTGCCGACGACCACAAGAACCACGACCCCTACCAACCCCTGTAGGTCGAAGGATTCTCATGAGACTCAAAGCCCTCGCGGCAACGCTTGCCGCAGCGGTCGGTCTGAGCATGGTCCAGGCTCCACCGGCGTCTGCCGCTGAACCGGATCCCACCGCCGCCGTCAACAAGATCGCCGCGAACCTGAAGGATCGCTTCCGCACGTCTCCGGCTTCCGACTTCTGGATCAGGTTCGAGACCACTGCCGACCTCGGTCCGGCGAAGAAGCTCAGCGACTGGACCGCTCGTGGTCAGTTCGTCTACGACGCGCTGACCGCAGCGACGAAGGACTCCCTGGCATCCGTCTCCACCGACCTCGACCGGGCGGGCGTCAAGTACACCTCCTACCCGATCGCCAACGCCGTGCTCGTCAAGGGAGGCACCGAGAAGCTCGCCCTCGACGTGGCCTCCAAGGTGCAGGTCGCCGAGATCCACGCGACGCCACAGGTCGCGCTGGTCGAGCCCGTGGACGAGAAAGTCCCCACTGACCAGGCTGCCCGCCCGACCGCCCCGAAGGCCGGCGCCGAGGCGGGCACCGTGTCGTGGGGTCTGGACGCCATCCACGCCCCGCAGGCGTGGGCCATGGGCGCCACCGGTGCGGGTATCACAGTGTCCAACCTCGACTCGGGTGTCCAGTTCGACCACCCCGCCCTGGTGCACCAGTACCGCGGCACGAAGCCCGACGGCACCGTCGACCACAACTACAACTGGATGGGCGCCCGGGGCACGTGCACTGGCGCACCGTGCGACGACAACGGACACGGCACGCACACCATGGGCACCATGGTCGGCGACGACGGCACCAACCACGTCGGCGTGGCCCCCGACGCGCAGTGGATTGCGACGAACGGCTGCTGCGACAGCAGCGGCGTCGAGTCGCTGCTGCGGTCCGGCTGGTGGCTGCTCGCCCCGACCGACGTCCAGGGGAACAACCCCGACCCGTCCAAGCGCCCCCACGTCGTCAACAACTCGTGGGGCCAGACCGTCGAGCACAGCTTCGACGACTTCTTCCGGGCCATCGACGAGGCCTGGAGCGCCGCGGGCATCTTCAGCGTCTGGTCATCGGGCAACACCACGCCGTACGCGGCCTGCGACACCGTTTCCTCGCCCGGCTCCGCCGAGAGCGCCTACTCCGTCGGCGCCTACCGGCCGGACGGCACGCTCTCGTTGTTCTCCCGCAAGGGTGAGGGTCAGGGTGGCCGGATCAAGCCCGAGATCTCCGCTCCGGGCGACGGCGTCCGTTCGTCCTACCCGGGCAACAGCTACGTCGAGATGTCTGGCACCTCGATGGCGGCACCCCACGTCGCCGGCGCCGTCGCCGCGCTGTGGAGCTACGACCCGACCCTCATCGGGCAGGTCGAGGCAACCCGCCGCCTGCTCGCCGAGTCGGCCGTCGACGTCGACGACACCGAGTGCGGCGGCACCGCCGAGGTCAACAACAAGTACGGCGAGGGCCGGCTCGACCTCGTCCGCCTGCTCGAGCTCGCGCCCCGGCAGGGCGGCACCCTCACCGGTGTCGTCACCGCCAACGGCGCCCCGGTCCCCGCTGCCGAGGTGACGATCAGCGGGCCGTTCAGCCGGTCGATCGGTACCGACAAGGACGGCCGGTTCACGACGAACCTCCCGGTCGGCGACTACCAGCTCAGCACCAAGGTCTTCGGCTACCTGACCGCGACCGCCAACGTCACGATCACCCTCGGCCGGGACAGCTCCGTCAAGCTGCCGCTCACGGCCGCCGTGCGGCACGACATCAGTGGCAGGGTTGTCGATGACAAGAAGCGGCCCGTTCCGAATGCCGACGTCTCCGTCAAGGACACGCCGCTGAAGCCGGTACGCACGGACGCCAACGGCGCGTTCACGATCGGCGCTGTCCCCGAGGGCGGGTACACGCTGAACGTCAAGCCCAACGCCTGCTTCTCCCCCACCACAGTGCCGCTGACCGTCGGCGCGCAGAACGAGTCGCGGGAGATCCCCGTGGGGCTCGTCGTCGACGAGGGCGGCTACAGCTGCGCCCTCTCCGACGGCGAGTACCTGCGCGGCACCGATCCGGTCGCGTTCGGCAGTGGCGTGTGGGCGACGGTGCAACTGCCGTTCCCGATCGCGCTCTACAACGGCAGCCACGACAGCCTCGGCGTCGGCCTGCGCGGTGTGATCGCCCCGGACGGCGCCACCGGACCCGGCTATGGCGGGGCGGGCATCTTCCCGTTCTACGTCGAGACCCCCGTCGAGTTCGCGCCCGGTGGAGGCGTCTTCACGGCAGCGACCAAGGTCAACGGTGAGGACGCGTTCGTCGTCGAGTACCGCAACGCCAAGCTCTGGGCCTATCCGGACCGGACGGAGTACACGGAGCCGGTCAACTTCTCGGCCACGCTCACCCGCTCCGGCACGGTGATCTTCGGGTACGGCGACGGCGTCGGGTCCGACGACCCGGTGACCGCCGGCGCGCACGCCGTCACCGGCATTCAGGGCTGGGCGGGCGTCGACGGCATCAGGTTCTCCGACCACGCCCCGGTGCTGCGCGACGGGATGGTCGTCACCTACGACCTGCCTGACTTCGGGTACCTCGACGCGACAGTCGTCGACCAGAACGACGGGCTGCCGGTGGCCGGGGCCAAGGTCTCGTTCACGAACAAGTTGGGGCTCGTCGAGACCGTCACGACCAACGGGACGGGCATCGTGCATCGCCAGCTTCCGGTCGGCGACTACACCATGACCGTCGACGCGCCGAACTACCTGACCGCGGCGTACCCCTTCTCGCTCGACAAGCTCTACGCGAAGGCGAAGATCGACGCGCGGCTGACCACTGGTGTCGCCGGCCTGAAGGCCGACGGCCTCGACGCGCTGTTGGGTGCCGACCAGAACGGCGCGGGCACGCTGACGCTGACCAACAACGGTTCCGCCCCGCTCACGTACGACCTGGGCGAGGTCGCGCGCCACCCCGACCTCGACGCCGCCGGCGTCACCGCGCGCACCGGGAAGGGCACGGCCAGCACGATCGACCTCGCCGCCTGGAAGGCCGGTGCGAGCGGCATGAAGCCGTCGAACGTCGACGGCAAGGCGGCGACGGCGCGTGCCGCGGAAGCGCAGGCGGCCGGCAAGGTCGGCGCGACCTCCGGCGGAGACGTGATCACCCGGATCGCCATCCCGGGCACGATCGCGGAGAAGGAGCCCACCGGCATCGGGTACGACGGCGACGTCTGGGTCCACGACTACAACAAGCGGACCAACACCGCCTGGACGGTGACGGGCAAGCCGACCGGGAAGGTCTTCGACGCGTCGTGGAACCCCGCGTATCGGGCGTTCGACATGGCCCTGGACACCAAGACCGGTGACATGTGCCAGATGGAGGACAGCCCGGCCAGCTACATCCACTGCTTCAACCGGGACACCGGCAAGGAGACGAGGCAGATCAAGGGTGACTGGTCCACGCTGCCACTGACCGGTCTCGCCTACAACCCGACCGCTGACGTGTTCTACGTCGGCGGCCGGGCGAACGGCATGATCGGCACCGTCGCCGGCACGTCGCACGACAACCCGGGTGCGCTGCTGTCCTTCTGCGCCCCGCCGCTGCCCGAGGTGATGGGCCTGGCCTACAACCAGGCGTCCGACACCATCTGGTACACCGACCTCACCTCGAACCGGCCCACCCGCCTGCTGCAGGTCGACCCCGACGACTGCTCCCTGGTGAACGCGTGGTGGTTCCCGGGCCAGAAGGCGGGCCAGGGCGGCGGCCTCGAAACCGACGCGACCGGTGCGCTGTGGGCGGCGGACCAGCTCGCCGACGACGTCGTGCTTGTCGACGTCGAGGACGATCTGCTCACCGACCTGCCGTGGCTGTCGCTCTCCTCGACCGGCGGCACCCTCGCCCCTGGTCAGTCGACGACAGTCAAGGTCTCGATCTCCTCGAAGGACGCCAAGCCCGGGGTCCTCGGCGCGAACATCGTGGTGAGGTCCGACTCCGGACGCCAGTCCAAGACCTACGTCCCGGTGACGCTCACGACCACGAAGTACCAGGTCGGCGTCAACGCCGGCGGCGCAAAGTTCACCGACGGTTCCGGCTACACCTGGCTCGCCGACCAGGCCGCCGGTAAGAAGGCGTGGGGCTACGAGGGGAAGACCAAGGTCACCGCCACGAAGGCCGGAATCGAAGGCACGACTGACGACGCCCTGTTCCAGTCGCAGCGCACCACGCCGGACAAGCAGTTGTTCTACCGCTTCCCGGACGCGCCCACTGGCACCTACGCGATCGACTTCGGGTTCGCCGAGATCGAGAACGTGGCCAAGGGCAAGCGGGTGTTCGACGTCCTCGTGGACGGAACACTGACGGAGTACGCGTACGACCCGGCCTCAGTCGTGGGGCCGAGCGTCGCCGACTGGCGCACCGCCGTCGTGAAGCACGAGGGCGGTCCGCTGTCGGTGGAGCTACGGGGCTCGAAGGGCCTGAAGGCCCCGACCATCGCCGCGTTGCGGGTGACGCTCGACCCGCGGGCGGACGAGGCGGAGCCGGAGCCTCAGCCCGAGGAGCCGGAGCCGGGCCCCGTGCCGGTGGCCCCCGCCGGTCGCTCGTACTCCATGAAGGTGACCGACGGGCTCTACCGCCAGGGCACGCAGGAGTCCGGGTGGCACGGCGACGACCTCTGCGGCCCTCTGTGGTTCGACTCCAGCTTCCTGGCTCCGTTCTACGACACGGCCTGGGACGGGGTGTGCGTGACGACGAACGGCACGCTGACCTTCGACCGCGCCAGCACGCTGGGCAACAACACGGCACTGCCGTCGTCGTACCCGATCGACGCGATCTATCCGCTCTGGGACGACCTCATCGTCGACGACGAGGCGGGCATCTACTTCGGCACGAGCGAGGTGGACGGGCTGGCTGCGCAGGTCGTCGAGTGGCGCAACATCGCCTTCTACAGCGACCGGACCGCTCGCGTGAGCTTCTCGGTCACCCTGATCGCGGACGGACGGATCCAGATCGGGTACGGCGACGGCGTCGGCGGCGGCGGCGACAACCCTCTCACCAAGGGCTCGTCGGCAACGGTCGGCGTGGAGAGCCTGACGCGTAACCCCGCGAGCCAATACTCCTTCAACCAGCCCATCCTGAAGGCAGGCCTGGGGCTGGAGTACACCCTCCCAGCCGCCGGCACGATCGAGGGCACCGTCACCGACAAGAACGACGGCAAGCCGATCGAGGGCGCGATCATCACGCTCAAGGGGCCGGCCGGTGAACGGGTCATCACCGCCGACGCCAAGGGCCGCTGGAAGGCTCAGGCACTGGTCGGCGAGAACACCGTGCAGGTCGAGGCACCGAACTACGCCACCGCCAGCCACCCCGTGACCATCGCCAAGAAGGACCAGGCCGAGACGGTCGACACGGCGTTGACCACGGGCATCGCCACCGTCACCGCAGGTGACTTCGACTGGCTCCTCGACCGGGACCAGAAGGCGACGGCTGACCTGACAGTGACCAACACCGGCTCCGCCCCGCTCGAGGTGCGGATCAGCGAGCAGAAGCGCACCAGCGACGGTGGGCACGAGGCCGCCGATCTTCCGTGGCTGACCCTCACGGGCGCGGCAGCAACCGGCACCGTCACGCTCGCGGCCGGCACGTCCACCACTGTCACGGCGACCGCCGACAACGCCGGCGTCGAGCCCGGCGTACTCGTCGGGGACCTGCTCGTGGCATCGAACGCCGGCAAGGGCGAGGCTCAGCTCAAGCCGGTCCGTCTGGCGACCTCGGCCTACTGGAAGGGCGTCGACGTCGGCGGATCCGGGTACGTCGGTGCCGACGGCTTCTTCTGGTCGCCCGACCAGGGGCTCGACTCGCGGCCGTGGGGTTACGTCGGCGGCAAGGCGCGTGCCACCACTGCCGACATCGCCGGCACCGAGGACGACGCGCTGTTCCGCACCCAGCGGACCGGGCGGACGTTCAGCTACGTGTTCAAGAACGCCCCCGCCGGGACGTACCGGATCGGCCTCGACTTCGCGGAGATCGAGAAGGTCAAGGCCGGCAAGCGTGCCTTCGATGTGCTGGCCGACGGCAAGGTCGTGCTCTACGACCACGACGTGCGGGCGAAGGTGGGTGCGCTGAGCGCGGACATGAACACTGTCACCGTCGAGCACGCCGGTGGCGATCTGAAGATCGAGCTTCGCCGGGAGAAGGGCGAGAGCGACCCGATCCTCAACGCCCTGAAGGTCCAGCAGGACCCGCGCCTCTGAGCTAGCCGACCTATCCGCAACAGTGGTCAGAGCCTCCACGGAAAGGATTGCCGTGGAGGCTCTGACCACGACTGCCCCAGGTTGCTGGGCGAGGCTTCTCACCGACGACCGAGATTGTTTGGACCGTCAAGTCCGTATCACAGAGGCATCCGCCGAACGACCACGCACCGCCGCGACCGCCACGAATGCTGAGGCTTACGCCACCGAAAGCCAGCGAGGTTTGCCGACAGTCACCACATCAGCGTAACCTGGACGGTATGGTCCAGTTTACTGACGCCAGAGTGCGGCAATACGCCCACAACTCAGGGCGGGGCGCATGGCAGTGATCACCCGCGGTTTCGGGGGCCGCAGACGCGACGACGCCGATCTCCCACCCGGTCAGTACCGCACGGACGACTTCCCGGTACTGTCGGCGGGACCGACACCGCGCATCGACCTCGACGAGTGGGAGTTCGCCGTCGTCACCGAGACCGGTGAGCGGAGCACGTGGTCATGGGCGGAGTTCACCGCCCTTCCTGCCGACGAGCCGACCGTGGACATCCATTGCGTCACGCGCTGGTCGAAGTTCGGCACGAGCTGGCGAGGCGTCTCCGTGGACACGTTGCTGGCCGACGTCGAGACCACGGCCGAGTATGTGGTCGCCCACTCCTACGGCGGCTACACCACGAACATCCCGCTCGAGGGCCTTCTCGACGGTCAAGCCTGGGTGGCGTACGAGTTTGACGGGGAGCCGCTGGCTCCTGTGCACGGCGGGCCAGCTCGCCTCCTCGTTCCTCACCTGTACTTCTGGAAAAGCGCGAAATGGCTGCGCGCTCTGGAACTGCGTCTCGACGACGAGCCCGGGTTCTGGGAGACGGCCGGCTACCACAACGACGGTGACCCGTGGCGCGAGCAGCGGTACCTGGAGGACTGACCTGGCAGCCGGCGACCGTCGCCGCCACCCGCGCGGAGACTGCGACGGCGCGGACCCTGGTCCTCGACGTCGACGGCTGGACAGGTCACGTGCCGGGCCAGCACGTCGACGTCCGGTTGACGGCTCCCGACGGCTACATGGCGCACCGCAGCTACTCGATCTCGTCCGCCCCGGGGCCCGACCGGCTCGAGGTGACCGTCCAGGCGGTGATCGACGGCGAGGTCTCGCCGCACCTCGTCGAGGTTGCGGAGCCGGGTGACCACCTCGAGATCCGTGGGCCGCTCGGCGGCTGGTTCGTACGCCGACCCGCCGACCCGCGCCCGGCGTTGCTGATCGGCGGTGGATCCGGCGTGGCGCCCCTGATGTCGATGGTGCGTGCGGCGACGACTCCCACCAGGCTCCTCTACTCGACCCGATCCCCGTCGGATGCCCTGTTCACGGCGGATCTTGCGACTGCACAAGCCACCGGCGATACTCCTGTCGCCGTCACCCACGTCTATACCAGGGTCGCGCCCCCCGGCTGGCCGGCCCCACCTCGACGACTGGACGCGGACATCCTTGCCCGCGTCGCCTGGCCCCGCGATGCCGGCGTTGTCGCGTTCGTCTGCGGGCCCACCGGATTCGTCGAAACCGTGGCCGACCTTCTCGTCGACATCGGCTACGACCCCTCGAACATCCGCACCGAACGTTTCGGACCCACCGGAGGATGACAGTGCCGACCACAAACGTCGAAGCTGACGATCCCCCTGGGTGGACGGTCATGCGACTGGTGCGCACGGCTGATCGGGCCCTGGCCGACCTGCGTGGGTCGCTCGTCGTCAGCATTCCGGTGCCGGTTACCTGAACGTCGAGGAATCCGCACAATCGGAGCGAAATGATATTCAGGAGGAACATTGGTGAACAACACCGGAAGCATGATCACCTTGGCCAGCGCCGAGCAGGACTCGGGTGGCTCGAGCCTGTCGGTAGCCACCCCGCCCGGCGCGGACGACTTCGTCATCACCAACAACAGCGCGAGCGGCATCTACGAGGCCGCGATAGGGGGCCGGACAGCGGCAGGGCTGGTCTACAGCACGGTCGGAGGCCGCGTCATCCTGTCGGCGACATCCGTGTTCCCCGAGTTCCGGGGGAAGGGAGTAGCGAGCAGGCTCATCGGCGGCGTTCTCGACGAGCTGCGCAGGCAAGGGAAGACCGCTACCGTGACGTGCCCGTTCGCGGCAGCATTCGTCAGTGCTCATCCGGAGTATGCCAACGTGCTGGACCCGGCATCCCCTCGGTCGCACCCAACCGAGCGGGGGCAGTGAACACGCGTCGTCGGGGCCGACTTCCCCCGAATCCTCACGAGCGAGCGCTGATGATCGTCTTTCCGGTGATCCGCTCGGTCGGGTTGAGAGCGGCGACGGCGTCGTCGAGGCCCGCGACGTTGCCGATGTTCGTCCGCAGTCGCCCGTCCCGTACCCGTTGGACGATCTCACCCAGTTGGCCGCGATCAGACGTCACGACGAAATCAATCGTCAGGGCGTCCGCGGGCCGCACCTCGGGCGGCCCGACAACGGAGACCAGTGTTCCTCCGGCTCGAATCAGGCCTGCCGACCGCTTCCCGATGTCACCGCCGATGACGTCGAAAACCAGATCGACTCCGCCGACGTCTTCCAGGGCCTCGTTGCCGAGGTCGACGAACTCGTGTGCGCCGAAGTCGAGCGCTCTTTGACGGTCGGCAGCGCGCCCGGTGCCGATGACGTAGGCGCCGAACTCCCGTGCGAGTTGCGTCACCATCGAACCGACTGCCCCGGCCGCGCCGTGCACGAGGACGCTCTGCCCCGCCCGAAGGCGGCCGTGCTCGAACAGCCCCTGCCAGGCGGTCAGACCAGAGATCGGCAGGCTCGCGCCCACCGTGAAGTCGACGTCGCCGGGCAGCGGTGCGAGGTTGCGCGCCTCGACGGCCACATACTCCGCCAGGGTGCCGTCGCGGGTCCAGTCCGTGAGGCCGAAGACCCGCTGTCCCACCGACAGTCCGGTCGCGCCATACCCGAGTGCACTTACCACTCCGGCCAGCTCGTGCCCGGGTATCGACGGCGTCCGGTCACGGCCGAGGCGATCGGTCCAGGTCGAGGGCCATTCCATCTCGGTCGGGACGAAACCCGACGCATGAACCTGGACAACGACGTCGTTAATGGCCGGTGCCGGCTCAGGCCGCTCCACCAGCGTCATCCCGGCCGTTCCCGCAGCCTCGTCCGTCACCACGATCGCCTTCATCAGATACCTCCTTGCATCCAGTCCTCGCCGCACTGCCACGAGGAGCACAACTCCGTTCCCAGCATTGGCGGCGCCAAGCCTCGACGCCGTGCCACACCACGCTGACCGGCAGGGGCTGCGGCGCGAGGATGTCGCCGAGTGGCGGGACGTCTGCCGAACTCAAAGCCGGCGGGCAGGTCGGGCAGCGCATCGCTACCGGAGGCATCCCGTCGGACATCCCGAACCTAGTTGCGGCAAAACTGGTCTGTCAAGTCCACTATTGAGACAGGCGGTCACTGCTGAGGTTAGGACAAATACCAGTTCAGCGCCGGTAACGAGGCGATCGCACGCAGCGGTTACAGATCTCATACCGAACTTTTGAGTCCAGTCTTGGCAGCGGCTGCGGGAATATGGCCGACCCGGAGATTGTCTGTACTTGCGTGTCCAGGTGCGCTCCGCCTGGCTCCGCAGCTTTGCGTCGCAAGGCCATGAAGGGAGAGCTGTGCACCAGCACACCCAGTACCGCAAGAACCCGGAGGCCGTTTCGCGGCTCAACCCGGAGCAGTACCGCGTGACCCAGCAGGACGGCACCGAGCGACCGTTCGCCAACGCCTACTGGGACAACCATGATCCCGGCATCTACGTCGACGTCGTGTCCGGCGAGCCGCTGTTCGCATCTGTCGACAAGTACGACAGCAACTCCGGCTGGCCGAGCTTCACCAGGCCGATCGCCAAGACGAACGTCGTCGAGCGCGAAGACGCCAGCCACGGAATGATCCGGACTGAGGCCCGCTCGTTGCACGGGAACAGCCACCTCGGCCACGTCTTCAACGACGGTCCCCCCGAGAAGGGCGGACTGCGCTACTGCATCAACTCGGCGTCGCTGCGGTTCATCCACCTCGACGACCTGCAGGACGCAGGGTACGGCGAATACCGCACCCTGTTCACGAGTGGCACGAACACCAGCACGATGACAGGCAAGGAGACGATGTGAACACCGAAAAGGCGATTCTGGCCGGCGGCTGCTTCTGGGGCATGGAGGAGTTGTTCCGCCGCCAGCCCGGCGTGGTGTCCACGCGCGTCGGGTACAGCGGCGGCGACGTCCCGAACGCCACCTACCGCAACCACGGCACCCACGCGGAGTCCATCGAGGTCGTCTACGACACCGACAAGACCGACTTCCGCGCGCTGCTCGAGTTCTTCTTCCAGGTCCACGACCCGTCGACGAAGAACCGCCAGGGTAACGACATCGGCCTGAGCTACCGCTCGGCGATCTTCTACACCGGCGACGAGCAGAAGCGGGTCGCCGAGGACACCATCGCCGATGTCGACGCCTCGGGCCTGTGGCCTGGCAAGGTCGTCACCGAGGTCACCGCGGCGGGCGACTTCTGGGAAGCCGAGCCTGAGCACCAGAACTACCTGCAGACCTACCCCAACGGATACACCTGCCACTTCCCCCGCCCCGGGTGGAAGCTGCCGAAGCGGGCGACGGCGTGACACCTCGGGCGCGCGGCCCCCGGTCGGCGCGCCGGTCCGGGCCGAGGTGGTCGGCCCGGACGAGGAGTCCGCCGGATGGGTGCGGGCTTTGACCAGAGGCCACTCACGCCGCGTTGCCAACAGCAGCGAAACCTTCCTGCCAATAGGACTAAATAGTCCAGGAATGCTCCTGCTAACGACGTCGATCCCTTTCACGGCGCGAAGGTCCGCCCTTCACCGTCGCCCGAATGCGACATGCATCGGATGGACTCAAAGGTCCCATTCTCGCTAGATTATCTGGCGCGCTGGATACACTTGACAGATGAGCGACGAGCAGGTGGCTGCGCCGACGAATAGGCGGAGGATCAGTCAACGGGGCATCGCGACCCGAGAACGAATCCTCGAGGCCGCGAACCGGCTGATGCTCGTGCGCGGAGTGAACGCGACGACCCTTGACGACATCCGCGAGGCAAGCCAGACGAGCAAGTCTCAGCTCTACCACCACTTCGCCGACAAGCAGGAACTCGTGCGCGCCTTGGTCAAGTATCGAGGCGCGCTTGTGCTTCAGCGTGAGCGTGCAGGGCTCGAACGACTGAGATCATTCTCAGGGCTGGTCCGGTGGCGTAACGCGCTGGTCCAGGCCAACTCGCTGAACAACGGCAAATACGGGTGCGGCCTCGGGTCGATGGCTCTTGAGCTGTCCGATCAAGATGAGCAGGCTCGATCGTCGCTGTCGGAGACGTTCGCGGCATGGGAAAAGCTGATCAGTGACGGTCTGCACCGGATGCGGGACAGCGGTCTACTGCGCCAGGACGCCGACCCGGAGAAGTTGGCCACGGGGTTGATGGCCGCATTGCAGGGCGGCTACCTGCTGGCGAACGCCGCGCACGACGTCGCACCCATGGGAGTCGCGCTGGACATGGCACTGGAACACATCAGATCGTTCCTCGTGCAGCCGTCCGGTGAGCCGACCCCTTGACTGGGGCCGATCAGTGGTGACGAGGCTGCTCACGGCGGGGTACGAGCAGCCCGGAGGTCGATGAGAGCCAGGTCGATGAGAGCCAGGTCGTGGGAGCCCTCAAGACCGGGCAAGCAATGCTCCTCGACATCACGCACCGACTTCCCAGCCAACTCCGGTCAACGGACCCATTGGTCCATTCCAGGGCCTGGTGTTGATCGAGCCATCCGGGGCGACACTGAACCCTCGCCGCCTATCAGTGCAGCTCGAAACACCACGCGGTCCAGGTTCACCCAGCAGCCGACCCTGGGAGCGAACAACCGATTGGACTATCTAGTCCGCTAAGACTAACCTCCGGAGGTACCCGGCCATGAGGTCGATACGCCTGACCACGGCCCCCTGCCCGGACTGCGGCTCGGCTGCTGCCGGCTGCGTATCCCTGGGCCCCTCACCACTGGATCTACAGGAAGGCGCGGCTGATGGAAACCGCTCATGATCATGTCGTCGCATCGGCCCGAGTTGTCCTTCCGGCCACCGAGCGCCGGCGCACGGACATGACTACCCGCGGCTTCACGTTCGTCGCCGACGAACCACACAACGGCGCACTCGGTGACGGCCCGACGCCGACGGAGTACCTCTTGATGGCGCTCGCGTCGTGCACTGCTCAGACGCTGCGGCAGTATGTCGACTACAAGTACGACACCGCCGGCGATATCACCGTCGAGATCGGCTACCACGAACCCGAGCAGGAAGGCGCAGAGCGCTACCTGCAACGCACGATCACGCTCAGCGAGGAGCCCGACCCCGACGACCTGAAGGTGATGCACGACATTGCCGAGAGGTCCCCGGTGACCCTGCTGATTCAGTTCGCGTGGAGCGTGCGGACCGAGTTCGTCGGGCCGCGCTGAAAACAGGCCGTCTGCCCTGACGATGGGCTCACTGAGAAACGGCCGGCAGCACCGGGCCGGGGGCGCGTGCCTCGTTGCGCCACGTGGTCTCGCTATCCGTGCTGGTGCGGCCAGCAAGGGCTGGGCGGGTCTGCTGCGCACCGACTGGACGTCCCCACCACTGGTCTTGTCGTTGTGATCTGCAGGAGGTCACCTCTTGGATACCAGGATTCAGAACGTCCGACTGAACGTCACAAACGAACAACTCATGGCTCTGGCAGATGCCGGGGCCGCAGCTTTCGGCCACACCGCCACACTCCAGGTGGACCAGGCCCTGGCTCAGCTTCTGCGATTACGCGTCGCGCAGATCAACAATTGCAGCTACTGCCTTCTGGTGCACCATGCCGCCGCCCGTGTCGCCGACATCCCGCCGTCCAAGGTCGAGACCCTCACCGCGTGGTGGGAGACGCACCTGTTCACCGAAGCGGAACAAGCCGCCCTGGCCTACACCGAGGCGTTGACCCGGGCCTCCGACGTCACAGTCAACACGCGGCTGCAGGAGGCGCACGACCGGGTGGCTGCGCACTTCACGGAGGACGAGATCCAGGAGATCGTGGCTGTTGTCATCAACATGAACATTTGGACGCGACTCAAACTCGCCGAGGGTGCCATGCCCACGACGGCGCCTGCCGTGTGAGGTGATACCCGGCGCTGTGATCGGAGCAGGCTCGCTGCCGGGCTGATCGCTTCAGACCCGACTGCCAGCGATGGCGCTGCGCACGCCCGGAGGGGCCGGCGAGTGGTTCGCGCCGCCCCCTCCGGGCACTGTCACGTTCCGTACAGCTCGAATTCGTAGAGCGAGAAGCCGTACGAGGTTGCCCGCTTGATCCCGTACACCCGCACGTAGCGGGCGGTGACCGGGGCAAAGGTGGCGTTGTCGACGGCGCCGTTGCCGGTGGTGGTCGCGAACACCGGCGTCCAGGAGTTGCCGTCGCCGGAGACCTCTATCCGGTACGAGGTGCCGTACGCGGCCTCCCAGCGCAGCACGACGCGGCTGACCCTGCGGGCCGCGCCGAGGTCGACCCGCAACCACTGGTTGTCGTTGTAGCTGCTGGCCCACCGATTGCCGAGGCTGCCGTCGACCGCCTTGTTCGGCGTGTGGCCGGTCAGGAACTGGGTGCTCGACGCGGTGGCCGGGCGGCCCTGCGCCAGGTTGGTGACGTCGTCGCCCCGGCGCGCCGGGAACGAGACGACCTGCTGGTAGGTGGGGCGGTTCTGCCAGGCGATCACCGGGTGGGTGATGCCGCCGAGCCCGGACTGGGCGATCGAGTCGGCGCACCACTGGTCGCCGGCCCCGCAGGACTTGTCTCCGGGGTAGACAGTGCTGGCCGGCACGGCGGCGGCCTGGCCGAGCGCGTCGAGCAGTGCCTGCCGGCAGGCGCCGAGGTTGCCGTTACCGCAGTACGCGCGGCCCAGCCCGCCGGCCACCGGGTCGCCGAGTACGGTCCGCAGGTCCTTGTCGACGTAACCCCACCAGCCGTACTGGAACGACGAGCCCTTGTGCGCCTGTCCCTGCAACGCCCAGCTCGCGGTGCCGTCGCGCCCGCCGTTCTGGCCGCCCGACGGCGCCTCGTTCACCTCGATGGCGTCGACCAGCGCGGCGTAGAGATCCGGCCCGAGGCCGGGGCGGAACTGCGCCGAGGCCAGCAGCGGCCACCAGGCGTCGAAGATCCGGATGGCGTCGGCGTGCTGGTAGACCTTGGAGCCGGGGGACGTCTCCACCCGGCGAGCCCCGGCCTGCTGCCAGGCGCGCAGCTTGCCCACCGCGTCGGCCAGCGCCGGATCGGTGACCGGCGTGCTGTCCAGCACCCGCAGCAGGTCGCCGAGAACCTGCTGGCCGCGCAGGTCGGTCACCGCCGCATCCGCCATGATCTTGACGACGTCGGCGCGGCCGAGCTTGCGCTGGGCGATCGCCGTGCGCACCGGGCCGTCGAGCAGCTGAGCCCGGTGTACGGAGCCGAAGCTGAAGTTGCCGTCCGCCGCCCCGAAGTCCCGCGCCTGCTTGTTGTTCCAGCTGACGTAGTAGTCCTGGTTGACCGACTGCGGATGCGCCGACGCCGGGGTGTAGGTGGCGTCGTTGGTGTCCGGGTTCCAGCCGGCCCACTCGTACGCCGCTTCGGCCTTCGTGGGCAGGTTCGGGTCGGCGGTGGCCGGACGGACCGGGTTCGAGCCTGAGTTGACGTACGCCGCCTCGGTCGAGTTGACGTAGAACCAGTTGAACGCGTACCCCACATCGGCCGCGGACGCCTGGAAGGCCGCCGCGCTGCCCATCGCCGACGGGTCGTTGAAGGCCTGGAAGCCGACCGCCGAGTCAGCCTCGTGCCGGTAGGTCGAGCGCAGTTTGGTGAACGCGGTCGGCTGCCCGTTCACCAGGCCCCGGTGGGCCACCAGCCCGTACTTGGTGCGCAGCGCGCGCAGGGTGTACGAGCCGGCCGGGGTGGAGTCGGCCAGCGTCGGGGACCAGGAGTTGCGCTGCTCCAGCGCCTCCATGGCGAGGCACTGCCCGTGGTAGAGGTAGCGGTTGGTGCGCAGCGTCGGGGCGCTGCCGTCGGTGGTGCACAGCGGCACCGCGTACGTGTCGGTGAGGTCCTGGGAGGCGGACGTCGCGCTCCACGCGTAGTCCTGGCCCCGGCCGAGCAGCACGTAGAGGTTGAGCCCGGCGAACGCGGCGCCGCGAGCGCTGATGCCAGGCCCCTGCAACTCCTGGAGCATCAGCAACTGCGGCGCGAAGTAGCCGGTCTGCGGCCCGAACACGGCCACCGGGTTGCCGGTGGTGGTGTGCCGTCCGGAGACCACTACCGCGTTGGACATGCCGTGCGCGCGCAGGTTGGCCAGGCCGCCGAGCAGCCCTGGGGTGGCGGTGCTGGCGCCGGCGCGGGCGGCGGCCCCGCCGGTGGCGTCGTAGGCCAGGGGCTCGGCGACCACCGAGCCGGCGTCGGGTAGCACCGCGCTGGTAGCGCCGGGCGGCGTCGCCCCGTAGGGGAAGCTCTGCCCGTCGTGCAGGGTGAGCACGGTCTCCGGGTCGTTCTGCGAGCGGAACGCCGCCCACACCCGGTCGCCCTCGGTGGCACCGTACTTGGCGCGGGCGGCCACCCGGACCAGCGCGGACTGGATCTCGCTGCCGCCGCCCCCGCCGAAGAGCCCGCCGACGACACCGGCGGTGGCGATGAGGTCGGTCATGGTGAAGTGCGTCGGCTTGCCGGCGCCCGCGAGCACGTACTCACCCGGGTAGTTGTCCTCGGCGATCGACCTGTCGATGTAGGCGTTGATGCCGGCGATGTAGTCGACGACGTCGGTGTAGAGCTGCTGACCCCGGGCGCCCTTGAGGCGCAGCGCGTCCACCTGGGCCCGGAGGTCCGCCTCCGAGTAGGGCGAGTTGGCCCAGATGCTCTGCTCCAGCTCCCGGTTGCCGGGCGCGCCGCCGGCGAACGAGGTGAGCGTGCCGCGGCCGGCGTGGCGTAGCAGGTCCATCACCCAGAGCCGGTCCTGGGCCCCGGCGTAGCCGGCGCCGAACATGGTGCCGGCGCGGGTGGTGCCGTTGACGTGCGGGACGCCGGTGGCCTTGTCCCGCACGATGGTGACGTCGGCGCGCGGCGAGACGGTGCTCTCCACCTGTGCGGCCGGGACGCCGAACGAGGCGTCGTTGTAGAAGTGGGCGATCTGCTCGTCGGTCAGCCCGGCGTAGTTGTAGACCAGGTTCGCGTACCCGTCGAGCTGGTCGCTGGAGTGCGCCGGGCGGGTGCCGAGCGCCTGGTGCGCCAGGATGGCGACCAGCGTGGCGTTGCCGTTCTGCCCGGGGGGCAGGATGTCGGCGCACTGGCCGAGGCAGTAGTCGTTGGCGGCGAACGTCGTGGCGGCCAGCGCCGGTGACGGTGGGGTCACCGTCAGGACGCTCGCGGTCAGGACGGCGGCGGTGAACGCAGCGAGCCGGTTACGGAGAGCGGGACGTGGCATGGCGATCCTCCGGGGACGCGGAGTCGGGCCGTTCGGTCACGCCCGGCTTCCGGTGCCGACGTCTCGCCCTCCGCGCCCGGGCGTTCCGCCAGGAGGTGAGAGTGACTCGCATCTATCTCCGGGCAATGATCGACGCAGGACCCCCGCCCGGGATACCCGTCGTTCACCACACGCCAATGCCGACGTTTCGCCGCCCGCGCGATCACCGAACCGGGACCACACCTCATCCAGGCCGTAATCCCGGCGGTCTGAACTCCTACGCTGCCACCCGATCACATCGGCGCCGGTAAGTTCAGGCGGCTATGGGCATCGTTGATCATCGGTAAAGATGTCCTCGACCGTCAGGTTGAACAGCTTGGCGAGACGCAACGCCACCGGCAGGCTGGGGTCGAACTTCCCCGTCTCGATCGCGTTGATCGACTGTCGTGACACACCGATGCGCTGAGCCAGGTCAGCCTGCGTCCAGGCGCGTTCGGCTCGGAGGTCCACGATGCGGTTCTTCATCGGTACCTGATCCGGCCGACCACAAAGGCGATCACGTAGACGACTCCCAGCAGCGCGGGGAAGAGCGCGATGTTGAGGCCGTAGGTGACCAGGCCGGCGGCATCCGTTACGAAGTAGGCGAAGCCGACGACCCCAGTCCACTCCGAGGGTCACTGCCAACCCATCCTGCATGATCTTGCGCTGCAGGTCGTCGAGTGCCCGCAGGAAGCGCGTGAAGGCGACGATCCAGGCGACACCGACGAGAAGGTTGACGCCGGCCGCAGCGCGAACGTTGATCTCCACATCGGCACCAACAGCGAGGAGGGCAAACTCAGGCCCGTGGTTCGACCAGGCCGTTGTCGTACGCGAAGATGACTGCCTGGATTCGGTCTCGCGCTCCGATCTTGGCTAGCACGCGTCCGACATGCTTCTTCACTGTGGATTCGGTGAGGGTGAAGCGCTCGGCGATCTCGGTGTTGGTGGCGCCCTGGCCGATTGCTTCGAGCACCTCTCGCTCTCGCTCGCTCAAATTCCTCAGGCGGGGGTCCGCATGTGCGGCCGCCTCTGGACGCTGGAGGTAGGCGTCCATCAGCTTGCGGGTCAGGCTGGGGGCCACCACCGAGTCTCCGCTAGCGACGGCGCGGATGCCGGCGATCAGCTCCTCGGGGCGGGCGTCTTTGAGCAGGAAGCCGCTCGCTCCGGCTCGCAGTCCGGCGTAGACGTATTCGTCCAGGTCGAACGTGGTCAGGATCAGCACACGAGTGCGTGAGCCGGTCGCGGTAATGCGGCGGGTGGCCTCGATACCGTCCATGCCGGGCATGCGTACGTCCATCAACACCACGTCGGGGCGGGTCTGCTCTACCATTCGCACCGCCTCGGCACCGGCGGAGGCCTCGCCCACCACGATCATGCCGGGGGTGCCGTCGAGCAGCATCCGGAAACCCATTCGTTGCAACTGCTGGTCGTCGGCGATCAGCACGGTGGTCATGAGGGCTCCTTGAGGACCACGTCGACGAGCCAGCCTCTCTCGGCCGGGCCGGCGGTCACCTCGCCGCCGTACATGGCGGCGCGTTCCCGCATGCCGAGCAGGCCGTGACTCGGGCGAGCCGGCCCGCCGCGACCGTTGTCGCGTACCTGTACCCGTACCTCGCCGTCGGCGACAGCCAGAGTGACGTCAGCGGCCGCCCCGCGCCCCGCGTGTTTGAGGGTGTTGGTGAGCGCTTCCTGAACGATGCGGTAGACCGCGAGCTGCACGCCCCGACCGAGGGTGTGCAGCTCACCCGAGGTGGAATAGGTGACTGGCAGCCCGGTCGCCCGCACGCTCGGCAACAGCCGGTCGAGATCGTCGATGCCGGGCTGCGGGCTCAGCTGCGGATCGGCGTCTTCCTCGCGCAGGACGCCCAGCACCCGGCGCAGCTCGGAGAGCGCCTGCCGGCCGGTGTCACCGATCAACCGGAGCGGCTCGGCGGTCTGCTCAGCCCGCGCGGTCGCAAGCGCGGCGCCGCCGTCGGCCAGGCCCACGATCACCGAGACGTGATGTCCGACAATGTCGTGCATCTCGCGGGCCACCCGGGCTCGCTCCTCGGCGACGGCCAGGCGGGCCCGCTGATCCCGCTCGACTTCCAGGCGGGCGGCGCGGTCCTCAAGGGCGATGAGGTACGCCCGGCGGGTGCGCACCGCGACGCCGGACGCGACCGCGGCCCCCGACGTGCCGAGAACCAGGAACAGCGTGATGATGCGGTTCTCCGTCACCGGGTTGAGCAGGTAGATCTCGGCCACCAGCAGCGCGATGGTGATCACGGTGGCCCAGGCCAGCGCCCGCCACGAACCGCGGGAGGCCACCCCGAAGAGCATCACGAGCAGGATCACCCCGGCGCCGACACCGACGTCCAGCAAACCCTCGATCAACTCGATGGTCGCGGTGACCAGGAACGCCGGGAACGGGTACCGGCGCCGCCAGTACAGCGGCGGCAGCAGGGCCAGCGTCGCGATCGTCGCCGACAGGGGATTCTCGATGATGTTCGGGATGCTGAAGAGCACGATCGGAATGGCCACCAGGGTGTCCATGACCCACGGGCGGAGCCGGTCGAAGGCCCGCAACCCCGCCTGCCGGTCCACCAGCCATCCCTGCGTGCTCATCAGCCGATTCTCCCCTTACGCGCTTACGCGTCGTTCCTTTTGAGCCGGTACGCTGCCGCGGCGAGCGTCACGATCACATACCCGGCGAAGACCACGAGGCCGGCCCAGGGCGCCAGGGTGCCGTCCGCCGGGGTCAGCGCCATCACCGCGCTGCCGGCGTTGCTGGGCAGGTACGGGGTGATGGCCTCGGAGATCGAGTCCGGCAGCAGCGCGGCCAGACCGGGAACGATCAGCAGCGCGCCGGCCAGGATCGCGATGGCGCCGGCGCTGGAGCGGACGAGCATGCCGAGCGCGACGCCGAGCACCGCGACCAGGCCCAGATAGAGGCCGGCGCCGACCAGGGCCCGCAGCACACCGTCGTCGCCGAGGCCCAGACCGGCGACCTTGTCGTTGAGCACGGCCGACCCCACGGCGAAAGCGACGAAGGCGCCGATGGTCATCGTCACGAAGGCGGCTGCCCCGGCCACGAGGCTCTTTGACCACAGCACGGGCAACCGGCGCGGCACCGCGGTGAGGGTCGCCCGGATCATGCCGGTGGTGTATTCGCTCGCCCCCAGCAGCGCGCCGAGCACACCGACGGACAGGGCGGCCAGGGCGCTGCCGGACAGGGCCAGGTCGATCGAGGTCAAGTTGTCGCCCGACAGGGAAGCCGAGGCGATCATGCCGAAGGCGATCAGGAGGAGAGCGGAGATGCCGGTCGTGATCCAGGTGGAGCGTAGCGAGGAGAACTTGGTCCATTCGGCGGCGACGACGCCACCAGGGGTGATCTTCATCGGGATGCCTCGTATTCGACAGCGTCGCGGGTCAGGTCCATGAACGCCTCTTCCAGCGAGGCGTTCTGCGGGGTGAGTTCGAACAGTGGGATGCCGCGGGCGGCCGCGGCCAGGCCGATCTTGCGGGCGGAGGTGCCGGCGACGAGCAGTTCCTCGACGCCGGTCGAGGTGACCGTGATGCCCGGGCCGGCAATCGTCGTGCGCAGCGCGTCGGGGGCGGGAGTGACGACCCGGACGCCCTCGGCGGTCACGAAGTCGGCCACGGTGGTGTCGGCCAGCAGCCTGCCCCGGCCGATGATGACCAGGTGGTCCGCGATCAGCGAGACCTCGCTCATCAGGTGTGAGGACAGCATCACGGTGCGGCCCTCGGCGGCCAGGCCGGTGAGCAGGTTGCGCACCCAGAGGACCCCCTCGGGGTCGAGGCCGTTGACCGGCTCGTCGAGCATCACCACGGCCGGGTCGCCGAGCAGCGCGGCGGCGATGCCGAGCCGCTGGCCCATGCCGAGGGAGAACGCGCCGACCCGCTTGTGGGCGACGGTCGAGAGGCCGACCAGGTCGAGCACCTCGCCGACGCGCGAGCGCGGGATGCCGTGCGTGCGCGCCAGGGTGAGAAGGTGGCTGACCGCCGTCCGGCCGGGGTGCATGGCCTTCGCCTCGAGCAGCACGCCGATCTCGCGCAGTGGCGCCTTCGACGACGCGTACGGCTTGCCGTTGACCAGCACGTCGCCGGATGTCGGCGCGTCGAGGCCGACGATCATCCGCATGGTCGTCGACTTGCCGGCGCCGTTGGGGCCGAGGAAGCCGGTGACCTGTCCGGGCTTCGCGGTGAACGACAGGCGGTCGACGACCGTCTTCGCACCGTATCGCTTGGTTAGTTCGCGTACCTGAATCATGCTCGCCACGCTAGTTTCGCGCGACGGCACGATCGCGGTACCGCAGTCGACACTTTCCGGCCGCCAGTGGTACCCCGGTACCACTGGCGCCCGTTCAGCGGGGCGGGCGGCCATTGGGGAATCTTCAGCACATCGGAGCCGTTACCGGCGGTCTTCTCGACGCCGAGGGCGCGGAACATCCCTGTTCCGCGCCCTCGTCCGGCTCCTGCCTCAGGTCAGCCGCCCTGGCAGGTCGTGTCCTTTGCCGGCATCGCGCCCTCGACCAGGTACGACGTGGTCAGGTTCAACGCGCAGCCGTTACCGCCGAGCACGTAGACGCCGTGCCCGCTCTCGTTGACGGTCACCAGCCGCGCGCGCTCCCCGAACTTCTTCCGCAGCAGCTCGCCGCCCAAGAGCGGGGTGACCGGGTCGTGCCGGTTCTGCAGGATCAGCACGTTGCGTGGCCCCTCGGCGCTGACGGCGACGGGCGCCTCGGCCGGCTCGTGCTTCCAGAAGGCGCACGGGGTGATGTTGGCGCTGGCCGCGCCGAACAGCGGAAATCGCTCGCGGTCCTGCGCGACGGCGCGCCGGTAGGTGTCCACGTCCTCCGCCCACTCGACGTCGTTGCAGCTGACGGCGAGGAACACGGTCAGGGCGTTGTCCACCGGGTTCGGTGCCGCCGCCGGCGGCGGCACCGGCGCCGCCGCCGCGCCCGGGTTCAGGTGCGACTGCCACACCCGCGCCATATTTCCGTACTGCATCTCACCGTAGAGCCAGGCGAAGGTGAGGTGCCGGAAGATGGAGCCGGTGAGCCCGTCGGCCGCCGGCTCATCGTCGAGCCGTTCGGCGATGGCGAAGTAGGTCCGGCGCACCTGCTGCGGCGTGCGGCCCAGACCGTAGGAGTCGTGCCGCGCCGCCGCCCACTTCGCGAAGTCGGGGAACGTCTGCTCCATGCCGAGCGCGTACCGGCGCAGCCCGGCCCGGTCCAGGTGGGTGTCGCCGAGGTTGCTGTCGAGCACGACCCGGTCGGTGGTGTCCGGGAACATCGAGACGTACGCCGCACCGAGCGCCGACCCGTAGGACGCTCCGTAGAAGCTGGCCTTCTCCTCGCCCAGCGCGGCCCGGATCCGGTCCAGGTCACGGGCCATGTTCGCGGTCGTCAGGTGTCGCAGCCGTCCCTCGGTGTCGTTCGCCGCGCACCGCGCGGCGACCTCCTTGACGATCTCCGCCTGCCGACTGACGGCCGCGTCGTCGGCCGCGTACGGCGGGATGTTGCCCCAGTACGCGTCGTCGGCGGTGAAGCCGCAGCTCACCGGCGTCGAGTGCCCGACGCCCCGGGTGTCCATGCCGATCAGGTCGTAGGCGTCCATGACGCTGGCCGGCAGCCCCTTGGATGCCAGGAAACCCGGCTGGTCCAGCCCGGTGCCGCCCGGCCCGCCGGGGTTGAACATCAACACCCCGCGCCGCTTCTCCGGCTTGGCGCTCGCGATCCGCGACACCATCAGCTCGATCTGGGTGCCGTCGGGGTCGCGGTAGTCGAGCGGAACCGGCACCTTCGCGCACTGCACCGACGCCTGCACCACCGGCGGCACCACCACGTCCTGCGGGCACGCCGCCCACTGCAGCCCCGCCGGCGGTTTCCCGGCCGTCGACTCCCCGGCCGTCGCCGGGATGACCGCAGCCATGGCACCGACCATGCCAAGAATTCCCGTCAGGGCGAAGCCTCGTCTTCGATACACGTCCAGGTCTCCTGTCCCTCTTGCGGTGGTCCACCCGGAGCGAGGTCGTGCTTCGAAGCCACAGCGGCCACGCCGACTTCCTTCGGCAGCGGGTGGAGGTGCCTCAACGACACCAGTCCTCGTGACCACGTGTCAGTGACACCGCGTCACGGCCCTGTGTGACGTGGTGTCACTGGCCGCGTTCCGACCCGCGGGTAGCCTGGACCTCACATCAGTGTGAGGTCCAGCGGCCAGCGGCGAAATGATGCCGTTCCCGCTCCCTGCCGTCTCTTCGATGCGTTCCAGGTATAGGTTCGGCGGATGGATGTGGTCGCCGCCTGCCGGGCTTTCGTCGCCGTCAGCGGTCACGGCAGCTTCACCTCCGGCGCTGCCGCCGCGGGCATCCCCCAGTCGGTCGCCAGCCGCCGAATCGCCGCCCTGGAAGAACACTTCGGGGCGCGCCTGTTCGACCGGTCGTCCCGCGCGGTCCGGTTGACCCCGTTCGGGCAGGACATGCTGCCGACGGCGCGACGCCTGGTCGACCTCGCCGACGCCATGGCCGACGACGCCGAGCGGGCCCGGTTGCGTCCGCTGCGGATCGCCGTTCCCGAGATCTGCCCGCCGCAGCGCCTCGCCGCGCTGGTGGTCGCGGCGCGACGGCAGCGGATCCACCTTGAGGTACGGCCGGCCGGTCCGCAGGAGCGCGAACGGCTCTGCCAGACCCTGGAGGTCGGCGCCGGGATCGTGGCGGTTCCGGAGGAGACGGCGGCCTGGCGGGTGCCGCTCGGGCTGGCCGCCCGGACCCCCTTTCCGGCGTCGACGGTGTTCCTGGAGACGCTGCGCAGCGGCCGAGCCCGCGCCCAGGCACGCCGGCGAATCCTGATCCAGCCCGAGGACGACGTCGCGCACCTGCGTGACCCACTGACCCGCGCCGGCCAGTCGTCCGGACTGGCACCGGCCCAGGTGACGGTCGCGCCGTCCCTCGTCGACGCCGCGGCAGCGGCCCTCGGCTCACCCGACCTGCTGCTCTGCTCCCGCCAGCAGGCCGAGGACTTCGGGCTGCACTGGTGCCGTCTCGCCGGCCCTCGACTTTTACGGGGCTACGACGTCGCCGCCGGCGTACGCGAGGACCTCGACCAGCTCCGCACAGTCCTGTACGCGGACATCGCACGATGCCTGGGCGTCACCGACGGGCACCCGGGGTCGGCCGGGGGTGGCGCACCCGGTGACCGTTCGATAGGAGATCCGGCATGAGCGCCATCGCCGTCGTACGCAACGCACGTGACCTGCTCGACGAGGCGGGCCTGCACGGCGCCTTCCTGGTCCGCGACCTCGACACCGGGGCGGAGATCGGCTTCGATGCGGACACCCCGTACCCGTCGGCGTCGCTGGTGAAGGTGCCGCTGGCGGTCGCCGTTCTGGAACGGGTCGTGCGCGGGGAACTCGACCCGGCGATGCCGGTCGACGTCACGCCCGGTCTGATCACCACCCCCGGTCCGACCGGGCTGAGCCGCTTCCGCCACCCCGCGCGGATCGCCGTGGACGATCTGCTCTACCTGAGCACCTCCGTCAGCGACGGGGTCGCCGCCGACGCCCTGTTCGACCTGATCCCGCCGGCTGCGGTCACTGCCGAGCTGCGGCGGCTACGCATCGACGGCATCGCCGTGCGGCACCGGGTCGGCGACCTCGCCGACACGCCGGCGGAACGCCTCGGCCCCGACCACGCGCACCTGGCCCACTCCCTCGCCATCGGCGCGACGACCCCCGGGCAGGGCCACCCCGTCGCCCAACTCGACGTCACCCGCGCCAACGCCGGGTCCGCCCGGGCCTTCGTCGACCTGCTGCACGCCCTCTGGCGGCCCTCGACGATCCACCGGACCACCGCCGCCCGGGTACGCGCCCTGATGGCCGACAACCTGCACCGGCAACGCCTCGCCCCCGACTTCATTTCCGACGCGTCCCGCTGGTCGTCGAAGACCGGCACCCTGCTGCACCTACGCCACGAGGTAGGCGTGGTGGAGCACACCGACGGGCAGTCGTACGCGGTCGCCGCGCTCACCGCCTCCCGGGTGCCCGCCGTCGCGCAACCGGGCAGCGAGGCGACGATGGCTCAGGTCGCCCGAAGCCTGCACGACCACCTACGAACGGGCACCCTGCCCTGGTGGAGTTAGCCCGCACTCGCCGCCCGACGAGCAGGGCCTCACCATCCGCCATCGCCGCAGCCCGACGTCCTTACCTGATGAGTTCCGTCGGAGCGGGCGGGAAGTCGATGCGCGGCTTGCCGTGCATCGCCGCTGCCAAGCTCTCGTAGACGGGCGGATTGATGCCGTCGCGCCGCTGGTGCCTCATCGTCACGGCGGTCTGCGGCCAGTCCGGGTCGGTCACCTCCTGAGCGATTTGGTCTACCTCGATCCAGTTGGTGCGATCAGCTGGCAGGTACCACGCCTCCCGGGCGGGGGCCGGCACACCGTCACAGCGCGGCGATCACGGCCTCGGTCGCCTGGGCGATCAGGGCGTTGTCGTAGTCAGCGTCCTTCTGGTCGCGGCTGGACAGGACCGCGAGGACGATCGGCGCGCGGTCCGGGGGCCAGATCACCGCGATGTCGTTGCGGGTTCCGTAGCCGCCAGCACCGGTCTTGTCCCCCACGACCCAGCCGTCGGGCACACCGGCGCGGATCAGCTCGCCGCCGGTGGTGTTGCCCCGCAGCCAACCGGTGAGGATGTCGCGGTCCGCTGGTTCGAGGGCGTCGGCGACGGCGTACGCCCGCAGGTCTTCGGCAAGTGCGCGTGGCGTGCTGGTGTCCCGCCGGTCACCCGGCCGCGCCTCGTTGAGTTCGGTCTCGTAGCGCGCCGGATCGGTGATCTTGTCGCCGACCTCCCGCAGTTCCTTCTCGAACCGCTGCGGTCCGCCGAGGTGACGCAACATCAGGTTGCCGGCGGTGTTGTCGCTGTACCGCACGGCCGCGTCGGCGATCGCGCGCAGCGTCATGCCCTCGGCGACGTGCTGCTCCGTGATCGGCGAGTAGGTCACCAGGTCGTCCGCCGAGTACCGCACCACCCGCTCCAGCTCGGCGTCCGTGGTCTCGTCGAGGATCTCGGCGGCGGCCAACGCCTTGAACGTCGAGGAGTACGCGAACCGCTCGTCGGCGCGGTACCGCACCGTCCGGCCGGTGCCGGTGTCGATCGCGTAGACCCCCAGCCGCGCGTCGAACCGCTCCTCCAGTTGTCGGAACGCGTGGTCCCGGTCGGCGGATGAAGCGGTGGCCGTCACCGCACGGTCCCGCTTCGGCTGTTCGGTGGCGCCGACGGGGCCGCACGCGGCCAGGGACACCGCTGCCACCGCGGTCACCACCCGGTGTGTCGCAAGAACCATGATCGCTCCTTGTTGATGCCGTGGGCCCGGCGCCGGACAGCGCCGGTCGGGCAGGACTCGACCCTGGCAGCGATGTGGCATGCGGTCGAAGACCGAAGTCGCGGTGTTCATGCCGATCCGGCATCGCCGCTACTGCGAGGGCGGTGCCCGGCGACGCCGCTGCCGGGGTGGGGCGAGAGCAGCCCCGCCCCACCCCGGCTCGACCGTCCTCGTGAGTCACTCCCTCGACGGAGCAGGTGGGCATCTTCGCCGGCAGCTTGAGGTCGATGAGGTAGTCAGCGGCGATGGCGTCGACTACCCGGACTGGCTACGCAGCCGCATTCCCGGCGCGCTGGTCGGAACCACACCCGCCACCACCGACTATCCCCACCTGGCCGACCCCGCCTGGTTCATGGGACGGCTGGTCGCCTTCGACGACGCTCGCGTGCGGTAGTGGTCCAACTCGGCGAGGTACATCGCCTGCATGCGGTCATAGTGCCGGACCAACAGCATGAGCTCCTCGACGCTGTAGCCCTCGATGAGCTGCTCCGCCCGCTCGGCGAACCGCTCGTACGGTCGCTCCAGCTCGGCCATCCGCTCCGGCCGCAGGGCGACGATCACCCGCCGCCGGTCCGCCGGATCGCGCTCGGCCGTCACGTAGCCCGCCTGCTGGAGCCGGCGGAGCATGCTGGTCACCGCCCCGGTGGTGAGGTTGGTCCGCTCGGCGACCTGCCCCGCGCTGGCGGACCCGACGTCCGCGAGGTAGTCCAGGCATTCCAGGTCGCTCACGGTGAGGCCCAGCCGCTCCGCGATGGCGTACCGGAACACCATGGACAGCCGCGACGTCTCCCGTCCGGCGCGCATGAGGTCGGCGATCGCGGACGCACGGGCCGGCTCGTGGGACATGCCCGCAATCATCCCTCCGGTACGGTGACCCGGTGCAGCCGAGGTAGCACGCGGGTCAGCACCCAGTGGGGTGCGGCCGCTCCCCCGGTGAGGCGGCGCATCAGCCTGGCGGCGGTCTCGACGGCGCGGAAGGCGTAGGGCACCATCTCGTCCTGGTAGCTGGCGATCGCCTCCTCCACCGGCGCGCCGCTGGCCCTGGCCTCGACCAGCTTGTGGCCGAGCAGGGCGGCGTCACGCAGCGCGGTGTTGCCGCCGTGCGCGCCGAACGGCGGCATGACGTGCACGGCGTCGCCCATCATCGTCGCCCGGGGCACCGCCCACCGGTGCGGGCGCTGGCCGGTGGCGAAGAGGTTGAGCACCGTGGCGTCCAACTCGGCCGTGCCGACCAGCCGCCGGATGACCGGGTGGAAGTCCATGCTCATCCCGGAGGCCAGTCTCCACAGCGCCAGCAGGTCGCCCCGGAGGCCCATTGGCACCTCCTCCTGCCGGAGCAGCAGTCCCCACATGACGTAGTCGTCGCCGGTGGGCGCATAGCTGCCCGGGGCCAGGCGCCCGAACGCCTCCGGCGGGCTCTCGCCGAACCGCATGGAGGTGAAGAAGAAGGCGCGGCCCGGCCGGTCGGCGATGGCCAGGACCCCGCTGGTACGCAGCGCGTCAGGGATGACGCTCTCGCCGTTGCGTCGCAGGGGCGACCGGCCGTAGATGCCTGCCATCGGGGTGTTCGCCGGGTCCGCGTCCGGCATGATCTGCGCGCGCAGCGCCGAGCCGACGCCGTCCGCGCCCACGACGACGGTTGCCGCTGCGGACCCGCCGTCGGAGAACAGCAGCCGCGGCCGTGCCGGGTCGCCGCCGTCCACCGCGACGGCGTCCTTGCCGTAGTGGATGCGGCCGTTCAGCCCGGACTGCAGGATCGACCGCAGGGTCAGCCGGTCGACCTGGCGGGTCGCGTGCGGCTCGTCCTTGAAGGTGATGGTGAACGCGTCCCGCAGCCGGCTGTCGGTGAAGCGTAGGTGCCCGCCGGGCTCGTCGCCGGTGGTCAGCGCCAAGTTGTACAGCGAGTGCGGCAGGCTCTCGCGCAGCGCCTCGATGCCGTAACGGTCGAGAATGATCCGGTAGCCCTGCCGCCGGACGAAGGGGCCCGGGTCCCGCTCGTAGACGTGCACGTCGATGCCGGCGCGCATCAGGTACTGCGCGAGGCAGAGGCCGGAGAGGCCGGCGCCGGCGATCGCCACCGAGAAATCCGTCGATATGCTCACGCGATTATCTTAATGACTAAGATGATTTGGGCAAGGCCGCCGCCGCGACGACGGCCGGACCGGTCAGATTGGTCGATTAGTGTCGATGCATGACGCCAGCCCTTGCCACCAGCGCCTTCGACTCGCTGCGCCTCGACGCCGTGCCCGACCAGGAGGCGCTGCGCCGGGCCTACGAACTCCCCAGTGACGCGGCCGTGCGGAAGCAGATGACCGAGCTCACCGAGCAGACCCGGCGGTTGATCGGCTGCTCGTCGCTGGTCCTGGTCGCCACGGTGGACGCCAAGGGCAACTGCGACGTCTCCCCGCGCGGCGGCCCCGCCGGCTTCGTCGCCGTCCTGGACGCGCGGACGGTGGCAATACCGGACGCCACCGGCAACAAGCGTCTGGACACCCTGCAGAACGTCGTCGCCACCGGGCGGGCCGGGCTGCTGTTCATCATCCCAGGGCGCACCACGACGCTCAGGGTGAACGGCCGGGCCTGCGTCTCCACTCGCCCCGAGCTGCTGTCGCAGCTGACCGCCGTGGGCAAGCCACCGGCCAGCGCGCTGGTGCTGGGGATCGATGAGGTCTACCCGCACTGCCCCAAGGCGCTGCTGCGCAGCGGGGCCTGGAAGCCCGAGCAGTGGCTGCCGGCGGACGCCCAGCCGACCTCGGCCGAGGTGACGCTGGCCCAGCTACGAATGCCCGAGCTGACGATCGCTGACATCGAGAAGGCCGAGGCAGACTCGCTGAAGTACCGGTACGAGTGACAGACATTGCTTAGTTTCGATGAATTTGGGCTTGTGCCTGGTGAGTTTCCGTGGGACTGCTCTAACCTCGATACATGGTTTCGCGTCGATCCCTCCTGCGGGCGGTCCCGCTTGCGGCCGCTGCCCTTACCGCCGCCCCAGGTGATCCCCGTTGGCCCGGCACGCCGTCCACCGCGACGGACACGGTCCGCGTACCACCCGACCCGGCCACGATGCAGGCCGCCGCCACCGCCGTTAGCGGCTTCACGGCCGACCTCTACCGCACTGTGGCATCGACCCGGGCAGGCGGCAATGTGGTGTGCGCGCCGTTCTCGGTCGGGCTCGCGCTCGCGATGACCCGGGCGGGCGCCGGCTCGACCACGGCGGACGAGATGGACACGGTGCTCCACGCGCCGCATCCGCGCCCCGGCGCGCTCGACAGCGGGCTCAACACCGTCGAGCAGACGCTCGCCGGCCGGTACCAGGACGGTGACGGAGTCAAGCAGCCTCGGCTGACCACTGCCAATGCGCTGTGGACACGACTCGATCTGTGTCTGCGACCCCGGTTCCGGGACGCCCTGGCCGGCTATTACGGCGCCACGCCGCGACCGGTCGACTTCCGCGGCGCGCCCGAGGTGGCCCGCCAGGAAATCAACACATGGGTGTCCGATCGGACCAACGCGAAGATCCCGGAGCTGTTGCAGTCCGACGCCGTGAGCCCCAACACCAGCCTGATACTGACCAACGCAATCTACCTCAAAGCGGCCTGGAAGTACCCGTTCACCGCTACCGCCACGGCGGTGGGACCGTTCACAAGGGATGACGGGACCGTCGCCGACGTCCCGATCATGCGCGGACCGTTCGACAGGATGGGCTACCTCGAGGGCGACGGATGGCGCGCAGTCGACGTGCCCTATGCCGGCGACGGAGTTGCCATGGCCATCGTCATGCCGACCCGGGACAATCTCGCCGCGGTCGAGGCGAACCTCGACGCGGCCTGGCTGGGCGCGTTGCTGACCGGGTTCCGGATCACCGACGTCGAACTGCGCCTGCCCCGGTGGACGTTCCGCCTGCCGGCCGAGCTGGGTGCCGCACTGAGCAGCCTCGGTATGCCCACGGCGTTCACGTCACAGGCCGATTTCACCGGCATGAGCACCGAACCGGCCCTGTGTATCGACGACGTGGTGCACGAGACGTTCATCGCGGTGGACGAGAAGGGTACCGAAGCCGCGGCCGCGTCGGCCGTCATCGTCCGGCCGCCGTCGATCCCGCAAGGGCCGCAGTTCTTCGTCAACCGGCCATTCCTGTACGTCATCCACGACCGGTTCACCGGCGTACCGCTGTTCCTCGGCCGGGTCCACGACCCGCTGGTCAGCGGCCCAGCCTGACCTGGCCCCGCGCACCGAACTGACCATCGAGACGTGGCCTGGCAGTAGAACCCGAGCACCGAAATGCGAGCGCAGCCCCGCCCCGGTCACAGCGGCTTCCCTCTGGACAGTGGCCTGCTCAACACCCGCCAGCCCGCCCGGATCGGTCAACGGCGCACCCGATGGCGCAGGTGAAGCACCCGGTTGCCCTGAATCACCACGTCAGGATTCCCCAACAGGTGCTGCGCGTGGACCGACCCGAAGTAGCGCTTGCCGGACCCGAACACGACGGGTACGACGTCCATGCGCACCTCGTCGACCAGGCCCGCGGCAAGCACCTGGCCGCCGACGTCGCCGGCGGCGACCTCGACGAGGCGGTCACCAGCTAGCTCCTGCGCCCTGGCCACGGCCGCCTTGACACCGTCGACGAAGTGAAACGGCGCCTCGGGGTCCCAACCCTCGGGCATCGGCCGGTGCGTCACGACGACCACATGGTCGATCCCGCTCGGCGGCTTCCCGTCCCAGCCGTCGGTGAGGTCGAAGACGTGGCGGCCGGCGATCGTCACCCCGATCCGGTCCCAGTACTGCCGGGTGTAGTCGTAGGACGCTTGTGACACCTTCAACACGCCACTGTCGTCCAGCGGGACGTCACCGCTGGTCAACCAGTCGAACAGCGGCCCGGGCTGGTCGTTCTCGTCCGCGATGAAGCCGTCCACCGACACCGAGCCGTACATCACTACTTCGCCCATGGGCGCGCTCCTCTGCTTGGGGATGGCCTCAGGCTAGAGTTTCGTGGGCTGTCGCTCTTGTAAGGAATCAATCGGTCGGTAGCGGCCAGCCGTCCAGCACGTGGCCGGGATGTTCGCGCAGGAACCGCCGCCTGACCTCGACGTACCGGGTCGGTGTGAGCCCGGTGAAGGCCCGGAACTCGTGGCCGAAGTGGGCCTGGTCGAAGTAGCCGGCGCCACCGGCGAGGTCGGCCCAGTCGATCGGTTCGGCGGGTTTGATCGAGAGCACGGTGGCGGCGAAGCGGTACGTGCGGGCAAACCGCTTCGGCGTAACGCCGATGACCTCCTTGAACCGCTGTGCCAGGTGAGTGCTGCTGACACCGACGGAAAGCCTCAGGTCGTCGATCGCCACCGCCCCGCTGGTCGCGGCGATGATGCGGCTCGTATGGCGGACCAACCCGAGGCCGGCCGCGTGGCCCAGCCGTCGCATCAGCTCCTCCTCGAGCAGCGTCAGCATCTCGTGAGGTCCCTCGGCCGTGGCCAGCCGGTCTCGCAGCTCTGCAGTGGCGGGCCGGCCCCACACCTGCTCCACCGTCGTCGGCCGGTCACGCAGCTCCGCTGCGGGCATCGGCAGGAACGGCGCCAGCCCCCACGGCTTGAAGTGCACGCCGACGGACCGGGTCCGGAGTGGGTAGCCGAACTCGAACGCGCGGGTGGGCGTGGTGACCACGCAGCCGTCGGCGTACTCGGCCGTCTCGATGTCGGCGCCGGCACGGACGCGAAACGGTGCCCCGAGGTTGACGATGAGGAACGCCGCCGGACTTGCCGGCAGGGTCAGCCGGGCGTACGGCGGCGCACCCTCCAGGTAGTAAAGGTCGTCGATCAGCCCGTCCAGCGGCGGTCGCGGCACTCTGGACACGTACTCCACGCCGACAGTATCGCCGACGTGGCCCCGGGAAACCTGGATCACCACCAGTCGAAGTAGCGGCCTGCGTGGAAGATCCCCACGCCGACGGCGGCGACGATGCCGACCACGAGCACGACCGGGGCGATCACCACGCTGCCGGCCGCGATGCCGATGGCACCCGCGGCGATGGCCAGACCCGCCCCGATGCCGACGCCGCCGGCCACCACCCCGGGCGTGTCGCCGGCCTCGGCGGCCCGGTTCATGCTGACGTACGAGACGGCGGCCAGACCGATGCCACCGATCACCAGTCCGGCGGTCATCGCGCTGACGGTGGCGACAGTGGCACCGGGCACGGCGATGGCGTACAGCTCCAGGCCACCGCCGACAGCGCCGAGCGCGTCACCGACGCCCATCTCCCAGTCGCCGTGCTGGTAGTCGCCCCACAGGGCGAACGCCGACAGGCCGAACCCGACGACACCGAGCCCCTTGCCGAGCATGCCGGTCCGGCCCGGCAGTCCGCGCACGTGCTCCGGCGCCGTGGCACTGGCCGGGATCTTCCGCCCGCGTCCCGGGTTGGTCGCCGTGCGGATGGCGTTTCCGGCGCTGGCCGGCGCGTCGGTCTCGGTGATGATGACGGCCTGGGATCGCTTGCCGGCCATGCTCGGGTTGGCCTGGATCGCCCGGTTCGCGTCCCGGGTCGCCGACCGGGCGATGTCGCCGGCCTTGCCGTACCTGTCGGTCGACTTGATCTGCTTGACCGCGGTGCTGGTCTCCAGGTCGAAGTTCGCCGTGTTGTCGCGCCACGGCATGCCGTACAGCCATTCGAGGATGTTGCCGCGGAACGTCCCCCGGCCGCCCTTGAACTTGAAGTTCCAGATGAACTTCTCGGCGGCGGGCGCGGTGTGCGCGGCGGCCCCGCCGACGGCGCCGGGTGCGGCCGGCGCCTTGCCGGCGGAGTCGGCGGGCGGCGCGGCCGGCGGCGGTTCGGGTGGCGGGGCCGGCGCGGGTGGCGGCGGCTCGGCCGGTGGCGGCTCCGGTGGCGGCGGAGGCGGCGCCGGTTTCGGCTTCGGTGGCGCCGGAGGCGGCAGTACGGCGTGCAGCACCCAGGTGCCGCCAGGGTGCTCGGACCAGTTGCCACCCTCCAGGTTGAGGGTGACGTTGGCCTGGTAGTAGATGACCGAGTTCTTGTTGTTGATCCGTGGGTCGAGGGTCGCGCCGTGGCTGCTGAGATAGCGGCGGAAGTCCTCCACCGTGGGGTTCTCGGACCCGGTGAAGTGGGACTCCGTGATGGAGATGTCGTGGGTTTCCGGACCCTTGACAGTGGTCGGCTTGAACCCGGCCGGATCGACCATTCCCACCGGATTGTTGCGGCAGTACCGGAACAGGTTGCCTCCGTCGGCGAAACCGCCCGGATCGCTGCTCGCCCACCTGCCCAGCCACGGCACGTAGTACCGGGCCCCGGCGTAGCAGAAGCCCGTCTCGTCGTCCACCTCGTGCCCGCCGAAGCGGTACCGCTTCAGGCTGAGGTCGGCACCCGGCCGGCCGTACCGGTACGCGGTAGTGCCGTACGGGTGGTACTCCTCGTAGGAGATGAGCACCCCGGCCGCGTCGGTCTCCAGCGTGGCCGAGCCGAGGTGGTTGGTGAGCTGGTAACGGATCAGCGGAACGCCGAGCGGGTTGGCCGGGTCGAAGCCGCCGACGTCGACGGTCTTGACGTCCACCTGGGCGACCGGGCCGGTGTCGTCAGCGATCGTGGTGGTCCACCGTTCGTGCTGGAGGGTGCCGGTGACCCGGTTGCGCCTCCGGAACACGGTGACCGCACCCAGGAAGATCCATTCAAGTTGGACGCTGCCCGGCCGGTCCACGACCTTGCGCAGCCGCTGCCCGCTCGCGGCGTAGACGAACCGGGCTTCGCCACCGCCGCCGAGGTCGACCCGGCGGAGCTGGTCGTGGACGTTCCACTCCAGGGCCGGCAGGTGCGGCATGACGGTCAGGTTGCCGACGGCGTCGTGCGCGTACAGGGCCGAGTAGGGGCCGCCGTCGGCGTCGCCGGGCAGGCTCGTGGCGGCCAGCCGGTTCGTGGCGTCGGCCGGGTCGTCCTGGTACGCGTACCGGTGGTGCCGGGTCCAGCCGGCGCCAACCCCGGCCTGCGTCCGGAACCGGTGCCGGAGCACTGTGAGGTTGCCCAGCGGGTCGTACTCGTACTCCTCGGTGTAGGCACGTACCGCGCCGGCATCGGTGAGGCTTCCGGCCGGCGGCACGTCGGTCTGGTCGCGGATCGCGTCGTTCGGCGCCCCGGCCAGCTCCCGCCCACTCGCCCGGACCAACTGGTAGAGCGGGTCGTACGCGTAGTCGCTGGCGGCCGGCACCGCCGCGTTGCCGAAGAAGGTGGGCGCGCCCGGTTCGGCCACCCGGGTGAGGTTGCCCACCGGGTCGTAGGTGTAGCGCAGGTCGCGAACCCCGGCGGTGAGCAGACGTTCCAACCGGAACGTCATCGGGTCGTAGAAGTACTCGGTGACCAGCCCGTTGCCGTGCCGGGCGAACCGCCGCCGACCCAGCGCGTCGTAGTCCTGCTCGGACAGGAACTCCACCTCCGCGCCCTGGCCGCGCAGCCGTGCGGTGAGCCGGCCCAGCATGCCGCCCTCGAGGTAGGTCGGTCGTAGCTCGGTGGCGTCGGGCAGGGTGACCACTGTCGGGCGGTTCACCGCGTCGTACTCGGCGGCGGTGCCGAAGACCTCGCTCTCCAGCAGTGGCGCCGCGGCGGTCAGCAGCGCGGCGTGGTCGGGCGCGGCGGCCACCGGTGACCAGTCCGGGCCGTCGACGTGATCGGTGGCGAGTCTCCGTTCGGCGCGGCGCGGGTTGCCCTTGAAGTCCACCTCGGGCACCCGTACCTGGCCCGCCGGGTCGAACACCAGGTACGGCACGCCGTGCAGGCCCAGCGTCGCCGCGTCCGGATGCCGGTCGCCGAAGACCACGTACTGCACGCAGCGCTCCGGCCCGGCGGACTCGCTGACGTACAGGCCGACGGGCCGGTGCAGGGCGTCGTACGTGGTGCGGAAGGTCCGGCCGTGTTCGTCCCAGATCCGGCGCACCCCGCCGAGCACGTCCTGGAACACCCACCGCTCGCCCTTCTCCGCGCTCCACGACCGCACTCCCGCGCCGTGCATGGCGGTGGCCGCGTTGGCGATGTGCCGGCCCAGCGCGTCGCACCCGTCCGAGGACCGTCCGGTGAGGTCTCCCCTGGTGCGTACGCCGAACCGCTGGCCGGCCCCCCGGTCGGCCACCGTGTAGACGGCCCGGCCGAGGCTGTCGAAGTGGATCACGGAGGGTGTGTCGGCGTGCTTGGCGGCGAGCCACGCGGCGCGGCTGGCCGGGTCGGCCGGTTCCGGATCGGAGACGGCGGGGCTGCCCCGCTCGGCGTACCACTGGCTGTCGAGCACAGTGTCGTTGGCGTCGAACAACCGGTGCGACCAGGCCGTCGACTCGACCCGGCTGAGGGTGCCGTCCGGATACCGGGTCAGCACGGCCCGGCCCAGCGGGTCGTAGTAGCGAATCGCGGTGGCGCCGATCTCACGCAGCGCCGCCGCGTCCTCGTACTCGTGGGTGGTGCTGAAGTAGGGCTGGTACCGCTTCACCGGGTTGCCCTTGTTGTTGACCACCGTGCGGCCGGTGCCGACCCAGCGCGGGTCGGCGTCCACCTCGACGGCGACCCCGTCCTCCCCCACCTCCAGGGCCCTGCCCGGATGCACCCGCGACTTGGTGATCGCCACACCACCGGTGCCGGTGCTGTACTCGTAGCTCTCCAGCCAGCGCGGGTTGGTCGGGCCGTGCCGTTCCCGGTGCCGGCCCCGGCTGTACGCGGGCTGGCCGTTGACCACCCAGTTGAACGGGTCGTAGGTGAACGTCAACGTCGGATCGTCGAGCGTGTCGCCGTCCCCGGCACCGGGCCGGCCGAGTAGCGCCGAGGCCACCACCCGGCCCAACTCGTCGTAGCGCACCGCGCGGCGCTGCCCGTTCGGGTCGGTGACGAGGCTCGGGCCGAGCACCAGGTAGTTGTTGACAGCGGTGGTGACCGACCAGGCCGCCTGGTCGATGGTCACCCGCTCGGTGAGCAGGTGGTAGCCGTCGAAGGTGACGGCCGTCGCCATGCCCAGCGCGTCCCGGGCCCCGTTGGACAGGTAGAAGTGCGCGGCGGGATCGGCCGGATAGCGCAGCTCGCCGGACGGGATCCACCAGTCCGGGCCGCCGTCGAGGTGCACGTAGCCGGCGGCAGCCAGGTCCGCGTCGGTCACCGCCGTGCCGTAGCCGGCGGCCAGCGCGGCCGGGGTGAAGGCGAGTTGGTACGTCTGGTGCCCCAGCCCCAGGCTGTCCCACTGCCCGGCCGGCAACGGCGTCAGCGCGTTGTCCCGGAACCGCACCTGTGACCGGGACAGCAACCGCCGCTGCGCGCTGACCTCGTCGGCCACCACCTCGTACCCGATCGGGGTGGCCGCGGCGAACCCGGCGAGCAGTTCGGCGCGGGTGAACAGCGGACCGGCCGGGGCCAGCCCGGTCAGTTCGTGCCCGAGGGCCTCGTACGCGGAGCGGATCCGGTACGCCGGCACCGGCAGCGTCTCGTCGATGTCCGGGGTGTACCACTGCTCGCCGTACGTGACGTGACGGCGTCGCTGTTCGGCGGTCACCTCGGCGGGCAGCTCCGGGTCTGGCGTGGTGCGGCCGTAGACCACCGCGGCGGCCTGGACGACGGTGCCGTACGGGCCGAGGACCAGGTTGAGCCGGTGGCTGATCCGGGGCTCGTCCGGCTGCCGGTCGTAGGAGAGGCTGACCGCCTCCCGCTCGACGGCGACGAACACCCGCGCGTCCAGCCGTTGCACCTGGTACGTCTGCTCGACCACCCCGTACGGGTGCTCCTGCGAGGCACTGCCGTCGTACGAGTACACCTCCTGCCGAAGCGGCAGGCCGCGCAACGCCCGCCGGCTCTCCCGCAGCTCGGTGGCGGAGATCCCGGCCGGCAGCTCCGCGGTGGGCAGGTGCCGGCCGGCGTACCACTCGGCGGACAGGTCGACCGGGGCGCCGGTGTGATACCAGGTCTTCGTGGTGACCGGTGGCTGGAACAGCTCGGGCGAGGTGTCCTGGTTCCCGTCGACCGCCTCGACGCCCAACACGTGGTCCACGAACGACTCGCCGTCGATCTGCTCGACCATGCCGAAGCCGGCGAACTCCCGCTCGACGCCGTCGTAGTGCCCATGGTGGTAGCGGTAGCCGGTGACCAGCCGGGTCCCGGTGATCCGGTCCACCTGTTCCACCCGCTCGACGACCTGCACCGGGAACGGCAGCCCGGTCACCCACGGCTGACCGGCTCGCCGGTCGGCCAGCTGGAAGGCGGTGGAAGCGGCGTAGCTGATGGTGGTCTCGCCGCCCAGGTTGTTCACCACCCGGGTGAGCAGGTGCGGCTTGCCGTCGGCGGCCAGATTCAGGTAGCGCACCGGGCCGGCGGCGTCGCCGGGCAGCGGCGACGACCACACCAGGCAGCCGGTGCCCGTGCCCAGCAGGTCGGTCACTGTCATCGTCGAATCGGGCGTGACATGCGGCAGGTCGGGCAGCTCGGCGGGGGCCGACCAGCCGTTGCCGGACTGGTTGTACCAGAGCCGGATCTCGCGCCGGCCCAGGTAGCACAGGTCCATCACGCCGGTGCCGTCCACGTCGGTGAGGAGCACCCGGGCCGGGTCGAACTCGTCCAGCCCGGTGAACCACGGCGCGTCGTCCATCTCGACCTTGGCGCCGAATCGTCCGTAACCGACGTTGGGCCAGTAGCAGACGGAACCGTCGCGGACCCGGACCAGGTCGGTGAGCCCGTCGCCGGACATGTCGGCGAGGAAGATGCTCTGCCGGTCGTCGGAGCGCAGCAGCCGCGGCCCACGGTCCTCGTCCACGGGCCAGAGCGCGGGTCGCGCCGGGCCGTACCCCGCCTCGGCCAGCGACTCGTGCCAGGCCAGCACGGTGTCACCGGCGATCAGCAGGTCGGCACGGCCGTCCCCGGTGAGGTCCAGCAGCAGCAGGTCGGGGCTGGCCCAGTCGACGGCGGGCAGCTCGGTGAACGGCTGGAAGCCGGACCAGCCGGCGTCGTCGGTGCGGCTGACGAAACCCGCCGGTACGGTGCCGAGCTGGACCAGTTCGATCCGCCCGTCACCGTTCACGTCGACCAGTTGCTGGCGTCCGCCGGCCAGGTCGGTCAGCGACGGCACTGTGGGTAGCGCGGCGACCGGGCCGATCCGGCCGGCGCCGAGGTTCGGCCGGTAGTAGAGGGCACCCTCGTGCCCGGTCAGCACCCCGGCGAGTCCTTCCCCGTCCAGGTCCACCCACAACTCGGTCCGTCCGTCGACGCCGGCTGGCAGGTTCTCCAGGCTGCCGCGCTCGAGTTCCCGGGTGGTCGCCGCGATGGTGGCCGGTGTGTATCCGAAGGTCACCGGGGGCAGTGCGGCGCTGGTGTGCCCGCCGCCGGCGGCCGGGGCGTAGCCGCGCTGGGTCACCTCGACCAGGGTGGACAGCACCGGCCCGCTGGCGTACTCCAGCTCCACCGCCCGGACCAGGCAGTTCGCGCCCACCTCCGGCTCGTCAGGGAAGTGGTGGAACATCAGGATCCGGCGGCACCGCCGGTAGGTGCGGACCTCGAATCCCGCGCGGTAGGTGGAGAAGGGGTCCGGCCGGCAGGTCCACTCCCCGGCGTCAGCAGGTAGCGGGGTGTCCGGGTGGTGCTCGCCGTAGTCGAGCACCACCTCGAACACCCAGCCGGCGTCGGCGATCTGGGCCGGCGTCAGGTCCACCGGGCGTCGGCCGTCGGGGTCGAGCAGAGGCACCGTGTTGCCGTACCGCACCGACTTGAGGTAGCGGTTGACGCTCCGGTCGGTGCGGTGCCGTTCGTGCGGCCGGTCCAGGTCCAGGCCGGCGGCGTCCTCGGCCTTGTAGGTGTAGCTGACCGCGTTGCCCCGATCGTCGCGGGTCTCGCAGAGCAGCCAGGTGTGTACCCGCCCGCCCAGGCCGATGCGGGAGCCGCCGTCGCGGCCGTACACGGCCAGCAGGTTCGACCCGGACAGGGTGCGCCAGTGCACGTCACCGTCGGAGTCCCGGGTCCACCGCTCGATGCGGGCGAACGCCCCCTCGGTCCGTGGCCGGAACCGCTGCACAGTGTGACCGGCGACCGGAGTGCCGCCGGGCACCGGGACCAGGTCGTCCTCCCCGGACAGCAGGAAGGTGTCGGTGTCGTCGTAGCGGGGCAGGCCGCGGTCGGTGCGCCGGCTGATGGCCGGCACGGGCAGCTGCCAGCCCAGGCCGAACGGGCCGTTCCCGGCGCCCGAGTCGTAGCTGAGTGTCAGGTCGGGTTGGAACCCGGACCGGCCGCCGCTGACCGGGATGGGCACGGACATGCCGCCGGTCCCGGTGACCGGGTGGGCGGCGAACGTCTCGCCGATGGCCCGGATCGCGCCGCCGCCGGTGGGCAGGCTGATCGCCGGTCCGCCGAGTCCCGGCCCGGTCGCGCCCCGACCGGCCGGCGGCGGCCCGGCGCCGGCCGCGTCGGTCGGCGGCCCGCCCGGTCCGAATGCGCCACCCGCTCCGCCGGGAGCACCGGCGCCGGTCGGGTCGGCGGAGCCGCGCCACCGGGAGCCGGGCCCCGGCCCCCACGATCCGCCGCCGACCGGGTAGCTGGTCGTCACCGCGCCCCCTCAGCCGTCGAGCCGGTAGTGCAGCAGGACGACCAGGTCGGTCAGGCCGTCCGGGTCGGCCGCCAGCGTGACCGGGGTGCCGAGAACCAGCGGATCGGACTGACCCACGCATTGCCGCAGGTCGGCGTCCCGGTTCAACGTCACCGGGTCAGCGGCCACCGTGAGGTCGTACGTCCCGGGATCACCGTCCACCCGGGCGTACCAGGTCACCTGGTCCACCACCGGCTGGTGGTCGCGGGCGAGGTACGGCAGGTGCTCCGGCCCGACGGTCAGCGCGGTGCTCTGCTGCTGGGTGAGCTGCCACCACTCGTCCGGGAAGTGGTGGCGCAGGCTGTATGCCTGGTACAGCCCCGTCCGGCCGGCGTCGACAAGCATCTCGTTGAGCGCCTCCCGCAGGGAGTCCTCGACCAGGCCGCGCAGCGTCGAGCCGCCGTCGCGGGCCGTGTACCGCAGGTGCAGGATGATGTCGCTGATGCTGTCGTAGTCGAATTGGCGAACTGCCGTCGGCAGTTCCAGGCGCCAGGTGCCGATCGCGCCCTTGCCCTCGAACGGCAGGTAGCGGTCGTCGGCGAAGTTCAGCTCGAACATGCCGCTGTCGCTGAGGCCGCTGCTGGTCGCGATCGACTCGATCCCTCCCACGTTGTACGCGAACCGCTCGTCGCCGGGCACCTCGGTGTACTTGTCCTTGGCGCTGGTGGCGCCCTGCCGGGCCGCGGTGTCGGTCCGGTACCGGTTGCCGATCAGGGAGAGCTTCGCGGTGACCGGGGTGTAGGGGCCGGCCACGCACGGGATGGACAGGCTGACAGTGCGGAGCCGGCGGAAGTAGTGCCCGGGGTGGTCCAGGTCGAACAGCGCCTCCGGCACGTTGACCACGCAACTGCCGGTGGCCCGCAGCTCGATCAACGCCGCCGGGTCGAGCTGTGCGAGCGAAACGTGCCGGGTCAGCTCGCGTTCGCGGCTGTGCCGGTCGAGGTAGGCCACCTCCATCCGCTTCAGGTCGTGGCGCAGCGCGTCCGCAACGGTCAGCCCCTTGCGCAGGCTGTCCCAGTAGCCGGGTTGCAGGAACGTGGCCTCGCTGCCCAGCTCGTGGGCGAAGCACCGCTCGGCCTTCTTCGCCACGTCGAAGGCGAGCTGGTACGCCCCGAAGTAGACGGAGCTGGCTCGGCTCACCATCCACTGGTACAGCTCGGTGTTCGTGTACTTGCCGCGCAGGTACTCCTCGGTGGCCCGGGCGTTGTCGGCTTCCCGGTCGTGCGCCGCCAGCTCGTCGGTGAGCATGGCCACGTGCAGCCGCCCGGTGAGGAGCTGCTGGTCGAGCTGGGTCAGTTCGAGACCGGCCAGCGCCGCCTGGTGTTCCCAGTCGTCCATCCGGCGGCGGTAGCCGCCCTGGTTGGCGGCCATCCCGGCGGCCTTGTCCAGGGCCCGGGCGATCGCCTCCAGGGTCATCACCGCCGAGTCGGCGGCGGCACCGGCCTTGTCCCCGCCGAGGGTGAGGGTCACGGTGGGTGAGCCACCGAAGCCGGCGCCGCCGGCGGTGAAGTTGGGTATCAGCTTCAGCCCGCCGGAGAGGATGTAGCCCACCGCGATCGCGGTCTCGCCGAGCAGCGACACCCCGGACAAAGCGGTGGCGGTGATCTCCCAGGCGTTCATGTACGGCCGGCCGGCGTAGTAGCGTTGCCGCTCCTCCACCACCTTGCGACTCAGTTCCAGCGCCGCGACGTTGCCCTCGGCCTCCGCGATGGTGGCGACCTTCACCGCCCGTACCGCGTCGAGCAGGGCGATCTCCTGGCCGGCGCGCAGCCGGGCGAGTTGCTCGGCGTCCCGCTTCTCCATTGCCGCGAGCAGCCCGCCGCCCAGCTCACCGACGTACCCGACGAGTTCGGTGGCCTTCTGGGCCAGCACCCGGAACCGGTAGTTCGGCAGCGGTGCGCCGAGCCCGGCCAGGAACGACGAGACGGACATGCCGGCGGCGGCGGCCCGGACCAGCGCCCCCGGGTCGATCGGCGGCGAGAACAGGGCGAGCATGCTCTCCACGCCGTCGATGTTCTGGCAGTTGCGGATCTTGAACAGCCGATCGGCGATCAGGTCCCACAGCCGGAGCATCTCCTCGTTGGGTGGGACGCAGAAGTACAGCGCCGAGTAGCTCAGCGGGCTGGGCAGTTCCGCCCCGCCGTGCGGCAGCAGGTCCAGGTCGGGGATCAGGTTCTCCAGGTCCAACAGCGCGTTGCCGAACAGGTCCACCTTGGCCTGGAGCTGGTTGACGGTGGCCGGCGCCGGGCTGACCAGCGGCGGCACAACGCTCGGCTTCGGCCCGAGCAGTTTGTCGGCCAGGATGTAGAGCTGGGTGGCCTGGGTGACGGACTCCCGGGTGAACTGCCGGAACAACTGGTCACCCCAGTCGACCAGGTTCTTGATGTAGCTGACCACCACGGCGAGCTGGTAGGCGACCGGCCGGCTGCGGGCCACCACGTGCGGGTTGAACGGCTTCGCCCGCCACTGCTCCACTGCGAACTTCAGGTCGGTGATGCTGGCCCCCGACGGGTCGGCTGCGACCGCCGTGAGAATGTCGCCGATCCGCTGGTTGAGCAGCTCGGGCACTCCGGTCTGGAAGAACGGCTTGGTGACCCAGTACTTCTGCGGGGCGGAGGCGCCGTCGGCGGTGCCGACCGGGTTGAAGATGTGGTGGAACCAGTTGCGCGCCTCGGCGAACCGCTGGTCCCGGTTGAGCCGCAGCGCGATGTCGAACGGGAGGTGGTAGAACAGCTCCCAGTTGTAGCCCGCGTACGCGCCGTCGGCGGCGAAGTCCAGGTCCTCCACCGGGTACGGCGACACCACCACCGGCGCCGGCTGGTAGGTGGCAGCGAAGTCGAAGCCCGTGTTGGTGAGCTGGGTGGTCCGACTCAGCATCGCCGGCACGCCCGAGCGGTAGACAGTGGCCCGCAGGAAACACAGCAGCGGGTGGTAGAAGTTCGCGAACCTCACCCCGTACGACAGGGTGCCGTAGACCTCGAACTCGGCGACCAGCCGGTGGTACTCGGCGTCCTCGGTCATCGCCTGCACGGCGGCCGCGAGGTCGTGCGCCGGGTCCTCGGCGTATCGACGCAGGTACTCGGTGAGCAGCGCCAACACGTCGCGGGCGAACTCGTCCACGTCGCTGTACGTCTTCTCGATCCGATCCGCCGGGTCCTCGGCACGCCGGTCGTAGAAGCCCGGGATGATCACGTAACCACGGTCGTAGTCGCCGTAGAAGTACGGCATCAGGGTGCCCAGTGGCAGCACCGGCCGGCGGTCGTGGGTGCCTCGGACGCTCTGCGCCAGCCCCAGCAGCATGACGATCCAGTCGAGCAACGACATCTGCATGGGGTACGTCACCCGGAACCGGCCGGGCGTCTGCGCCACCAGCGTCTGGAACGCGCCCATCAGCGGGGTGCTGATCGCCAGGTCGTTCTGTGTCCGGGAGACCAGTTCGGTGAAGCGTTCGGCCAGCAGCTCGGTGTCCTTGAACACCGGCGACAGCAGCAGGTTGCCGGAGCCGCCGCCCGGCACCGGCTCCGGATAGCCTCGGCAGCCGGTCAACGCGAACGAGCCGACGAACTCGGTGCCGGTGAGCACGCTGATCGCCTGGCCGGCCGCGCCGGCCGCGTACGCGAAGCAGGTGAACTCTTCCGCCGCGGGAAGGTCCTCCCGGTAGCCGCTGGCCGGGTAGTACAGCGCGTCCTTGGAGATCTTCTTCGGCTGCCAGCGGTCCTGCGTCCGCTCGCCGATGGCCAGCTGGATCCGCCACCGTCGGCGCGGCCGCTCCGTCTCCGTGCCGCCCGGCGGAATGCCGTCCGGGTCCGGAATCTGTGAGGTCTGCGCCGTGTCCGTCTCCTGCGTGAAGACCGGCCAGGCCAGTGTGAGCCGGCTGTTGCGGTCGAAGGCGAGCAGGTGGTCGCCAGCGATGTCCAGCGGCACCCGCCGCCACGGCGTCCAGTACCGCTCCCGCTCGAACTGCCGGTGGTAGTACACCGTCGGGTCGCCGCCCCGGGTGCGGGCGAACACGTGCATGAGATGCCTGTCGTGCTGGTAGTAGCAGGCCATCACGTCCAGGTGCGCCAGGTCGTCCAGCTTCTCCAGGTACGTGATGGTGGCGTTCTCCACCGCCAGGTCGGTCAGCTCGTCCTGCTGCAACTGGTCGTCGAGTTCGGTGAACAGCTCCGACTTGTCGTCCCGCAACTCCGGCAGGATCCAGTTCTCCGGATACAGGAAGATCTTCCGGTTGGCCTCCCACACCCGGTAGTTGGCCATCCAGTTCCACTGGTCCCAACCCGGATCCTCGGTGACCGCCGCGACGCTGTCCGGCTCCAGGCCCAGCAGGCAGCGCTGCACGAACAACTGAACGGTGGCGTGCGCCTGCACGATGCGCGACGTCGCCATGCAGGCGCCCATCTCGACATCGATGAGGAAGTGGTCGTACAGGTCGTTGGTGTCGCGCAGCCCGGGGTTCTCGGCCAACAGGTACGCCACCAGCGCGTCCCGCTTGGCCACCCGCAGCCGGTCCTGCGCCCCTTGGAGCACCCCGAACCACTCGGCCTCGGCGTAGCGCGCCTTCAGGGCCTGCCGCATGGTGGCCGCCCCCGCCGCCGTGGTGACTGGCTGGCCCAGCGGCACCGCCGCCGCCACCGGCAGGCCCAGCCGGCGCAGCAGGGTGAGCGCGTGGACCAACCGCTGGATCGTCGCCGGCGACCGGTACGCGGTGAGGTCCACCGCCGACAGTTCGAGGTGGGTGTCCAGGTCGGCCAGCACCGCGGCGTCCCAGCCACCGAGCTGCGCCAGATGGGTGTGGACCTGCGTGGCGGTGGTGCCGGCCGCCAGGACCAGGTCGAACAGCCCGGACACCGTCCACGGCGCGGCCGCGTCCAACGGGTTCGCCACCGGCGGGTAGGTGCGGGCCAGCTCGACCCCGGCGGCCAACCGGATCCAGTCGGCCAACGGGGCCGGCGGGCGGCCGGTCTGGTAGGGCACCTGGTCCGGGGCCAGCCAGCCGAGCGACCCGGCGTTCGTCAGCAGCCAGCCGAGGTCCGAATCGGGCACCGTCAGGTGGTCGACGAGCCGGCTCAGCACGTGCAGCAGGCGCAGCGCGCGGTACTGCTCGTCGAACCCGGCCGGGGTGACCGCCGGCGGCGCCGGTGGCTCGTTCACCAGGTCCACCAGCGCGTCGTCGGTGAGCACCGCGAGCAGCGGCCGGGTCAGCTCCGCGCCGGCCAGCACGGTGGCGGCGGCGTCCGGCGAGAACCCGAAGGTGTCGGCCACCGCCGCCACCGCCAGCTCCTGCTTGGTACGGGTGTACGCCGAGATGGACAGGGCCGTGGTGATGGCCAGCAGCAGCGTGGTCTGCTGGGCCTCGGTGGGGCTGGCCACGATCGCTGCTGTTATCGGTGTGGTGTCCACCAGGGCGGCGAGCTTCGCGTCGACGAACTGCGCCGGGGTGGTCACCACGTCGGTCCAAGCACCGTCCACGATCGACGCGAAGCCGGCCAGGTCCGCCTCGGTCATCCCGGGCACGGTGGCCAGCAGGGCACGCATGCCCGGCAGGTTCTCCTCGGGGGGCGCCGCCGGGTCGACAGCGGGTCGGGTCGCCGCGTACCCGCTCTGGTAGCCGGTCTGCAACCCGGTGAGCACCGCGGTCAGCGTCTCGTCCGGCAGGTCCCGCGCGGCCAGGTCGTCGGCAACGTGTCGGAGCAGGTACCGCAGATCCGCCGGGCGGATGCCGGTGCCGGCCCGGGCGGCGTCGAACCGCTCGACGAAGGCCAGCGCGGTGGCCGGTGCGGTGAGCGGATCCGACCCGATCAGATCCTTCATGATCAGGTATTCGGTGGCGGTGAGCCCGAGCGCCCGGGCCAGCAGCGTCCCGGCGTACACCGCGTGCAGGCCGACGTTGCTGACGATCGCCGGGGCCGGAAGGTCGGCCACCAGCAGCGCGGTGTCCGCCGTCGTTGCCCCCAGGCACGTCGCCAGGTACGCCTCGTGCGCCGACAGCGGAGCGCCCGAGCCGGGTGTGGTCAGCTCCGCCTGCTCGTTGGCGAGCACGTTGGCCGGTTCGAACGCTTCGACGACCGGGCCGTTCGCGGTGTTGCGGAACACCTCGGCGTACCGCGACCCGTCCAGCGGGGCGAACAGGTCGACCACCTCGGGCAACGGCAGCCCGAGCCGCGCCGCGAGCCGGTGCAGCGCCGCCACCGCGACCAGGAGGTCGTCGTCCAGGGCGCCACCGCCCAGCGCGTCGGCTCGGATCGCCCGGTCCAGCAACGGCGGCGTCCAACCGGTGCAGGCGGGCGCGCGCAGCAGGCGCAGGAACCGGTGCATCCGGTCCAGGCGCGCGTCGGTGAGCTGCTGGATCCGCTTTGCGCTGAGGTCGGAGCCGGTGTCCAGGTGCTTGACGAACATGGCGTTCCCGGGATTGACCCAGGCCAGCGAAAGCAGCTCGGTCAACTCCCGATAGTCCAGGCGCGCCCGAGCGAGGAAGTTGTCCACCCGGGCCATGCCGCCCAGAGCGCCGAGCGGCGCGGTGTTCCAGATGTCGTCCTGAGCGGCCGGGTCGGCGGTGACCACCAACTGTCGCTGCGCGTCGCTGATCCCCAGTTCCTCCGCCGCGATGGCCTCGTCGCTCGGGCCCGCCGACCGGCGCAGCGCCCGCATCACGTCGGCCCGGGCGATGTCGAACTGGGCGAAGTAGCTGCGGGTCTCCTCGTGGGCCAGGTCGAACGGCAGGGCGAACGCGTACCGGCTGCCCGCCAGCAGGGTGTAGGCGGCGGCATTCACGTACTGCGGCGCGGCCGCCAACTCCAGCGCGGTGCCGGTGGTCTGGCGCAATCGGCGCACGAGCCACCCGCCGGCCCCGTCCGGGGTCGCCTTGGCCACCACGCCGACGTCCCGTACCACGCGGGCCCCGGCCAGGTCCGGCTCGTACACGAGGGAACGGTCGGTGAACGGCCATCCCTGGCCCTGCAACAGGCTCAGCAGCCCGGCCGACGGCGCCTCCACCGGATCGACGCCGCCGCTCAGCGGGCCCCCGAACGCCAGGCCCGCGTCCGGTGCCACCGCCTCCTCCAGCAGCTCGCACACCAGATCCAGGTAGGGCAGCGGAAGGTCGGTGTTCTCGCAGCTCAGATCCAGGTCACCGAGGTCCGGCCGGCGACCGTACAGGACGTCCCGGGCAACCTTGGTGGCCGGACCCGGTGTATCGGCGTCGGTCACCAGCCGGTTGCCGAGGAACTGAAGGACGTCCACCAGGTACGCGGCGGCGCTGTGCACGCTGCGGCACGGCTCGCAGTAGCTGGAGTCGGCGAGCTGGAACAGGCTGCTCAGGTTGGGAAAGTCGGCGCTGACAGGGGTGAGGTCCGGGGCCGCCGAGCCGCCCAGGGCCCGGACCGGCAGCGCCCGCGCCGCGCTCTGGAGTTCCCCGGCCAGCAGCCCGCTCGCCACGTGCACGTCCACAGCCCGGCGATACACCGACCGGGCCTGCTCGTCGGTGAACCGGCCGGTGTCCACGGCGGTGGCCACGAACCGCGTCTCGCCGAGGGCGTGGATCCGGGCCGCCGACGGCACTTCGGCCGCCAGCAACGCCGTCGTCTGCCGATAGGTCGGCGCCAGCTTGAAGATCCGCTGCGCGGCCTTGAGCGCCGGCCGCCCGGTCCGCAGCCGCTCCGGGTGGTCCCGCAGCAGCCGCTCCACGTTGCCGGTCGCTAGGTCGAAGTCCGGATTCGCGGTGAGCAGTTCGAGCACCACGTCCCGATGCCCACCGAAGGCGCGCTCGGCGGCGCTGGCCCGCTCGTCGTCGCCGGGCTGTTCGTTCTTGCCGGGCTGTTCGTCGGGGTCAGCCCGTCGACCGGGGTCGGGCCGATCGCCGCTGCCGTCGGACCGTTCGGCTGCGGCGCCCGCGTCGCGTTCGAGCTGGGCGGTGAAGGCCGTGGTGGGATAGCGTCTCTCCAACTTGCGAGCCAGCGCGCCGGCGTGCAGGTCGATCAACTCCGGCCGGACCGGTTGACCGGCGACCCGGACATCCGTGGCGCTGTCCCCCAACACCCGCCGCCAGTCCGCCGGTGCCAGCCGGGCCAGCCGGCGTACGTCGGCCGCCCCCTCGATCCCCTCGCGGTCGCGGACCCGGTCGACAATCGTCTCGTCGTAGCCCAGCACGTCGGCCAGCACGCTCGCCGCGCCGGCCGCTTCGGCGGCCGACCGGTCGGGGAATGCCGCCGCGTCGGCCAGCCGGGCGATCAGCCCGGGCAGGTCACCGGCGGCGTCAGCGGCAAGGAGACTCTGGACACGCTCGTGCGCGCCGTCGGCGAGGAACCGTTCCACCCGCCCGTACAACACCTTCGGTCGTTCCTGCGCGACGTACTCCTTGGCCTCCGGCCGTACCCGGGCCAGCATGTCGAGGATCCGGTCCAGCTCGCCGAGCAGGTCCTCGGGAACGAACCGATGGCGCACGGCGTCGGCGACGGCGTTCCGGACCAGGTGCTCGTCGAGCAGGGCGATGTCGTAGTACAGCGGCCGCAGCTCGGTGTTCAGATCGACGTCGAACCGGGCGAGCGCGGCGCCGGTGCGGCTCGTGGTCAACAGCGTCCGCTCGGCGAACAGCGCGTAACCGAACACCGCCGGCAGCTTGTAGGACGCGGCCAGTTTCTGCGCCACACCGAAGTGCGCCAGCGCCGTCGCGGGCAGTCCGGTCTCGGCGGCCAGGAACGTCACGTCCTCGGCCTCGTCGTCCTGCCGCAGCTCGTACAGCGGGATCTGGCCGAGCAACGGGACGATCGTGGCGAGGATCCGCTCGTACTCACTGCGTTCCCGGTCCCCGCCACCGGACAGATCCACTGTGAGCACGGCCAGCTCGGGGGCGTTGAACAGCACCGCGCTCAGCGGCGGGTCGGACAGGAGACGATCACCAGCGGACACCCGGACGAACAGGTCGGCGGACTGCTTCTCGGACCGGGTGAACCGTTCCCGCGAATAGTCGACGCGATACAGCCCGTCGTCTCCGGTGGTCGCCTCGCCGAGCTGCTCGGCGTGCCGCAGGTCCCGGTCGAACGCGCCGACCGTCAAAGCGTTCGCCGGCTGCCCATCGACCCAACGCACCCGACCCACCACGACGAACCGGGACGGCGGCTCGGCCAGCACCATCTGCACCGCGTCGCGGGTCGCCCCGTCCACCGTGCCGGTCACCGACAACCCGTGCGCCCGTTGGAACTCGGCCACCCCACGCCGGGTGGTCGGCCCGTACCGGGCGTCGACCAGTTCGTCGGTGGCGATGTCGGCGGGCATCCGCAGCAGCGCTGTGTGCAGCCGCCGGACGTCGTCGCTGGGGCGGTGCCGGCGCGAGCCCATCGGGGTGGTCATGAGCATCTCCGATCGCCCGGCAGCCGGCGACGGCGGCTGTCTGACGCCGGTGCGACCGGGGGCTACCTGGCATCCTGCGGATCAGAGGAGCACACAGCATCGCAGTGTCCAAGATCCGCCTTGCCGTCTGGCTGAACGGCAGCGGGCACTGCCGGTACGGCCGGTGGCGAAGCAGGGTCTTTCCGGGACAGCACCCTCACCCTCACGGCGCAGATCGCGGGACGGTGAGGGCGGTGCTACCGGTCCAGCCACGGCGCTGCCGGTTGGCAGGGGTCGACGGCTTGCGGTGGTGGTGACTCGGACAGGCCGAGGGTTCCGAGGGTGGTGTCGAAATTGGCTTGCCAGCCGTACTCCAGGAAGTCGGTGATCACCTTGCTGAGTTCGCCGCACAGCCGTGGCATGTTGTTCGGTATGCCGATGGCGTACTTCTCCGATCCGTACCCCAGCGGGATCGGTGGACTCACGCCAACCGCTCGGGCGTATCCGGCGATGACCGAACGGTCGCCCGACACGGCATCGATCTCCCCGCTCTTGTATCTGTTGATGCACTCGGCGATGGAGTCGGCCGGCACCGGATTCCAGTTGATCTGATCCAGTCTCCTGAAGGTGGTCGAGCCCTTGATGGCACACACCTTGCCACGGGGGATCGCCGCGATGGTCTTGGCATCGCTCCGGCTGAGGAAGCCCTGGGTGTCGACGAAGTAGGGTCCGGCGAAGTCGATCACCTCGGCTCGTTCCGGTGTCATCGAGAAATTGGAGATCACGAGTTTGACGGGTTCCTGGAGCGGGCTCCGGTCAGTGGCACGCCACTTCCCGTGTAACGCGTTGATCCGGTTGTCCAGGGTGCCCAGGTCCACCCACTTCAGGTGGGCGTCCGCGAAGTGCGACTGGATCTCGTTGGCCAGTGCGACATCGAACCCGGTCCCGCCGTCCTTGTCGGTGTGCCAGCCCTCGTACTCGAACGCGTTGTAACCGATCCGGACCTCGCCCGACATGTAGTCGAACGGATCGGGCTCCCGTTGGAACCACCAGAACGCGGCGCTGAGGACGAGGGTGCCCGCGGTGAAGTAGACAGCGCCCTTCATCCTCCACGACTTGCCACCCGGTTTGCGGAGGGCGGGAGTCTTGAATGCGCCCCGGTCGACCAGGATCGTCACCACGATCGCCGCGATGTTGATCGGCACACTGATGATGGCCGCGGCGTTCGCACCCCACGCTTCTTTTTGAAACAACAACACGCAGATTCCGACCGAGGCCAAGGCGACGGGCAGTAGCCAGAAAATTTGCCTGCTGATCGAATGGCGCAAGGGGGCGGGTTCGGTCGAGGTACTGTTCGCCGTTGTCGTTTGGGTCATGATGATCATCCTCGTGCCGCTGGTGCACTGCCTGGTCAGGTGGCCACGACATGTCGGTGCCCCCGTACGCCGACCTCATGACGAATGAAACTCGTGTATGTCTTTTATTGGAACGTGTCGCTCATTGACAATCCGCGGTACGGCGAGTGAATTTTCGCATGACCGGAGCTTGATGAACGAGGCCAGCCGTCCCCGGAATAGGTCCGATAGACGACTGATCCTGATCGAAGTTTGTTCCAACTCCCGGCAGAAGTCCGTCGACCGGTGTCTCGTTTAGTGCCTTCGCCACACTGGCCGCCGCGAGATACGCAAACCGCTTCTGACTGCCCTCTTTCCAAGTCAGTGATTGAGCGGGCCGTCGAGCACCGTCCGGAGGAGATTGCGGCACCAGTCGACCAGACGGCGGCGAAGCCCTGGTCGGCGAAGGCGAACCGGATCGGAGTGCTGGCGCAAGCCGTCAGCAGAGCCGCCGCGGCAGAGCGACCGTCTCGTCGCTGATCTGCCGAAACTTCCGCACCTGCCCAGCTCATGGGCGCAGACGGCCGGGCTCGATCTCGGGTCAATCCTGCGGTGCGATCAGCCGGTCGTCGGTGGTGTCGTGGACCGTGATCGCCTCGACCGGGCACGAGTCGGCGGCGTCGAGGATGACGTCGGCCGGGGCGACGACGTCGGCCAGCGGCGCGGACTGGCCGCCGACCAGGCGGAAGTGCTCGGGCGCGGTACCGGCGCAGATGCTCGTGCCGATGCACCGGCTCGAGTCCACCCCGATCCGCCAGGCGGTACTCACCAGGCCACCGGCATGCCGAGCAGACCCCGCACCAACATGCCCCGCTTCCACTCCAGCTCGGCTTCCGGTACGGCGAGCCGCAGTCCGGGCAGGCGGGTCACGAGGGTGGCGACGGCGACCTGCAACTCCATGCGGGCCAACTGCGCGCCGACGCAGTGGTGTACGCCGTGCCCGAAGCCCAGGTGCGGGTTCTGCTCGCGATCGAGATCCAGCCGGTCCGGGTCGGCGAAGACCGTACCGTCCCGGTTCGCCGATGACAGTGAGCCGAGAACCGGCTCACCTGCCCGGACCAGAACACCGCCGACTTCGACGTCCTCCTTGGCGTACCGGGCGAAGGAGGAGCCGACGCCGAGCGGCACGTACCGCAGCAGTTCCTCGACCGCGGCCGGCACCAGCGACGGGTCGGCCCGCAGCCGAGCGAGCTGGCCCGGATTCTGCAGCAGCACGTAGACGAAGTTGGGGATCTGGGTCACCGTGGTCTCGTGGCCGGCCGCGAGCAGCCCTCCGGCCAGCTCCACCAGCTCGGCCTCGCTGAGCCGATCCTGATTCTCGTCGCGGGCCCGCACCAACGCGCCGAGCAGGTCGTCGATCCCCGGCTCGCGGCGGCGCTCGGCGACCAGATCACCGATGTAGCCCCAGAGACTGTTCAGGTACTCCTGGATCGTCTCCATGGGCAGGGAGGTGGTCGAGACGATCGCCTCGGACCAGATGTGGAAGCGGTCGCGGTCGGCGTACGGGACCCCGAGCAGCTCGCAGATCACCTGGATCGGCAGCGGCGTGGCGACGTGTTCCACCAGGTCGGCCGGAGGACCGAGCCGGACCATGTCGTCGACCAGCGCGTCGGCGATCTCCTGGGTTCGGGGTCGCAGCGCCTCTACCCGACGTGCCGTGAACGCCTTCGCCACCAACCGGCGCAGCCGAGTGTGATCGGGCGGGTCCAGGGTCAGCATGCCGCTGTACTGCTGGCGTGGGGTGAGCCTGGGCTCGTCGCGCTGGACGGCCGGGGCGCGGCCGAACCGCACGTCGCCGAGGACCGTACGGACGTCCTCGTACCGGGTGGCGAGCCACGCCTCCTCGCCGTAGGGGAGCTTCACCCGGGTCATCGGCTCGTTCTCGCGCAGCTCGCCGTAGGTCGGATCGACGACGAGGCGGTCGGGCACACTGAACGGGTACGACCGGGCCGGCGGAACGGTTCGGCTCTCGGTGGTCTGCGCGCTCTCCGTCATCCGGGTTCCCTTCGTCGAGACGGCGTGATCCTCAGGCCGGCACCAGATTCGTCCGGCGCCGGACTGCCAGCGTCCAGGACGAACGGACAGCACACATCAACGCTCAGTAGTCTGTCGATGTCGGATCGTAGCGGGAGGCATCGATGATCGCCATGGAGGCCGGTCCGCCGCCGGGGTGCGGCAGCAAAGCCGCCCCCCGGCAGGGACGTTCATCGGGACTGGCCCCGGATCAGCAGCCGAGCCGCTTGCTCGAAAGGGCGATGTCGTCGATCCAGAGATCAAACTCGCCCGGTGTCGTGCCGCCCTGGTAAAGCTGCCAGCCGATCTTCACCGTGTCGACCGTCGGGAGGACGAAGGGAACATCGTTGCCACCGTGGTCGCTCGTGGAGGCGGTCAGCTCCGGGTTCGCCACGCCATCGATCCACACCGCGACGCGGTTGTCCGCCGCGTCGATCTTCCACTCGAAGCATTGCCAGGTGTCCTCGACGACCGGGGCGGACTCCCGCCAGTTGGTCCAGTCGCCGGTCGGACCGCCGTCGGCGCCAACCCCCCAGAAGGTTCCGGGAACCGTTGGCGCGTACTGCCCACCGATCGGACGGACGACCTCCGCGCTGCCGGTGCCGGTCGCTTCCACCAGCGTGAAGTGCGCCCAGTCCGGGGCCGTGGGGAAGGCGTCGACGCGCAGGCGCATGCGGCCGTAGAAGCGGTTGCCCGGCGCGGCGAAGTCGTCGACGCGCAGGAAGGCGCGTCCGTTGTCGACGGTGTGGACGTGCAGCACCTGGTTGCCACGACGGGCACGTTCGACGGTGAGCGTGCCGTTCCGGGTGTCGACGCCCCAGTTCACCGTGCTGGGCCCCCCGGGAGGCAGTCGCTCGAAGTCCTCACAGAAAAGCAGGCCACGCGGGCACGAGGGCGGGGAGGCCCCCGCTGCGCCGGCCGGAACGCTGCCGACTGCGGCGCCGAGGATCAGGGCGGCGCTGAACACCGCGAGAAATCTGCGCACTGTCATCCTCCAAGACGGCTGGTTCCCGCCACAGGGGCCGGGCCAGCAGGAACTTTCCGGCCGTGCGACGCTGAGATGCTCCCGCTCGCACCGTTGCGGCGCGGTTGCCTCCGCACTGCGGCGATCCGGGCTGTTCCGGCACCACCGCATCAGGCACAACCACATTGACGGGCGTCATTATATGTGACGCTTGCATTCGGTCGGCCAGCAGTGGACCACCCTGCGGCGTTGACTCGGAGCCAGGAAAGCGCAACGCTGTGGAAGCGCTCCCATCGTCGAGCTCCTCTGCGAAAGGAATGCTCGTGCGTCCCACCACAGCTCTACTTCCGGTCGTGCTCGCCACGGCCCTCGGCGGTCTGGCCCTGCCGGAGCCCGCCCTGGCCGCGGCCGGCCCGGCGCTGGCCGTGGACACCACTGCCGCCCGGCACCAGATCAGCCCGTACGTCTACGGCATGAACTTCGCCGACCAGGCTCTCGCCCGCGACCTGCGGCTGCCGGTGCACCGCTACGGCGGCAACGCCACCACCCGCTACAACTTCCGAGCCGACACCACCAACCGCGCGTCGGACTGGTACTTCGAGAACATCCCCAACGACAACCCGAGTCCGGCCGACCTTCCGGAGGGCTCGGAGACCGACCGGTTCGTGCAGGAGAACAAGGCCAACGGCGCCGCCACTGTCATGACACTGCCTCTGCTCGGCTGGATCGCCAAGGACCGGTCGCGGGCGTGTGGCTTCAGTGTCGCCAAGTACGGCCCACAGCAGTCCACCGACCAGTGGGCACCGGACTGCGGCAACGGCATAAAGCCGGACGGGTCACCTGTCACCGGCAACGATCCGGAGGACACCAGCGTCGCCGTGGGTCCGGAGTACGCCACAGACTTCGTCAACCACCTCAAGGGGCAGTTCGGCGCCGCCGCCGACGGCGGGGTCCAGTTCTACAACCTGGACAACGAGCCGGACCTGTGGCACTCCACCCACCGCGACGTCCGCCCGGCCGGGCTGGGCTACGACGAGCTACGCGACCGCACCTACGAGTACGCCGCCGCGATCAAGGCTGCCGACCCCGGCGCGAAGACGCTCGGTCCCGTCGGCTGGGGCCTGAACTCGATCCTCTATTCGGGCCTCGACCAGGACACCTGCTCGCGCACCGGCTGCTGGTCGAACCCGCCGGACAAGGCCGCGCACGGCGGCCAGGACCTCGGCCCGTGGTACCTGGACCGGATGCGCGAGTACGAGCAGCAGCACGGCACACGCATCCTCGACTACTTCGACGTCCACCTCTACCCGCAGCAGTCCGGCGTACTGGGCGAAGCGGCCGGCGACGCCGACACCCAGGCGCTGCGACTGCGCTCGACCCGCCAACTCTGGGACCCGACCTACGTGGACGAGAGCTGGATCAACAGTCCGGTCCGGTACATCCCGCGCCTACGCGAGCTGGTCGACCAGCACTACCCGGGCACGAAGGTCGCGATGACCGAGTACAACTGGGGCGGCCACGGGTCGCTCAACGGCGCGCTCGCCCAGGCTGACGTCCTCGGCATCTTCGGCCGCGAAGGGCTCGACCTGGCCACCCTCTGGACCGCACCCGAGGCCGACCAGCCGGTGGCCAACGCCTTCCGCGTCTACCGCAACTACGACGGCAAGGGCGGCGCGTTCGGCGAGACCTCCGTCCAGGCGACCAGCGCCGACCAGGGCAAACTGGCCGTGTACGCCGCCGAGCGGAGCGCCGACAAGGCCCTCACAGTGGTCGTCATCAACAAGACCGGCGACGACCTCACCAGCCCGGTCGCCCTCACCGGCGCCTCCGCCAGCACCGCTCAGGTCTACCGTTACAGCGGAGCGGACCTCGCCGGCGTCGTGCGGGAGGCAGACCAGCCGGTGACCACCGGCGGCCTCACTGCCACCTTCCCGGCCAACTCGATCACCCACCTGGTGCTGCCGCGCGACACCACGCCCGGCGACACCCAGGCGCCGACCGCCCCGGGCAAGCCGACCGCCGGCACGATCACCGGCGACAGCATCTCGCTGGCCTGGACGCCGTCCACCGACGACACCGCCGTCACCGGCTACGACGTGCACCGGGTCGACACCGCCGGGACCGTGAAGGTGGGCAACGCCACCGGCACCACGTACACCGTGACCGGGCTGACACCGGACACCCCGTACACCTTCGTGGTGACCGCCCGCGACGCGGCGGGCAACGTCTCGGCGGCCTCCCCCGGCCTGACCGTACGGACCGCGCCCACCGCCCCGACCGTCCGCTGCACGGTCGGCTACACGGCGAACAGTTGGCCGGGCGGCTTCACCGCGACCGTGACGATCAAGAACACCGGCACCACCGCGATCGACGGCTGGAAACTCGCCTTCGACTTCCCCACCACCGGCCAGAAGGTCGGCCAGGGCTGGTCGGCCACCTGGAAACAGAACGGAACGAGCGTCACCGCCGACAGCATGAGTTGGAACGGCAGACTCGCCTCCGGCGCGTCCACCAGCACTGGCTTCAACGGCACGTGGAGCGGCACCAATCCGGCGCCAACCGCCTTCAACCTCAACGGTCAACGCTGCGGGTGAGCTGAGAACCCTCCACTCCGTATCGGAGCGAGGGGCCGGGGCGCAGCGGCACCCCGGCCCCCCTCGCTCGCGCGCCTACAGCGCCGCCGTGGTCGTCCGCCAAGCCGATGCCGCCTACCGGCTACTCGCCGCTCTGACCGACCCCGCGAATTCGAACGTGCTCGCCCCGGCGACACTCGATGCGCTGCGTCAGTTCGTGAGGTGCGGCGCCAGGTAGACGAGGCCCACGCTCAAGACCCCTTTCCCCGTTCCCGGTGGGCCCTCGCCCTGCTCGGGGTGCAGCAGCCGTCAGTACAGCCGGACCCGGTGGGTTCGCGCGGCACCGTGACCGGAGCGCAGCAGGTGCCGCCACGCCAGGCTTCCCGGCCTTCCTTGACCGCGACTGCGGCGATGACCAGCGCGGCGGCCGAGTCGGCCCACCACCAGCCGAACAGCGAGTTGACTGCCAATCCGAGGAGCAGGACGGCGGACAGGTATGTGCACAGCAGGGTCTGTTTCGAGTCGGCGACCGCGGAGGCGGAGCCGAGTTCGCGGCCGGCGCGCCGTTGCGCGGCGGACAGGATCGGCATGACCGCCAGCGACACGGCCGCGAGCAGCAGGCCGACCGTGGAGTGCTCGGGGCGCTCGGTGCCGAGCAGCGCGCGTACGGACTCGACGCTGACGTAGCCGGCGAGGGCGAAGAACGAGATGGCGATGATGCGCAGGGCGGTGCGTTCGCGGCGTTCGTGGTTGGCGCCGGAGAACTGCCACGCCACCGCGGCGGCCGAGGCGACTTCGATGATCGAGTCGAGGCCGAAGCCGATCAGCGCGGTCGACGAGGCGATCGTCCCCGCGCTGATCGCCACTGTCGCCTCGATGAGGTTGTAGCTGATGGTCACGGCCACGAACAGCCGTACCCGACGGATCAACACCGTCCGTCGCGCCGACGGCGGTCCAGCGGCCAACGGCATGAGCGGCAGGCTCATCAGCAACAGCCCTCGGTTTCGGCGCTCGGGCAGGCGGCCGGGTCGACCGCGAGGACGAGACCGAGGAGATCCCCCAGGGCATGGGCGAGGCGCGCGTCGGCGAGTTCGTAGCGCGACCGGCGACCCTCGGGTACGGCGACGACAAGGCCGCAGCCACGCAGACAGGCCAGGTGGTTGGACAGGTTCTGCCTGCTCGTGCCCAGCAGGTCGGCGAGGTCTGCCGGATAGCCGGGGCCTTCGCGCAGCGCGAGCAGGAGCCGGGCTCGGACCGGGTCGGACAAGGCGTGACCGAAGCGAGCCAGGACCTGCCCGTGCGTCAACGTCTCCACCACACGACAGTACATCATCCACTGAATTAACGCGATGCTGAACTATAAGTAGCCGTCGTGCGCCTGCGATGTTCAGGCCGAGTGCTCGGCGTGGTGCAGCACCTCCGTGATGAGTCGCCTGGTGGCCTCCCCCTGCAGCGTGTAGGTGACCTCTCGCCCGCGACGCTTGCGCCGGATCAACCGGGCCTCCTTGAGATACCGCAGGTGGCGGGCAATGAGCGTCGAGTCCGCGGACATCGCCTCCGCCAGCGAGGCCGGCGTCTGTTCGCCGTCCTGCAGCAGCACGAGAATATGGATCCGGTGCTCGTACGCCATGGCGCGCAGCACGACCACCGCGCGGTCCAGGGCGCGCCTCGTCTCGTCGAGGGGTGCGGTGCTCATGCGGGGAACGCCCGCAGGCGGGCGGTCGCCGTGGGCCGGGATCTGACCAGCCGGGCCAGCACTGTCGACAGGGCCAGGATCGCGGTGGCGGTCAGGGTGATGCTCGCGCCGGCGGCGACGTCCCAGCGGCTCGACGCGTACAGGCCGCCGAGCCCGCTGAGAGCGCCCAACGTGACGGCCAGGGCGGTGATGATGCTCAGCCGGTGCGACCACTGGCGCGCCGCCGCCGCCGGTGCCACTATGAGGGCGAGGGCGAGGATCGTGCCGATCGCCGGGACGATCGTCACGACCGCCACCTGGATGACGAGCAACAGCACGACATCCCAGACACCGGTCGCGAAGCCGGCCGCCTGTGCGCCGGCCCGGTCGAAGCCGGTGTAGCGCAGTGGACGGGCGCAGACCAGCAGGACGGCCGCGACGACGACGAGCGCCACCGCGGTGGTCACGAGATCCTGCGGACTGACCGTGAGGATCGATCCGACGAGGAACGATGTCAGGTCTCGGCTGAAGCCGCTCTGGGTGGCGACGAGCCCGGCGCCGAGCGCGAAGCCACCGGAGAGCATGACGCCGGTCGCCGCAGCCGTGTTCTGGCTTCGGTGGCGGCTGAGCGCGGCGACGCCCAGCGCGACGATCGCCCCCGCGACCACGCCGCCGATGACGATGTTGACGCCGATGATGGAGGCGGCCACCACCCCGGGGAACGTCGCATGGGTCAGTGCCATGGTGAAGAAGGACAGCCGGCGAAGCACGACGTGAACGCCGACGAGTCCGGCGAGCGCGCCGGCGAGCAGCACCTCGGCCGTGGCCCGGTGCAGCGCGTCATCCCACCAGTTCATGCGGGGACCTCCTTGCGTCGGAGACGATCCGCCCGCGGTTGTGCCTCGACCGCAGCGCTCCCAGCGGGAGCAGCAGCAGGTAGGCGAGCACGAGCAGCAGGACGACGGCGGAGGCCGAGGTCAGGGAGATGCCGTAGTCGACTGACGCCGTCCAACTGGCCAACAGACCGCCGTATGCGGCGACGAGGATGAGGACGGTGCCGATCACCGCCATCAGCGACAGGCGTGTGGTGAGCATGCGGGCGGCTGCGGCCGGCACGATGAGCAGCGCCACCACCAGGATGGTGCCGACGGCGCGCACCGCGGCGACGACGACGAGCGCGACGATGATGTTGAGCAACAGATCGAGCCAGGCGACCCGGAAGCCGGCGGCGGCCGCTCCGGCCGGGTCGAAGGTCCGGAAGATCAGGGCGCGGGCACTGAAGAGCAGCAGCCCGAGGATGACGACCGCCAGCACGGCGGTCTCCGCGATCTGGCGCGGCGTCACCGTCAGAATGCGCCCGAAGAGGAACGAGGTCAGATCCGCGGTGTACGAGGAGCGCCGCGACACGAGCACCACGCCGATCGAGAACATCGCGGTGAGCACCACGGCGGTGGACGCGTCGTCGGACAGCGCCCCGCCTCGGCTGAGCAGTGTCAGCACCACAGCGGTCACGACGCCGGCGACCAGCGCCCCGACGACGATGCCCTCGATGCCCCCGGCCAGGAACCCGATGACGACGCCGGGAAACACTGTGTGCGTCAGCGCGTCGGAGACGAACGACAGGCGGCGGGCGAAGACGAAGACACTGACCGGTCCGCAGATGAGGGCGAGCAGCGCGAGCTCGGCCAGGGCGCGCCCCATGAACGGTACGGTGAACGGCTCGATCACGGTTCCACCAGCACTGTCCGGCCGTCTCTCAGCTCGACGGCGTGTCCGCCGTACGCCCGGCGCAGCGTATCGGCCGTCAACGTCTCGTCGGGCGGGCCGACCGCCCACTGTCGCCCGTTGAGCACGCAGACCGCGTCGGCGAGTTCGTGCGCGACCGTCAGGTCGTGGGTGCTCAGCACCAGGGTGGTCCCGACCGCGCTGAGTTCGCGAAGGACGGACACAATGGCTTCCTGACTCACCGCGTCGACGCCGTTGAACGGCTCGTCGAGCAGCAACAGCCGTGGTTCGGCGGCGATGGCGCGGGCGAGCAGGACCCGCTGGCGTTGGCCGCCGGAGAGCACGCCGAAGTGGGTCCTCGCGTGATCGGCGAGGCCGAGGCGGTCGAGCGCCTCGTGCACCGCTCGACGGTCGGCGTTGCGGGTGGGCCGCCACCAGCCGATTCGCCGGTAGCGGCCCATCATGACGACCTGGCCTGCGGTCACCGGGAAGTCGGCGTCGAGGGAGTCGGTCTGCGGGACGTATCCCGTGCGGGCCCGGGCCTGGGCCGGCGTACGCCCGAGCACGGTGGACGTGCCGGCGAGGACCGGCACCAGGCCGAGGATCGACTTGATCAGCGTGGACTTGCCGGCGCCGTTCGGTCCGATCAGGGCCAGGCGCTGCCCGGGGACCAGTTCGAGGTTGACGTCGGTGAGCACGGGCGTGCCGTGGTAGCCGACGCTCACCTCGGTGAAGCGAACGGCGGCGTCGGCCACCGCGACATCGTCCATGTCAGCCGCCCAGAGCCGTGACGATGACCTGGGTGTTGTGCCGCTCCGCGCCGAGGTAGGTGCCCTGGGGGGTGCCTTCGGCGCCGATGCTGTCGCCGTAGAGGGCGTCCTCACCGCCGATGACCTTGACGCCGGCCTGGTTGGCGATCGCCTCGGCGCTCTTGGGCGGCAGCGACGTCTCCGCGAAGATGGCCTTCGTACCCGTCGCCTTGATCTTCGCGACGAGTTCGTTGAGCTGCTTCGCGCTCAGCTCGGCGGAGGTGTCGAGGCTGGGGATGACCGAGCCGATGAACTGCAGCTTGTACCGGTCGACGTAGTAGCCGAAGGCGTCGTGGTTGGTCACGAGCTTGCGCTGATCGGCAGGGATCCTGGCGAAGGCGGCCTCGTTGTCGGCGTCAAGCTTGTCGAGTTCGGCCGTGTAGGTCTTCAGATTGCCCGCGAAGGCGGCCGCGTGCGCGGGGTCGGCCGCGGCGAGGCCCTTCTCGATGTTGGCGACCATCGTCTTGGCGTTCAGCGGGTTGTGCCAGATGTGCGGGTCGTGCTCCTCGCCCTCGTGCGCGTCCTCGCCCTCTTCGTGGCCTTCCTCGCCCTCCTCGTGGCCACCCTCGCGCAGCGTGACGCCCTGGCTGGAGTCGACGACGGTGCCCTTGAAGCCGGCCGACTCGATGGTCTGGTCGAGCCACTCCTCGAGGCCGACACCGTTCTTGACGACGATGGCGGCCTTACCGATCGCCTGGATGTCGGCCGGGGTGGGCTCGTAGTCGTGCGGGTCCACGTTCGGCTTGATGATCTGTGTGACGGTGACGCCGCTGCCGCCGATGGTGCGGACGAAGTCGGCCACCTCGGGGGTGGTGGCGACCACCGCGAGCCCGGTGCCGGACGAGGCGTTGCTGCCGCCCTTGGCGGCATCGTCTCCCGAGCCACAACCACTGAGAAGAACAAGCGCGGCGGCGGTCGCCGCGGCGATGATCGTGCGTTGTCCATGCTTCACGAAAACACTCCATTCCTGAGATGCGGAACGGTAATCGTTTTCGCTAAGTATCGTCTAATAGCGAGATGACCACACGTGCATGTGTTGTCTCCGCAGCGTCCGGGGACCCGGGCGGTCGACCCTCAGGCCATGGCCGCCAGCGCCGCGTGCCTGCCACATCGCCAGAGGATCCCGGCCTCGCCGAATCCGGCCTCGCGGGCGGCGGTGGTGTGCCAGGAACCCGGAGCGGTGAACTCGGCCGGCAGGCGGTTCTCGAAGATCGCCGCCCGCTGCGCCAGCAGCGGGCGCAGCAGGTCCATCTCTGCGATGTCGTTCCACCACCGCGCCCAGGCCAGCTCCGCGACGGCTTCGCCCGGGGCCGGATTCAAGGCGCCCATCAGGGACGGGAGCCCCTCGTCGGGCATGAGGTCCGCGACGATGAGCAGCCCGCCGAGCGCCAGGCAGCGACGGGCGTCGGCGTAGAACGCACGGACCTGCGCCGGTGGCAGGTAGTGCAGGGTCATGACCACCGTGACCAGGTCGTAGCCGCCACCCGCACGGTCCACCCAGCGCGGGGTCGACAGGTCCCCCTCCAGCGTCCGCACCTCACCGGCCAGGGCACCGCGCGCCAGCGCGAGCAGCACGGGATCGATGTCCATCAGGGTGATCGCGGCATCGGTCCACCGCCGGGCCATCCGCTCGGCGAGCAGTCCCGGTCCGCCACCCAGGTCGAGCACCCGCGTGGGCGCCCGGCCACGAACAGCCTCGGCGACACTGCACAGCGTCTCCTCAAGGCTGGCGAGGTGCGGCACGAATCCCCCCATGACCTGCGCCCAGCTCTCACGCCACCGGACGGCTTGCGCGCGGTCCAGCAGGGCGGCGGGCGCGCGGGCGGTCGTTGCCATTGGTGCACTCCGGGACGACGCGCGGACAGGATGACCACACGATAACGGAAGCCATTTCCGACAGCGTAGGTGATCCGACACCGAAGAACCGGCATATCGCGGTGCGTGTCGGTCAATCCAGGTCGAGCTCCGCCAAGACCGACAGAAGCCGGTCCACCTCCTCGGCGGTGTTGTAGACGTGCAGGCTCACCCGTACGGATGCCGTCTTCTCGCCCTGGTCGCCCTGGCAGTGACCGTCCGCGCGGACCAGCAGGCCATGCGCGGCCAGGATGAACCCGAGGTCGTTCGAGCCGATCAGATGGTGGCGAAAGGCCACGATGCCCTGGCGCTGCTGCGTCGGGGTGTCGGCGGCCAGGCTGCTCTGACAGCCCAGCACCTCAACGTTGGGCAGCGTGCGCAGCCCGTCGGTGAGCCGCGCGCCGAGCGCGGTGTTCCACCGGGCGATGCGATCCAGGCCGGCGGCGTCGAGCCAGTCCAATGCGGCGACAAGGCTGATGATGCCACTGGTGTTTGGTGAACCGTTCCAGCCGCCCGGCGCGTACGTCGGACCACGCTGATTGCGCGCCCAGATCGCGCCGCTGCCCGGCAGGGCCATCGCCTTGTGCCCGGAGAACACCACGAAGTCGACATCGGTCGTCGCCGTGGACAGCGGCAGGTGCCCCACGCCCTGCGCGGCGTCGAGGCAGATGGGAATGTCCGGTCCGACGGCCGCGCGCAGCCTGTGCACGTTCATGTCGTTACCGTAGACGTGGTGCACGTGGGTCGCGGCGATCAGGCGCGTACGGACATTGATCATCGCCGCGAGCCGGTCGATGTCGTAGTCGTGGGCGGCGTCGTAGGGCATTGCCCGTACGGCGACGGACAGGCGGCCCTGGTGACGCAGCAGCTCCGCGGTTTCCAGCCAGGGTGCGTTGTTGGCGGCGTGATCGGCGAACGGCACGATGATCTCGTCGCCGTCGCGCAACTGCGGGGCGAGCCAGTCGCGGGCGATGGCGCGCAGACCCTCGGTGGTGCCGCTGACGAAATGCACACCCGAACGCTGCGGCGCCGGATCGTCGAGGAAGCGGCGCAGCCGGTCGCGGGCCTGCTCGATGCGGGTGGTGGTCCGGTTCGCCCACGGATAGGTGCCCCTGGCGGCGTTGGCGTTGCCCGTCGTCAGATAGGTCAGGACGGCGTCGAGGACCGCCTGCGGCTTCTGCGAGGTGGCGGCGCTGTCCAGGTACGCGACGTCGGGGTTGGCGGTGATGAGCGGGAACTGAGCGCGCAACGTCTCCTGCCACGGGCGCAGCTCGGTGAGAACGTCCATGTCAGTCGCGCACGAGTTCGGCGCCGGCGTCCCGCCAGGCAATGATCCCGCCGTCGAGAGAGCGTACGTCCGGATGACCCATCCGGGTCAGCAGAGCGGCGTAGCGGGCGGACTTCTCCCCCACCGGGCAGACCAGCAGCACCGGCTGGCGGCGGCCGAACGGCAGCCCGCCATGCAGCAGCTCGGCGAAGAGCTCGTCGACGATGTTGATCGAGCCGTCGATGTGCAACGCCTGGTACGCGAACGGGCTGCGCAGGTCCACCACCAGCCCTCGGCGCTCGGCGATCCACCGCTCGGCTTCCGCCACATCCACTGTCGCCGCCTGCCGCACGTCCGCGTCGGTCACCGTGCGGACGGAGTTGCGCCGCGGTGGCCGACCGAAAAGCTCGGGGCGCCGCTCCCGCAGGTAGCTCATGTAGCTCTCGACGCGGTCACAGACGATGAAGACCGCCGTGCGGCGTTCGGTGAGCTGCGCGTCGACGCCGCGCAGATGGCGTACGGCGCCCTGGTAGGCGCCGCCGCCGGTAGGCCCGGCGAGCGTGCCACATCGGCGTACGAGTGTCAGCAGGCCGTCGATGGCGTCGTCAGCGGTGATGGTCTCCACAGTGTCGTAGACGTCGGGGTCGAAGAGGCCGACCTCGTGCACCTCGTCGATGGTGCGGATCCCCGGGATGAAGTCGGACTTGTGCGCCACCAGCCCGACGACGCGTACGTCGGGGTTGTGCTGGCGCAGCACAGCCGCCACGCCGGTGGAGGAGCCGGCCGTTCCGACGCAGGCGATGAAGTAGTCCGGGACTCGGCCGTCGAGGTCCTTCAGGATCTCCGGGCCGGTGCCGTTCAGGTGTGCGTCGACGTTGAGCTCGTTGAAGTACTGGTCGGTGTGCAGGTAGCCGCCGCTCGATCCGGCGAGCCGGTGGTACATCCGGGTCAGCGGGTCGTCGGTGTCAGTGGGGTCGAGGCATTCGGCCTGCCCGGGCAGCTCGTCGATCTCCGCGCCGAGCAGCAGCAGCAGGTCCTTGATCTCGGCGACCTTCATGCGGTTGGTGACGCTCTTGAAGGTGAGCCCGTGCATCCCGGCGATGACGGCGAGGGCCTTGGCCGTGTTGCCGCTCGACAGTTCGACAACGGTGTCGCCACTCTCAACGGCCTGGGTGAGGAGAGGTCGGACCATGTTCCACGCGGCGCGGTCCTTCAGCGAGCCGAACGGGTTGAGCAGCTCCATCTTGGCGTACAGGTCGATGTTGTGCAGACCGTGTACGGCGGGGTCGATGCGCACCAGCGGGGTATTGCCGATGGCCTCGGTCATGCTCTCGAACCTCATGGTGCCTCCGCACGATGGTGAACGGGCCAGTACTGCTCGTCGAGGCACCATCGCCACCCGCCGTCGTCGCGGTACAGCGCGACCTTGCGGCCGATCGGCTGACGCAGCGCGTGCGTGGCGCTGAAGTCCATCAGGTAGCCGGCGGTGTTGACGAAGGCCAGCAGGTCGCCGGGGCGGGGCCGGGACGGCAGGAAGACCCTGCGTCGGGTGATGAGATCCGCTTCGAGACAGAGGTTGCCGAACAGGTACACCGCCGCAGGTCCCGGAGCGGCCGGGGTCGTGCGGTGCACGACGACCGGGTCCATCAGGACTCCGTGCTCCTCAAGGCTGACATCGCGTGCGTTGCAGTCCAGGCGCACGATGGTGTCGCCGTTGGCCTCGTCGCGGACTTCGAGAACGCTGGCCAGGACCAGGCCGCACTGGTCGAGCAGGGCCCGACCCGGCTCGACGAGTAGGTCGTACATGTTGTCCAACAGCAGTGTCCCGAGTGGGCGACGTTGCTCGGGCGCGGCTGTTCCGAGCAGCCGATCGAGGTACGCGGGTCCGGAGACGGGCCGGTGAGCGGGATACAGGTTCAGCGAACCGCGGACGTGGCCGCCCTCGGCGCGCAGCCCGTAACCGTGCCCGTTCCAGGTCAGTGGCGCCCGCCTGCCGAGCACCGCCTCGGTGAGGGCGGAGGTGTACTGCTCCCACTGCGCCCCGTCAGCCAGGTAGTTCACGCCGAACCCACCGCCGATGTCCACTGACCAGGGCCGCAGACCTCGTCGGCGACACTCGTCGAGGGCGCCGAGGCAGCCCTCCAACGCGACGGCCTTTTCCGGCAGCCCAATCGTGTCGAGGTGAAACGCCACTCCGACCAGGTCCAGGGCTTCGACGTGTTTCTCGATCACGTCGAGAACCTCGCCCACCGCAGCGGCCGACACCCCGAAGCGGCTACGACGACTGTTGAACTGCACGCCTGTTGAAGTGAAGCCCGACAGTCGCGCCATCACCCGTACACGCGGCAACGACCAATCCCTGACCAGTGTGGCGAGCGCCGCCAACTCGCCGATCGAATCAGCGCTGACGGTGACTCCGGTGCGGGCGCACAGCCAGAGGAACTCCTCGTTCTTCGGCCCCGTCGCCATGATCCGCTGCGGCACGAAGCCGGCACCGACCGCGTGCTGCAGCTCGGCGAGTGACGCCACGTCGATGCCCGCGTCGGTGGCGGCGAGTTCGCGCACCAGGGCACTGGATCGGTTGGCCTTGTGCGCGTAATAGATCTGACCGGAGAGACGGTGGTCGGAAAAGACCGAACGGAATGCGGTGACGTTTTCCGCCAATTGCTGCGGTAGAACCACGCCCAGTGGGGATCCCATCGCGTCGGCCAATTGTGTCAACAGGACGGTTTCGTCGAGTGCCGACCGTAGTGTCGGATCGATTTGCGGAGCCAGGTGAAGGGGCAATGCGACTCCTCAGGTGAGTCGTGGCGCCACGGACGTCGCCACCCCTCGCGCCGAAAAACCCTTTGTGACGACGGCCTGCTTCAACGTAACCGATGTTTTGACGCCCGCCAAGAGGCGGCAGAGGCGCGACTGAACACCTCGCCGCCACATACACGACTGCGCATGTGTGACGATGTTCGTCAATATGGGCGTCGACAATCCAGCAGAATCGACGACCACCGCGTGAGGCCATTGTCTTTCCCCGCCGCACCGGGGCACGCTGAACAATCCTGGCAGGCGCTGCCGGAGCGGAGTTCAGCCTTCGACCTGCGCACGCCAATGGCGAAGGTCGGAGTTGGTGGCACTTGTCGGCGCGCGGCGCCGACCAGAACTATGCGCCGCGCCGATCGGATCCGCCACGGCACACCCGGTCCTACCGGGGCGGATACTGACAAGGAGTTGGCAGATCAACCGCGGTGGGACGGGTCACGAAAGGACCTCGAAGGTGAAGGTCTTGGCGCCTGAGCTGACGGTGGCGCCGCTGGAGGCGAGTTTGCCGGTGACTTCGAAGGTGACGGCGTAGGTGCCGGCGGCGTCGAAGCCCCAGTTGGCGTGGGCATGGGTGTTGTAGGTGACGTTGAGGCTGTCGGGCAGGCCGTTCCCGCTGTCGAACAGCACGGTGGGGGTGCCACCGGAGACGGTGTAGATGCTGAAGCCCGCGGGGCCGGAGACGCTCGTGAGTTTGAAGGTGACCCGGTTGTTCTGGAAGATGCCGCTGGGCACCTCGGTGGTGTTCCACCCGGCCCAGAGCAGCCCGGCGCTGCTGGACTGCGGCAGGACCCACGCTTGGCCTCCGGTGCCGAGGAAGGACCAGGCCGCGCCACCGGGCACTGTGATTTTGCCGGTGTTCGGCACCCGGAAGAGCACGTCGGCGGGGTTGCGTTCGACGCTGGTGGTGCCGGTTCCGTCCAGGACGTTGACGGTGAGCGCACCGGCGGCGTAGTCGACGTCGATCACGTCGACATGACCGCTGGAGAGCACCACCGGCGCCGCGGCAACGGGCGTAGCGGTGCCGACGAGGAGTGCGGTCGTCATGATGAGGCCGGCGAAGAACCGGTTGCGGGTACGCATGGCGTTCATGCCTTGACCGTGAAGCGGAGCGTGGCGGGGGCGGAGGTCACCTGCTGGCCGGTGGCGGCCAGGGTGCCGGTGGCGCGCACTGTCACCCGGTAGGTGCCGGCCTCGTCGAACGCCCAGTTTGCGTGCGTGTGGTCACCGGCGGTGACCGTGATGGCGTCCGGCAGACCGTCGCCGCTGTCGGCCAGGATGGTTGGCTGGCCGACAGCGTTCTCGGTGTAGATCGCGAGCTGGCCGGGACCGGTAACCGACGTCACGGACAGGGTCAGTGCGTCGCCTGCGAAGACTCCGGCGTCGATCTCCTCGGCGGCGATGCCCGGCCAGATCAGGTTGGTGTTCTCGATCTGCGGCAGGACCCAGACCGGGGACACGCCTGGGGTGCCCAGGAAGGAGAAAGCGGGGTCGGCGGGGACGGTGACCTTGGCTTGGCGCTTGACGATCAGCCTGACCTCGTCGGCGCCGTACTCGATGTCGTTGCCCTCGTCATGGACGCCGACCTCCAGCGTGCCGGCCTCGTAGGCCAGGTCGACGAGGTCGAGATGGCCGGTGTTGAACACCACGGCAGACGTGGGGCCGGCCTGGGCGGGCAGGGCCGTGGCGACCAGTGCCACTCCCAGGACACCCGACGCCAGTAGATGACGGATGGTGCTGCGCACGAAGAGACTCCTCTCCCGCGAAGGTCCCGAGTGGACCAGCGCTTAATGGAAACGATAGTCGTTTTACTTTGCTTGCGATAGGGCTGGACGAGGGCTCGGATGCACGTCGCCGCCGAGTTCCTGCCCGCCGGGGCGTCGCCACCGTCGGGTCAGGAGGCCGTGCCGCGGGGCGAACAGCCAGGCGGCCAGGAAGACCGCGGTGGCGACCAGGACGATGGTGCCGCCGACCGGTGTGTCGTAGCTCCAGGACAGGTACAGCCCGACGGTCGCCGCAACGCCGCCGATCAGCGGGGCGAGCAGCATCATCACGCCGAGTCGGTCGGTGAGCAGACGGGCCGCCGCCGCGGGGGTTATCAGCAGGGCCAGGACGAGGATGTTGCCGATGGTCTGCAGGGAGATCACCACGGCCAGAGTGACCAGGACGTAGAGCACGATGTCGAGCCAGAAGACCGACAGCCCCATGGACCGGGACATCTCCCGGTCCAGGCAGACCGCGACGAATTCCTTGTGCAGGGCAAGCACCAGGCCGAGGATGACCAGGCCGGTGCCCCCGACGACGTACAGGTCCCGGTCCGGGATACCGGTGATCGAGCCGAAGAGGAACTGCTGCAGCGACCCGGCGTATCCGGGGGCCTGCGAGATGGTCACGATGCCGAGGGCGAACGCGCCGACCAGGAAGACGCCGATGATCGAGTCCTCCTTGACCCGCCGGTTCTGCGAGAAGATCGCGATCAGCAGGGCGGTGGCGACACCGGCGACGGCGCCACCGAGCACCAGGCTGCCCTGCAGAACGAAGGCGACCGCGATTCCCGGGAAGACCGCGTGCGCCACGGCGTCGCCGATGAACGCCATGCCGCGCAGGACGACGTAGCAGCCGACGACTCCGCAGACGATGCTGGACATGACCGCGATCGCCAGCGCCTTGGGCAGGAACGCGAGGTCGGGGTTGAGCAGGTCGGTGAGGAAATCGGTGATCGACATCAGGTTGCCCTCACGAGCTTCAGTAGCGGGGAGGTTTCACTCACTCCGAAGGTCTTCGTCCACAACTCGGCGTCCTGCAGGTCCGCCGGCTGCCCGTCGGCGATGATCCGGCCGTTGAGCAGGACCAGACGGGTGCAGGAGTCCACTGCCGCGACGAGATCGTGAGTGGTCATCAGAACCGCGCGATCCTCTGCCGCCAGGCTGGTGAACAGGTCACCCAGTAGTTCCTGCGTGGGCATGTCGAGTCCGGTGAACGGCTCGTCCAGCAGCAGGATGCGCGGCGCGAGCGCGAGGGCTCGGGCGACCAGGACGCGTTGACGTTGCCCGCCGGACAACTCACCGACCGGCCGGCGACGCAACCCGGTCAGCTGCACGCGGTCCAGTGCGTCGCCGACTGCCCGCCAGTCAGCGACGCCAGGCCGGCGGAGCAGGCGGATGCGGCCGGTCCGACCGCTCATCACGGCCTGTTCGACCGAGATGGGAAAATCCCAGGTGAACTCGTGGCGCTGGGGAACGTATCCGATTTCGGAACGGCCGGGACGCGACGGCTTACCCTCCACAGTCACGGTGCCGCCGCGGGTGCGGGTCAGTGCCAGGACGGCGCGGAGCAGGGTGGTCTTCCCGGCGCCGTTGGGCCCGAGCAGCCCGACCAACTCGCCCCGGTCCAGGTGCAGCCGGATGTCCCGCAGTACCGGCCGGCCGCCGAGGTCCACGTCCAACCCTTCGATGTCGAGCGCTCTCACCGCTGGCCCTCCGACACCGTGGCGGCACGTTCCTGTTCGGCTCGGCGCTTCGCGCCGCGTCCGCGTAGCAGCAGGAGGACCAGTCCGACGGCGAGCAGGGCGGCCGCGCCCGCCAGCGCGATGAGCAGCAGTGGCGTGGGCCTGCCGGCAGGCTCGTTGTCCGCGGCTCGGTCCTCCCCGGTTGGTGCCTGCCCGGCTGCTGTGGGGAGGTCCGCGGTGGCGGCGAACGCCTCGTCGGCGCTGGTGGTGTCGCCCACGGCGATGCGCAGCGTACGGGTCGCCGAAACCGTCTCACCGTTGACCAGGTCGGCCGACGCCCGCACCGCGACCAGGTAGACGCCGGGCGCGGTGAACACCCAGTTGGCATGGGTGTGGGTGTTGACCTCGGCCCAGAACGGCTGCGCTGTGGAGTCGGCGGAGCGCCACAGCGGTTGGGGTGCGGCGAAGTTGCCCGACTGCAGATACGTCGTCAGATTCCCCGGTCCGCGTACGCCGAGCAGGATCAGGGTGACGCCACGGTCGATGGTCTGCATCACCCTGGGGTCCTGGGTGTTCCAGCCGAGCCAGACGACGTTCTGGTTCTGGGTCTGCGGCACCACGTACACCCGCTTGCCGGCGTCGACGCCAAGGAAGGCGTACGTCGGGTCGTCGGGAACGGTCTGCAGCGCGGCGTCGGAGACCCGGAGCAGGACCTCGTCGGGGTTGCGCCACACCGGTCGCGCCTGCGTGCCGTCGTGGATCAGCAGCGTCCACTGGTTGTCGACGTAGCGGGGGCCGAGGTCGACGTGCCCGGTGGCGAGTTCCGCCCGGCCGGTGGCCAAGGGTTGGTCGGCGGCGATCGACTGGTTGAGGCCCGGTGTCGGCTCCTCGGCGCGGGCCGGGGTCTGCGTCGTGGCCAGCACGATGAGCGTGGCCACCGCGCATCGCAGGATGGCGCTGGTCGTGCGGGGGCGGCTTCGCGCCCGTCCTGCCGTCACTGGCTCCTCCATCACTTGTCCGTGGTCAGGCAGTCGTGCAGCGATTCGGCGTTGAACCGCATCATGTCGAGGTAGGTGGTGACGTCCCGGTCGAAGGTGTCGCCGTAGATCGGGCAGACCCGCAGCCCCTCCTCGCGGGCCACCTCGGTGAGGGTGGTGGATCGGGCCGCCAGGTTGGGCTCCAGGAAGACGGCGGGGATCTTCAGGTTGCGGATCGTCTCGGTGAGCCGGCGGCGGTCGGCGAGGCTCGGCTCGGTGGCGGGGTTCGGGGTGACGAAGCCGGAGATCCGGATCCCGTACGCCTGGCCCAGGTAGCTGAACGCGTCGTGGGTGCTGACCAGGTGGCGTCGTGACGGCGGGATGCGGGCGATGGTGTCGCGGACCTGGGTGTCGAGCGTCTCCAGTTCCCGGATGTAGGCCGAGGCGTTCGTGCGGTAGTCCGTCGCTCCTCGCGGGTCGACGCCGATCAGGGTGTCCCGGATCAGCTCCACATAGGAGATGGCGTTGCGGACGTTCTGCCACAGGTGCGGGTCGATCTCGCCGTGCACGTGCTTGCCGAGCACAGCCTGCGGAAGCTGGTAGACCTGGGTGCCGGGCCGGCCGAGGAACCGGAACCTGCGGTCACCGGGCACCTCCAGCAGTGCCTTGTTCGGCACCTCGATCACGGTCCTGGCCGGGTCGTACACCCGCTGGTTGGCTTCGCCGCTGCCCTCCGGGTCGGCGAACAGGTAGAGCCGCCGCTCGTCGAGGTCGACGGTGACGTCGGCGTGGCCGGAGTTCAGCACCTCCGCGCCCGCCATCCCTGGCACCGAGTGCGGGTCCACCCCGACGGCGAAGGTGAACACCTGCTCGCCCAGGGGCACGGGCGCGGTTTCGGGGGTCACCGCCAGGTGCGCCCGCATGGTCAGCCGGTAGACGCCGGGCTTGGTGAACGCCCAGCTCATGTGGGTGTGGGCGTCGGGTGGCAGCGTGGCGGTGTCGTCCCGGTAGCCGTTGGCGGCGTCGAACCCGTCGCCGGAGTCGACGTAGAACGACGGATTGCCGAACGACTCCGTCAGGTACGCCCGCACCCGGCCCGGCCCGTCCGCGGCGATCGCGGTGAGCAGCACGTCGGAGGCGCGGTTCGCCCCCTGGGCCACACCGGTGCCGCGTACCCGCATGCCCAACCAGATGGTGTCCAGCGACACGTCCTCGACCAGGGGGATGATCTCCGCGGCGTATTTCACCGCGCCCTCGGCCAGCGAGATGTTCGGTACGCCGTCGCGCAGGTTCGCGTCCAGCGCCTTGATGACGGACTGCTCTTCCAGGAGCAGGTAGTTGCTGAACGCCACGTCGGCGTAGACGACATCCCGGACGTCCCGCAGCGACGGCTCGTAGCTGTGCGGGTCGGCGTTGTCGGGCACCAAGGAGGTGACGGTCACCCGCCCCCCGCCGACGTTGCTCACCAGGTCCCGCAGGATGCCGGTGGTCGTGATGACCTGGACCCGGTCGTCGTCGGCGGTCAATGCCACCTCCGACCGGCAGCCGGCGATCAGCCCCACGATCACCAGCGGCAGGATCGCCTGCCGCAGCCGCGCCACGACCAGCGGCCTCATGCGTCTGCCGTCGCGAGGCCGGCGCGGCGGCGACGGGTCAGCAGCACCAGCAGCACCCCGACGGCGACGAAAACGATGCCAACCGCTCCGGCCATCAGCACCCAGCCGGCACCGGTGCGCGGGAGACGACCAGCACCGCCCTGGTTTCCCCCGTCATTGTCGCCGCCATCCCCCGTGCTACCGCCAGAGCCGAAGCCGCTGTTCGGGTCGGTGCTGTCGCCGACGGCGATGGTGAGCGTCTTCGTGTCGGTGACCGCCTTGCCGGCGCTGGTGGTGCCGTTCATCTGCACGGCGAGGCGGTACAGGCCGGGCTTGGTGAACGCCCAGTTGCCGTGCGCGTGGGTGTTCAGCGGAACGCTCAGTTGCTGCGGGAACGCCTTGGCGGAGTCGAACAAGACGTCGGCCTTGCCGAACGAGCCGGTCAGGAAGAGGGCGAACCGACCGGGCCCGTTGACGCCCTTCAGCGTCCACGTGACGTTTCCCTTCACCCCCGAGACGACGGACTCGTGCTGGGTGTTCCAGCCAGGCCAGACGATGCCCGCCTGTTGGGACTGCGGTAGCAACCACACGGCGTCGCCCTGCTTGCCGAGGAAGTCGGCGCCGGCGGGCACCGTGATCTTCGCGTTGTCCTTGACCTGGAGGACCACGTCGGCGGTTTCCCGCCAGACCGGAGGGCTGGTCCGGTCGTCCTTGATCCGGATCGTCCAGTTGTCCCCGGACAGTTGGGGGCCCATGTCGACGTGCCCGTCGGCAATCACCTGACGGGCACCCGTGGCGGTGGTGGCCGCCGCCTTCGGGGCCGCCGGTGCGGCCGCGGCGGGCTTCGGCGTGGAAGCGGGCTTCGACGCAACCGGGGGTGCGGCGAGTGCGCGCGCTGCCGACTGCCCGTCGGGGCGCGTCGCCGACTTGGCCGGAGCAGGTGGCGGTGCCTGCTCGACCGGACTGATCGCGGGGACCCGAACCTGATAGGTCGCTTCGGCGCTGATTTTCTGGCCGGAGCGCAGCGTGGCCGAGCCGGTCAGGGTCAACCGGTAGTCACCGGCTGCGTCGAAGGCCCAGACCACCCCGCCGGTACGCGTCGCCACCGGCAGCCGCACCGTCCGCTTCAACCCCGGGCCGCTGCCGAAGAGCGGGGTCGCCGCGCCGAGGCCGGACAGGGTGTACGCGGTGAACGTTCCCGGACCCTCGACCGTGCGCAGGGTGAGACCCACCGTGTCGTCGGTGACGACGCCGGGGCGTACCCCGGTGGTGTCCAGCGCGGGGAACCCGCTGTCGCCGGCGGACAGTGACCACACGGCGTGCCCCGGCGAACCGAGGAAGGCGAAGCCCTTGCCTGCCGGCACTCGGCCGGCGAGCCCGCCGGCCGGGCCGAGCACCACCTCGGCCGGGTCGTGTCCGGCCACGTCGCGGGACACCTGCTCGGCGTCGCGCAGCCGCAGCGACATCGAGCCACCGTCGAGCGCGACGGAAACCAGGTCCGCGCCGGCGGCGCTGACCGCGGCCGGTTCCGCGGCCGCCGGCGCACCCCCAAGGGCCAACGCCAGTACGGCTGTCGCAAGACCGGCGGCACCGGCACGCATGGTTCTCATCCTCATTGCCTGCTCCCCAGACGGCTTCGTAGTAGTTCATTCATTGACGTCGTGCCCGGCGGGGACCGCGGCCTCGCGGCCGTCCGAGGTCCGTTCGGTCTGCCGGCTGGCCTCGGCGCGACCCTCCTCCCGGGCGACGGCTACCGCCCGGGCGATCTGTCGGGCCCGCCGCCGCCGGGCGGCGACCAACGCCCAGCCGACGAAGGCGAGCAGGACCAGCAGGACCAGTTGGGGCAAGGGCACCGCCCAGACGGAGGCCCGCGCCGTGCCACTCTGCGGCGGCGGATCGAGGACCTGGTCGCCCACGGCGGCAGGCGTGACAGCGGCGCTCGCGCTCAGCCGGAACAGTGGGGGCACGCCCGTCATGCGGACGGTGGTGGTCAGTTCGCCGCCGGGCAGGATCTCCGGCAGGGCCGGCGCGTCGATCGCCTGCCGGCCGAGGCCGAATGGGCTGGCCGCGGCGAGCGTGGGCTGCCCGGTGAGCCGGACGTTGCCGGTGTTGCGGACGGTGAAGGTGGCGGTGAGCCTGCCACCGGCCAGGGGGTTGAGCGAGCCGGTGTGCCGTACCCGAAGGTCCTCGACGGTCAGCGCCGGTTGCAGCTCGCCGCTCACCCGCAGGTAGATCCGCGCGCCGACGCGGTGGTCGACGGCGACCTGGTTGCCCTGCGCGTCCGGCGCCGTGGCGGCGAGCGAGGCGACGATCCCGCCGGCGTGGTCCCCGGGCGTGGCGTTGTTGGGCACTGTAAGCGTGAACGGGATGTCCAGGCGGGACGTGGACGGGATGGTCACGGTGCCACCGGTGAAGCGGACCCAGGCGCCGACATCGGTGGGCTTCTGACCACCGGCCAGCAGGTCGAACCCGCCCTGCGCGGTGGTGAACGCGTCGCTGGCGTAGAGGTTCAGGGTGAGCGGGCGCGCCGAGTGGTTGGTGACCGCGACGTAGTCGGTCACCGTGGCGCCGGGATCGAGCTTGTAGGTGAACGCCGGCCGACCGTTCGGGCCCTTCGCACTCGACGGCGCCACCCCCCACGTCGCGGCAGACGTCGGCGGTGCCGGGGGCGCCGGCGTGGGCGGTGCCGGAGCCGCGCCGAGCAGGGCGATGCCGGTGGCGATGGCGGCGAACAGGCGCATGGTGGGGATGGGTTCCGTTCCTGGGTACGAGGGATGAAGCGGGGTGGGCGGGTCGCGGCAACGGCCCACCCACCCCGCGACCGCCCGGTGGCACGGTTCAGCGCCGGGCCACCGGACGGGTTCGGGCGATCAGATCGCGGTGAGGGTGAGGGTCGCGGAGTACGTCCCCGCGGCCGTCTCGGTGGGCAGGCTCAGCCGCAGACCCGCGCCCAGTTGCGCGGTGCCCCGCCCAGCACCGCCCGGCGCCGCTCCCAGCACCGCGCTGTTACCGAGACCGCCGCCGGACCCGACGACGTACGGCGTGACCTCCGGACCAGCGACGACACCCTGCCCGGAGCCCTGAGCGACAACCCGAGGGTTCCAGCCGAGGTAGCCGGAGCTGAACGTCGCACCGTCCGGCCCGGCGAAGTCCGCCGGGATCTGCCCGGACGCACTCCACCCCGGTCGGCCGGCGCGGGTGTCGGTCACCGTGACCGGGCGGAGCTCACCGTTGCTCTCCCACCGGTCACCACCGGCGGTGAGCTGCGCGGGCGGCAGCACCACGGCACGGTCGTCCGGGTTGACGCTGATCACCAGAGAACCCTGCGTCTCGTCGATCGACGCGGTGATCGTCTGCGAGGTGCCCGGCTCCTCCGGCGGGAACGCCACCCAGAGGGCGACCGGTTCGCTGGTCGCCACCACCTCGTGGGCGTCGCCGTACAACTTGACCACGTACTCGCAGGCGTTCAGCTCCCGGGTGGCCGTGAACGAGTACCTCGCTCCCGCCTCCCCCGCGATGATGGCCCAGTCGTCCGTGCCGGGGCACCTGCTGAACCAGTGGTAGTGGTCCAGCTCGCTCTGCGGCGTCTGCACCGCGTTGAGCGTCACCGTGTCGTTGGGCTGGTACTCGTCGGCCATACCGCTGACCGACAGACCGACCTCCGGCCCACCGCCGGACAGCTCGCCGACGACGAACGAGTAGTCGACCGGCCCGGTGCTGACCGTCGTGCCGTTGGTCAACGTCGCGTCGGCCTGGAACGTCAGGGTGTAGCTACCCAGCGCGCTGAACGCCCAGTTCGAGTGCGCGTGGGTGTGCACCGGCACGTCGATCGCGTCGGGCAGGCCGTCGTCGGCGCGGAACTTGATGATCGGACCGCCGAACGAGTCCTGCGTGAACAGCGTGACCGCGCCCGGCCCCTGCACATCGACCAGGCTGAGCCGCACCGTGTTCCCCTCGAACACCCCCGAACTGAGCGTCGTGGTGTTCCAACCCGGCCAGAGCAGATCCGGATCCTGGGTCAGCGGGAGCAACCAGACCTGGCTGCCCGCCGGCCCGAGGAAGGCGAACCGCGGATCGTCCGGAACGGCCATCGCCGCCTCCGGCAGAACCTGGAACGTCACGTCCGCCGGATCCCGCGTCACCGAAGGGCTGACCGTGTCGTCGTGCACCTTCAACGACAGCGCGCCATCCTCGTAGTGCACGTCGACAGCATCGGTGTGCCCCTTGGACAACACCACCTTCTCGGCCGCCGACGCAGCGGTCGGCGCCAGCACCGTGCCGGCGACCACCACCGCCCCGGCAACCAGGGCCGCGAAACCGCGAGCCCTCAGAATCGCATTCATACCTCCCCTTTCAGCACCGCGCCTACCTGCGCGCGGTGGTACATGTGCTGACATCACCAGGACGCCTTGCGCACCCCGGGCATCTCGCCACGCAGAGCCAGCTCGCGGAACCTCACCCGGGACAACCCGAACCGGGTGAGCACCCCGCGCGGACGGCCGTCGATCTGGTCGCGCGAGCGCAGCCGCACCGGGCTGGAATCCCGCGGCAGCCGGCTCAGCCGGCGCACCGCGTCGGCGCGTACCTCCGGGTCGGTGTCCGGATGGGCGACCAGCCGCTTCAGCTCCGCCCGCCCCTCGGCGTGCCGGGCCACCAGCTCCTCGCGACGCGCCTGCCGATTGACCAGGCTCTTCTTGGCCATCAGCGGGCCTCGCGGAACTCGACGTGCCGGCGGACGACCGGGTCGTACTTGCGCAGGACCAGCCGGTCCGGGTCGTTGCGACGGTTCTTGCGGGTGACGTACGTGTAGCCGGTGCCAGCGGTGCTGCGCAGCCGCACGATCGGTCGCACATCGGTCTGGCGGGCCATCAGAGCTTCACCCCCTGGGCGCGCAGCTCGGCGACGACCTTCTCGATGCCCTTGCGGTCCACGGTCTTCAGCGCCTTCGTCGTCAGGGTGAGGCTGACCCATCGCCGTTGCGACGGCAGCCAGTAGCGGTGGTTCTGCAGGTTCGGGTTCCACCGGCGGCGGGTGCGCCGATGGGAGTGGGACACGGCGTTGCCGAAGCTCGGCTTCGCGCCGGTGACGTCACAACGTCGGGACACAGTGCACGCTCCCTTGCTCAGGACAAACGATAACGACAACGGTTTTCAGTTCTACATCACCCGTTCGGTCAGACCCACCCCGGGTCGCTGCCGACGGCCTCGGCCAGGACCCGCCGCGCCCGTCGGGACCACCGTTCGCCTCGCCAACCTCCGTGTGCTTAGAATGACAATCGTTTTCAGTTAGCCTCGAGAGGAGTGCGATGTCGTCGTCACCACAGGCCCCGACCCACGTCGTCAGAACGGACGCGGACACCCGCCCGTCGTTGACGGTGCTGTCCGGGTTCTGGCCAGCGGCGACCTTCGCCGTCGCCCGGGCGTTGCTCGCCGCCGACGAGTCACTGCTGCTGGTGCGGCACGACCTCACCGGGATCCGCGACGGCGTCGTGCGTCGGGTGGTTCGCTCCGGCGCAGGCATCATCGAGGATGAGCAGGTCAACCTGAGGCACGGCTGCGCCTCATGCACACTGCGCGAGGACGTGCTGCCCACCCTCGTCCGACTCGCCCGCAGCCATCCAGGCCGCGACCTGGTGCTGATGCTGCCCGAAGTGGTCGAACCGGAGGCGGTCGCCGCCGCCTGCGCCCACTGCCTCGTCGACGGCGCACCGATCACCGCGCTCATCCGCGTCGACTCCTACGTCACCGTCCTCGACGCCGAACACCTCCTCGACGGCCTCGCCAGCACCGACGACCTCACCGCACTCGGCATCCAGGCCGCGGACAACGACGACCGCGCCCTCGCCGACGTCGTGGTCCGCCAGATCGAGTACGCCGACACCCTGCTGCTCTGGGGCCAGTCCCGAGAAGGTGCCTTCGACACCAGCCGCTTGTCAGTCCTGCTGCAGCGCATGGCGCCCTGGGCGGTGCACATCCGCGTCGACGGTGACCTCGTCGACGCCAGCACGCTGACCCGCCAACTACGCCACACCCACCGGCACCGACCGGAGACCCCCGGGCTGCTCGCCCGCGGCCTACAGGGCTACACGCTGGGCACACACGAGCCGGAATCCGACTGCGGTGTGGTCTCCACCGTCTTCCGCGCCCGCCGCCCGTTCCACCCGCAACGCCTGCACGACGTCCTCGAAGACGTCAACGCCGAGATGGTCCGCTCCCGAGGTCACCTCTGGCTGGCCACCCAACCCGACACCGTGGTGGCCTGGGAATTCGCCGGCGGCGGTCTGTCCATGGGCTCGCTCGGACACTGGCTGGTCAGCCTGCCCGAGGACCGCTGGGAGCACGTCGAAGACCAACGCCGCCTCGCCGCCGCCCTGGAATGGGACCCCTACTACGGCGACCGCCACCAACACCTGGTCTTCATCGGCCTCGACGTCGACCCCGTCGAGCTGCACCGCACCCTCGCCCACTGCCTGCTCACCGACGCCGAACTCGCCGACGGCGAAGAAGCCTGGCGCAGCTACCACGACCCGTTCGCCGGCTGCTTCCCCCTCCACACCGAGGAACTGGCCGACACCGACACCGAAGGAGCGCGACCCGCATGAAGCCCGGAATCCACCCCGACTACCGACCCGTCATCTACCGCGACAGAAGCGCCGACTTCGCCTTCCTCACCCGCTCCACCGCCACCAGCGACCAGAGCATCGAATGGACCGACGGCAACACCTACCCCGTCATCGACGTCCAGATCTCGTCTGCCAGCCACCCCTTCTGGACCGGCAAGCAACGCCTGCTTGACACCGCAGGCCGCGTCGAGAAGTTCCGTCAGAAGTACGCCCGTCGCGGGCCGCAGGGCACGTGACCATCGGAGTGCCGGTCGACTGGACCGACCGGCACTCGCCCTGGCCTAGAGAAACGATCCGTTGATCGCTCAGCGCACGCACTCGGCACAGGTGCCGAAGATCTCCAAGGTGTGACCGACGTCGACGAACCCGTGTTGCGCGGCAACCTGGTCGGCCCACCGTTCCACGGCCGGCCCGGCCACCTCGACCGTGCGCCCGCAGTCGCGGCAAACCAGGTGGTGATGGTGTTTGCTCTGGCTGCAACGGCGAAAGAGTTGTTCGCCGCCTGGCAGCCGAGTCGAGTCGATCTCGCCGGCATCTACCAGCAGCTGCAACGTCCGATAGACGGTGGTAAGGCCGACCCCTGCCTTGCGCGCCAGCAGCATCTGATGCAGTTGCTGCGCCGAGTGGAAGCCCTCCACCTCGCGCAACAGTGCCAGCACCTCTGCCCGCTGTCGGGTGTTCCGGGTTACATTCGGCATCGCCTGGTTCACCGTGGCCGCCATCCTCCCGTGATTTCGGCCGCCGTCGGCCTGCCGCTTCCGACACGTCGCCTCGCTGCCGGTCGGACCATTATGCGTCGCCGGGCGCCACCGCCGCCGTGCCTGCTCCTGACCTGCCGATTCGCCCGCCGCGAGGCAGTACGGATCAGCCCGTTGCGGGGAGCGCCAGCTCCAAGTGCGCGATAATGAAAACCGAATTTGGTACCGGTCGGCAGACACGACAGGCAGTCGCCACGACCGACAGTGGGCGGCTAACGACGCCTCGATCGCGCGGACAGCGACGACGGCCGAATTGGTCAGGGAAGCGGGCGCGGCCACGGCGGCCGATCTCGTCCCCACCAGCAGGGGCACGCCGACGATGTCACGGACAGATCACAACGTCGTGGCACCTATCGACAACGACTACCAACACCACGAAGGATTTGGTCACGGGTGCCCTGCCATCCCCTGATCCTCGCCACCACGAATGCCCGCCTCCCGTGTCTGGGGATCGACGGCGAGATCCCGGCAGGTGGCACTGGCGCCCGTCACATCCACATGCCCAGAGCAGAGAAGGGGACGGCGTGGCCGCATCCGAGCCCACCACCTCGTCGAGCGCCAGCACAGCCGCCGATGACCCGGCAACCCTCGACGCGCCCGGCGACGCACACGCCACAGCGCCAACCCTCGACGCCGCTCAGCACGACCGCGCTCAGCCGTCTCGGTTTCCCTTCGCCGGCCGGATCGGTTCGGTTGAGATCCTCGCCGCCGTGCTGGTGCTGCTCATCTTCCTGCGCGATCCCCTGGCGAGACTGCTGTCCGCGCCATCGCTGGCGACCTGGACGACGGTATTCGTCTCGGTGATGGTGCAGGCCGTACCATTTCTCGTCTTCGGAGTGCTCCTCTCCGCGGCGATCGCGGTCTTCGTACCCCGCTCGTTCTGGGCCCGGGCTCTGCCCAAGCACCCCGCCCTCGCGGTCCCGGTCGCCAGCGCCGCCGGTGTGATCCTCCCCGGCTGCGAGTGCGGGGCCGTGCCGATCGCGGGCTCCCTGATCCGCCGCGGCGTCACACCGGCGGCGGCGCTGGCTTTCCTGCTCGCCGCGCCGGCGATCAACCCGATCGTCCTCGTCGCGACGGCCGTGGCCTTTCCCAACAACCCTGAGATGGTCCTCGCCCGCGCGGTCGCCAGCCTCATCGTCGCCATGGTCATGGGTTGGCTCTGGCTGCGCCTGGGCCGCGCCGACTGGATCCGCCTCCCCCGCCGACCCGACCTTGACGGGCTCCGACGCGGGGAAGCGTTCTGGTCCGCCGTACGCCACGATGTGGCTCACGCTGGCGGGTTCCTCGTCATCGGCGCGATGGCCGCAGCCACCATCAACGTGGTCGTCCCGGAGCAGTGGTTGCAGACCCTTGCCGACCAGCCGGTGCTGTCCGTGCTCGCCCTGGCCGGGCTCGCCGTCCTGCTGTCGATCTGCTCCGAGGCGGACGCCTTCGTCGCCGCCTCACTGTCGCAGTTCTCCCTCACCGCCCGACTGGCCTTTCTGGTGGTCGGTCCGATGGTCGACCTGAAACTCATCTCCATGCAGGCCGGTATCTTCGGCCGGCGCTTCGCCGCCCGATTCGCGCCGGCCACCTTCACGGTCGCCGTCGCGGTCGCCGTCATCACCGGGATGGTGCTGCTGTGAACCAGATGGCCCAGGCCTGCGTCATGATCTTCTTCGGAGCCGCGGTGCTGCGTGCCAGCGTCACGGACCTCTACCTGCGCTACGTCAAGGAGGGGCTGCGACCGTTCCTCATCGCCGCCAGCCTGTTGCTGATCGCCGTCGCGGTGATGACCCTCTGGTACGAACTACGCCCCTACGCCGATGCGCCCGAGGACCGGAACGACGCTGAGGACCCTTCGAGCGGGAATCGGCGGCAAAGCGACGAGCAGAGCACGAGCGGATCAACGGCGGAAGATCTTCACGACGAACACGCCCACCACGAGCCACGAGTCGCCTGGCTGCTCCTCCTTCCCGCTCTTGGACTGTTACTTCTGGCTCCGCCCGCCCTCGGCTCGTACGCCGCCGGCCAGGCGGGCACCGCGCTCACCGCTGAACAGGACTACGGCTACGACTACCCTCCCCTGCCTGCCGGCGATCCGGCGACGACCAGTGTCTTCGACTACGCCGCCCGCGCCCTGTTCGACAAGGGCCAGTCGATCGGTAACCGGCGGGTCCAACTGACCGGCTTCATCACCCCGGGACCCGACGGACAACCGATTCTGGCCCGCATGATCCTGTCCTGCTGCGCCGCCGACGGCCGACCCGTCAAGCTCGGGTTGGCCGGTGACGTGCCCACCGGTCTGGCCAACGACACCTGGATCCAGGTCACCGGCCGCTACACCGACCGCGTCACCCGCGACCCCATCAATGACGAAGAGATCCCCTATATCGACGTCGAATCCTGGCGACAGGTGACCGCCCCCAAGGACCCGTACGAGTAGTCCTCCGCATCGCCGGGCACGGCCCCAGGCGAGTGGGCCGCCGAAGCGGCGCGGAGACCAGGGCTCCGGCGAGTAGAACGGACGAGCACGCGCAAGCCGGTCTCGTTTCCTACCGGCGATCGGTCACCCGCCAGAGCCCTCGGCCGCGCCGTCGGGAGTGAAGGCGCCTCCGCCGGGACCGGTGTCCAGGTAGACATGCTGATGGCCTTGGCCGGCATCAATGTTGACCTGATCGAGCTGGGTGGCCGCGATGGACCAGGCGGCCGCCGCTTGGACTGCCTGCCGCTTCGCCAGTTCGGTCAGAGCCGCCCGTTGAGTGGCCGGCCCGGTGACCGCGAGGAGATACGACTCGACAGCCAGGGAAGCCTGCTCCACTGCGCTACTCAGCCCCCCACGCGCCACGTTGGTCGCGGTAGTGCCCGACGGAGGATTCGCGAAGGGCTCCGCCGCCCGCAGCATGGTCTGTCGCCACTGGCGCGCCTGCTCAGGGCCTGGCTGCTGACCGGTTGGTGTCTCCGCGCGCAGAGCGCTGAGAATGGGAGAGATCTCCGCACGGAGGCTGCGGGCCGTTGCCGTCAGCTCGACGATTTGCTGACTATCGCGCTGCGCCTCGGCCTCGCGTAGGTCAGCGACAGCCGCGTCGACGCCGTCCGGTTGATTGGCCGTGTAACCGGCGGCACCTCCCACGAGAGCAGCCGCGAGCCCGATCGTCGCTGCGACGACGGCAATACGCGCCATACGACGGCGGCGCGTGTCAGGCGCGGACAGCTGATAGGAGGGCTTACCGGTACGGGGCGACACCACATCTCCAAGCCTCGATGAAAGCCTGGGCGAAGCCTAACCTTCCGCTCCGATGCCAGTCGATAGTCCGCATCGGTCGCGCAACCATTGCGCGGTAACGCAGGGCGGCCGGAAGCGACGTCGCGGATGAAGACGGTCGCACCCCAGGCGCTCCTGGCCGCCGACCGGCCGCCGCCGTCAGCGGCAGATCTGCGCACGGACCTCTGCGACAGCGTCGGCGAGGGCTGCCACCCCGTCGGTGATGGAGCGTTCGGTGAGGGTCGCGTAGCCGAAGATCAGCCCGCCGGGTCCGGCGGGGCTCAGCCGGTACCGGGAGACGCCCTGCACGACCAGTCCGCGCCGGGCGGCGGCAGCCACGACCAATGCCTCGTCGAGGTCGCGCGGTAGCCAGGCGACGACGTGTTGTCCCGCCGCGACACCGACCGGTTCCAGCTCGGGCAGGCGTGCGCGCAGCGCGGTCAGGAGTACGTCGCGGCGGCGGCGGTAGACCGGGCGCATGCGCCGTAGGTGCCTGTCGAATTCGCCGCGGGTGAGAAAGTCGGCGAAGGTCAGCTGATCGATGACGGGAGAGCCGCGGTCGGCCCGTACCTTGGCCGCCGTGATGTCGTCGACCAGGTGTGACGGCGCGAGCAGCCACCCGAGACGCAGCCCTGGCGCCAGGGTCTTGCTCGCTGTGCCGCAGTAGACGACGGAGTCGGGTGCCAGCCCTTGCATGGCGCCGACGGGCGAGCGGTCGTAGCGGTACTCCGCGTCGTAGTCGTCCTCGATCACCACGGCGCCGCGGCGCTGCGCCCAGCCGATGACCCGGGCCCGTGCGGTGGCCGACAGGACGCCGCCGGTGGGCCACTGGTGCGAGGGCGTCAGCACGACGGCGTCCGCGTCGGCCCGTTCGAGCTTCTCGACGAGGATGCCGTCTGGGCCGACCGGGACGCCGATCACGTCCAGGCCGAGGGCGGCCGCGGCGAGGCGGGCGTCGTCGTCCGCGGACGGGTCCTCGACGGCCACCCTGCGCGCGCCGCGCGCCGCGAGCACCTGGAGTATCAGCGCGACGCCTTGGCCGTAGCCACTGCAGATCACGACGTTCTCCGGGCGGGCCGATGTGCCGCGGACCCGGTTGAGGTAGTCGATCAGGGCTGCGTGCAGTTCGGGTACGCCACGCCCGTCGAGGTAGGCGAAGCGTTCGTTCGGCGTGCTGGTGAGGACCGTTCGCACCGAACGCAGCCAGGCGGCCCGGGGAAATGACGACACGTCGGTCCGGCCGTACCCGAAGTCGATCCGGGCCGCCGGCCGCTCCCCGCCGCGCCGATCCGCCGACGGCGGAACCGGCTCCACCGCGACCTGGGTGTAGCCGCCCGCCCGACTGGTGAGGTAGCCCTCGGCGACGAGTTGCTGGTAGGCCTCGACGACGACGCCACGTGAGACGCCCAGATCGGCTGCGATGGTGCGGGTGGGCGGCAGGGACGTCCCGAGGCGCAACCGGGCGGCCCGGATGCTGTCCCGGATCGAGGCGGCGATCTGCCGGTGCAGCGGTTCGGCCGCGGACCGGTCGACATGGATGAGCAGGTCCTCCGCCGTGCTCGAATTGGTCCTGATTCGACCCATGGAATCGGACCTTACCGGGTGTACCGATTTCCGTCAGGCTCAGACGTATGCCCACAACGACCAGTCCCCGCTTCGACGGCCGCCTCCTCAACCCGGGTGACCCGGGTTACGACGCGGCCCGCACCGTCTGGAACGCCATGATCGACCGTCGCCCGCAGATGATCGTGCAGGCCGCGAGCGTCGCCGACGTGGTGGCCGCGGTGCGCCTGGCCCGCGAACTCGACCTGGAGATCGGGGTGCGCTGCGGCGGGCACAACGTGGCCGGCCTCGCCGTTCCCGCGAACGGCCTGATGATCGACCTGACCCCGTTGAACGGCGTTCGGGTCGACCCGATCCCGCGACGCGCCCAGGTCCAGGGTGGCGCGATGCTCGGCGCACTCGACCGGGCGTCGCAGCCGTACGGCCTCGCCACGACCGCCGGCAACGTCTCGCACACCGGGGTCGGCGGCCTGACCCTCGGCGGCGGCATGGGCTGGCTCGCCCGACAACACGGGTTGTCCTGCGACAACGTCGTCTCCTACACGATGGTCACCGCGGACGGGGAGGTGGTGACCGCGAGCCGAACCGAGAACCCCGACCTCTACTGGGGCCTGCGTGGCGGGGGCGGCAACTTCGGCATCGTCACCGACTTCGACTTCCAACTGCACCACACCGGAACGCGGACCCTGGTCGCCGAGTTCGACTTCCGCGCCGAGGACGCCGTACCGGTGCTCGAAGGTTGGCGGGACCTCAACGCCGTCGCGCCGCGGCAGGCGACCTTCACCGCCGACGTCCACGGCACGGGCAGGGGTCCTCTCGCCACCGTCGGTTTCGTCTGGGTCGGCGACCCGGCACAGGGTCACCGGTTGCTGCCGGCGCTGCGCGCGCTCGGCCGCCCGGTCGCCGAACGGGTCACCACCCCCTCATATCTGGAGCTTCAGCAACGCGACGACACCGTTGGCGGCCACGCCTACCGCCGGTACTCCAGTGCGCACTACCTGCGGCAGTTCCCCACAGCGGCGATCGAGGCGTTCCTGCTGCGCGGCGCGTCGGACCTGCACACCGGCGCCCACCTGGCCAACGTCGGTCTGCAGGCGCACGGCGGCGCCATCGCCGACGTCGCGGACGCCGACGCCGCGTTCAGCCACCGCGGCACCATGTTCGAGTTCGGCGCCGGCTCCCGTTGGGCCGAGCCATCCGAAGACGACATCCGGATGGCAGCGGCCCGCGGTGCCGCAGCCGCGCTCGACCCGTATGCCGACGGCGTCTACGTCAACTCGCTCGCCGCCGACGAGGGACAACGCGGGGTACGCCGCGCATACCCGGCCGCCAAGCTCGCCAGGCTCACCGCACTCAAGACGATCTGGGACCCGCACAACGTGTTCCACCTCAACCACAACATCCGGCCCCACAGCCATTAGCGCAGCCGGCTGCTCCTGCCCAGCCTGGTTGCGGGCTGTTCTCGGCCCAGGAACGCGTCAGACCGTCCCGGCCACCAGCCCGACCCCGAGCAATGCGGCTGCCGCCCACGGGGTCAGTCGTCGTCGCCCTTCTTCTTGTCGCGGTTCATGGCCAGGTCGAGCGCGAGGACGCTGCCGATGATGAGCAGCGGGTCGACGCCGGCGGTGACCTGCACGGCGTAGGTGTCCCGGATCGTCAGCCACCGCTTGGAGACCGAGGCCACCTCGGTGCCGCCGCGCTCGATCACGTACTCGTGGTCGAGCAGGTCACCCTTCATCTCCAGGTCGTCGGGCCCCGGCACGTCGATGGTGAACTTGTCGCGGAACGGCGTGAGCAGCTTCTTGCGGACCTCCGCGGCCTTCTCGCCGCCGATCCGGATCTCGTACGTGGGACGCAGCGCCACCAGGTGCCGGTGCAGCGTCGCGACCTCGTGGCCGGAGGCGTCCTCGATGACGACCTTGTTGCGGACGCTGAGCACCTTGCCGTCGACGTGGAAGACCTTGGTGCCGTGCTCGTCGAGCACGTCGAAGTCGTCGCCGATCGAGAAGAACCGCTCCTTGATGACAAACATGATTCGATTCTCCCCCACCCCACACGGAAGTGCTGGCCGAGCACGGCCGACCCTTACCGCCGCTCTCAGCTGCTGCCGTTGCAGTACCAACCCGGTCGACCGGGCGAGGGCTGGTGACGCGGGTAGGGCCGAAGGGACGGCCGCTGACCAGCGTCGGATTGGACCGACATGCCGCTGGGAGTCCACTCTGGCAAGCTGTCCCAGTGATGGTCGGTGATCTGTTGGACGACAGGTATCAGGTCGAGAGCCCTCTCGGCACTGGTGGCATGTCGGCCGTCTGGCGGGCGTGGGACCGCGTCCTCGAACGCGCGGTCGCCGTCAAGGTCCTGGCCGGCGCGCAAGCTACCGCCCGAGGCGCACGACAACGCATCCAGGCGGAGGCCAGGGCCGCTGCCGGCCTCTGGCACCCGCACGTGACGAGTGTGTACGACTACGGCGAGCACACCGACGCCGCCGGCCGCCAGGTCTCGTACGTGGTGATGGAACTGCTGCCCGGCCAGACCCTGTCCCAGCGACTTGCCGCCGGTCCGCTGCCACCGGCCGCCGCGATGCGGACGTGCGCGCAGGTCGCCGAGGCGCTCGCCGCCGCGCACGAACGTAAGCTGGTGCACCGCGACATCAAGCCGTCCAACGTAATGCTGACACCGGCCGGTGTGAAGGTGGTCGATTTCGGTATCGCCACCACTGTCGGTCGGCCGGAGCTGGAGGCGGACGGACGACTGTTGGGCACCGCGGCCTACCTCGCGCCCGAACGGCTCGCCGCTGGCACTGTCCTGCCCGCCTCCGACGTCTACGCGCTCGGACTGTTGCTGTACCGAACGCTGACCAACGAACTGCCCTGGTCGGCGGAGACCCCCACGCAGATGTTGACCGCTCACGTGTACGTCGATCCGGCACCGTTGCCTGATATCGAGGGAGTGTCACCGGAGGTTCACCGCCTCCTCGACCGTTGCCTCGCCAGGGATCCCGCCGATCGACCGGACGCCGCAGAGGTGGCCACGGCCCTGCACGGTTTGGCCGATGACGCCGAGCGGCGGGCGAAACAGGCGGCGCAGCCGGCACCCGTCCCGCCGGTGTCGGCGCCCACCCCCGCCGGTCCCTCTCCCGGTCGGCGCCGCCGCATCCCCAACGCCGTCCTGATCCCCGTTCTCGTGGTGACGGCAGGGACCATTTCGCTCCTGCTCCCCCAGTTCATACCCGCCGATGGCAGATCGGGCGGGGTCGCCACCCGTGACGGTGCCACCCCGCCCGACGCCGCCTTCGACGTGTCTGCCACTGCGGCACCTGCTCCCCGGCAGACGTCCGCGGAGCCCGCACCAGTCTCACGACCAAGCCGCACGGGGACCGCTCCGGCTGGGCCGGCTGAACCGGTCGCCAGAGCCGGTTCCACGGCCGGCCCCGGCGCTACAACGTCACCCAGCGCCGAACGGCCGACCGGGCCCTCCAGTGCCGCGCCGGCGCCGACCTCCCCCAAGCCTGCTACACCCATTCGGGCACTCGGTGGTGTGGTGACTGTGCTCTGCACCGGCGATCAGGCTCGCGTTGTCGACGTCGCTCCTGCCCCCGGCTACCGCCTCAAGGACTACAACGCCGGGCCCGTCAAGGAGATCCAGGTGGTGTTGCTGTCCGCGGGCAACAGGAGCGAGATCAAGGCGCGGTGCGACGACGGCACGCCACTGCCGAAGATAAGGGAGACCCGTCAGTGAGCGGACGACTCCCGCTCTGAGGTTCATGAAGGCCCACCGGGTTGGCGTGTTCGCTTCCGACGGCTGTCCTCAGCCGAGGATTTCCCAGGCAGGCGGTCAGGAAGTACAGAACGACGCCGGCTCGGTCAGGCCGAGGTCCTTGCACTCCCATCCGGTGCCCTGGTCCTGAAATCGCCAGCCCGTGCCGGCCGTGTAGTGGAACAGGTAGATGACGCCACTGGCGTCCGGGCGCTGCACGTCGGCCGCCGCCCACGTCTCGACGCACTCCACTCCCCTGGAAGCGAAAGACCAGCCCGCCGGCAGCTCGACCAGGGTCCCGAGGGCCTGCGTCGACGGACAGGTGGGATTCTGACGTCCGTCACTGGTGGGGGTGGATGCGGGTGCCGTCGGAGGGTCGGGCCGGTGGCGGGTGGCGAGGGCGACCGTACCGCCGATGGCGAACACCACCGCCGCGGCCGCGGCGCCGGTGGTGAGCGCCGTGCGCCGTTGTGACTGCCGCGATTTGCGTAGGGCGCGCTCGTACATGTCGGCGGTGCCGCCGTGCTCGCTCAGATCGGACAGGGCCTGACGCAGGGGCCCGAGGTTGTCGGTCATCAGGCCTCCTCCATCACGGCCGAGAGCAGTTCGGGCGCTATCTCCCGCATGCGGGCCAGCGCCTTGCTGGTCTGACTCTTGATCGTGCCCACCGAGCATTGCAGCAGATCCCCGGTCTCGGCCTCGCTGCGGTCCTCGAAGAACCGCGCCACCAGCACGGCCCGTTGCCGCTGGGTGAGTTGGGCGAGAGCCTGGTGCAGGGCAAGCTTGAGATCGGTACGGCGAGCATGGTCGCTGCCGGGCTGGACCACGTCGGCCAGTTCGCCGGGCAGGGACTCGGCTACCTTGCGGCGCCGCCACCAACTCACGTGCTGGTGGTACATGGCTGTGCGGGTGTACGCCTCGAAGTGCCCGGGATCATTGAGCCGGCGCCGGCCCCGATGCGTGCGGGCCAGCGCATCCTGCACCAGGTCCTCGGCGAGGTGCCGGTCGCCGGTCAGCAGGAACGCCGTCCGCAGCAACGCCGGGGAGCGGGTCCGCACGAACTCACAGAAAAGATCGTCTATGGAGTCCGCCATGCCGTGCTCGTCCCCCCACCGACCCCAAAGTCCTTCAGGCAGCGGCGGCGTCGATGCGGCCCGTTGGCTGTGGCGCACACCATAGCTGGTGTGCGTCACAGCAACCGACCGCGGTCAACCCGTCAGGAGATGCAGAACGGCGCCGGCTCGGTGAGGCCGAGGTCCTTGCAGTCATATCCGCTGCCGTCGCCGTAGTACTTCCAGCCCGTGCCGGTCACGAAGTGGAACAGGTAGGCGCCGTCACCGGCCTTCGGGCCCTGCGGGTCAGCTCCCGCCCAGTCCTTGACGCACTCGACACCGCCGAACGTCCAGCCCTTCGGAAGCTCGACAAGGCTCTCGAGAGTCTTCGCCGAAGGGCACGTGGCATTCGTGGCCGCGCTGTTCACCGGCTTGGTCGTCGTCGTCACCGGATCCGAGATGCAGAACGGCGCCGGCTCGCTGAGGCCGAGATCCTTGCAGTCCCACCCGCTGCCCTGGTCGTAGTACTTCCAGCCCGTACCGGTCACGTAGCGGAACAGGTAGACACCGTCGCCGGCGGTCGGGCCCTGCGGATCGGCCGCCGCCCAGTCCTTGAAGCACTTCACTGTCGTGAGAGACGAGCCCTTCGGCAGTTCGACCAGCGTCTGGAGGGTCGTCGCCGAGGGACAGTCGGCCGCCGTGGCAGCCGCAGCGGCCGACGCACCGGGGGTGCCAGTGGCCGCAGCGGCCGACGTCGGAGCAGATGCGGTTGGGCCAGGCCCAGAAGCCGGCGAGGAGCTACAGGCAGACAGTCCAAGAAGGACGGTGGCAACGGGCAGCAGCAGAAGAGGACGTGCAGACATTTCCGGGCCCCTATGGATCGTGGCGATCATCGCTTACATCCGGGTACATGCGATCCACCGCCCGCAGGTTGCCGCCAACCAGAAAGATTCTCCAATCTTCCGGCGACCCGCGCCCAACGCCACCTGGCTCACCGTCCTCCGGGCGTCGCCGGCCATCCCTTCGCGGCGTCGCTGACAGCCCACCCACCAGCGACGACAAGGACAACGAGCAGGAGTGGGTCCCTGGCGGCCCGAAAGACGCGCTCGGCGCGCTCCTGGAGTTCAGCGATCATCATCGTGCTGACGACAACGCGTCGTTCTGCATCACCGATCGCGACAAGGGACTGATCCTCTGGCTCGACCACGGGATCGTCGCACGGGTCAGTGGGGGGCAGGATCCGACGACGTTCTCTTCGATTGCCGCTTGGTAGAAGAAGCGGGCGAGGCTCGCGACGAGCTGCTGAGCCTGATCCAGGCCCTCGGGCTCGAGCGCGGCGAACCCGACAGTGCGCTGACAATGGTCTGGGACTTCGCCTGCACACATCCCGAAGAGCCGCCGGGCGGCCGACCGGAGCCAGGTGTCCAGCCCTGTCCAGCCGTGTCCAGCCGCGTCCAACATCCCACTCGCGGCCCCCTCCCGATTGCGAGGATTGCCGTCCGGTCCGGGCCGTCCGGCTCCTGACCTGGCCGACCAGTCCCCTCGTGATGGGAGCGGTGAATGTCAGAACGTGTCGTCAGCCACCCGCGTAAGAAGAGGCCAAGCCGCAGGTCCCTGCTCGCGATGGCGCTCGCCGTCGTGGCGTCGGTGGCCTTCGTCCCGACGGCGGCAGCGGCCGGGCCGGTAGACCGACCGGCCCAACCCGGGGGCGCGGCGGATCCGGTCCGCACCGATGGCCGGGCAGCCCTGGCTTTCGGCGGCGGCGTCGCCAGGGACCGGGCCGGCGGGGCGGCGGACATGGCCGAGGCGATCGCCGCACAGCGGGGTATCAGCCGCGATGCCGCCGAGAGGCTGATCAGCGCCGAGAACGCCAACGTGCGACTCGCCAACCAGCTGACCACCGAGCTGGGTGCCAGCTCGGGCGGCGCGTACCTGTCCAACGGCGACCTCGTCGTCGCGGTCACCGACGCCGCGGCTGCCGCGAAGGTGACCACCGCTGGCGCGAAGGCGCGCGTCGTCGCTCGTGGCGAACGGCAACTCCAGTCCATCCAGCGGACGCTGGAGGCCGCGGCGAGTGAGCCGAACACGACCTGGGGGGTGGACCCGGCGACCAACCAGGTGGTGGTGAGCCTGCCGGCGTCGGGGGCGAAGAACGCCGTGCAACGCTCGGTGGCGCGCAAGTTCGGCGCGGCGGTGCGGTTCGAGACCAGCGCCGGCCAGATCCAGCCGAACGTCGGGATCTCCAGTGGGGACTCGTTGGGCGGCTGCTCGGTCGGGTTCACCGCCACCGACTACACCTTCAACTACATCATCACGGCCGGCCACTGCACTCAGGGCTACCCGCACTGGACACTGCCCAACGGGCAGGACGTCGGGCCGTCGCTGGAGAGCAACTATCCGGAGAACGACTACGGCCTCATCTGGATGAACGGTTCGTCGGTCTGGGCGACCGGCGTCATCAACCTGTGGAACAACACAAGCCGCAGCATCCACGGTTGGGCGACGGCAGTGAGTGGGCTGTCGGTCTGCAACTCGGGCAGGACCACCGGATTCAGGTGCGGCTCCGTGCTCAAGACCAACGTGACGGTCAACGGCGCCGGCGGCACCGTACGCCAGATGGTCGAGACCAACATCTGCACCCTCGGCGGCGACAGTGGTGGGCCGCTTTTCGCCACCAACACCGCGTACGGGCTGAACTCGCACGCCAACCGGAAGGGCAGCCAGTGCAACTCCACGCCGCGCACCTGGCATCAGCCGGTGGGAGAGGCGATCAACGCGTACCAGGTCGTCATCTACGGCGCGCCGTGACGAGCGGCGACGAGCGAAGGAGACAACGATGAGAACCGCATTCACCAGAGCCGTACGCCTCACCGCCGCGGCTGTCATGGCGACGGCGGTGGCCCTGACCGTGGCCGTCGGCCCCGCTCAGGCGGACCTCTGGCAGCACACCGACGGGTTCGAGGGGAACCCGGCAGCGGTGTGGGAGTTCCATCGCTCCGGGGCCGGAAGCGGAGCTTTCGAACTGGGCACGGGGACGGCCCGGTCTGGTTCGAACAACGCCATTCTCACAACCTCGACCGGTGGCTGGTCCGGGGTGGGCAAGCTGCTCACAGTGGGGCCGCGTACCGCCGGGCACTCCACCACCTGCGGCGGCGGGTTCTTCGTCCGGGCGGTCAGCGGGCCGGCGGTGCTCAACGTCGAGGTGATCGATCCGGCGAGCTGGACCTACCTCGCGCTGCGCACCGTCCGGATCACCGACACCGTCTGGCGGCGGCATGACGTGGCCAGCTACGCGAACGGTCCCAACAAGGTGTTCGTCCGGGTCTCCCTGCTCGGTGGCAGCGGTGCCGTGCGGGTGGACGACTTTGCCTTCCAGTGCACCTTCTTCCGCGCCTGACCAGGTCGACCACAGCGGGGCCGGCGCTCTTGGCACCGGCCCCGCACTGCCGGCCCGCCCGGTCGTCGTGGCAGCGACGGCCGGTCGACGTTCGCTTCACTGTTGTGGCCAGGGCGGCATCGTTGAAGCGGACAGGTGACCAGGTCCGCCCACCCAAACGGGACGGACGACGGATCATCTGCTACGGTAGCCGTGTTGCAGTTTTGATTTCCGTAGACGTTTTCCAGCGCCTGATGGGTCATCTGAGCCCACCCAGGCGCTTCTTCGTTTTTCGTGTCGTTTCGACGCGGGTGATCAACGCGGCGGCGTAAGGGTCCGCACAGTGCGGTCTCCAACAGCCTGCGAGGAGCAGACATGACTACAGGTACCGTGAAGTGGTTCAACGCCGACAAGGGCTTCGGCTTCATCAGCCCGGACGACGGCGGCGCCGACGTCTTCGCCCACTTCTCCGCGATCTCGGCGAGCGGCTTCCGCAGCCTCGACGAGAACCAGAAGGTGGAGTTCGACATCACCCAGGGCCAGAAGGGCCCGCAGGCGGAGAACATCCGCCCGCTCTGATCCACAGTTTGCGAACGGCGGCCCGACTGATTCAGCGGGCCGCCGTTCGGCGTTTCATGCGCCCACCACAGCATTGCAAATCGTCTGATCGGCAGGGGCCCGGCCAGCTCGGTGGACCTACCTTTACGGCCGCCTCCCAGCGTTGATCTTGCCGTCTGACTGGTTGTCGGATCCCGCCGCGCAGGCTTGGCCCTGCCGAGTGGTGCTCGTCGGGTGACGGTGGTTCGTCGGCCATCCCCAAGCTGCCCGGGGTCCAGGGGGCGGGCAGCCTGGTTACCGGAGTCGGATCCGGTCTGGAGCGGGAGGTATACCCGCCGGAGGCAATCACACTCATCAGGCGAACGCAGGGCGAATCGGCTGGCGCAGGCAGAGCAGAATAAACGCATGGGAGAAGCGCAAGATCGAGCGGTTGCTATCGTCCAACGTGCCGCTGGAAACACCGTGGCACCTGCGGTTGCAGCTCTTCTAACAGTCGCAGCAGCTGTGCTCCAGAGACCAGAGCTCGGCGTCGCAGCCGTTCCCGCCAGCGCGCTTGCGGGCTCCATGGTGGAGGAATCGGTGTCGCTGGTCTACCGTCTCTGGGCCGCGGAGGGTGTACAGCAGTTTACCGACGCCGTTGAATCGGAGAGCGGGTCAACTGTGGATGACCTCGCTGCGGGAGAGCAATCTGATCGGAAGACACGGCAGTTGCTGGGCGAGGCCGTCGGAGCGTCGACCGCCACAGCCGACGAGTGGAAGATCAGAGTGCTTGCTCGAGCTTTCATTCTGGGAGCCAAGGATGGATCCAGAGCTGATGAGATGCGGATTCTGATTTCACTCTTGGAGGATTTCGAAGGAGTTGATGCGCGATGCTTGTCGGTGGCAACGACGGAAGCTGAGCAGTTCCGAGTAAAAGACATAGCCAATCGAGACATAGGCATTGCTCACGTTGTGCAAATCCTTGTTCAGAAGTTGGTGAAAATGAATTTCGTCGAAGCGGTTGAACGTAGCCAGCAACACCTTTCCGGCGAGGAAGAGGATGAGTTGCACAACGCGCAAAACACAGTTGGCGTGCCTGAACCGCGGTTCCCGACGAACTACCGCCTTACGGACTTGGGACAGACCGTCGCTCACCTCCTTGGTCGGATTGGGGCGCTCCCTGGTCGACACTCTGCCGACAGCCGCGACTCGTGAAAGTGACCTGAAACCGGACCGCCCGGCCCCTCAGGTGCTGGCTCAGGCGTGTCTGGCAGAGACTGCTGCGGGAGCCAAGCTCCACGTTGGTCGTGATGGTGTCCAGTTTGGTGAGCAGCTCCGGCCGAACGTCGATGTGCAGCCGGACGGACAGCTCCTTCGAGAACGCCCTGCTGCACTGAGACCGGCGGCGTGGCGATCACCGTCCCGGACGCACCGCGGGTTTCGCGCGTACGTCGCCCGATCGCCCAGGTCAGTCGCCGCCATCCGGCGCGGAATGTAGCTCTTGTCCCCCGTGCGAGCTACCCGCAAGTGTCCACCGTGCGGTGACGATTGCAGCGGCGGAAAACCATAGGTTTCTTCGTGTCCGCTGGCGCTCCGGCCACGGTCTACGAAGGAGTCGCCATGCGATTCGTCAAACAGTTCCTAGCGGTCGCCGTCGCCGCCCTCGTCGGCTGGCAGTGCGTCGCCGCCGTCGAGGGCAACTTCTTCCTCACTCTGGTGATGGGCGCGTTGACGGCAGTGCTGGGCGTGGTCGTCTACCGGTGGGTCGTGCGGCGCACCGAGCGCCGTGAGCCGACCGAGCTCGGCCTGGACGGCCGGGGCGGGAAGCTGGGCCGTGGGACGCTCATCGGCTTCGCCATGTTCGCGGCCGTCATCGCCACCATCGCATTCCTCGACGGTTACCGCGTCGAGGGCTGGGGTTCGCCGACGGGAGCGCTGGGTCTGCTCGGGTTCATGGCGGCCGCCGCCGTCACCGAGGAGCTGCTGTTCCGGGGGGTGCTGTTCCGCATTGTCGAGGAGCGGACGGGCACCTGGATCGCTCTCGCCCTGACCGGCGTGGTGTTCGGCGCGATCCACCTGGCGAACCCGGACGCCACCCTGTGGGGGGCGACCGCCATCGCCATCGAGGCCGGGTTCATGCTGGCCGCCTGCTACGCCGCCACCCGGAACCTGTGGGTCCCGATCGGCCTGCACTTCGGCTGGAACTTCGCCGCCGGCGGCATCTTCAGCGTCGTGGTCTCGGGCAACGGCGAGTCGAAGGGGCTGCTCGAGGCGTCGACGTCGGGGCCGGTCGCGCTGAGCGGTGGCGACTTCGGGCCGGAGGGCAGCCTGTACGCGGTGCTGGCCGGCGTGGTGCTGACCGTGGTGTTCCTGTGGCTGGCCAAGCGCCGCGGGCACATCATCGCGCGCCGCCACCGCTCGGCGCAGGCCCCGGCAACCGCTACAGTCACCCGGTGATCAGGCTCCGGAGGCTCCCGGATCTGTGGCAGCAGTGGCCGATCACGGTCCGGGATCTCCCGATCGCCGTAGCCCTCGCCCTCGCGACGGTGGTCCCGGCCCTGGATCGGCAGGGTACGCAGCTCGGCGACCTCCCGGACCGCCCGTACGACGCGCTGACCATCGGTGTCGTCGCCCTGGAGTGCCTGCCGCTGGCCGTGCGGCGTCGGTGGCCGGCCGCCTGCCTCATGCTGGTGTCGCTCGGCTTCGCGATCGACCAGCTCCGCGGCTACCACACCATCGCGGGTACGGGACTGGCCATCGCGCTCATCAGCGCCGGCGCCCACCTGGAACGGCGCCGCTGGGCCGTCGCGGGTCTCGCCTCGGCGGCGTACGTGCCCCTGGCGGTCTCCCTCGACCGGCTCGGATCGGGTGAGGGCATCGCGGGGTTCACCACCTTCTACCTGCTGCTGGCGCTCGCGTGGGGCATCGGGGCGTGGCTGCGCCAGAACCGGGTCACCGAGGCGGAACGCCGCCGCCATGTCGAGGAGACCACCCGTACTGCGGAGCGCACGCGCATCGCCGGGGAGCTGCACGACGTCGTCACCCACCACGTGACGGCGATGGTCGTGCAGGCCGAGGCGGCGCGCTACCTGATGGACGCCCCGGACAAGCTGGACCAGACGCTGACTGCGATCACCGGGACCGGCCGCCGGGCCGTCGGCGACCTGCGGCAGCTGCTCGACCTGCTCAACCCGGATCACAACAGCACAGGCGATCCGCGTACGCCCTTCGTCGGCGACCTGGATGCCCTCATCGCCCATTCCCGGCAGGCCGGACAGCCGGTCGAGTTCGTCCGGGAGGGCACGCCGTCGGTGGCCATCAATGGCGCCGAGGTGGTGGCGTACCGGGTGGTGCAGGAGGCGCTGACGAACGCGCTGAAGTACGCGCACGGCAGCCGGACCAGGGTTCGCGTTCACCACGGGGAAGGAGAGACGACCGTGGAGATCAGCACCGACGGCTCCGGGGGTGACAGCGCGTCCCCGGGCGGCAGCGGGCGCGGCCTCGCCGGGCTCCGCGAGCGGGTCACCGTCCTCGGTGGTGACTTCAGCGCGGGTGCGCGGGCCGGCGGCGGCTTCCTCGTGCGGGCCCGGATCCCGGCTGGGAACCCGTCGTGACCGCGCCGGTCCGGGTGCTCGTCTGCGACGATCAGGAGCTGATCCGCGCCGGATTCGCGACGATCATCGACGCCCAGCCCGATATGGAGATCGTCGGCGAGTGCGGCGACGGACGCGCGGCAGTCGACCTGGCCCTTCGGCTCCGGCCGGACGTGGTGGTGATGGACATCCGGATGCCGGTGCTCGACGGCATCGAGGCGACCCGCCTGCTGGCCGGTGCCCGGGTCCCCGTGCCGGTGAAGGTCCTCGTGGTGACGACGTTCAACCTCGACGAGTACGTCTACGAGGCGCTGCGCGCGGGTGCCAGCGGCTTCCTGCTCAAGGACGCCCCACCGGCGCAGCTGCTCCACGGCATCCGCACGGTGGCGACGGGCGCCGCGCTGCTGGCCCCGGAGGTGACCCGGCAGCTGGTGGGCAGGTACGCGGCCCGCATCCGCCCGGCCGAGGGTGGCCCGCACGGCGGCGCGCTGACCCCGCGCGAGCTGGAGGTGCTCCGGCTCATGGCGGAGGGCCTCTCCAACAGCGAGATCGCCGCGGCCCTGGTGATCAGCCAGGAGACGGTCAAGACGTACGTGTCCCGCATCCTCACCAAGCTCGACCTGCGCGACCGGGTGCAGGCCGTGGTGTACGCGTACCGCCGGGGCCTGGTGACCTGAGCGGACCCGCTACTTCTTCGCGATCATGGCTACTAGGTCCGGCGGTTGCAGTCGCGCGCCTTGTTCGCGGAGTCTGTTGCCAGGACTTCTCGGCGGCCCTGCGCGTCTTCTGCAGCAGACGCGGTAACGACCTCACGGTCCCGGTGGTGAACGTCGGTGCCATATCGCGCAACCATGGTTCGGACGGCTTCTTCCACAACCGCGGTCGTGCGGGTAGGGGTCACCGTCCAGTCCGGGAGCAGAAGGCTCGGCCAGAACAGGTAGTTCGAGATCATCCCGAGGAACTGCGTAGCGGCCATCTCCGGGTCAGCGATGTCGGCGGCTCCCGCGTCGCGCTCGGCCAGGAGGTAGATCCGGACGGACTCGAAGTACGGCAGTTTTCCCTGTGAGAAATGCGCCTTGGCCAGTTCAGGAAAGCGTGGCAGTTCGGCGATGACGATGCGGAACAGGGCGGTCATCTCCGGCTGGCTCAACAGCGTCGCGTAGCGCCTTCCCAGAACCGTCAGGCCGGCCGTCAGGTCACCGGCGGGCGGCACGTCTTCGACGTCGTTCTCGGCCCACGAGTCGATGACGATGGCATCGAACAACGCTGCCTTTGTCGGAAACTGCTTGAACAGCGTTGCTTTCGACACGCCAGCACTGTCGGCAACACGCGCCAGTGATGCCCGGTCGTAGCCCACCTCGAGGAAAAGCTCGGTGGCGGCCCGCACGATGAGCGCGCGCTTCTCCTCCGCCACGCGCTGGTGATAGGCCGACGGCGCTGGGGTCATGCGGCCATCATAGCGAGGTGAGTGGGTTGACTCACCACTCGCAGGAGAGGTAGCTTCGACGTGGTGAGTCGGTCGACTCGCCACCCGGTTTCGGGTTGTCATCCCTCGCACGCACCCGGAGGATCTTTTGTCCCGCTTCGCCAATCAGACCGTTCTCGTGACCGGCGGCACCGGTGGGCAGGGGGCCAGCCACGTTCGCGCCCTGCACGCCGAAGGCGCCAACGTCGTCATCGGTGGCATCAATGCCGAGCGTGGTGCTGGCCTCGCCGCAGAGTTGGGAGATGGGGCGCGTTTCGTCTGCCTCGACGTGTCCCAGGAGGAGTCGTGGGCCGCCGCCGTCGCGGAGACCGAGAAGGTCTTCGGCGCGCTCACGATCCTGGTCAACAACGCCGGGGTGCAGAACCCACCGGCCCTCATCGAGTCCACCCACCGGGCTACGTGGGCTCGCATCCTCGACATCAATCTCACCGGCACTTTCCTCGGCATCAAGGCAGCCGCCCCGGCGCTACGGCGCGCGGGAGGAGGAACGATCATCAACATCGCCTCCACAATGGGCATCGGCGGTACGGCCTTCTACGCGCCCTATGTCGCCAGCAAGTGGGCGGTTCGGGGGCTCACTCAGACCGCTGCCCTCGAGTTGGGCCGCGACAACATCCGCGTCAATGCAATTCACCCCGGCGTTGTCGCCACTCCGTTCATCACCGAGCCGGCGGCCGGCAGCGACACCCCGATCGCCGACTTCTACTCGCCCGAGCCGTTCGCCGTCCCGCGACTCGGGCAGCCCGCCGACATCACTGCGCTGCTGTTGTTCCTCACATCGCCGCACGCGGCCTTCATCACCGGCGCCGAGTATGTCATCGACGGAGGGCTGCTCCTCGGCCCCGCACTGCAGAAGGAAACCGCCTGAACCACGCAGACCAGCATGGTGAGCGCGGACAGATGACCCCTGCTGTAGAAAAAGCCTGACGCCCAGGCCGACGATCGCATCCAGCACGCGTGTGGTGAGGTGCAGGCAGGTCAGCATCACGTCACCGGAGGACATCATCTTCACCGTCAACGCCATCGCCGCGCCTTCTGCCACCGAACCGCTCGTGCGTACCACGATCGAACGGCGGGACCTGGGCCCGCACGATGTTCTCATCGAAATCCGCTACGCCGGCATCTGCCACTCTGACATCCACACCGTGCGCGGCGACTGGGGCAGTGTTCCCTACCCGCTCACCGTTGGCCACGAAATCGTCGGCCGGATCACCGAGGTCGGCCCCGACGTCACCCGCCACGCGGTCGGCGACCGTGCTGGTGTTGGCTGCATGGTCAACTCGTGTCGCGAGTGCGAGAACTGCCGCACCGGAAACGAGCAGTACTGCCTCAAGGGCAACACCCAGACGTACGCGGGCGTCGACCGGGACGGCACCGTGACCCAGGGCGGGTACTCGACCCACGTCGTCGTGAACGAGGACTTCGTGCTGCGGGTGCCGGAAAGCATCCCGTACGAGGCGGCCGCGCCGATGCTGTGCGCGGGCATCACCACGTACTCTCCGTTGGCGCACTGGAACGCCGGTCCAGGCAAGAAGGTCGCCGTGGTGGGCCTGGGTGGTCTGGGCCACATGGCTGTCAAGATCGCCGCGGCGATGGGCGCCGAGGTGACGGTGTTGTCACAGACGCTGGGCAAGAAGGACGACGCCCTGCGCTTCGGCGCCGAGCACTACCACGCCACCAAGGACCCGGTGACGTTCGAGGCGCTCAAGAACAGCTTCGACCTGATCATCAACACGGTCAGCGCACCGATCGACATGGCCAGCTACCTCGGCCTGCTGCGTCTGGACGGCACGCTTGTCAGCGTGGGTGCCCCGCCGGAGCCGCTGCCGGTGCCCGTCTTCGCGTTGTTCGGCAATCGACGTTCGTTCGCCGGCTCCAGCATCGGCAGCATCGCCGAGACGCAGGAGATGCTGGACTTCTGCGCCGAGCGCGGCATCGCTCCCGAGGTCGAAGTCATCGGCGCCGAGGCAGTCAACGACGCGTACGAGCGGGTCCTCGCCTCGGACGTGCGGTACCGGTTCGTCATCGACATCGACACCCTGCGCTGATCTTCTGTGTCGCGCGCCAGGGTCCGCCGAACGGCGGGCCCTGGCGCACAGCCGGGGCGACCGGTGGCCGGCGGTGGTCCACGTTCGACGTCATCGACGCGCGGCGTCGTCCGGCGACGCCTGCCCAGCACTGTCTGCACGTCGGCGACGATGTTCACCGGCACCCCCAGCGGTCGCCGAGGTCGAGTGGCGAGGACGCCGATGGGCCGCCAAGGCGCAGAGCGCGCATCGGCGGCCCACCGTCTCAGCCGTTGTCGATCAGGCTGGCGATCTCGTTGTAGATCAGGTGCGCCTTCGCGCCCTGGTTCGACGGACAACCGCCGAGGTGGTGCAGGGCGATCACCCGGTGGCTGGCGTTCAGCACTGGTGAACCCGAGTTGCCGCCGGAGGTGTCACAGCTGTAACTGATGTTCCAGGTGTTGTAGTTCGCGTTCCGGACGGCGCAGGTCGCGCCGTTCTGGGTGTCCTCGTAGATCGACAGCCGCTTCGCGGTGCCGTCACCGTGCCCGGGGACATAGATCCGGGTGCCGGTGCTGGTGGCGGTGGTTGCCAGGTACAGCGTGCCGAACCCCTGGATGGCGGCGAAGTTGTTGACCGAGAACAGGGCGTAATCCAGCTGGTTGGAGCCGCCGCTGCTCACCCTGTAGAGGGTGGCACCGCTGACCTTGGTGCCGGCGCCGGGATTCGCGCCGCCACAGGTGGCGCACTGGTAGTTGAACTGCATCTCGCTGCCGCTCACGGCGGACTGCGTCGAGAAGCAGTGCTTGTTCGTCAGCATCCGGTTGGTGTTGCCGACCCGCCAGGTGGTGCACAGTCCACCGCCGCTGATCAGCAGCCGCGCCACCGCCCTGCCACGGGCGTACTCGGTGGGGTGGCTGTTCTGGTAGCAGACCACGTCCCGGCGGGCGTCGGTGCTGCACACGGACTGGGTGGAGAAGTTGTGCGCGGCGATTTCCGTGCGGTCGTATCCGCGCCAGAACCGGTCAATGGTGGCGGCGCTGACACGTGAGGGGCGGCTGCTGTGCAGTGTCACCACGGCGGTGTCGCCCTCCACCGACATCGCCCAGAAACCCGGCTGTCCGTCGGTGGTGTAGTCCGAACCGGTCGCCCGGTTCAGGTGGCGGTCGTACCGGTAGCTCTCCTTGCCGTCGCGGCTCGAGACGGTGACGTAGTCGCCTTGGGCCAGTCGCAGTGAACTGAAGTGCACCTTGACGTAGGTGGCACCGGGGTGCTGGATGATCTGTGTCCCGCCGTTGGGGGCGTAGGACAGCGAGCTGTTGACGGTGCGGAGTTCACCGATCGTGGTCACACCCTCTGCCGAGAACTGGTTCGATTCCGGTGCTCGCTCGGATTGTGGCGCGAGAGGGGCAACCGAGTACGCCTCGGCGGCGGGTACCGACAGTAGGCTCAGCCCAAGTGAGCAGGCAGCGAGCGCGACCGCCCCCGTTCGTAGGCGGCGCAGTGCATGTTTCATCTGTCGCTCCTTCTCAGGAATCAGCACCGAGACGTGCCTTCGGCCTTCATACCTGAGTTCACGCTAGACATGTAATCCCATCTATGTCATAGCTGCCTGCCGCGCCGCTTCGTCCGCCTCATGTCCGGATCACGGCCCGGACTGGGCGTACCGCACGTTCTCCGGCGACCCGGGCACCGTCGCCGCGATCGGGCAGGCCATGGCGCTGTCCCGGCAGGCGGTCACCAAGGGCCTCTACATCGGTCCGTACGCCGACCGGTCGGTGCGGGCGCTCGGGCTGGAACCGCCGCCCATGATGTGGATCTTCGAGTGGGACATCCCGACCGGCGACTCCGCGGCGCTGGACAGCATCTACGCGGTCACCGGCGGCCGCGTCGACGAGGCGATCGAGGAGGGCACGCAGGCCGTCGTGCTGGCCCGGCGCATGCGCGACCTGGTCGCCGCGACCGAACCGGCGACCTGGCGGGACGCCGAACTGCGCGGGCGTGACTGGCGGCTGGCCGCGGCGGCGTACCACGACGCGCGCGACGCGCACCGGCAGCGCTACGGCGCCGACGTGGACCTGCCCGCGTACAACTTCACCGCCGCCGACCTCGGGGCGCGGCGCGCCGACCGGGACCCGGCGATGGCCTGGGCGGCCCGGGCGTTGCTCGGGTCGATCCTGCTGGTGGTGCTGCTCGGCCTGTACGGGCGCGGGTTCGGCTCAGCCGCCGCGCGCGGGTTGCTGCTCGGCGCGCTCCGGCCGTGGCGGGTCGCCGCGCTGCCGACGCCCGTGACGCGGGCGGACCGGGTGTTGGTGTGGTTGATCCCGGCCGTGGTGCTGGTGGCGAGCCGGCTCGTGTTGACCTGGTTCGCCGCGCCGGCGCACCTGCTGGTCACCCTCGGTGGGTGGGCGCTGTTCACAGTCGTCGTACGCCTCGTCGTCGGTCGGCGGGATCCGTTCCACCTGTGGGCCGTGGTCGGTGGCGTCGCGCTGCTGCGCAGCGTGCTGCTGCTGGCGGTACTCGCCGGGCGCGGACCGGGCGGTTACTGGTTCGCCTTCTGGACTGCGCCGAGTCTGCGCGCGGCGTACGTCACCGTCGCGTTCGCGGCGTTCTGCTGGCTGTTCGTTGCCGTCGCCGTAATCCTGCGGGACCGGTACGGCCTGCGCCGCCGAAGCGCCGTTCGGGCTGACCCTCACCGCCGCGGGTGTGCCCCTCGGCGTGCTGTCCGCCCCGGTCTCGGTAGTGGGCCTGGAACGCGCGCTGACGGTGTGGAATGACCAGCTCGCGCTGCTGCCCTGGGCCTGTCCCGCATCCTCGGCATCACCGTCCACCTCGGTATCCCCGCCCAACTTCCCGCCTACACCGCCGCCGGCAATCCGCCTGATCGCCCGACCCCCCACCAACGACTTGGCGGGACAGCTGGCAGGCAGGAAGGCACCGTCGATAGCTCGGCCGGGCGGCGTTGGGCTTCTGAGTCATCAGCCGATCGGACAGCCAAAGGCGATGATCGGCTATTTCTATGTGCGACGGACACCCTGCGACGCCTAGGAAGGAGGCATGACCAACGAGGTGACCGTTCCCCTGCTGCCGTGCGCATCCATTGACGACATCGAGGCCTTCTACGGAGTTCTCGGTTTCCGCACCACGTACAAGCAACGCAAGCCCTACTCGTGTGTGGGGGTGCAGCGCGAAGACCTGCGTCTGCAGTTCTTCGAGATCGCCGGATTCGACCCGGAGCAGTCCTATGGCTCCTGCCTGGTACTCACCGCGGACGTCGAGGGACTCCATCGGGCATTCGCGGCCGGCATGCGCGCCGCGTACGGCAAGGTACTGGTGTCCGGAACGCCGCGGATGACCCGGCCCAGGGCGCGGAAGAACGCCGACGGGTTGGGCGGGTTCAGCGTCATCGACCCGGGCGGCAACTGGATCCGCGTCTTTCGGGACGCCGCCACCGCGCCCATGCCGGCCGCCACGCCTGCCGGGCGGCTGGCCAAGGCCCTAGCGAATGCTGTCGTGCAGGCGGACTCCAGGGGAAGCGTCGGACAGGCCGTTCGGATCCTCGACAGCGCGTTGGCCCGCCCGCAAGCCGACGACGACCCGGTCGAGCAGGTCGAGGTCCTGGTCTACCGCGCCGAACTCGCGATGGTGCTGCACGATCCAAAGACCGCGGCCGAGATGCTGGCCCGCGCCCAGTCCGTCACGCTCACGGAAGACGAATCCGAAAGGGCGGCACCCGCGTTCGACAACGCCGCCGAACTCACAACAGCACTGCGGTGACTCACCAGACGAGCGCCTCCCGCACCGCCCGGGAGGCATACCGACAGCAGCAGGACGGCCCGGAGCGGTACGTCGATGGCGCCGACTCTCTTCAAATGAGCGCCTGAGGCCCAGACGTGAGTCGGGCGCCAACCGCGCAAACTGCGGCTCCGCGAGGGCCACCACGGTGAAGGGGACGCCCTCGCGGAGCCGCAGTTCGCTCCGATCCGATCCCGCTATGCCTCGTGCACTGTCATCGGCAACCCGCCGCGAACCCGCAGCGACAGCATCGGCTCGGGCACCACCCGGTATCCCGGCACCTTGGCCAGCCGCAGTTCCCGCGCGACCATCGCGACCACGAACGCCGCCTCCATCATCCCCAGGTTGTTGCCGACGCAGAACCGCGGGCCGGCGCCGAACGGGATGTAGGCGTACCGGGGTCGCGAGGCCGTACCGTCCTTGTCGAACCGCTCCGGGCGGAACCGTTCGGGCTCCGGCCAGAACTCCGGGTTACGGTGCAGCGTGTACGGGCAGATCAACACATCGACCCCGGCCGGCACGTCGTACCCGCCGATGGTGTCCGTTTTCTGCGGAATGCGGGAAAGCATCCACACCGGCGGGTACAGACGCATCGCCTCCTCGATCACGGTCGCCGTGTAACGCAGGCGGTGCAGGTCGTCGAACGTCGGCTGTCGGTCTCCGAGCACCGACAGCGCCTCCGCCCGCAGCCGCTCCCAGACGGCCGGGTTCTCGTCGAGGAGGTGGAACGTCCAGCTCAGGGTGCTGGCCGTCGTCTCGTGGCCGGCCAGGCAGAGCGTGACCAACTCATCGCGCAACCGCCGCTGCCCGACCGCGACGTCGGGCTCGGCGTTCGTCGACTGGATCAGCCGGCTCAGGGCGTCGTCGCCGTCGAGCCGGCCGCCGCGCGCCTCGACCAACTCGTTGACAACCGTCTGCAGGTGACGACGGGCGCGGCGGAACCGCACCTGGTGCGGCAGCGGCACCCACATCGGCACCGCGCTCATCGTGACCATCTCGAACATCGCCTGGTCCTGCATCGCCTCGAAGGACCCGCCAACGTCGCCGAGCCCGCCGAGGTCCGCGTCGAGCAGGGTACGGCCGAGCACACCGAGGGTGAGCCCGGTGGCGGCGCCCGCGATGTCGACCGGACCCCGCCCGACGTGGCCACGCAACCGGTCCACGAACCGACCGGCCTCCTCGGCCACCACGTCGGCCTGCCGGGCGATCCGTTTGGGCTGGAACACCGGCTGGATCACCCGTCGCTGCTTGCGCCACAGATCGCCCTCGCTGGTGAGCAGCCCGTCGCCGAGGGCCCGCTTGGCCTGGGCCAGCCCGACGCCCTTGTGGTAGTTGTCCGGGTTGTCGGCGAGCACATGCTTGGCGTGGTTGGGGTGGTTGAAGAAGAAGAGAACCTTCGGGCCGATCGCGATGCGGGCCGCGTCACCGAAGGTGTCGGCTGCCGACGACATCAGCCCGAGCCGGTCCCGGCCGAGCTTCCACAGCAGCTTCGGCGCCGCCCAGAACGGTGGTCCGGGCGGCCGCCGCCGCGACGCGGTGAGTGTCATGTCGCCGCCTCGCTCGGCTCGGGCACCTGCGCCGGCTCGGTCATGCCGCGGAACTGCCCGTTGACGAAGACCAACACGTCACCGGTGCTCTCCCAGCGCAGCGACACCACGCTGCTCAGGAAGATCGTGTGATCACCGCCGTCGTACGTCCGCCAGACCCGGCACTCGAAGTGAGCCACCGCGTCGTCGATCAGCGGGGCGCCGGTGACGCTGCCCGGCGTCCACTCGACCGAGCCGAACTGCGCCAACCCCAGTGGCCGCCACCGATCGGCGAAGTGGCGTGCCACCTTCTCCTGCCGGTGCCCGAGCACCGAGATGCCTAGGGTGCCGGCCTCGGTGAGGATCTGATGCATGATCGCGTCGCGGCTGACACAGACCAGCACGAGCGGCGGGTCCAGCGAGACCGACGCGAACGAGTTGGCCGTCATGCCGTGTGGTGTGGCGCCGCCGACCGTTACGACGGTGACGCCTGTCGCGAACGTCCCGAACGCCCGCCGCAACAGCTTCGATCCGGCCACCTCGCTCGGAGTGAGCAGTTCGTCGCTCATCTCGCCTCCCCGTTTGCGTACGGTTCGAGTGCGCGGGCCAACGCCTCCGGTACCCGCGCCGGCAGTGTCCGGTTGTTGGGGCCACGCATGCACGCGACCCGTTGCCGACCTCGGGCGACGAGCGTCTCGCCGCCGTCCGGGTCGAGCCGCACGTAGTCGAAGCCGAACTCGATCTGGGTCTGCGCCAGTTCCACGAGCCGCATCCGGACCGAGAGGTCGTCGAACGCCGTGATCTCGGCGAAGAACTCGCAGTCGACCTTGAGAGTGAAGAGCTTGAGGTCGTCCTGCAGGTCGGCCAGCACGTCCGGTGCCCGCTGCTTGAGGAACATCTCCCGGCACCGCCCCTGCCAGCGCAGGTAGTTGACGTAGTAGACGTTGCCGACGAGGTTGGTCTCCTCGAAGCCGACCGTGTGGGGGTACTCGAAGTACTTGCTCATCGAAGCGACCACCCGTCGGTGAGCACCGCGACGACGACCGGGTCGGCGTGGTCGCGCAGCCGGGTCACGAGCACGGCGATCCGCAGTGTGCCGGAGGCCAGGGTGAGCCAGCCGTGCGGACCGACCGCGCTCAGCGTGATCGGGGTCTGTACCGGCAGTCCGACCTTGCGGAGGCACTCGATCGCCGTCCAGACCCGGGTGCTCGCGGTGTCGATGTCCTCGTCGGTGTCCCTCGTGAGCTGGCCGACCAGGCCGTCGTGCGGGCCGAGCAACGCCGACCAGGTCCCCGCGTCGCGCTCGGAGACCGCCTCGATGTCGCAGCTCAGCACCCCCCGACCGCCGACGCAGACGGTCACACCGGCACCGTGTGCCGCCGAGACGACCCGGTCGTCGTCAATCTCCGGCCGGCCGTCGGGCCGGTAGCGCACCTCGACCGGGCGGCCGAACACCCGTCCGGCCGCGAGGCCGGTCATGGCGCGTCGGGGCGGGTCGTCCGAGCCGTGTGGCTCGACCGCCACCGCGACCTGGGCACCGAGCAGGTCGTCGAGCGACCGTTCGAGGTAGGGGCCGAGCAGCGGCGCCGCCCACGGGCCGCGCCCGTTGCCCTTGCGCACCGCCTGCAGGCGCAGGCCCTCCCACCGTTCCACCACCTCGCCGCCCGGCGTGCGGACGGCGATGTCGTAGAGGTAGGTGTCGCCGTCGCGGCTGCGCTCGGTCGCCGTGAACCGGGCCTCACCCTTGTCGGCGAGGACCGGGCCAGCGGCGTGTACGCGTTCGATGCCGGCCGGCAGGAGCGTCGCGTGCGGTACGCAGACCTGCAGGCCGTGCATGAGCGCGTCCCGCATTCCGGGGTCACCGAGCAGCAGGTCACCGCCGAGGAAGCTGGCGAACCAGTCGTCGGTCGCGACCGCTGACACGTCGACGTCGACGTGCCGTGCCGCCGCCCGGTGGTAGCCGCGCAGCCGCTGAAACCGCTGGCCCTGGAAGAGGATGCCCCCGTACAGGTCCGTGGCCGGGTCGAGGGGCACCAGCGGTAGGCCGGCGCCGGTCTCGTCCGGTGGGCCGTCGAGTTCTCCGCGGTCGCCGAAGCGCAGCCGCGCGCGGAAGTGGTCGACCGCGAAGCCGGTGTCGGCGGCCCGGATGGCGACGTCGACGTCTTCGTCGCCGGTCACCACCGCCGCGATCCGGATCGTGGCGCTGCCGTCGACGGGTACCACGATCGGCCGGAGGAACTCGACGTCCTCCATCGCCGGCACCTCAGCGCGCCCGGTGAGCGCGGTGGCGGTCTGCGCCATGGCCTCCATGCCGAACACCGCCGGAAACAGCAGGTTGCCGTCGAGCAGGTGGTCGGCGAGATACAGGTCGGTACCGGCGTTGAGTTCGACCTCGGTCACCAGTTCGACACCGTGGTAGTGCACCAGCGGCGTGCCGACGAACCGCAGCAGCGGCAGCGTCGGCGTCTCCCGACGCACTGTGTCGATGCCCTCGGTGCGGCCACTGATCACCACCACCGGCGGGGCGTCGGGGTCGGCGATCAGGCGACGCATCAGGCGTACGCCCTCGTCGGGCGAGATCGGGACGATCCCGTCCCGCTGCAGACCCTCCACGACCGAGAGCCGCTCGCCCATGCCGACGCCGGACCAGACAGACCACTCCAGGCAGAGCGTCCGGCATTCGGGGTGCGCCGCCGCGAAGTCCGCGGTGATTTCGGCCAGCCAGTCGTTGGCGGTCGCGTAGTGCGCCTCACCGCGCAGTCCCGCCCGGCCGATGATGCTGCCGAAGGTGACGAGCATCCGCAGCGCGCCCGGCTCGACGGCGTCGAGGACGGCGCGCAGCCCGTCGATCTTCGGGGCGAACGTCGCCCGGAAGGCCGCCGCGTCCAGGTTGGCCAGGGTCGCCGGCTCGTTGCGGCCGGCACCGTGCAGGACCGCCGTCACCGGGCCCAGCTTCTGGCGTACGCCGTCGACCGCGGTCCTGACCTGCGCCGGGTCGGTGACGTCGGCGCGGGCGTAGTGCAGGCGCACCCCGGCGGCCGTCATCCGGTCGAGGTTGGCGGCCAACTCCGCGTCGGTCGCCGGGTCGCTGCGACCGAGCACTGCCAACGCCGCGCCGGTGTCCTGCGCGACGGCGAGCGCGCACTCGGCGGTGATGCCCTTGCCACCGCCGGTCACGAGCAGCACGTCCGACGCGTCGAGCGGCATGATCTCCCGGGCCGGTCGCACCGGCATCGCCCGCAGGGTGGGCACCAGCCGCACGCCGTCGGCGTCGTAGCGCACCTCGTGGAACCGCCCGGTGGCGGCCACCTCCGCGACCAGCAACGCCGGGTCGTCGAAGTCGGCGGGTACGCGAACGATGGTGGTCCGGATCCGGGGCATCTCCAACCGCAGCGACTTGGCCAGCCCGGCGGCGCCCCGACCACGTTGCACGACCACGAACCGGTCGCGCTGCTTGTCGGCGATCGCCGCCTTGGCCCCGTCCAGTGCGAGCGCCAGGTCGGCCTCGGTGCAGTCGGCCGGCAGGCAGACCAGAACCCCGCCACCGACGCCGCCGTGCTCCAACGCCTGCCGCAGAGACTCGGCGAGCGAGTCGCCGTCTCGCGACCAGCGCCGCCAGGGGCCGTTGGCCTCCACCTCGACGCGCGGTGGCAGCGGCAGGGCGTCGAGGTCGACGGAGAACGCCCGGGACCAGGCGGCCGCACCGGCCACAGTGGCCGCCGTCGCCGCGTTACCCTCCCCGGCGGAGCTGGCCAGGTCTTCCAACGCCTGGGCCAACTCCCCTACCGTGGCGACGGCGAAGTTCGTCGGCGTCTGGGCACTCGGCACCGAGAGCAGTTGGGCGGCCTGGTTGACCACCTGTCCCACAGTGATCGAGCTGAGGTGCAGATCGTCGAGGAGGTGGCTCTCGCCGCGTACCATCTCGATCGGAAGCTCGGCGCGGTCGGCCACCAACCGACGCAGCAGGTGCAGCGGCGGCTCGGAGGCGTCGGTGTCGGCCTCGATCTTCTTCGCCTCGACGGCCCGCCGCACGGGCTGCACTGTCAGCGGCGGCGCGGCCTCGCAGGGGCTCGCGAAGAAGCTGAACTTCGCCCCGAGTTGCAGCGGCCGGGTCAGGCGACCCTGGAACAGCCCGTCGTCGACCCGGAACGCGCCGACGACGTACGCGGCACCGACGGCGTTGAGCAGACCGGCGACCGACTCGTCATCGGTGTCGAGCGACACCGACGGCACGTCCGTCGCCGCGGTCGCCAACGCTCCCAGCACCCGACCGGGGCCGACCTCGATGAACAGGTCGAGGTCCTTCGCCGCGAAGGCCACCGCCTGGGTGAAGAGCACCGGGTCGGTGATCTGGCGGCGCAGCAGGGCCGGCACGTCGGTGTCGACCGGGAGGACATCGCCGGTCACCGTCGACACCACCCGGCGCGACAGCGGGTCGAACTGCTCATCGGTCAACCGATCGCCGAACGCGTCGGCGGCCGGTGCCACCAGCGGTGAGTGGAACGCGTGCGAGACGCGCAGCCGGGTGGTGGCGAAGCTCGCTTCGCCGGCGCGGCGGCAGGCCTCCTCGATCCCTTCGGCAGTGCCGGCGATCACCGTCTGTTGTGGACCGTTGAAGCCACCGATGACGACCGGCAGGTCGGCCAGCAGGGGCCGGACCGCCTCGGGTGCCGCCGCGATGCTCGCCATCGTCCCCGACGAGCTGTGCTCGGCCATCGTCTGGCCACGGACCATCGCGGTACGCAGCAGGGCGTCCTCGTCGAACGCGCCCGCCCAGTGCAGGGCGGTGATCTCGCCGAGGCTGTGCCCCACCGCGGTGGTCGCCTCGATGCCGAGCGCCGACAGCACGCGCAGGCCCGCCAGCGAGCCGGTGACGATCCGGGGCTGGGCCACCGTCGTGGCGACCATGTCGCCCGAGGTGGGCAGGGCCGCCTTGGTGTAGACCTCGTCGACCTCGCTGAACCGGCGGCGCAGGGCACCGCCGCTCGTCCCCTGCCCCGAGCCCTGCCCGGGGAAGAGATAGCCGATCCGGCCCGGACCGCCGACGTGGCCCAGGAAGCAGCGCTCGTCGGCGCTGACCAGGCTCGTCTCGCCGGCGTCCAGTACGGCGCAGAGACGTTGCAGCCGCGCGACCGCGTCGGCCGGTGACGAGACCACGACGGCCGCCCGGTAGGGCAGGTCGCGCAACTCCCCGTGCAGCGTCGCGGCCAGGTCGCCCAGCTGGGCGTACGCGACGCCGTCGACGAACTCGACGAGCCTGTCCAGCCGCTCCCGCAGCTTCTCCCGGGAGGCGGCGTCGATCAGCAGCAGCTCGACGTCCTGGCCGGAGGAGGCCAGCCGGCTGGTCCGGCTGTCGAACCCGCGCCGACGTCGGGAGGGGCCACCCTCGAGCACGATGTGCGTGTTGATGCCGCCGAAGCCCATCGCCGTGACCCCGGCCCGGACGTTCGGCAGGTCGGGCCACGGCTCCGCCTTGCGCAGTGCGCGCAGCGCCGGGTCGTTGTCGTCGGCCAGGATCTCGTGCGGCATGACGCAGCCGATGGCCGGGGGCAGCACCTGGTGGTGCACGGCAAGCGCCGCCTTGATCAGGCCGGCGACACCGGCGGCGGCCTTGGTGTGCCCGATCATGCCCTTGATCGAACCGATTGCGGCCGGAGCCGCGGTCGGGTCGGCGGAACGACGGGCGAGGGACAGCGCGGTCAACTCAGTGGCGTCACCGACCCGCGTACCCGTGCCATGTCCCTCGAAGAGGCCGACCGTCTCGATCCCGAAGCCGGCGCGCTCGTACGCCCGGTCGAGCGCGAGTCGGTAGCCGCTGACCTCGGGTCGGGTCATCCCGCCCTTGCCGTCGGAGGAGATCCCCCATCCGGCGATGGTGGCGTAGATGCGGTGGCCGGCGGCGCGAGCGTCGTCCTCGCGCATCAGGACGACCATCCCGCAGCCCTCGCCCGGCCAGAAGCCGTTCGACCCACGGTCGTAGACGCGCATCTCACCGGTCGCCAGCGCGCCGGTCTTCGCGAACCCGATGATCTCGAAGGGGTCGATCGACAGGTCGACACCACCGGCGACGGCCACGTCGACGTCACCGTCGATGAGGGTCTTGCTGGCGGTCGCGACCGACAGCAGCGACGACGAACAGGCGCCGTCGACGGTGTAGCCACCGCCCTTGAGGTCGAAGTGGTTGCAGATCCGGCCCGCGATGGTGTTGGAGAGCCCGCCGGCCAGTGTGTCCTCGTCGACCTCCGGGAAGGGACTTTTGAAGGTCGCCTCGAACGAGTCGAGGAAGGTCATCAGGTGGTCGTCGTCCCAGTCCTGGTCCTTGAGCGCCGCGGCGACCATGCGCCGGACGAAGGGCCAGCGCAGCCGCAGCTGATTCGCGCGGGTGAACTCACCGGTCAGGGTGTTGCCGACCACCACGCCGGTACGGTCCCGGGGCAGTCCCTCGGCCATCGGGAAGCCGGCGTCGGCCAGGGCCATCGCGGCCATGTCGAGGGCGAGCCAGTGGGTCAGGTCGGTCGAGCGGTAGGTGCTCCCGGCGACCTTGTAGGCGATCCGGTCGAACTCGTACCCCTCGATGACGGCGGCGTTGCGGGCGTAGAACTTGTCGGGCGTGTTCGGGTCCGGGTCCCAGTAGTCCTCGAGCCGCATCCGCTCGTCGGGGAGACGGCGGAACGCGCGCCGCCCGGCGAGGGCGTTCTCCCACAGCTCCCGGGGTGACGTGGCGTCCGGATAGCGGCACGCCATGCCGACTATCGCTACACGAGTCATGCGGGGACGACCTCCTTGCCGGTGTGTTCCTTGCCGTTGCCGTTGCCGGTGCTCGCTGGCACCGGCATCGCGGCCGTGTCGAGGCTGGGTGCCCGGTCCGCCTTGGACTTCTCGATGAAGTGCAGGGTCCAGTGGAAGCCGCCGCGGATGAGGCAGACGGCGGCGGTGGCGAAGAAGATGCCGTACGCGATGCCGAAGCCGGTGAGCAGGCCGTAGACCACGGCCACGCTGGCACCGAACGCCACCTGCGCGGCCGGCGCCGATGGTGAGGTGCCCGGGTCGGTGACCATGTAGTTGGTGAACAGCACGAACGCGACGCCGGTCATCATGCCCAGGGCCGCCGGGATCGACGTGTCGAGCAGCACCCCACGCACGATCGCCTGCAGAGCGAATGCGGACAGCCAGCCCATGATCAGCCACATCCGACCGGTCAGCTTGCCGTTGATCATCGTGCCGCCGACGATGATGATCGCCGGGATCAGCCAGTCCCAGAAGCCCGAGATGTACTCGGTGAAGTGGTAGGGCGGTGCGACGCTGGCCCACGGGAACACCATCAGGATCACCGCGATGCCGAAGTTCGACGGGTTCATGTAGTGCCGCATCCGGCCCCGGATGGGGGCCTGCAGGACCCACTTGGCGCCGATGGCGACCGCGACACCGAAGAGCATCGTCCAGAGCTGGTCGTTGACGTAGATCAGCATGTTGAGCGCGAGGCTCGTAATGTGCGCCGGATAGAGGAACTCGATCAGCCCGCGCAGCCCTCGGCCGCTGAATCGCGGGGCTCGGCCCTCGACGCGGGCACCGATGGCCTCCAGGGCGATCTCGATCGTGTAGCCGGCGAAGACCGCGATGAGGGGCCAGGTCCAGGGCTGCTCGAAGCCGAGGACGGTGAAGCCGAGGATGTTGAAGACCGTGATCGAGATAGCGAAGTTGCGAAGTGCGATGTTGACTTTCGGGTCGTGACGTGGCGGGGTGACGGTACTGGTTGCCATGTCGCTCACCTCTCCTGGGCCTGGGCGCCGAGCTCGAGCGAGTGCCAGCCCGGGGTCATCGAAAGCTCCTGTTGATGCGGCTGACCGGTGCGATCACGCCAGTTCAGCTCGACCCGCACCGGGCCGGTCACGTTCTTGCCAAGTCCGATGTGGACCTCGCTGCTGCGCTTGCCGGAGTGGCCGCTGCCACCGTCGACACGGCCGAGCAGCACCCGACCGTCCGCGGTCGTGACCTTGACCTGGGCGCCGACGACTGGCGAACCAGCGGTCCCGGTCGCGGCCGTCGCGCCGGCCGGGGCGGGATGGGTCAGGCGGAGGCCGAGGAAGGCACCGGGGTTCGGGCTCTGGTTGTGGTAGAAGACCGGCTCGTCCCACTGCCGGGCGACCGCGAAGTCGAGGCGTCCGTCGCCGTCGGCGTCGCCGGTCGCGATGCCGCGAGTCGGCACCGGCGCGTCGAGGCCCAACCGCGGCGCGATGTCCACGTAGCGGCCACCGTCGGACTTGACGAAGAAGTGCAACCGCTGACTGCCGCCGATGTCGTCACCGGGGCGCACGTGCGGCCACCAGGTGGTGTTGGTGAGCAGGTTGTCATTGGACATCGCGAGTTCCTGCAGCTGCGGCCACCTGTTGACCTCGCCCTTGACGAAGCCGGTCGTCTGCGCCACGACCAGGTCGCCGCTGTTGTTGAAGTCCGCCATCTTCACGTCCCAGCCCCAGCCGGACCAGGCGAGCCCGAGCGGCGCGCTCTCGTCCTTGAACGGGGCGGTGCCGTCGTCGAGGTGGGTGCGAAGGTCCTTGTGGTCCTTCGCGGAATTGACGAAGGCGAAGTGGCTCTCCTCCAGGCCGAACGTGGTAGCGATGTTGCTGACGTACATGTCGTAGAGGCCGTCGCCGTCCAGGTCGCCGAAGTCGACGCCCATGCCCTTGAACGAGTCGGCGCCCACCCGCTTCGACTTGGGGACGAGCGGGTCACGGACGGCCTTGACCGGAGCGAACTCGATCTTGCCGGGGGTCGACCTGTTGTAGAGCATCCGGTCGGGGCCGAAGTCGTGGGCCACGTAGAGCTCCGGCAGAAGGTCCCCGTCGACGTCGTTGGCGGCCGCAGCGAGGGCCCAGCCCTTCGACACGGCGCGCGGAAGAACGTCGCTGACCAGTTCGAAGGTTGCCGTCGGCTCGGCGCCGGCGGTGGCGCCGGTGCACCGGAAGAAGTAGTCCTCGCCGCCGTTGAACGCCTGCGACATCGAATGGTTCATCGCGACACCGTCCTTCTTGGTGTCGTCGAGGACCGGGCCGTGCGGGAAGTAGTTGCCGACAAAGATGTCGACGTGGCCGTCACCGTCGAAGTCGTCGACCGCGACGGTGTTGGTGTTCCACTGCGGGCCGTCGTAGCGGTCACCGGGCGACTGGGGCAACACCTCGACCGGCCGGAAGGTGTCCATCGTCAGGCCGACCGCGCCGGCCTTGGCGAGGTAGAGGATCGGCGTACGTCCCCAGAGGTAGACCAGCACGTCGGTGCGACCGTCCTCGTTGAAGTCGCCGGGGACGCACCCCATTGGCGCCATCGTGTCGCTCATCGGCAGCGGCGCCGGATTGAGCGCGAACGGCGCGTAGCGGGGGGTGCCGGGGCGGGGCACGGGGGTGACCACCACCTGGTCGATACGGGGATCGGTGATGCACAGGTCGTTGGGCAGCCCGTCCCCGTCGAGATCGTTCATCGCGACGCCCGAGCCGACCGACGAGATCCACGCGTTGATGTCCTGGTACTTCTGGTTGACCTTGCGGACGGTCTGCTGCGGGTAGCCCCCCGGCATCGCGATCGAGGCCGGCTGGAACGCGAACCCGCTCGCGGTCCGCGCCAGCTCGGATGCCGAGGCGGAGGGCAACCGCCCCAGTTGGAAGAGCAGGGCGACCAGGGCCAGCGCCACGATTGCGGGTAGCCGCCGATGCAGCCATGAACCCTTCTGCGACATCTACTTGACCTCCGATTGTGACGGACGGGTACGGGGCCGGGAATCCCATTACCATCGGTTTGGTAATGGCATTTCACCGATTCCTGGACGGCTCCACGGAACGGGCATCAGCACCGATAGCCGCGAGCGCGAGTTTCCAGTTCCGACCCCTTCGAACAGGGAGTTTGGCGACGGACTATCACCACACATCCCGACTCACCGATTTCGGTGAACACGCTGGATAGAGCGTCGCAGGGGCCTTTAACGATGTCTTCTTCGTCTGTGCTGGGGGCTTCTTCGTTCGTGCGGTGCGCCCAATACCCGGACATACGTCAATATTCTCGGGGCACCGCCCCGGGTGATAATTGTGATCTCCGGCCGACTACCGAAGGTGTCGGCTGCCGACCGCCAGCGCGGTGGCGAAGCTGGCCCAGGCGACCGTCTCGACCAACACGGCGTCGCCCTCGTGCCAGGCCTGGAACTCCGCGACGGTCTCCTCGTCGACCTGATACGACGCGAAGGCCGCCAGCAGGGCGAGCCGGCCCGCGGACCGGTCGGGCTCCGGCAGGTCGGCGATCGCCCGCTCGCACCACTCACGACTCAGGCCGGTGTCGGCACCCTGCCAGGCGTCGAGATGCGCGGCGACGAGCGCGCGCACCCGCGGAGGAACCGACCGCTCCCCGGCAGCGGTGAAGGCCGCGTTGGCGCGAGCCACCGCGTCCGCCACCGACGCGCTGCCCAGCGCCCAGCCCGCCTCCGGCGGCAGGTCGGCCGCGGGTAGCAGGGACAGTGAGCGACCGGCCGGGTGCTCCTCGCGCAGGATGGGGTGCAGCAACCGGCTGACGCCGCGCTTCATCCTCCGCTTGGCCCGGGAGCCGAGCTGCGGTGGCAGCAGGAAACTCGACAGGAAGACGTTGACCATGCGGCTCAGGTAGTGGAACCCCACCACGACGCCCACCAACTCGGCGCGCTCCGCCGGGGTGAGCGTCAGGTCGAACGCCGGGAAAGCCGCCGGCTGGTGGGCGGCCCGCGCCCAGCCGGCGAGCGTACGCACCCGCGGATCCACGACGTCCTCGACCCGGTCGGCGACGATCGCCTCGGCGTCGTGCTCGGTCGACAGGTCGTACATGCCGGTGCTGTGCATGTCGACGCAGTAGGGGCAGATGTTGGCAACCGACACCGCCGACGCCACCGCCTCCTTGGCCAGCCGGTCGACGGCGCCACCGGTCATCAGCGGCTCGCGCATCAGCATCCAGTAGGCGGCGAGTGTCCGGGGGGCCGGCGAGTGCAGCAGCAGCGGCGGTACGACCAGGCGCATCTCGTCGGTGGCCTGCCGGTAGACCTCGGCCACCAGACCGTCGGCTGCGGTGGGTGCGACAGGCGTCACGTACTTCACCTGGCGCTGAACGACCGACGAGACGACGCGGGCGGCGACCATGGTTACCTCCGTTGAGGGTGTGGACGTCGCACTAGCATCACGCCGGTAACGCCGCCGACCCCACTCCGAGCGTGCCGACCCGCAGCGCCGCCTTCATCGCCGCCCAGGAGGTGACCTCGATCAACTCCCGGTCGCCAACCCCCGTCGCCCGAAGCGCGTCGAAGTCGGCGTCGATCGACTGGTAGGAGCCGAACGCCGCCAGCAGGGCCAACCGGCCGGCGGGTTGGTCGGCCGGCGCGAGCGCCGATACCGCCTCGCTCAACCAGCCGCGGTTGGCCCCGGGAGGCCGCCCGTCCCAGGCGTCCAGCCGAGCGGTGACCAGCGACCGCACCGGGCCGGGCACCGAACGCAGGCCCGCGCGGTCGAAGGCGGCACCGGCCCGCGCGAACGCGTCGCCGATGCTCGGACTGCCGGCGGCCCACTCCGGCACCGCTGTCGCCGCCGCGGCGGGGAGCAGCGCCAGCGCCGCCCCCGGCTCGGGCCCGCTCCCGCGCAGATCCATCAACCTCCCGAACACCCTCCGGACCGTCGTCCGTGCGGCGCCGGGCAGCCGCGGCGGGAACGGCGACTCCGGGAGGAACAGGTTGACCATGCGGTTGATGTAGTGGAACACCACCGCCACGCCCAGCACCTCGGGGACCGCCGCGGCCCGCACCGGGACCGCCGCGGCGACGTGCCCGCTGTCGCGTGCCCAGCCCGCGACCGCCCGAAGGCCCGGATCGACGAGTTGGTGGAGGTTGCCCGAGGCGATCTGCGCCGACTCCCGCCCGCGAGCCAGGCCGTGCATCGTCGAGCTGTGCACGTCGACGCAGTAGGGGCAGGCGTTGCCGAGGGAGACGGCGGTCGCCACCGCCTCCTTCGTTCCCCGGTCGACGACACCCCTCGCGACAAGCGTTTCCCGCAGGATCATCCAGCACCCGGCGAGTGGCTCGGGGGCCGGTGAGTGCAGGGCAACCGGCGGGGCGAGCATTCCGAAGTCGCGTTCGACGTGCTCGTACACAGTGGCAACCAGTCCCTCGGCCACGGCGATCGGCACCGGCGTGACGTGCCGTACCGTCCCCGCGGCCCGGCGGGTGCCTCGAATCATGATCATGCCCACGACGCTCTCCCTTCGACCGCAAGCCCAAGGATGTCGATATCGACGGGCCGGGGCCGTCTCCGAACTTGCGGTATCGGGTCGATCCGCACGCGCACCAGGCGGTGGCCGCAGAAAATCGGCCGGCCGCCCGGGCCCGGGTCGGGGCACAAGAGCACGTCGAAAGAAATCCTTCCGTCACCCATTGATTACCGTAAACGCCGGGCCACGCCCTCTGACGAATGGAGTGTCCATGTCCGCTGTTGCGGCCCCACCGAGGTCGGGTTTCCTCGCGTCCCTCAACGGCCGGCACCACCGCGCCGCCCTGAACAGCTTCATGGTGATCGTGATCGCGCACTGGGCGGAACACCTCGTGCAGGCGTACCAGATCTTCGTGCTCGACATGCCCCGGCCCGCGTCGCGTGGCGTGCTCGGACAGTTCTGGCCGTGGTTGGTCACCTCGGAGTACCTGCACTACGGCTACGCCATCGTGATGCTCGTCGGTCTCTTTCTGCTCCGGCCGGGCTTCGTCGGTCGGGCCCGCACCTGGTGGACGATCGCTCTCGCCATCCAGTTCTGGCACCACATCGAGCACCTGCTGCTCCTCATCCAGGTGCAGGCCGGCTTCAACCTCTTCGGCGCCGCGGTGCCGACCAGCGTCCTGCAGCTCGTCATGCCCCGCGTCGAATTGCACCTGTTCTACAACTCGATCGTCTTCATCCCGATGCTGGTCGCGGTCTACTACCACCTGCGGCCGAGCCGGGTCGAGGTCGAGGCGATGCGGTGCAGCTGCGCGCCACGTCCCGTAGCGTCGCTGGCCTGACGTGGTCCGCCGAGGTGGGGCGCTGCTGCTCATCGTCCTCCTGCTGTCCAGCGTCGCGTCGTCGGCCTCCGCCGACGGCGGTCTGATCACCAGCGACCCTGCCGCGGGTGCCGCCGTCTCGGTGGCACCCGCGGCCGTCGCGCTCACGTTCTCCGACGCGCCGGACCTGGCGCTCTCCCACGTCGCCGTGCTCGACGACGCGGGCAACCCGATCCAGTCGGGCGACGCGCGACAGGGCCCGGAGCGCACGGTGACCGTGCCGATCACCGTCGCCCGTCCGGGCAACCTGACGGTCGCCTTCCACATGGCACTCACCAACGGGGGCGAGGCCACCGGAAGCCTGCGGTTCAGCGTGGGCACCGGGGTGGCACCTCCGGCGCCGTCCGAGGTCGTCCGGCAGGCCACCGCCGACGCACTCACCGCGCACCAACACTCGATCGACCCGATGAGCGCCTTCCTGCTCTTCGTCGACGGGCTCGCCGTGGTGGTCGTGCTGGCACTGCTGTACCTCCGCCGGCCCTACCAGGCCGCGCCCGACACGCCCGACCCGCGTCCGTGATCATTCCGGCGGCGCCGGTGACCAGTCCACAAGGCCACCGGCTGAGTAGGTGACCGGCGGCTGCACGTCACAAGCAGAAGGGGCCCCGCCGGACGGCGGGGCCCCTTGCCGCCGGTCAACTGCCGAAGTTGGCGACCATGGCCGCGGCGATGCGCTCGCGCCAGACCGCGAACGCCGGGGTCTGCCCGTCAGCGGGCAGGTCGACAAGCGCCTCGTCGGTGACCTTCGAGGCGCTGGCCGGCGACATGCCGCAGAGCAGCTCGGTCGCCAGCTCGGTGTGAGGCTGCACGAGGTCGGCCTTGACCCGGGACGCCGCCGCGAAGGCGACACCCTGCATGAGCTGGGGGCGGTACGGGCCGGCCAGGTCCCGCAACCGGCGCAGCTCGGTGTCCGACGCGCCGCCCGCGTACCCCGCGGCGAGGCCGGTGCCCGCCCACAGGTCGGGTCGCCGCGCCACCGGGAAGCGGTTGAGCAGGCCGGCCACCGTCTCGGGATCGGTGCCACCGACGAACCACGACGCCCGGCCGATGCCCTGGTCGATGGCGTTGTTGGCGTACGGGTGGCCCGGCCACGGGAAGCGTTCGTCGCGGAACTGCTGGTGCACGTAGCGTTTGGTGACGAAGTAGGCCTGGTGGAACCCGTACCCGTCGAGGACCAGCCAGCGCAGCAGCGGGTCCGGGGCGTACAGGGTGGACCAGCGGAAACGGGGAAGTCGGGCCATCGCCCAGCCCACCCCGACGTAGACCATGTAGACGTGGTGTCGGGCCCGCCCGTCGAGGAAGTCGGCGACGTGCCGGGTCCCGCCGCCGGGCAACCCGTCGCGCATCGCCAGGGCCATCGCGGCGCCCTCGTAGGCGAAGCCGCGATAGCCGGTCGGCACCTGTTCCAGCGACGGTTCGGCATCCGTGGGCCGCTTCGCCTCGGCCGCGAACGCGTACCCGGCGAGGAATGTGCGGCCGACGGTCTCCAACCGCTCCCGCCCGGCGGCGGACTTCACATGGAAGCCGCGGACGTCCATCCTGGTGGCCGCGACGTCGGGGGTCAGCACCCTGCGTCGCAGGCTGCGCCAAACGCTCATCGAACCCTCCTGTCCTCATCGTGAATGGCGGCGAGGCGGGCCCGGATCCGGTGGCGCCACACCTCGTAGTCGGGTTCCTCGGTGTCGGCGAAACCCACGGCCGCGACCTCGTCGGCCAGTGCCGCGGCCTTCTCGGCGGGCAGGCCGGCGAGGATGGTGACACCCGCCTCGCTGTGTTCGGGCAGGTAGCCGGCGAAGGTACGCGCCTTCGCGGCGAAGACCGAGCCCTGCCCGAGGTGGTCGCGGTGCGCACCGGCGGCGGTGCGGAGGTGCCGCAGCCCTTCGGGTGTGGTGCCGCCGGCGAACGTCGCGGCCAGACCGACCCCGCTCCACAGGTCGGCCCGCCGCTCCGGGGCGAACCGTTCGACGGCCGCCGTGACGTCGGCGGGTTCGCCGCCGTGAATGAACCACAGCGCACGACCGATTCCCTGGTCGACGGCGCGCGGGAAGTAGTCGGCGCGGCCGAGCCACGGGTACGGCGCCAGCCTGCGCTGCTGCCCCACCCACCGGTCGGTCTCGAAGTAGGCGCGGTCGAAGCCGTAGCCGTCGACAGCCAACCAGCTCATGGTCGGGTAGTAGGGGGTGCCGGTCAGGTCCGGCAGCACGTTTTTCCACAGTGGACGGGGCAGCCGGGCCATCGCGAAGCCGATCCCGATGTAGGTCAGGAAGGTGTGTGGCAGGCCGGGGCCGCTCAGCAGGTCCCGGGCCTGGTGGCGCCGCCCGCCCGGCATGACGTCGCGGACCGTCAGTGCCATGGTGGCGCCCTCGTAGGCGAAGCCGCGCTGCTCCTGATCGACCAGCTCCAGGCGTCGCTCCAGTTCCCACTGGTCACGCGCCTCGATACCCCACTCGAAGCCGCAGATCACCGCCTGTGGGATCGCTTCCAGACGCTCGGTTGTCGGGCTCGGCCTGACCGGGAAGCCCCGGCCTTCGAACGTGACGTCGGTCAGCGACGGCGTCAGCGCCATCCGGCGGATCGCACCCAGCATCGGCATGTCGCTCGTACCTCCCAAGTTTTGTTCCATCGTGCGCGCGGGTGCCCCGGCGGTTCGTCTTCAGGCGTGCGCGGTCGGCCGACGGCACGACGGAAGAACGGCACGGATCGCGGCGGGAACACAATGTCCGCAGCGATGAATCTGCGGCCTGGAGGCATTTCGTGGAAGTTCCAGACAAGACCATCACGATCGAGGCTTTTGCCGACACGATCATTCCAGGAGAGAAACGCTGGCCGGGCGATCGCGCGATCGCGGGCGCCGCAACCGGCGCCGGCGCGGTCGCGGCCGGCGCGCTCGCACTACTGGAGCTGCCCGCGGGCGGTCTGGCCGAAGCGCTCGATTCCCTCGCGGTGACCCTGAACGAGCACGCCGACGATTACGCGCACGAAACCGGGCTCAGCCTCGATGCGTCGGTGCCGTCGTTCGTGGCACTGCCCTTCGACCACCGCACCGCGCTGGTGCGCATCCTTACCGACCCCGGCCATCCCGAGAAGCAGATGTGGGTGAGCCTTGCCCTCTTCTGCAACATGGCCTTTGACAGCGCGGCCCACATGAGCACGCCGACGGCCTTCGCGAGCGGCCATCCAGGGCTTCTCACCATCGGCTATTCCCAACCGAACGCCGACGGCATCTACCGGTTTCCGGAGTTCAGCTACGGACGGCAGCTCGCCGACCACCATCCACAAACGACAGCGACGGGGAGCCCCGCATGACCGCAACGGAATCGACCGACATCCTCGTCATCGGCAGCGGGTTCGGCGGCGCGATCGCTGCCTATCACCTCGCCGCCGGCGGCGCCTCGGTGGTGGTGTTGGAGCGCGGGCCCTGGCTGCGCGCGGACGAGTTCGACCACGACTTCGAACTCGGTAAGTCGTACACCCGGATCTTCGACTTCGTCGTGGGCGACGGGATGAGCATCCTGGGCGGCAACTGCGTGGGTGGCGGCAGTGTCGTCTACTTCGCGACCATGCCACGGGCGCCCCGGTTCGTCTTCGACCGGCAGGGCAGCATCGGCCGCCGGATGTGGCCGGCGGCGATCAACCGCGACACGCTAGACCCGTGGTACGACCGGGTCGCGGAGGCGCTGCCGATCACCCAGCAGACCTGGGACCGCATCCCCTATGCCGGCGGGCTCTGGGGGGCGGCGTGCCGGCACGCCGGACGGACCGCCAACCCGGCGCCGGCGGCGATCGACGTGGATCTCTGCACGAACTGCAACTGGATGATGGCCGGCTGCCGGTTCGACGCCAAGCGCTCGCTGTTGCTCAACTATCTACCGGCAGCTCTCGACCACGGTGCCGAAATCCGCCCGCTGCACGAGGTGCAGCATCTGTCCCGAAATTCCGACGGTGGCTATCGCGTCCATTACCGGATTGTCGACGGGGAGGACTACAGAATTCTGCACGAATCCGGCGAGATCGACGCGAAGATTGTCGTCGTCGCCGCCGGATCCGGTGCCACTCCAGTCATTCTGCAACGTTCGGAGCCACACCTCGGGAAAATGCCACACGCAGTTGGTCGGTATTTCTCGGGTAACGGCGAAAGGCTGAATACCGCTATTTTCGACGAAGAAAAGGTACGCGACGTGCTCGGCCTGAGCCGACCCGACGGACGCGCGTACTCCGCTTATCAGATCGGACGCGGCCCCACTGTCGCTTCCTGGGATAAGCTCGACGGCTCACTTCCCGAATACGAGCGTTTCTCCTTGGAGCAGCTCTACTTCCCGCCCGGTCTCGGCACGATTCTGGCGCAGGTTCCGGGCGCGACCGGGCCGAGCTGGTTCGGCCTGGAGAAGAAGGAGATGCTGCGTCAGTGGCAGTCGTGGTTGACGATCTTCACGATGTCGGAGGACGACAACGAGGGGATCTTCGGGCCGCCACCGGAGACCGGCAACGCGCATCGGCTGTCGCAGCAGATGCTCGGGGTGGGCTCGCTGCGCTACGAACCGACGAAGAACACGTGGCGCGGATGGTCGCTGTCCGACGCCGAGGTAAAGGACATTCTCGAACGGGACGGGCTGGCCCGGGTCGCCCCCTGGACCAACGACCTGGTCGGCGCGTACACGGTGCATCCACTCGCCTCCTGCCGAATCGGCGACGACCCGGCGACCTCGGCCCTCGACGACCGGCACGAATTGCGTGACCACCCGGGCATCTTCGTCACCGACGGCTCGGCGGTGCCCGGCGCCCTCACCGTCAACCCGGCCCTGACGATCGCGGCGCTGGCCGAGCGGGCGATGCCGGGAATCGTCGCCGCGGCCCAGGCGCGAGGGGTTCCGGTCAGCTACAACGGCACGTTGCCCGCCCCAGCCACGGCGCCCGCCGTCGCCGCTCCGGCGGGTTGATGCTCCGGGCGAACATTGACAATGCGGAAGATTGAACTTTACGCACCCTTTGAGATGTCTCGACTCCTGGACGTGTATTAGAGACTATCACTATCTACCACGGAGCCGCCCCTACTCCACGATTGCGCTCCGTATCCAAGCAAATCTGCAGTGTTGCGGCCGAGGGCGGGATCGACTAACGTCGACATGGATCTCGGTGGATCACCAACCGGACACCGGCGGTGACCGAGAGGCGTATCTCAGAAATTGATTTACGTCTTTGGTGAGACCGGCAAGCTGTTCTCACGAATTGCTGGGGAGGAATCGTGGGGGACGCGGTTGAGGAAGCAGCGAAGCGCGCAATTGAGACAATGCGCGAGAACCTCAGCGAGCAAATTACCGTAAGCGACATGGCCCGAGCGGCGATGTTCAGCAAATTCCACTTCACCAGGATATTCCAGCGCGCAACCGGAGTGTCGCCAGGTCGTTTCCTGTCGGCACTCCGGTTGCAACGCGCCAAGGATCTGCTGGTCTCGACGTCGCTCAACGTCGCACACATCAGCGTGCGAGTTGGCTACAACAGTGTCGGAACGTTCAGCTCCCGTTTCAGCAAGAGCGTTGGAATGTCACCGACGGCGTACCGCAAGCTGGCCGGGTACGCCCCGCACATTCCGGTGGCGCCGACGCCGGCCGCAGGCACACCATCGAAGGCCAGCATCCATGGCCAGGTCCACGCGTCCAGCCAGGCCAGCCCGGGCCTCGTGTTCATCGGTCTCTTCCCGGACCGCATACCCGAGGGCCGGCCGATCCGATGCACCATCCTGTCCGGTCCCGGGTTGTTCCACTTCACCGGCGTGCCGCCGGGCACCTGGTACCTGCTGTCCCAGTCGGTCACCGGCGATCCCACGGAGATCGCCACCGACCCGCACAGTCGTCCCGTCTTCGTCGCCACCCACGGGCCACTCGCCATCGCCCACGACACCGTGCTCACGGTGGATGTCGATCTACAGCCCGTGACGGCCCTGGACCCGCCGGTCCTGCTCGCTCTCCTCGACGCACGCAAGGTGGCGCTCAGCGTCGTGGCCGCCCAGGAGAAGGCTCGGGCAGCCACCATCCTCTCCGCACGCTTTCCGGCCCGGTCGGTCGACCGTCCGGCCGCCTGACCGGAATCACCCACCCGTGCCCGTGCCCCGCTTCCGGTGTGCACGGGCACGCGGTCGTGATTCAACGACACCGGCTCATCGAAGAGTGGTCGACATGACGGGTTTACCTGGGGGAACCGATGCGCATTTCCTATCTGAGCAAAGAGACGGGCCTACCCGTCGCCACAATCAAGTACTACCTCCGGGAACGGCTCCTTCCCCCTGGTAGACCCACCGGTCGCAACCAGGCCGACTACGACGACCGTCATCTGCGCCGCCTGCAACTCATCCGTGCGCTCACCCACGTCGGGAAGCTCGACCTGTCGACCGTCCGGCAACTGCTCGCGAGCATCGAGGACCGCCAGCTTCCCCTGGCCGGGCTCTACGAGGTGGCGCACTCACTCAGCGGCGGAGCCGCCAATCTGTCCGACGCCACCGCCGACGTCGACCAGTTCATCGACGAGCTGGGCTGGGCGGTGCACCCCGACGCGGCCGGGCGCGCCCAGCTCGCGCAGGTCGTCACCGCGCTGCGCCGGCTCGGCTGCGACTGCAGCATCCAGTTCTTCGCACCGTACGCGGCGATGACCGAGCAGCTCGTGGCACAGGAGATGGCCCTGCTGCCCGCCGACCACGCGGACGTCGATCGGGCGGCCGCGGTGGTTCGAGCGGTGCTGCTGGAGGTCGCCCTGACCGCTGTGCACCGGATGGCGCGCGAGCACTACGTAAACCAGTGGCTCGGCAAGGGCTCGTCCGAGCACCCCGCTCGCGCGGAGGCCACCGCGGACCGGGCGTGAGCCGCCGCGATCAGGGCGTGAGCCGCCGCGGAAAGGGCGTGAGCCGCCGCGGCGTGCGGTGAGCAGCCCAGGCGCGGGCTGACCGGGTGGAGCGCTGTGGTTGTCGTCGTCCACGACGAGGCCAGAGATCACGCGACAATGCCCGGACACGGGCTGTCCTCCTGTCGAAGCCCCCGATCGGATTCAACCGTGGTTGTCGTGGCCATCCGAGCATGCCGCTAACAGCGGTGCGCAGTCTTCTTTGAGAATGCCGAGTTGGACGCGACCAACGCGCACTCCAGGAGAACGGAACGGCCCCTGCCAGCACTAGCCTCGGCAACGTCGGGATGCAACACCGACCGACCTCCTCGCCACCATCCAAGAATCGAGGACCAGCGATGACCACCAGTTCTTCCGCACCGTTGGTGACTGGCATCTCCGGCGCCGACCAAGTGGCCATAGCGGCGGTACCCGGCCGCCTGGTCAAAGCGTGGGCGGCTCAGGACGCGCAGGCGTTCGCGGACATCTTCGTCGACGACGGGTCGATGTTGCTACCGGGTGTCTACCGCCAGGGCAAGGACAACATTCGCGATTTCATGTCGACAGCGTTCGGCGGCCCGTTCAAGGGCACCCGGGTCACCGGCACGCCGGTGGAGATCAAGGCGCTGGCCCCGGGTGCGGTCGCGCTGATCACGGAGGGTGGTGTCATCCCGGCCGGCGAGACGACGCTTCCCGACCGGGCGGCCATCCGCGCGTCCTGGATTCTCGTCAACCGCGACGGCGAGTGGCTGCTCGCCGTCTACCAGAACTGCCCGCGCGACCGCGTCGCCTGACCCGACCGGCACCCCAAACCGAACGACGCCGATGACTGCGAGAGTCATCGGCGTCGTTCTTGGCCGGCCGGTCAGCCTCTTGGCGGATCGAACAGGGTGGGGAACTTCGCGGTCAGGGCCAGGTCGCCCTTGGTCTTGAGGCGACCGCGCATCACCAGCGCCACCGCGTGCGCGTTGCCAGTGACGAGGTTGAGGAAGTCCACCCCACCCAGCGAGAGCGTGAGATCGGGGTGTCGACCGTTGCCCGGTGTGCTGACGCAGGCACCGTCGGCGATGACCATCTCGTAGACGTCGACGCCGCCGTCGGGCCGGTCGCCGATCCGCCAGTGGATCACGGCGGTGAGCGCGCCGGCACGATCGGCGCGAAACACCTGGGGCATGTTGGTGAAGATCTCGTCGATGACGTCCGTCCGCCGCGGGCCGTGCATCAGCCGGCGCAGCTCGCCGTTGGGGGTCTGCTTGACGAACACCGCGAGCTCGCGCGGGCTCATCGTTGTGGGGTCGCTCATAGGGATTAGGTTGGCCGATCGGCCACCGGACGGACATCTCCGAGAGTGCGTTCAGTGGCGGATCCGCGCAGGTCGCGCACGTAGCGAGACGACGGCGCGGGGGTGACCGTCCAATGATTGATCCGACCTGCTCCACAGGCGCGCACCGCGCACCAGCCGTCCGGCCGCGGGAACACCGGTGTCCCCTTCCGCGGCACGACACGAGCCCTGTAGCGGAAGGAAGAACCACATGTCAGCACAGCCCGATGTGTTCGCCGATCTGGTCAGCGAGGGCGATGCGTTCGACACGCTGATCGCCGACCTGGACGACGCCGGTTGGCGCACCGCGACGCCCGCCGTCGGCTGGACGGTCGCCCACCAGGTGGCCCACCTCTCCGCGGTGTTTCGCCTGGCGGGGCTCTCGGCGTCCGACCCGGACACGTTCAGCCGGTTCCTCTCCTCCATGAGCGGCAGCTTCGAGTCCAACGTCGCCGCCGCGATGGCCCCGTACCTCGCCGCCCCACCGCCGGCGCTGTTCGCCAAGTGGCAGGAGGAGCGGTCGACAGCGGAGAAGGCGTTGGCGGCGCACGCGCCGACCGACATCGTGCCGTGGCTGGTCCGTCCGATGCCGGCCGCCATCCTGGCGGGCGCCGGCATGATGGAGCTGTTCGGCCACGGGCAGGACGTCGCCGACGCACTCGGCGTCGAGCGCCGGCACACCGACCGGATCCGGCACCTGTGCGGGTTCGCCGCACGCACCTGGGACTTCGGTTACCTGGCCCGCGAGGAGGACGTTCCGGACGTGGAGTTCGGCTACACCCTCACCGCCCCGTCCGGCGCCACCTGGACGTTCGGCCCGCCGGACGCGGACCAGCGGATCAGCGGCCCGGCTGTCGACTTCTGCCTGCTGGTGACCCGCCGACGGCACCGCGACGACCTGCGGCTGAGCGCGGTCGGCCCGGACGCCGAGCACTGGCTGGACATCGCGCAGGCGTACCGGGGTCCGGCCGGATCGGGCCGCCAGCCCGGCCAGTTCGCCGCCGCGACGCGCTGACGACGGGGGTACGACGATGACGGCACCGACCCTGCGGGCGATCCGGGGCGCGATCCAGGTCGACCGGGACAGTCCAGATGTGGTCGGGGCCGGTACGCGGCTCCTGCTCGACGAGGTCGTCCGGCGCAACGACCTGCCGCCGGACGACCACGACAGCATCCGGTTCACCGCCCCACCCGCCCTGGTGCGCTGTGTCCCGGCGGTCGCCGCCCGGCAGCTCGGTCTGCACGACGTACCCCTGTTGTGCGCCGCCGAGATCGACGTGCCCGGCGCGCTGCCCCGGGTCGTGCGGATGCTGGCCCACGTGCTGACCGCACGGCCGCGAGCGGCCGTGCGGCACGTCTATCTCGGGGGCGCCGAGGTGCTGCGCCCCGATCTGTCAGCGATGCAGCTCGCCGGCGTTCACGTCGAGACACTGCCCGGTGATGGCGCTGGCCAGGTCTGACGCGAGGAAGACGACGGCGTTGGCCACCTCGTCCGCCTCGGGCAGGCGACGCAGGTCGAGGCTCGCCGCCGTCTCGTCGTAGACCTGCTTCTCGGTGATGCCGCGTTCCTGGGCCAGGTAGGCGAAGTAGCCGCGGAGCCCGTCGGACCAGACGTAGTTGGGCATCACCGTGTTCACCCGCACGCCTGATGGACCCAGCTCGGTCGAGAGGCTCTGCGCCAGCGCGAGCAGACCGGACTTCGACATCCGGTACGCGCCGAACGACGGCTTCGACTGCCGTACCACCATCGCATTGATCATGACGATGGCGCCGTTGTGCTCGGTCAGCGTCGGGGCCAGCCGTTGGGTGATCCGCAGCGCCCCGAACACGTCGGTTTCCAGGCTCGCCCGCACGGCGTCGACGTCGATCGCTGTGAGGTCGGCGAAGGCCGGCACCGCGAACGCGTTGTACACCAACACGTCCACCCGCCCGAACGCCTGCAGCGCCGAGTCGGCCAGGGCGGCGACCGCGGCGTCGTCGGTCAGGTCGGTCGGTGCCGCGAGCGCCCGCCGGCCGAGCTGTTCGACCTCCTTGGCGACCTCGGCGAGGACCGACTCGTTACGCGCGGCCAGTACGACGTCGGCGCCGGCCCGGGCACAGGCGAGCGCGATCGCCCGTCCGAGCCCGGGCCCCACACCGGCGACCACTGCGACTTTGTCCTGCAACATCAGCGCTCCTCACGTCGAGAGATCGTTGCGCGCCCACCGCAGGTGATCGAAGGACGCGAGGTCCGGCACGGTCCAGCCGTCGATGTCGTACTCGCTCATGCACTCGTCGACGAACCGCTTGTAGCCGTCTATCTGCCCCGAGGCGAGTTGCGCGAAGTACATCTCGACCCGGGTGTTCTCGTGGTTGCCGGAGTAGTTGCGCTCGTAGAGCTCGTGCCGTCCGCCGAACTCGGTGCCGACCGCGTCCCACAGCAGCTTCATCAGCTTCACCCGCTCCATCGCGGTGCTGCCGTCGGAGCCCCGCATGTACTGGTCCAGGTATCCGCGGATCGCCGGGTTCTTGAAGTCGTCGGCGCTGGAGTTGAGGTAGATGAGCCCGCTGGCCACGTCCTGCATGATGATCTCGCGGACCCGGGGATAACCCACCTGCATGAACCACCGGTACGCCTGCCCGTACTCCGGGTTCGGCAGCACCGCCCCGTTCTTCCACGGCACGGGGTTGCGCGCGGCGGCGTCGGACAGCGCCCAGAAGAGATTGCGCCAGGCCAGCACCTCACCCAGGCGGCTCTGCACCCCCCGGAAGTCCTTCGTGCCGGTCATGTCCAACGCCTTGGCCAGCAGGCCGGCGATGAATTCGAGTTTCACCGCCAGCCGGGTCATGCCGTGGAACGTGAACCGCTCGGTGAACCCCGAGCGCCCGCCGAACATCTGCACCTTGCCAAGGTCGCCGTAGACGAACACGTTCTCCCACGGGATCTCGACCTTGTCCAGGATGAGCACCGTGTCGTTCTCGTCCAGCCGTGACGACAGTGGGTAGTCGAACGGGCTGCCCATCACCGCTGCCGTCGCGGCGTACGACGGCCGGCAGATCAGCTTCATCCCGCGGGCGCCCATCGGCACCGTGGCGATCAGCGCGAACTCCCGCCGTTTGACAGGCATTCCGTGGTGCGAGATGAAGTTGAAGTGGGTCAGCGCGGACCCGGTCGCGACGACCTTCGCGCCGCTGACGATCAGGCCGGAGTCGGTCTCCCGCTCGACGTGGACGAACACGTCGCGTACCTCGTCGGGCGGCCGGTTACGGTCGACCGGTGGGTGCACGACCGCGTGGTTCCAGAACTGCACCTGCTCCTGGGAGCGGCGGTACCAGGCCCGGGCGTTGTCCGCGTACTCGCCGTAGAAGTCGGCGTTCGCGCCGAGGGTGCCGAGGAAGGATGCCTTGTAGTCCGGACTGCGCCCCATCCAGCCGTAGCTCATCCGGGCCCACGCCGCGATGGCCTTCTGGTCGGCGACCAGGTCCTCGGCGCTGTGCGGCGTGGTGAAGAACCGGTGGGTGAAGCCCGTGCCGCCGCTGTCCACCGGTGCGGTGAGCACCGGTGCGGTGGCCGGGTCGTGGAGCGAGTCGTAGAGCCGCGCGGTCATGCGTACCGCGTTGGCGAACGCCGGATGCGTCGTGACGTCCTTGACCCGGTCGCCGTAGAGGTAGATCTCGCGATCGTCACGCAGGCTCTCGATGTACTCCGCGCCGGTGTAGGGCCTGGTCACCGTAGGTCGCTCTGCTGAGCGCTCGCGGCAGCGGCGGCGAACTCACCGCGGGACAGGGCGGCGGTGACGGTCTCCAGGTCGTCGGCCATGTAGCGGTCGCGGTCCAGAGTCGGCACCATCGACCGGACGTGGTCGTAGGTGGCCTTGGCGACCGGGCTCAGGTCGCCGTACCGCTTGGAGATGTCGACGGCCTGCGCCGCGGCCAGGTACTCCAGGGCCAGGATCGTGTCGTTGTTGCGCAGCACCCGGCGGGCGTTGCGGGTGGAGATCAGCCCCATGCTGACCACGTCCTGGTTGTCGCCGTTGGACGGGACGCTCTGCGTGCTCGCCGGCCCGATGGTGCGGTTCTCCGCGATCAGGGCGGTCGCGGGGTACTGGGCGCCGGCGAAACCGCTGTTCAGGCCCGGATCACCGGTGACCAGGAACTCCGGCAGACCGTAGCTCAGGTGCCGGTTGAGCAGGCGGTTGGACTGCCGCTCGGAGAGCACGCCGAGCTGGGTCAGCGCGATCGTGAGGAAGTCCATGACGAACGCGACCGGCTGTCCGTGGAAGTTGGCGCCGTGGAAGATCTCCTCGCCCTCGAAGAAGAGCGGGTTGTCGTTCGCCGAGTTCAACTCGATGCCGATCTTGTTGATCGCGTGGTAGAGCGTGTCCCGCACGGAGCCCAGGATCTGCGGGATGGCCCGCAGTGAGTACGCCTTCTGCAGGTAGACCTTCGTCCGCGTGACGTCCTTGCCGGACTCCTTGCCGGCGGCCACCTCCTTGCGCAGCTCACTATGCTCCACAGTGGACAGGCTGCCGCGCATCAGCGTCCGCAGGTTGGCCGCCGTGTCGATCTGCCCCTGGTGCGGTCGCGCGATGTCGTGCCCCTCGGGCTGGAACGGGCTCATCGAGCCCCGCAGCGCCTCGATCACCAGGGCGGTGACGATCTCCGCCTGGCGTACCTGCGTCATGGCCCGGTCAGCCACGAGCGCGCCGACACCGGTCATCGCCGACGTGCCGTTGATCAGCGCGAGCCCCTCCTTGAAACGCAGTTCCAACGGCTCGATGCCGTGCTTGCGCAACACCTGACCGGTGGGCACCTTGCCGGTGCCGTCGAGCACGTAGCCCTCGCCGATCACCGTGGACGCGATGTGCGACAGCGGCGCGAGGTCGCCGCTCGCGCCGAGCGAACCGATCTCCGGAATGGCCGGGGTGATGCCCAGGTTGAGGTAGAGCGCGAGCCGCTCCAGCAACTCGGGGCGTACCGCGGAGTGGCCCTTGGCCAGCGCGTTGAGCCGAGCGGTCACGATCGCCCGCGACTCGTCCCGGGCGAACAGCGGGCCGACGCCGGCGCTGTGGCTCCGCACCAGGTTGGTCTGGAGTTCGACCTCCTTGGAGGGGTCGACCAGCATGTAGATCATCTCGCCGTATCCGGTGGTCACCCCGTACACCGGGATGTCCTGACGCACGATGTCCTCGAACATCGCGCGGCTCTTGCCCGCTCGGGCGAGCGCCGACGGCGACACCTCGCAGGTGGCGTCGTCCTCGGCGATCCGGCGAATGCCCGGAATGTCGAGAGTGTCGCCGTCCAGCACGACAATGTTCTCGTTCGTTGTCACTGTCCTCACCTCATCACAGCCGTGGTGCCGGGTCGGGTCTGGTGGGCTCGCCGGAATGGGCGACGCCCGGTGCCTGCCGTCGTGGTCCGTCCTCGTCGCCGGCGACGCTGACAGCGTTGGCGAGGGTGCGGAGCGACGGGTTGGCGTAGAAGTCGCGGATCGGCACGTGCACGCCGAACCGTTCGGAGACGCGGTGGAGCAGAGCCGGGATCAGCGCGGAGCGTCCGCCGGCCGTGAAGAAGCTGTCGTCGAGGCCCGGTACGCCCGCGTCGACCACCTCGGCCCACAGGGCCGCGAGGGTCTGCTCGGTGTCGGTCAGTGCCACCGTCGCCGCAGCCCCCATCGGGCGCGCCAGCTCGGGCAGCCGCCGCCGGTCGACCTTGCCCCCGATGTTGCGGGGAAGCCGGTCGTGCACGGTACGGAACACGACGGGGATCACCTTGCCGAGCCGCTGGCGCAGGTGGGCCCGCCACACCTCGGGCGAGCCCTCTCCGGCTCGGATCGGCACGACGTACGCGTCGAGGCGGTTGACCATCCCGTCCGGTCCGCGGACCGCGACCACGCCGCACTCACGTACCGAGGAGTGCGTCTGCAGCGCGGCCTCGACGTCGCCCAGTTCGAGGCGCACGCCGTACACCTTGATCTGGAAATCCTCGCGGCCCCGGTATTCCAGGGCGCCGTCGAAGCGCCAACGGCCCAGATCACCTGTGCGGTAGGTGCGGATGTCGGACTGTCCACCGACCGGGGCGAACGCCGTGGACGGATCGACCGCGCCGAGATAGCCGGCGGCCACGAAGGGACTGCGGATGACGATGGCGCCTGTGACACCCTGCGGACAGGGCCGCTCGTCGGCGTCGAGGACGAGCACCTGCCGGCCGGGAATCGCCCGTCCGATCGGCGTCGAACCATCCACCGGTCGGTCGATCGGCTGCCAGGTGGCCGCGATCGTCTCGGTCGGCCCGTAGAGATTCGCCAGGTGCACGTCGGGCAGGCTGCCGTGCAACCGGTTGACCAGTTCGCCCGGCAGCGCCTCACCCATCAGCAGCAGGTGCCGCAGGGCGCGCATGGGCCGGTCCGCGCGGCTCGTGACCACCCGCAGCAGTTCCCGGGCGAAACTCGGCACGGTCTGCAGGTGGGTGATCTCCCGGTTGGCCATCCAGTCGACGAGCCTCTCGCCGTGGATCCGGATGTCCGGCGCGGGCAGGCACAGCGTGCCGCCGCTGGTCAGGGTGGCGAACACCTCGCACAGGGCGGGGTCGTGGTCGGGTGCCACCCACTGCGCTACCCGGGCGCCGCCGCCCATCTCGAACTGCGTGCCGAGCCAGGTGACGAACTGGCCGAACGCCGAGTGCGGCTGGGCGATGCCCTTGGGCCGTCCGGTCGATCCGGAGGTGTAGGCGACGTAGGCGACCGCGTCAGCGTCGACCGTCGGCAGCGCCCCGGCCCCGGTCAGGGTCGCCACGTCGTGCACGGCGATGTCGAGTTCGATGCGTGCCCAGCGGGCCAGCTCGTCGTCGTCCGGGTCACCGGCGACCAGCAGACACGCGGGACGCAGGTCGGCGAGCACGGCGCGACCGCGATCACCCACGTCCCCGGTGCCGAACCAGCACAGGTGGTCGCCGGCGACGAGCACCCCGAGCAACGCGGCGATCTGCTCCGGGCCGGAGGGGAGTCGCACCACCACCGGCCGTCCGCCCGCACCCCGCGCGAGCAGGGCGGCGGCGATTTCCCGGGCCCGCGACCACAGCCCGGCGTACGTGAGACCGCCGCTGTCGGTGAGCACCGCCAGGCGCTCCGGGTGGGCGTCGACGATCCGTCGCACCAGTTCGTGCACCGGCGCGTCGACCGGTGGTCCGTCGGCGATCCGGTCGTCACCGCCCAGCTCATGGGCGGAGGGGGTCGGCTGGTCCATCGGCAGGGCGGTCGCCGGCGTGTCCGGCGTGGCGACCCCGGCGGCGAGGACGGTCAGCACCTGGTTGGCGATCCGTTCGACGGATTCGTCGTCGAACAGCTCGGCGCGGTAGGCGAAGGTGCCGATCGTCGCCGGCCGGGTCGCCACCCGCAGTTCCAGGTCGGCCATCGTCGCCGGCGGGTCGACGTCCTGCCGGCTGGCCGTGGTGTGGGCCAGGCGCAGGGTGGAGTGTTCCTCGGCTGCCTCGTCGACCAGCACGTTGACCAGCGGGATCGTGCGCGGGTCCCGGGGTGCGCCGAGCAGTTCGACGAGACGGCCGAACGGCAGGTGCCGCTGGTCGGACAGCGCGTCGAGACGGCCGGCGACCTGGTCGACAAGCTCTCGGAAGGTCGGCGCGCCGGTCAGGTCGACATCGATCAGGGCGAGGTTCTCGAACGGCCCGACCAGCCCGGTCGGTGTGGTCGCGAGCCGGGTGCCGACCCGGGTGCCGACCGCGATCCGGCGCTCCCCGCTGTAGCGGGCCAGCACCACCTCCAGGGCGGCGAGCACGACCGCGAGCGGAACCGTGCCGGCGTCGAGCGCGAGCCGGTGTACGTCGGCGGTCAGCTCGACACCCCAGTCGAAGTGGTACACGCCGGCCCGCCAGTCGACGTCGGCGCCCCGGTGCCGGTCGGTGGGCAGCTCGACCGGCGCCGGCGGGGTGGCCTCGCGCCACCATTTCTCGGCCCGTCGGGCGGCGGCCTCGACCGCGCGTGCGGCGCGCACGTGCTCGGAGAACCGCGGTGCGGCATCCGCGCCGACCGGGCGCGCCGGTGTGCCGCCCAGAGCCTCGGCGTAGTGCCGACCCAGCTCGTCGATCAGGGTCGACATCGAGGTCTCGTCGGCGACGATCTGGTGCACGACGAGCACCAGGCAGTGCCGCAACGGGGCCAGCCGGGCCACGGTGAGCCGGGCCATTGGGCCCCGGTCGAGGAGGAACGGGGCCGCCACCTCGGCGGCGAGGAACGCCTCGACCGTCGGTTGGCCCTGGCGTCCGCCGGTCGAGCAGTCCACCACGGACATCACGGCGGGCAGGCTCTCGTCGAACACGGCGCGGCCGGATTCGGTGAAGCGGACGCGCAGGATCTCGTGCCGGTCGACAAGCGTCGTCCAGGCCGTCCGCAGCGCGGCGACCTCGAGCGGACCGGCGATCCGGTACGCCCGGTAGCGGTGCAGCGCCGGGGACCGGGGCGTCAGACGGTCGAGGAACCAGAGGCCGTCCTGTGCCGCGGAGGTGGGAAGCACGCTCGTCGTGTCGTGAATGGACATCTGCGACCGCCCCCTTCTGCTCGGAAAAGTATGTCAATGCAGGGTTCCGGCCCTCAACTTCCGAATTGCGGTGTTGAAGGGGTTACGTTCTCGGCGCGCAGGCGCTACGCGGCGAGCGACGCCAGGCTCTCGGCCCGGCTGGTGTCCTCCCAGGTGAAGGTGGGCAACTGCCGACCAAAGTGCCCGTACGCCGACGTCGCTCCATAGATCGGGCGGAGCAGGTCGAGGTCCCGGATGATGGCCGCCGGGCGCAGGTCGAACACCTCCGCCACTGCCTTCTCGATCCGCTCCGGCGCGACGGTCTCGGTGCCGAACGTCTCGATCGACAGGCTCACCGGCTCGGCGACGCCGATCGCGTACGCCACCTGGGTCTCGCACTTCCGGGCCAGGCCGGCCGCGACGATGGTCTTCGCCACCCACCGCATCGCGTACGCCGCCGAACGATCCACCTTGGACGGATCCTTGCCGGAGAACGCGCCACCACCGTGGCGGGCGTACCCGCCGTAGGTATCGACGATTATCTTTCGGCCGGTCAGTCCCGCGTCACCCATCGGGCCACCGATCTCGAATCGCCCGGTGGGGTTGACCAGCAACCGGAAATTGTCCACGTCGAGGTCGAGCGGTTCCAATTCCGGAAGCACGACGCTGTCCCGGACCTCCGGGCTCAGCATCGACTCCAGCGAGATGTGGGGGGCGTGTTGAGCCGAGACCACCACGGTGTCGACCCGCACCGGACGCCCGGCGTCGTACTCGATGGTGACCTGGGTCTTGCCGTCCGGCCACAGGTACGGCAGCAGGCCGTCCTTGCGCACGGCGGTGAGCCGGCGGGACAACCGGTGGGCCAGCGCGATCGGCAGCGGCATGAGCTCCGGCGTCTGATCGCACGCGAAGCCGAACATCATCCCCTGGTCGCCCGCGCCCTGCGCGGCGCCCGCCTGGTCCACCCCGAGGGCGATGTCGCGCGACTGCGCGCCGATCGACACGCTGACGCCGCAGGACGCTCCGTCGAAACCCTTGTGCGACGAGTCGTACCCGATGCCCAGGATCGTCTCCCGGACGATCGTCGGGATGTCGGTGTAGGCGCTGGTGGTCACCTCGCCCGCGACGTGCACCTGACCTGTGGTGATGAGCGTTTCGACGGCGACCCGGCTGTGCGGGTCCGCGGCCAGCAGCGCGTCGAGAATGCCGTCGCTGATCTGGTCGGCGATCTTGTCGGGGTGACCCTCGGTCACCGATTCGGACGTGAAGAGGTGGCGTCCCATGGCTTCCCCGTTTCAGGGTGGTCGGATCACTTGATGGCGAGCGGGTTGATCGGCGAACCGACAGCGCGGGTGATCTTGAGCGGCGGCGCCGCGAAGAAGAACTCCCACACCCCGTCGGCTCGGCAGTCCTCGGTCAGCTCCTCGAAGTCGAGGATCTCGCCGAGCGTCAGGCCCATGTCCCGGATCAACACCATGTGCACGGCCAGGAAGGCGCCCGGGTCCTCGCCCGGCAACGCCTCGACGGCCCAGTTGTCGGCGCAGACCGCCGCGACGTCGCGGTCCCGCAGCCACTGGCAGCTGGCCAGCCCCAGGCCGGGTTCCCCGGCCATGAATCCGGCGTCCTGCCCCTGCTCGACGAACTTGCGCCGCCAACCGGTACGGACCAGCAGGATGTCTCCCGGACCGACGTCCACGCCGCCCTGCCGGGTGATGGCCGCGTCCAGATCGGCGGGGGTGATGACGTCGCCGACCTCCAGCCACGGCACGCCGCGCACCGCGGGGATATCGAGCAGCACACCCCGACCGGCGATCCCCTTGCCCTGCCGGTCGATTCCGCAGCGGGCGGCGCCCTTGACGGTCAGCTCGTCGGCGGGAAAGCCGTTGTAGAACTGGCCGTCGTAGAAGACGTGGGCCAGCGCGTCCCACTGCGACGATGCCTGGATCGGCATGAACAGGAAATCGTCGGCGTACCGGAAGCCACCGGGAAACACCTGCTCCGCGCCGGTCTCCGACATCAGGTGTACGGGGTTGCTGCGGAAGCGGCCGTTCTGCGGCCCCTTGTCGTCCAGGTTGATCCCCAGGTCGAAGGTCCGTCCCGCGCGAATCAGTCGGCCGGCCGCGACCAACCGCTCCGGTGTGATGAGGTTGATGGTGCCGCGCTCGTCGTCCGGGCCCCAGCGACCCCAGTTTCGCAGCCGCTCCCCCACCGCCCGGAAGTCGTCGACCCGGGGTTCGGTGTGGGTCACGAGCCGGCCCGCACGACGCGGGCGAACGCCCGCACGTCGCCGACGAACAGGTCGGGCTCCTCCAGGGCCGCGAAGTGGCCACCACGGTCGAACTCCGACCAGTGCCGCAGGGTCGGGAAGTCGCGCTCGACGAACCGGCGGATCGGTAGGAACACACCCTGCGGGAACACCGCGACGCCGAGCGGCTGCCGGATCGGCGCGTAGCGCACTGTGGGGTTCGAGATTGGCAGGTAGTCGACGGTCTCGTAGTAGAACTGCGCCGACGAGCCGGCCGTGCCGGTGAACCAGAAGATCGAGGCGATGGCCAGGATCCGGTCCCGTTCGACCGCGTCCTCGGGCACCTTGCCGGCGTCGGCCCAGTCCTTGAACTTCTCCACGATCCAGGCGAGCTGGCCGACCGGCGAGTCGCTCAACGCGTACGCGATGGTGTGCGGCCGGGTCGCCTGCAGCTTCATCGAACCGGCCAGCACGTCGAGGAAACGCTGCGAGCGGGCCAGGCGCCGCCGATCCTCGTCGTCGAGCACGTCCGAGCCGTCGGCCGCCGGCGTGGTCACCAGCGTGTTCAGGTGAAGACCCACGACGTGCTCCGCGTCGATCTGGGCCAACGCGTACGAGATGCCGGCGCCGAAGTCGCCGCCCTGCGCGAGATAGCGGTCGTAGCCGAGCCGGCTCATCAGCTCCGCCCAGGCCTTGGCGACAGTGAGGTTGTTCCAGCCGGGCGCCGGCATCGGCCCGGAGAACCCGAATCCCGGCATCGACGGGATCACCAGATGAAAGGCGTCGGCCGCGTCCCCGCCGTGCGCGACGGGGTCGGTCAGCGGGCCGATCACGTCGAGGAACTCGGTCACCGAGCCGGGCCAGCCGTGCGTGATGATCATCGGACTGGCGTTCGGCTCCGGTGAGCGTACGTGCAGGAAGTGCACAGGCGAGCCGTTGATGGTGGTGACGAACTGTGGCACCTCGTTGATGCGCCGCTCCATCGCGCGCCAGTCGAACTCGTCGCACCAGTAGTCCGCGAGTTCGCGTAGGTAGTCGACGGGCACGCCGCGGTCCCAGCCGGCGTCGAAGAGCACGGGCCAGCGGGTCTCCCGCAGTCGGCGGCGGAGATCGTCCACGTCCTCCTGAAGAATGTCCACCCGGAACCGTTCCATATCGGAAATCCCTTCGACGACGGGCGCAGCAAAGTCCGCTACGACGGAAGTCAATATCACCTGCCTGAACCGGAACGGCGCACCTTCCATATTGCTCCGGTTCGGCTCTTGCCCCGGCCGGGAGCAGCGCACTCCGGAAGATGCGTGACGGCAGCGGTGGTGCAAGGGTCATATGGGCGTCCGCCGTCAGTTCCGACGCGCAATTCACGGACTCCCCAACCCTTCGAGGAGGATCGATGTCGATCACCGACGCTCCGCCCCGCGCCGACCTCGTCCGCGCGGCCGCCGAGCTGGTGCCGTTGCTGGCCCGGCACGCCCAGTGGAGCGAGGACAATCGCCGACTGCACGACGAGGTCGTGGAGGCGTTGAGTGACGCGGGCATCCTGCGGATGCGGGTGCCCGAGAGGTTCGGCGGCTCCGAGTCCGACACTCGCGCCGTCGTCGAGGTCATCGCCGAACTGGCCCGTGGTGACGGCTCAGCCGCCTGGACCGTGGCGGTCTGGCACATCAGCAGCTGGATCACCGGCCTCTTCCCGGACTCGGTGCGGGAAGAGGTCTTCGCCGACCCGTCGGTCCGGATCAGTGGCATCCTCAGCCCGACCGCCGTGGCCGTCCCGACCGAGGGCGGCTACCTGCTCAACGGCAAGTGGTCGTTCAACACCGGCGCGACGCAGAGCCAGTGGAACGCCAACGCCGCCGTGCGGCCCACCCCCGACGGGGGCTACGAACCGATCATGACCCTGATCCCGATGGCCGACCTGCAGGTCATCGACGACTGGCACACGTCGGGCCTGCGCGGCTCCGGCAGCGTCTCGACGGTCGCCGACGGCGTGTTCCTGCCCGAGGAGCGCGTCATGTCGATGGTCCCGATCATCATGGGTCAGCACCCGCTGCAGCAGGACCCGAACACCACGATGTGGGGTGGCCCCTTCATGCCGGTGGCCTGCGCGACCGTCGGCGCGACCGCGCTGGGCCTGGCCCGCGCCGCCAAGGAGGCGTTCTTCGAGCGGCTCCCCGGCCGAAAGATCACCTATACCGACTATCCCGACCAGAGCCAGGCGCCGCTGACCCACCTCCAGGTCGCCGAGGCCGAAATCAAGATCGACCAGGCAGAGTTCCACGAGTACCGGGCCGCCGACCGGGTGGACCGCAAGGGCAAGTCGGGCGAGGAGTGGACGCTCGAGGAACGCGCCAAGGCACGCCTCGACCTCGGCGCCGCCTGCCAGGCGGCCAAGGACGCCGTCGACGTGCTCCGCACGGCGAGCGGAGGATCCTCGGTCTACCAGCATGTGCCGATCCAGCGGATCCAGCGCGACGTCCAGACGCTGAACCTGCACGCGATCATGCACCCCAACACCAACCTCGAACTGTACGGCCGGATTCTGTGCGGAATGGGGCCGAACACGCAGTACCTGTAACAGGGGCGCACAGCGCGGCCGGGTCCGGATGCGGCAATCGCTCCGGGCCCGGCCGTCCGTTTGTCTGGGCTATTCGAATGAGCCCGACGAGAGCGCAATAGCGAAGAACACATTCGGCGATATCACCGACATCATATGCGGTGGGGGTCGCCGAATTCGCCGGCCGACCCGTGCGGCAACCATCAGCTCTTATCTCGGGAGGATTCCCATGCCGATCGACCCACCTGGCACGCTGACCGTCACCGATATCGAAAAGCAGGTCGAATCCATCTGGCGGGACGTTCTCAACGTACCCGCCGACCAGACCGACGGAACGTTCTTCGAGCTGAATGGGCAGTCCATCTCCGCCGTGCGGATCGTCGCCCGCGTACAGGAGGAGATCGGCGTCCAGATGGACCTTGGTGACCTCTTCGAAGACCCCGACCTGGCCACTTTCACGCGCGACATCGTCGCGAAGGCCGAAGCCCGAGGAAGGTAGTCCGACCATGGTGGAGTTCGTCCGGGTGACGTCCGATGCCCCCCTCGACGACGTGGTCACCGTGCTGGAGCGCGACGGCTGCATCATCATCGAGAACTTCGTCGACCAGACCACGCTCGACGGCCTCTGGGAAGACCTGGGCCCCCTGCTCGACGGCACGCGCTACAGCAAGAGCGGGTACGACGGTCACCTGACCCGACGGGTCTCGTCGCTGTTCCGGCGTACCAGCCACCTGACCCCGATCTTCCTGCACCCGCTGTATCTGGGCGCGGCGCGGCAGATCATGGAGAAGCCGGTGCACATGTGGGTCGGTCAGGCCCGCATCGAGATGACGCCCAACATCCAGATCAGCGCGACCCAGGCCATCCAGATCGACCCGGGGCAGGGCCGTCAGCCGCTGCACCGCGACGACTCGCTGCACCTGCGTCGACACCCGGGCCCGACGACGCGGGTGCAGTTGATGCTCGCGCTGAGCGAGTTCACCCAGGAGAACGGCGCCACCCTCGTGATCCCGGGCAGCCATCACTGGGACGACGAGCGTGCCCCGCGCTACAACGAGGCGATCCCGGCCGCGATGCCCGCCGGGTCGGCGCTGCTCTGGCTGGGCGGCGTCTACCACGGTGGCGGCGGCAACGTCTCCACCGAGTCGCGGACCAGCCTCACCGTCTCCTACGACCTCGGCAACCTGCGGCAGGAGGAGAACCAGTTCCTGGCGGTGCCGCGCGACGTCGTCCTCACGCTCCCCGAGGAGGTCCAGCGCCTGCTCGGCTACGACCGTTGCCCGCCTGGCGTGGGCTGGTACGAGATGGAGGACCCCCACATCCTGCTCACCGACCCGGACGCCGACCCGGCGGTGCTCGAGAGCCCCGCACGGACCTGAGCATGTCCGACGTGGTGGACGAAGCGGCCGCCCCGCCCGCTGTCGGTGGGGCGGCCGTCCTGTTCGCACGATCAGAGATGCGTCCACCGGCCGGCGGATGTGAGGGTCTGATGGTCGTCGCCCAGCGGAGGGACCCACCCACATGACCGACATCCTGCCCGACGACCCGCGCTACGCCGCACTCGTCGAGGGATACAACCACCGCTTCACCGGCCGCCCCGATTACGTCCGTCAGGTCCGCACCACCGCCGAGGTCGCCGCCGCCGTGCGGGAGGCCGTCGACTCGGGGCGGCGGGTGGCGGTGCGCAGCGGCGGCCACTGCTTCGAGGACTTCTTCGCCAATCCCGAGATCCAGATGCTGATCGACCTCGCGCCGATGAGCGCGGTGTCCTACGACGCGCACCGGCGGGCAATCATGGTCGAGGCCGGCATCACTCTCGGGGCGCTCTACCCGATCCTTTACGACACCTGGGGCGTCACGATCCCCGGCGGCACCTGCTTCGAGGTCGGCGTCGGCGGCCACATCACCGGCGGCGGCTACGGTCACCTGTCCCGCCGCGACGGACTGGTCGTCGACCACCTGTACGCGGTGGAGGTGGTCGTCGTCGACGAGTCGGGCACCGTCGACGTGGTGGTCGCCACCCGGGAGCCCGACGACCCGCACCACGAGCTGTGGTGGGCGACCGCGGGCGGCGGCGGCGGCAGCTTCGGCGTGGTCACCCGGTTCTGGCTGCGCAGCCCGGGAGTCGACTCCGACGACCCGTCGCGTCTGCTGCCCACGGCGCCCCGCCGGATCCGCCGCTGCGACGTGCTGTGGTCGTGGGACGGGATGACCGAGGACGCACTGACCCGACTGATCGCGAACTACTGCGGCTGGCTGGAGCGGCACAGCGCCGTCGACGCACCGGAGACCCAGCTGTGGAGCAACCTCATCGTCATGCACCGCTCGGCCGGCATCGTGGCGCTCACCGCTGTTATCGACGACGCGGTCGAGGGTGCCGCCCGGATGCTCGACGACCAGCTCGCGGCGATCGGGGACGGCACCGGGTTGACCCCCCGGTCCGTCGACCGGAACGTGGTCGACTGGATGGCGAGCTGGATGCCCTCATACAGCTGGCCCAGCGACCCGAAGGGGCGCTACAAGAACAAGGCCGGCTATCTACGCCGGGGCTACACCGACAAGCAACTGGCCACGATCTTCCGCTACCTGGCCGACCCGGAGTACGCCAACCCGGCTGCCGGCATCGTGCTCACCGCGTTCGGCGGACAGGTCAACGCGGTGCCGTCGGACGCCACCGCCGCGGCACAGCGGGACAGCGTGGTGAAGGCGTCGTACAGCGCGGGCGCCTGGCAGTCACCCGACGACGACGCCGTCAACACCGCCTGGGTCCGCGCGTTCTACCGGGACGTCTACGCCGAGAGCGGCGGCGTCCCGGTGTCCGGCGACGTCAGTGACGGCTCCTACATCAGCTACCCCGACGTCGACCTGGCCGATCCGGAGTGGAACACCTCCGGCGTGCCCTGGCACACCCTCTACTTCAAGGACAACTATCCCCGCCTCCAGCGGGTCAAGCGCCGCTACGACCCCCGGGACATCTTCCGGCACGGTCTGTCGGTGCGGCTGCCCGATTGAGCGGTCCACACCACCCAGGGAGCCACGATGGCAGGCGAGGTGTACTTCCCCCACGATCCGGCCTACGAGCACGCCACGACGGTGTTCAACCTGCACGGAGCACCCCGACCGGCCGCCGCGCGCACCGTGCGCACCCTTACCGAGCTGCGGGACGTGCTCACGTACGCCCGGACGACGTGCATGCCGGTGCGGGTGCACAGCACCGGCCACGGCGCCGCGGCGGCGCGGGAGATGAGCGGGTCGGTGCTGGTGCGTACCGAGATGGACGGTGCGGTGCAGATCGACCCGGCGCGCCGGACCGCGCTGATTCCCGCCGGCACCCGCTGGGGCGCCGTCGTCGACGCGGCGGCACCGTACCAACTGGCCGCGCCGCACGGCTCGTCGGCCGACGTCGGCGCGGTCGGCTACCTGCTGCGCGGCGGCGTCAGTGTCTACGGGCGGCTGGTCGGGCTCGCGGCCAACAGTGTGACGGCCGTCGACCTGGTCACCGCCGACGGTGAGCTGCACCGCGTCGACGCCGACCACGATCCGGAGCTGTTCTGGGCCCTGCGGGGCGGCGGCGGTGGGTTCGGGGTGGTGGTCGCGGTCGAGATACGGCTGTTCCCGGCCCGGCCGGTGGTCACCGGTTCGGCGTACTGGCCGGTGGTGCACGCGGCGGAGCTGCTGAGGCGGTGGACCCGCTGGGCCGCTACCGCGCCGTGGGAGGTCACCAGCGCGTTCCAGGTGCTCAACCTGCCCGACGTACCCATGGTGCCGGTCGAGCTGAGGAGCGGAACGATGATCGGGGTGGCGGCGACCGAGGTGCGAGCCGACGACGCGCCGAGCGGGCTGACCGAGCTGTTGGACGAGCTGCGCGCGGTGGCCGCCCCGGTGGTCGAGTCGTGGCTGCCGTGTACGCCGGCCGAGGTGGTCCGCGCTCAGCTCGGGCCGGACGAGCCGGTGCCGATCGTCGGCGACCATCTGCTGCTCGCGGACCTCGACGAGCGGGCGTCGGCCGCGTTCCTGGCGGCGACCGGCTCGGGATCGCCGCTGATCACGGCGGAGCTGCGCCAGCTCGGTGGGGCGTTGGCAGTGCCGGACCCTCGGGGTGGGGCGCTCGACCACTACGACGCCCGCTACTCGTATCTGGGCAACGCGATCCCCGACGGCCCCGAGGCCACCGCGACGATCGAGAAGCACTGCGCTGTCGTCCGGGCGGCGCTGGCGCCCTGGGACACCGGCCGCACCGCGCCCACGTTCGTGGAGAGCTGGCAGCAGCCGCAACGGCACCTCGACCCGGAGCAGATCGACCGGGCGGACCGCGTCCGCACCCGCGTCGATCCCACCGGCCTGTTCCGCCTCGACGCCAGCCCCGGTACGACGATGCTGCGCTAGGCGGCGGACGGACCAACGGCGGTCGCCCGGGGGGATGGGCGGCCGCCGTTGGCGTATCGGGGTGTCCGGCCTAGACGGCACCGGTGGTGGGCACGGTCTCCGACGACGACGCGGACGCGGGCGACGAGGCAGGCGCTGACGACGCCGTCGGGTCGGACCCGGGCGTCTGCGGGGCGGGCTTGTTCCGCAGCGTCACCGCCACCAGCACGATCAGGGCGATGACCAGCAACGCCTCGACGCCGGCCACCACGTTCGTCGCCGTGGTGAACGCCTCGCCGGCGACGTCGCGGAGGGCGGTGGCCAGGTTGCCCGGCAGCGAGTCGGCTGCGGCGGTCGCCGCGGCGACGTTCTCCCGGGACACGTCGGCAACCTCCGGGGGTACGTCGGTCAACGGCGCGTCGGCCATCCGGTCGCGGTAGACGGCGGCACCGACGCTGCCCAACAGCGCGAGGCCCAGCGTCGACCCGAACACGTTGCTGGTCTCGGAGAGCGAAGCGGCCGAGCCGGCCTTCTCCGGGGCTACGGAGCTGACCACCATGCCGGTGCCCTGGGTGAACAGCGGACCGGTGCCGAGCGCGACGAGCGCGACCGCGACGACGATCGCGATCAGCCACCCGGAGCTGCCGGCCTGGGTCAGCACCAGCATCGCCACCAGGGAGATGCCGAGCCCGATCATGATCGCGGTGGCCGGCTTGAGCGACTTCATCAGCATCGGCGTGGCCATGCTGCCGATCGCGATGCCCAGACCGGTGGGCGCCTGCCAGAGGCCGGACGCGCCAGGCGAAAGGCCCTCGACGCTCTGGATGTACTGCGTGCTCATCAGGCTGATGCCGGCGAGCGCGGCCGAGGCGAACATCATCGTGACGAGGGTGCCGCTGAAGGCGGCGTTCCGGAACATCGCGAGATCGATCAACGGGTGCTCCAGCCGGGACTGGCGGCGGATGAAGATCCAGCCGACCACCAGGCCGAGCAGGATCGCGCCGCCCGCGACGGCCGGGTTGTCCGAGTCACTCGCGGCGAACTCCTTGACGCCGTACACCACCGGCAGGATCGCACCGAGCGACAGCACCACGCTGAACAGGTCGAACTTGCCCGCGCTGGGGTCGCGGTACTCGGGCAGCAGCACGAACCCGGTGGCCAGCAGCACGATCATGAACGGGACACCGAGCAGGAACACCGAGCCCCACCAGAAGTGCTCGACCATCACGCCGCCGACGACCGGCCCGATCGCGGTGCCACCGAAGAGCGCGGAAGCCCAGATCGAGATCGCCACGCCCCGCTGCTTCTCGTTGCGGAACATGTTGGTGATCAGCGCCAGCGTCGACGGCGACAAGGTCGCGCCGGCGATGCCCAGCAGGGCCCGCGCGATGATCAGGGTGGTGCCGCTGTTGGCGTACGCGGCGAGCACCGAGGCCACCGTGAACGCGACCGCGCCGATCATGAGCAGTCGACGGCGCCCGACCCGGTCACCGAGGGTGCCCATGGTGAGCAGGAAGCCGGCCAGCAGGAAACCGTAGATGTCGATGATCCACAGCTGCTCCACGCTGGTGACGCCGAGGTCCGCGCTGAGATGCGGCAGCGCCAGGAACAGCGCTCCGATATCCATCGCCACCAGCATCGCCGGCAGTGCCAGCACCGCCAGCCCGATCCATTCCTTACGTCCCGCCAGGTCGTTCGCTGGCGCCGACGTGGAGTTATCCATCGTGTCGATCCCTTCTCGGCCTCATGAGCCTGCGACGGCGGTCTTCGACGCCCCGAGGCCCCTCTACCGCCATGTCGAAGCCGACGCGCGGTTTTCGACATGTCTTTCCGGCGTACCCACGTTCTGCCGCGAACGGGTGCTCGGGACGACTTCCGTCGTGCGCAGTCGCCGCCCGCCGCGCGGCGTAGCACTCGCGGAGATGACCGCTCCCCGCATCGGCGGGCAACCTTTGGGCGACCCCCATCGAGATGCCGGAGGACTGTTGCGTGAGGACGGACGCCGAGCCCATCAGCATCGACATCTGGCTGCCCAGCTACCCGGCCGTGCCCGACTACGTGGGCGGGATCCGGGCCCTGGCCGCGAGCTTCCACGACGCCCACCCCGGCTACCGGATCCGGGTTCGCGAGTCGAGCTACAAGACGTTGCCCGCCGATGTGGACGCCGCGGCCAGACGCGGTGCCGCCCCGGCCCTCGTGCAGTACTTCCACACCTCCACGCAACTGGCCCGGGACATGCGCGACGTCCACGGCGCACCGCTGTTCCGGCCGGTCGCGACGACGCTCGCCGACCGCACCACGGTGCTCGGCGAGCCGGTGGTCACCGACGACATCGTGGCCCCGGCACGGGGGTACTACTCGGCGGACGGCCTGCTGCTCGCGGCTCCCCCGCTGGTCTCGACCACCCTGCTGTACGCCAACACCACGTTGCTCGCGGCGGCGGGAGTGACCGCGCTGCCGACCACCTGGGCCGAGGTGACGGCCGCCTGCAAGGCGGTCAGCGCGCACACCGGCGGGCCGGCGATCACCTGGCCCAACCACGGCTGGATCTTCCAGCAGGCGGTCGCCCAGCAGGGTGGCCTGCTCGCCGACCACGCCAACGGCCGCGACGGTCGCGCCGAGAAGGTCGACCTCGCCGTGCCGGAGATGGTGGCCTTCGCGCAGTGGTGGCGCGGTCTGTACCGCGACGGTCACTACCACTACACCGGCGGGCAGGCGTACGGCGAGAACACCGGCCGGGCCTGGCAGGAGAACTTCGCCGCGTTCGCCGAGCAGCGGGTGGCGTTCGTCCTCAGCTCCTCGGTCGAGGCGGAGTGGCTGATCCAGGCCGGCCGCGACCACGGCTTCACCGTCGAGGTCGGCCGGATGCCGCACAACGGCGAGGTCCGCTACGCGGGCAACATCGTCGGCGGTGACGCGATCTGGCTCACCGACAGCGTGCAGCCGGCGGTCCGGGACGGCGCGCTCGCGTTCCTGCAACACCTGCTCAACCCACGGGCCGTCGCGGAGCGGCACAAGGCGACCTGGTTCATCCCGGTCACCACGACGGCCATCGACCTGCTGGCCGGCGACGGCTGGTTCGACGAGCGGCCACATCAGAGGGTCGCCATCGAGCAGCTGCTGGCGACCGACGGCTCACCTGCCGCGCGGGGAGCCGTACTCGGCGAGTTTCCCCGCATCCAGGGCCTGATGACGCACGCGATGGAAGACATCCTGCTGCACGACGCGGACCCGTCGGGCCGCTTCGCCCGCGCGTCCGAGCAGGCCCAGCATCTGCTCGACGACTACAACGCCGACTGCCTCGGCCTGCGGGCGGGTCCGCCCGGGCCGCGTCAGTTCGTCGTGGACTGACTCCGCCCAACCCCCCCGTGAGGAGCGCTCATGACCATCTCGCAGCAACCACCCCCGGCGACCGCTGATCTCCCGCTCTCCCTGCAGCAGGAGTTCCTCCTGCTGTTCGACACGGGCGAGACCACCGGCCCGTTCGGGCCGCACTACCTGATCGCCGACGGTTGGCGAGTGCACGGCCGGATAGATGTGGACATTCTCGATCTGGCGCTGGCGGACGTGATCGGGCAGCACGAGGCCCTCCGTACGTCGGTACTGCGCGGCGGCGAGCACGGGCAGCGGGTGTTGCCGGTGACCTCGCCGAAGGTGGACGTCCGCGACCTGCCCGGGGTCGACCCCGCCGACCGCGAGCGCCGCGCCGAGGAGCTGATCAACGAGATCGAGGCCGGCACGCTCGACGTGCACGACCTGCCCCTGCTGCGGGCCACGCTGGGGCGCTTCGACGAGACGGACTCGGTGCTGGTCCTCACCACGCATCACTCGGCGGCCGACGCCTGGTCGATGCAGATCATCCTGCGTGACCTGGCTCGCTCGTACGCCCAGCGGGCCGCCGGGGAGACACCCACCGCGGGCACGGCCCCGCAGTACCGCGAGTACATCGCCGCCCAGCACGACGAGGCGGACGCTCCACCGCTGGCGGCGGCCCGTGAGTACTGGCGGGACAAGCTGGCCGGCGGGCGGATCATGGTGACCGCGGCGGACCGGGAGTTGGCGGCCGACACCGTGCCGACCACCACCTGGCACCGCTTCGTCACCGACGCCGAACTCCGGTCGGCGACCACGGCCCTCGCGGCCGACACGCACACCTCACCGTTCATGGTGCTGTTGGCCGCCTTCTACGTGCTGGCGAGCCGCTGGACCGGCAGCACCGACCTGACCGTGCCGACGTTCACTCCCGGACGCGGGCACGGTCGGTTCCAGGAGACGGTCGGCTCGTTCTTCAACTTCGTTCCGCTACGGACCGACCTGTCCGACGCCACCACCTTCCGCGACGTGGTCACCCGGACCCGCGCCACCTGCCTCGGCGCGTACTCCCACGAGGTGCCGCTGCTGCACGTCCTGCAGGAGGCGCCCGAGCTGATGGCGTCGGTCGGGCCCGGCGTCGTGCCCTGCCTCTTCCAGGTCATCCAGCCGCCGTTCGTGATGGAGCGCGAGCGGGTGGGCGACCTGGAGTACTCGGCGGTGTGGCGGCGGGTCATCTCCCAGCCGGTCGGTTCCGACATGCCCGACGGCATCCTCTGGTCGCTGCATCTCGGCCCGTCCGACGACATCGTCGGCGCGATCGGGTTCAGCGCCCACCTGTTCGATCAGAAGACGATCGACGACCTCGTCGACCGTTACCTGCACCTGCTGCGCGAGCTGCTGACCCGGCCGGACGCGGCACTGACCACGATCGGGGGAGAACGGTGACAACGGGCCGGAAGGTGGGCGACCGTGTGGTCGTGCTCGGCGCCAGCCTCGGGGCGCTCCTCGCGGCGAAGGAACTAGCCGAGTCGTTCGACGACGTGGTGCTCGTCGACCGCGACGAGGTCGTGGACAACCCGACGTACCGGCGGGGAGTCCCGCACGGTCGGCACGCGCACGGACTGGTCGCGAAGGGCCAGCAGATCTTCGAACGGCAGTTCCCCGGCCTGATGGCCGACCTGGTCAACGCCGGCGTCAAGCCCGGTGACTTCAACGGCGACATCCAGTGGATCTTCGGTGGGCAGCGGCTCAAGCCGTCGACCTCCGGGCTGCTCTCGGTGCCCGCCACCCGACCCGTGCTCGAGTACCACCTGCGCAAGCGGGTGCAGGCCATTCCCAACGTCCGGTTCCTGCAGCAGCGCGACGTCCTCGGGCTGGCGGTCACCGCGGACGGCGCGACAGTGACCGGCGCGCGGATCCAGGCGCAGACACCCGGCAGCACTCCCGAGGTGCTCGACGCCGACCTGGTCATCGACGCCACCGGCCGGGGCTCGCGCACGCCGGCCTGGTTGGCGGAGCTGGGGTACGCGCGGCCCACCGAAGACAAGGTGAAGATCGACCTCGCCTACACGACGCGGCACTACCAGGCACCGTACGACCCGTTCGGCAGCGATCTGGCGATCATCCCGGCGGCCACGCCGGCGCAGCCACGCGGCGCCTTCTTCTACCGCCTGCCCGGCGACGACAACCGGCTGGAGCTGTCGCTGACCGGCATTCTCGGCGACCATCCGCCCACCGATCCGGAGGGTTTCGCAGAGTTCGTCCGCTCGGTGCCGGTGCCCGAGATCGCCAAAGTGCTCGCCGACTGCGAGCCGCTCGACGACCCCGTGCAGTTCCGCTACCCGGCGAGCGTCCGACGCCGCTACGAGCACCTGACCCGGTTCCCGGATCGGTTCCTGGTGCTCGGCGACGCGGTGTGCAGCTTCAACCCGATCTACGCCCAGGGCATGACCGTGGCCGCTGTGGAGTCGGTGGTACTCGGCGGCCTTCTGCGCCAGGGCGCGATCCCGCACTGGCGGGAGTTCTTCCGTCGAATCGCCGCCGAGATCGACTCACCGTGGGACTTCTCGGCCAGCGCCGACCTCGGTTACGCGGGAGTTCAGGGTCGTCGCACCGCGAAGGTCCGCACGATCAACGCGTATGTCGCCCGGTACCAGCGGGCCGCAGTACACGACGCGGAACTGACCAACGGCTTCATCCGGGTGGCCGGGCTGATCGACCCGCCGACCAGCCTGCTCCGCCCCGACCGGATCGTCCGTGTGCTGCGCAAGGCCGGTCGGCCCGTACCGCCGCCGGCGCCGACCCTGGCGGCTGCCCCGGTCAGCCGGCCACAACCCGAGAGGTAGGACGATGCGCCCGTACCAGATCGACGTTCCACCGTCCGACATCGACGACCTGCGCCGACGGATCGCCGCGACCCGGTGGCCGGACGAGATCCCCGACGTGGGGTGGAGCCGTGGCGTGCCGGTCGGCTACCTGCGGGAGCTGGCCGAGTACTGGCACTCCGGTTACGACTGGGCCGCCACCCAGCGTCGGCTCAACGAGATACCGCAGTTCGTCACCGAGATCGACGGCGCCCAGGTGCACTTCCTGCATGTCCGCTCGCAGGTGCCGGGCGCCACGCCGCTGCTGCTCACGCACGGCTGGCCGAGCACCGGCTTCGAGTTCGTCGACATCATCGACGCGCTGGTCGACCCGGCCGCTCACGGTGGTGACGCGGCCGACGCGTTCCACGTCGTCGTCCCCACCATCCCGGGATACGGCTTCTCCGGGCCGACCCGGCAGGCCGGCTGGGACACCGAGCGCGTCGCCCGGGCGTGGACCAGGCTGATGGCGGACCTCGGCTACGACAGGTACGTGGCCCAGGGCGGCGACTGGGGCTCACCGATCTCGCTGCGCGTGGGTCTGGCCGACCCGGAGCACGTACGCGGGGTGCACCTCAACATGTGCGTGACGTTCCCACCGCCGGACTTCACCGAGTTCGCCGAACTCAGCCCCGCCGACCAGGCGAAACTGGGCTTCGCGCTGGATTTCCAGCAGGACGGCATGGGCTGGCAGAAGATCCAGTCGACGCGACCGCAGACGCTCTCCTACGGGCTCACCGACTCCCCGGTCGGGCAGCTCGCCTGGATCGTGGAGAAGTTCAAGGAGTGGTCCGCCGCCGACAAGGCACCGGAGGACGCGATCAGCCGCGAGCACATCCTCACCACGGTCACGATCTTCTGGTTGACGGCGACCGCGGGATCGAGCGCGCAGCTCTACTTCGAGTCGACGCACCGCGACGCCGACTTCGCGCGGACCTGGGGTGGCCCGTGGCCGCTGGCCATGCCGGTCGGCGTGGCGGCGTTCCCGGAGGACGCGGTACGACCGGTGCGGCGCTTCGCGGAGGGCATCCTGCCGACGCTCGCGCACTGGTCGGAGTACGACCGGGGCGGTCACTTCCCCGCCCTTGAGCAGCCGGCTCTCCTGGTCACCGACCTGCGGACGTTCGTCCGTGGGCTGCCCAACTGACCAGCGGCGTCGGCGAGGGCGCGGGCCGGGCCACAGCGGGGTGGCCCGGCCCGCAGTCCCACCTCACATCTCGGTTCCGCCGATGTCCATGATGGGCCGAACCTCCATGGCGCCGCCCTCACTGGCGTCCGGCCACCGGGCCGCGATGTCGATCGCGCGCTGCTCGCTGTCGGTCTCGACGATCAGGTAGCCGGCCAGGTGCTCCTTGGCCTCGACGAACGGGCCGTCGGTGGTCACCGGGACGCCGCCGGTGACGCGGACGACCTTCGACTGCGACACGTCGGCCAGGACCTCGCCGCCGATCAGCTCACCGGACTCGGACAGCTCCTTGGTGATGGCGTCGATCTCGGCGTAGACCTTCATGGTCTCGGCTTCGGACCGTCCCGTGACAGTTGCGGGGTTCGCGTGGATCAACAGCATGTACTTCACGGAAGAACTCCTTCGCAGAGGCTGTGCCGGATCGGCATCCTTCATAGTGCAGTCGGAGCCGCGCCGCCAAATGTGTCATCGATCCACGGTCTTTCCCACTTTTCCCGCGAGCGGGCCGGTGTCCGGAGGGCTCAGACGAACGCCTCGTCGGCGAGTTCGGTGACCCGCTGCACGATGTTCATCTCGATCGGGTTGAACCGGTTCTTGGTCACCGCGACGGTGACTCCGGTCGCCCGGTCGGCGAACGCGGCGCTGCCGCCGATGCCCACCATGCCGAAGACCGTCGGTCGGTCCGACGGGTCGGAGGTGCCCGGCCAGCCCAGGCAGTAGCCGAGCGCCCAGGTCGAGGTGCCGCCGGTCATCTCGTCGTCGAGGCCGGCGGTGGCCAGCGTGGTGGCCTCGCGCAGCCGTTCCGGGGAGATCAGCCGTACGCCGTCCACCTCACCGGTGAGTGCCGCGTACATCTTCGCGATCGCCCGGGCGCTCATCGTGCCGGCGAACGGCATGTCCGAGGTCAGCACGTCCACCCTGTTGCCGAAGTCCGCGTTCGGCACGATCGCCGGCGGAACGGCCTTGAACAGCGGAAAATCCGGTGGCATCGAGGCGAACGCGGCTTTGCCCCCCGGGTCGTCGGTCAGTCGGGCCACCCGGCCGAGCTGCTCCTGCGGCACCCCGAAGAACAACTCGTCGGCCATCCCGATGGGCCCGGCGACGCGTTCGGCGAGCACTGTCGAGATCGGTTTGCCGGTGGCCCGGCGGACGACCTCGCCGATCAGGTAGCCGAAGGTGGCGGCGTGGTAGCCGACCCGCTCGCCGGGCGCCCACCAGGGCTCCATGTCGGCGATGAGCTGACACATGCCGTTCCAGTCGGTGAGCTGCTCGATCGTGGTGTCCGCGGGGACCGCCGGCACACCGGCCGAGTGTGTCAGTACGTGCCGGATCCGCACCTCGCCCTTGCCGTGCGCGGCGAACTCCGGCCAGAGGTCGGCGACCCGGGTGTCGTAGTCGAACACACCGTCGTCCACCAGCGCGTGCGCCACGGTGGAGGCCGCCGCCTTACCCGTCGACGCCGAGTAGAAGAGGGTGTCGGGCCGAACAGGTTGGCCGGCAGCCGTGTCCGCGACCCCTGCCACCACGTTGACCACCAGGTCACCGTTGCGATAGACGGCGACCTGCACGCCGTCCTCGACACCGTCGTCCACCAGCCCGTCGACCAGCACCTGCACCTGCTTCTGAAGATCGCTCATCGTCTGCCTCCTACCCGGTCGTCATGGCACTCGAAGCGTGCCCCTCACCTGTAGGTCGGAGCCACTCCCGGCATTTTGCCATCAAAGCCACTTTCTACTCAGATCCGACTCTCCGGAAACACGACAACGAAGGCCGGCCGTACTGACGTACGGCCGGCCTTCGGGTGTTGCGGGGGTCTCAGGTGCGCGGGCCACCCAGGCGACGCACGATGTCCTCGCGGAGCCACTGCTTGGAGATCTTGCCGATCGGGGTACGCGGCAACGCGTCCACGAACTCGATCCGCTCCGGCCACTTGAACCGGGCCAGGCCGAACTCCTCCAGGTAGTGCCGGACGTCGTCGAGCGTCGGCAGCGGTCCGTCCGGGCGACACACCAGGTAGGCGCAGGCGCGCTCCCCCAGCCGCTCGTCCGGCATCGCCACCAACGCCGCGTCGACCACCAACTCGTGACCGAGCAGGATCCGCTCCACCTCCTCGGCGTTGACCTTCTCGCCGCCCCGGTTGATCAGGTCCTTGACCCGGCCCTCGATCGAGTAGGCGACCAGACCGTCCAGGTGGTGCGCGCGGACCAGATCGCCGCTGCGGTAGAACCCGTCGGGCGTGAACGCCGAGTCGGTGCCGACCGGCACGCCGAGATAGCCGGGCACTGTGTACGGACCGCGCGCGCACAGCTCACCGATTTCCCCCGGTGGCGTCGGCCGCAGCGTGCCGGGCTCCAGCACGACCACCTCGTCCAGCGGACTGATCGGCACGCCCACAGTTGAGGCGCGCAGGTGCGGCGACGCGTCGCGTGGCGTGAACAGGAACAACCCCTCGGTCATCCCGAACGCCTGGGTGACGTGCACCCCGCGCGCCTCGATCGCGTCGAACAGCTCCCGGGGCACCTTCGCCGCGGTCAGCACGCAACTGTGGACACTGGCGAAGGCGCCGTCGAACCGTGGATGCCGCAGGTACTCGTTCATCAGGCCCGGCGGGCTCATGAACCAGGTGGCCCGCTCGTCGTCCATCAGGGCCAGCAGATCATCGGCGACGGGTGTGGCGAGCAGCAGCGCGGCGCCCACCGAGTGCGCGGCGTGCAACGCGTTGGTGGCGCCGGCGTTGTGCACCAGGGGCAGGCCGAAACCGAGCCGATCCTGCGGGGTGAAACCCCACCAGCGGGCGGTGGCGACCGCGTTGTACCAGTATTCCGGGTGCAGCCGGGGGATCACCTTGGGTACGCCGGTGGTGCCACCGGAGAGCTGGAAGACGGCGGGCGCGTCGAGGTCGGTGTTCGCGTCGATCTGCGCCAGCCGGGCCGCCTGCGCGTCGGACAGTGGGCGGTCGACGAGATCCTCGATCCGTTCCTGACCGGACGCGCCGGGACGGCCCCCGATGGTGGCCAGCAGACGGATGCTCGGCACCAACCGGCGGATCTCGTCGGCGAACGCCACCAGGTCGAAGCCGCGCAGATCGGCCTGCACCAGGTGGGCCGAGGCGCGGGTCTGCCGCGCGATCTCCTCGATCTCGTGGCGCCGGTGGATCGCCAGCGTGCACACCGGGATCAGGCCGGCCTTGAGCAGGCCGTACCAGGTGGCCACCGCGAGAGCGCTGTTGGTGATCTGCAGGATCACCGACTCGCCCGGATGTAACCCGGCATCCAGCAGACCCGCGGCGATCACGTCGGAGTGCCGGTCGAGGTCGGCGTACGTCCACCGAACGCCCGGCGTGACGACCGCGACGCGGTCCGGGTGGGCGCGTACGGTCTCCCGCAGCGCCGCCGGAATCGTGCGTGGCTGCCACAGACCCTCGGCGCGATACCTGTCCGCGGCGGCAGCCGGGTACGGCACGGTGTCCCACCGCTGACGCGCGTCGGACGGCGGCAGTCTGTTGTCCTGCTCTGTGGTCATCGGTTCTCCTGAGCGCTACACGGGGACGGCGACGAGCAGACCGGTCGAGGCCGAGACCTCGCGTGTTTCGGCGAGCCGGAATCCGGCGCGGTCGAACACCGCCCCGAACTCGCGCTCGGTGCGCTCGCGCCCCGGATGCAGCGCGAGCATGATGATGTCGCGCAGCTTGCCGTCGTGCGGCTGGTCGTCCTCCGGGATGACGGCGTCGACGACGAACAAGCGGCCGTTCGGGTCGATCACCCGGCGCACGTTTGTCAACACGGTGACGACCTGCTCGTCGGTCCAGTCGTGCAGGATCATCGACAGGAGGTACGCGTCGGCGCCGCCGGGCACCGCGGTGAAGAAGTCCCCGCTCTCGACGGTCACCCGGTCGGCGACACCGGCCGCGTCGAGCACCGCGTCGGCGTGCGCGACCACCGCCGGCCGGTCCAGGAGCACCGCGGTCAGCGTCGGGTACGACCTCAGCAGAGTGGCCACCAGACTGCCGGTGCCACCGCCGACGTCACAGATCCGGCGCACACCGGAGAAGTCGTACGCGGCGACCGCCTGGGCGTGGAGTTGGCGGGAAAGATCACCCATCGCGTCGCGGAAGACCGCCGCCTGCTCGGGTCGCCGTTCGAGGTGGGCCCACCAGGACAGGCCGTAGATCTGTTCGAACGGTGGACGTTCGTCGCGCAGGCCGAGCGTGAGGGCCGTGAGGGCTGCCTGACGCTCGGGCAGCCCCCACAACCGGGCCCACGCGTCGAGCGAGCCCGGTGCGTCCGTGCGGAGGGTGTCGAGCAACGGCGTCGGACCGTAGACGCCCGGCGCAGGTTGCGCGACCACACCGACGCCGGCCAGCGCCCGCAGAATCCGGTGCAGGGCCTCCGGACGGGCGTCGACCTTCGCGGCCAGTGCCTCGACCGGCTGGGGCCCGTCGGCGAGCTGGTCGGCGATGCCCAGCTCGGCGACGGCGACCACCATCTGCGTGATCAGCGGCGCATGCAGGATCGCCATCATCCTGGTGTGCGGATCAGGCTCGGGCACGGTGGTCGTTCCCCTCTGTGGCTGCTACTTGACGTCGGCGGTCAGTTCGTCGGTCAGGTACTCGGCGACCGCCGCCACTGTCGGTCGGTTCCACAGCAGCGTCGACGGGACCGGCGTGCGGAACCGCCGCTCCAACCGCAGCTGGATAGCCACCGTCATCAGCGAGTCCGCGCCCAGCTCCGCCAGCGGCCGGTGCACGTCGAGGTCCTCCAACGGCAGGCGTACCTCACCGGCGGCCACCTCGCGGACCGCGGCGAGCACGAAGTCGCGCAACTCCGGACCGGACAGCGTCTGCCAGACCTGTTCCTCGGCGGTCTGCTCCTCCTCGGGACCGAGATCGATGAGCACCTCCTTGCGCACCGCCCCGAACCGGACGCCGGTGAACCGGGCGGCCAGGTCCCCGTCGAGGGTCCGCACCTCGACGTCGACCTCCACCTCGTCGTCGGACCCGGCGATCAGCCGTACCGCGATCAACGCCTTCGGGGGCGGCGGCAACACCAGCGTGGCCTCGGTCAGCCAGCCCGGCATCCGCAACAGCGGGTCGCCGGGGAAGATGACCGGCGCCACCGAGAGCGCGGCATCGGTGAGCGAGGCCCAGGTCCGCTCTGACTGACCGCCGGTGGGGTCCGCGACGACCGTCGCCAGCATCCCGGACGGGTGTCGGCGTACGGCTTCGACCTCCCACGGCCAGCCGATACCGACCACCCCGATCGCGGCGAGCCGGTCCCAGACACAGGAGGGGTCCAGCGTCTCCGGGTGAGCGGCGCGCAGCGTCTCCGGGTCGACCCGCTCGGCCGTCGGCGCCGCGTCGGCGATCTCGGCGCTGGCGTGGGTGAGCCAGGACTTGTCGTCCTGCTGAGTGGTGAGCCGGGAACTGAGCCGCACGGTGCCGTCCTGCCGGACGACCTGGATCTCGTGGGGCACCATCACGCCGATCGGCACCCGCAGCGCGACGTCGCGCAGCGGCGCGTTCTCGGCCGCCTGGAACAGTGTGTTGAGTGTCGCCGCCGCAGGGATCACCTCGGTGCCCAGCACCGCGTGCCCGCCGGGGTACGGCCGGTTCGTGTCGTCGAGGAACGTCCGCCACATCAGCACGGGCGTGGTGCCCTGCACGGCGGTACGGGCCCCGAGCAGGGTGTGGGTCTCGACGTCGTGCTCGAGGTTGGCCGCCGCGGGCCGGGCGCTGTCGATCCAGTATCGACGGTGCTGCCACTCGTTGGTCGGGGCGTCGACGAGGTCACCACCGGGTTGCAGGCTCGCCCAGTCAACCGGCACGCCCGCGCAGTGCAGGGTGCCGAGGTTCTCCAGCAGGGTCGGTCGCTGCGGGCGTTCCCGGCGCAGGCTGTGCGCGATGACGCCGTCCTCGACGCCGACCACGGCGAGGATGTCGATGACGGAGTGCTGCACGATCGGGTGTGCGGAGATCTCCAGGAAGACGCGGTGCCCGTCGTCGACCGCGGCGCGGATCGCCTGCTCGAAGCGCACCGGGTTGCGTAGGTTGGTCACCCAGTAGTCGGCCGACCGCTCCGCCGTGGAGCGCACCTCGGTCAGGGCGGTGGTGTACACCGGCACGGTGGCCGGCCGGCTGACCAGGTCGGCGAGGTCGGCTCGCAGGTCGTCGACCAACCCGTCCATCTGCGGGCTGTGGAAGGCGACGTCGGAGTTGACCCGCCGGACGACCAGGTTCTCGCTCCGCCAGCGGTCGGCGATCTCCTCGACAAGTGCGGACGGGCCACTGATCACGGTCGACGTGGGGGACGCCGCGACCGCCGCCGCGACCCCGGGGACGTCGGCCAGCCGGGCCGTGACCTTGTCGAACGGCAGGTTGACCATCGCCATGCCGCCCTGGCCGGCGACCCGACGCAGCAGCCGGGACCGGCGACAGACCAGGTGTGCCGCCTGCGGAAGGTCGAGCATGCCGGCCGCGACCGCGGCCGCGATCTCGCCGATCGAGTGCCCGACGATCGCCGCCGGACGCAGGCCGTAGCTCTGCCAGATCCGCGTGAGACCTACCTGGATCGCGAAGGTCATCGCCTGCACCCGGCCGACCTCGGTGAAGTCGTCCTCCAGCAGGGCTTCGTGGGGATCGAAGCCCAGCTCGGCGCGGAACACCGGCCCCAGCTCAGCCATCGTCTCGGCCATCGCCGGCTCACTGTCGAGCAGTTCCCGGCCCATCCCGACCCATTGCGCCCCGTGCCCGGAGAACACCCAGACCGCGTCGGCGGCGGCGCCGCGCGCGACCGTACCGGTGGCCACGCCCGCGGCGGCCGTGCCCGTGGCGAGCTTGCGGAGTCGGTTGACGAGTTCGGCGCGGTCCGCGGCGACGACCGCGGCGCGGGCGTTGAGCGGCTGCCGGCGGTGGGCCAGCGTGTGACCGATGTCGGCGAGGTCCGCGTCGGAACGCTCCACCCAGTCGGCCAGCGCGCCCGCGTTCGCGGCGACGCCGGCGAGGGTCGCGCTGGAGAGCGGATAGACCCGCTCGCTCTCGTCGACACTCGTCGGGACGCTCGGCTGCGCAACGGCGCTCGGCTCCTGCGGAGCCTCCTCGAGGATGACGTGGGCGATCGTGCCGCCGTAGCCGTAGTTGCCGGTGCCGGACCGCCGGGGGCCGTCGTTGTCCGGCCACGGCGTCAGCCTGTCGACCACTGACAGGCCGGAGGTCTCCCAGGGAATCTCGGTGTTCGGCACTGTGGCGGACAGCGTGGCCGGGATCGCGCCGTGCTGCATCGACAGCACCATCTTGATCAGTCCGGCGACACCGGAGGCGGCCTCCAGGTGCCCGATGTTGGTCTTGACCGAGCCGACCAGCAGCGGAGCCTCCGGTGAACGGTCGGCCCCGGCAACCGCGGACAGGGCGCCGATCTCCACGAGATCACCCAGCCCGGTGCCCGTGCCGTGCGCCTCCACGTAGTCAAGCGAGGCGGGCGACACACCGGCAGCCCGGCAGGCCCGGCGCACCAACTCCTCCTGCGCTTCCTGACTCGGCGCCATGATGCCGTTCGTGCGCCCGTCCTGGCAGACCGCGCTGCCTCGGATCAACGCGTGGATCCGGTCCCCGTCGCGCCGCGCCTGCGACAGCCGCTTCAGGGCGAGGACCCCGCAGCCCTCGCCTCGGCCGTAGCCGTCGGCGGACGCGTCGAACGCCTTGGACCGGCCGTCCGGCGCGAGCGCGCCGGCAGCCTCGAGCACCAGCAGGTACGCCGGACTGGCCACCAACATCACGCCGCCGGCCAACGCCAGGTCCGTCTCGCCGAGCCGGAGCGCCTGGCATGCCTGGTGAATGGCGACCAGCGAGGCTGAGCAGGCCGTGTCGACAGCGACGCTCGGGCCGCGCAGGTCCAGCACGTACGACAGCCGGTTCGCCACACCGCACATGGACGAGCCGATGCCCATCCACGCCTCCAGCCGGGGTAGGTCCTCCAGCATGCGGCGGCCGTAGTCATCGGTGCAGACACCCATGAACACGGAGGTGTCACTGCCGGCGAGCGACTGCGGCAGGATGCCGGCGTGCTCCAGCGCCTCCCAGGCCACCTCCAGGGTGATGCGCTGCTGCGGGTCGATCAGCTCGGACTCGCGCGGGGAAACCCCGAAGAACTCGGCGTCGAAGCCCGCCACGTCGTCGAGGTAGCTGCCGTACTTCAGGGCCCGCCGGGTCGCCGCGGCGTGCGCCGGGCTGATCGCTGCGTAGCCGTCCCACCGTTCCTGCGGCGCCTCGCGCAACGCATTGCGCTCGGCGACGAGGAAATCCCAGTACGTCTGCGGAGAGTTGATGCCGCCGGGAAAACGCAGACCCATCCCGACGATCGCAATCGGTTCATTGCGGTCGATGTCGACGGAACTCATACCCACCACTCACCCCTTTCGGGTCCGACCGAATCGGGTGGTCCCGGGAATCGACCGGATGAGGAGATTCCCGGGACCGCACTTCATCGTCACAGCCGATGGGAGACGCGCCATCTTCGAGAGTGCGGGCTGCACTCCGAAGGTGCGGTTTTTCGGCCCTTTACTTCAGGAGGTACGCGTGGATAATCGTGAGTTCCGTCTTGTTGCCGAGGCTGTCGGTGGCGCTGGCCCGCAGCGACACGAATCCGGTCGTCGCCGGATGCGTGACCGTCGCGGTGAAGCCGGCGGCGGTCTTCACCACGGGCGCCGACTGCCAGGTCGCGCCATCGTCGTACGACGCGTCGAGTGTCACGTTGCCCCACTCACCGAGGACAGCACCCTGCTGCGCCTGCAGGTACAACGGGATCTTGAACCGCTGACCGGCTGCCGCCCGGTTCTGCTGATCGAGCGCGGGCGCGAAACGCAGCGCCGCCATGGGTAGCGCCGCCTCGTTGGCCGGGCCGCCCGCGACGTGCCCGGACCGGAACGTCCAGGCGCCCCGCACCTCGGTCGAGAACGGCGAGGTGTCCCGGGTGGACCGGGTCTCCAGGCGGTAGGTGGCGGTCCCCGGTGGCACCGTGAAGATTCCGAACTCGGAGTCCTGGGAAATCAGCGGCTGCCCGTTGCGGAACATCCGCATTTCCTCGGCCAGGGTGCCAGAAAATCCGAAGTGGTCGGGATTCTGGTCGGAAAAGTGCGGAATTTCGAAGTTCATCTGGTCGCCGAAACGGCCACACCACACCACGGGCAGCACCGGGCTGGTGGCGAAGGCCGGCCCGAATGGCCCGACGTTCCACTTCTCGGTACGGGTGCTGCCGGCGATGCCGGCTTGTCGGGGCAGGTCGGCGATCTGCCAATTGAGGTTGTTGTCCGCATCCAGTTCGTACACGTCCTCGAAGAACGCCGCGCCGGGTGAGGTGAATTCGGTGATGGTCGCCGGTGGCTGCACGTACGCCGAATAGAGCTTGCGGTTGACAGCGCCGGGCACCTGCGCGGCGATGACGTTTCGCACCTTGGCCAGATCGGCGTCGTGGAACACGCGGTGCAGGTTCGCCGGTACCGTGCCGTCCTCGCTCCACTGCAGGTGGTACTGGTACGGCGAGCCGAGGAAACCACCGTTACCGTCCGGTTTGCCCAGGTGCGCGGCGACGGTGAAGGTGAACTGGCCGGCGGCGGCCGTCCGTGACGGGCGGACGCGGATCTCATCCTGTGGGCCGTGCACAGTGGAGCCGGCCGCCGCGGCGCCGGTCTGGCGGCTGGGCATCACGTCGAGGATGCCGGTGGCGCCGCGCCGGTCCAGGCCGAACGTGAGCGGTTTCGCGTCGCGGGCGTCGAAGGTCAGCGCCAGGTCTCCGGTCGCCGCGATGTCCGGCTCCACGAAGAAGTCGAACGGCACCACGTCGGTGGTGCTGGCACCGCTGACGCCCGCCTCCAGGTAGTAGTGGCCGGCGGGAACGGTCACGGTGGTGGTACCGGACTCGTGGTAGCCGCTGTATTCCTGCCGCGAAACCGTGTCGAAGAGGCTGACGAAGTAGTCGGCCGTCGGGATGCCCCGCCGGTCCAGGAAGGTGAACGTGAGCGTGACACCATCCGTGGCGACCGCCTGGCGCTTCACGGCGCGGCGCGGCAGATCGGCGGCGCGGGCGTCGGAGACCCCGGACCGGGCCAGCGCCGACACGGCGAAGAGTCGCTCGTCGAGCCGCCCCGACGCGACCCGCGCGAGCTGGTCGGCGGGCACGACGTACAACTCGCCGTCCTGCCGGTACTGCCGGAACGGGGTGCCCACGCGCCCGGGCGCCGGGGTGATGGCGACGACGCGCTCCCGGTCGAGCGCCACCTTGTCGCCGGTCACCAACGTGACAGTGCCGGTGCGTGCGGGCGAGGGCGCCGGGGTCGACCGCGCGGGCGCGGCCCGCCCAGGCCCCGGTACGCCGAGGGCCAGGACGGTGCACAGGGCGACACCGCCCGCACCGAGCCGTGAGATCAGTCGGTTCATCGTTTGGTGCTCCTTTGCGTCGCGCTGACGTCCTGCGGCTCGGCCCGGTCGGCGGAACGGGCGTCGTCGGCGGGCGCCGTGGCGTACCCCAGTTCCAGTGCGGAGATCGGAGCGTTGAAGACGTGCCGCAGGCGCAGGGCCGGACGCTCGACCACGTAGTAGCTGACCAGCGTGAAGAGCGCCGTGCCGACGATCACGTAGAGGACGAAGCCGACCAGCTCGCCGAAGGGCAGCGTGGGTCGGGCGTCGTTGAGCCCGAGCGGTTGGTTGCCGAAGATCGTCCCGTACTGGAAGTAGTAGTACATGACCGGGACGTTCCACAGGTAGACGCCGTACGAGAGGCGGCCGATGTAGCGGATCGGCGGGTTGGTGAGCACGGCGTCCATGAACCGTGAGCGCACCTCGGGCACTGTCAGTGGGACGACCGCGAGCAGGCCGAAGGCGAAGAACAGGACGTACTCCACCAGGTGCTGAGCCATCGCGGGCCAGGTGCCGACCACGACCTGCGGGGCGAACGGCTTGGGGATGTAGAGCAGCAGTGCCGCGAGAGCGCCCAGCCACCACAGCATCGGGTGCTTGGCGACCGCGCGGTGCAGGGTCGGCACCACGCCTGTCACGTCCCGGTACGCGGAGAGCGTCGCGAGTGCCATGCCGGCGGCGAAGAACCCGGCGTAGCCCAGCGGCCAGAAGACGAAGTAGTAGGTGTGCTCGGCCTGCGACGGCAGGTAGCAGAAGACCGTCCAGGCGGTGCCGATCACGGTCATGAGCACGAACGGCACGATGATGCGGCGGGCCCGCGCGGCCGGGTCGGCGCCCCGGCGGGCGCTTCGGTTGATCAGCCAGGCCAGGATCGGCAGGGCAAGGTAGTACGACATCTCGACCGGCACGGTCCAGGTGTGCTCCATGCCCGGCCACCACTGTGCCATCTCCGGCGTGAACCAGTAGTGCAGCAGGATGAACGGCTTGATGACCTCCCACGCGCCGTCGACGGCGGAGAGGTTGAGGGTGAACATGACCACGAGCGTGAGCAGGTAGAAGGCGGGCAGCAGGCGCAGCGCCCGGCCCACGATGAACGGGCCGGCCGCGGGGCGGGGGGTGCCCGCGATGATGGCGCGCGCGAACGGCCGGTAGAGCAGCAGGCCGGACAGGACGAAGAACGGCGGAAGGAAGATCCGGAACGCCGGCACGAGGCTTCCCAGGATGGGAACACCCTCGTGGCCGGGCAACTCGCTGATGCCGGACTGGTAGCCGATGTGGTAGATCACCACGAAGATCGCGCAGATGCCGCGGAGGCCGTCGTATCGCGCGTACCGCCGCTTGTGCTGTGTGCCGATTTCGGCGTCGGAGTGCGTCGCCTCGGTCGCTGTCATTACACGCTCCCCTCACGATTGCCTGACAAACGCCCTACGTGTTGCGTGGGCCATCCGCGGCGCAGCCGAAGATCGCCCACCGGCCCGCCCCCCCTGACCGGACGGTGGGTGGAGATGATCGAACGCCTCCATGCCCGGACGCCGCCGGGCATGAGGTCGTGAGTCGTTCGAGAGCGGAAAGTTCAGGCAGTTATTTTTCAGGCGATCATCCGCGGCTGCATCTTCCAGATTGCTGGATTCCCAGCAACCTGTCCGAAGTGGACGACGGATCGCCGCTGGGCGTGTGCAGCGCAACGTCAGAGGTGCTTCGGCCCCGCGCCGGGTGGCAACCTGTCGGGCAGCCGGCGCGTACGCGCCTTGCCGCTGACCTGGACACGGCCGAGACGGGACGGGCACATGACCGAAACCGCGGAAATCACCTTCAACGAGCTGCTCGGCTCGTACCGAGACGCAGCTCCCCACCGGATCGACGACGCCTTCCACGACCTGGTCGACGCACTCTGGACCGACGGCGCGGCCCGGCCCGCGGCGGTGTCGGCCGTACCGGAACTGATCGGCGCACTGGACAGCGTCGACGCCGACCGGCGGGGCTACCTGCTGGTGCTGCTCGGGCTGCTCGCCGAGGCTGAGCACCCGGCGACGGACGGGCCGGTGACGACGGCGGTGCGCGAGGGCATCGACGGCTACCTCGACGCGGCCCGCGGCGCCACCGAGCCCGACGCGCCGCTCACCCTCGCGCTGCTCTACCTCCTGGCGCACTTTCCCACCGACCGGGCGCGGATCCTCGACGCAACCCGGCACCTCGGGCTAGACGCCCCCGACCGCACCCGGCTGGAGCGCGCCCTCGACACGCTCGACGAGGCTGACCCGAACATCGGGCGGGCCTGGCCGTCGCCGGCCGAGTGGAACATCAGCGAGGCGGAGCGCGAGTTCGACAGGCGGTGGATCCGCGCCCTGACCCCCACCCAGATCCGGACGACCTGGGACGGCGACACCCGCTCGGTGCTGGCCACGATGGGGGCCAAGGCGCTGTGGGCGCAGGGCAACGGAAAGCCCGCAGCGGCCGTCGACCCGAGCCCGCACAACCTGGTCGTGGACACCAACCCCCGCGACCTCGACCCGGCCGCCTTCGAACGGCACCGCGAGGTGCTGAAATGCCCGGCCTGCCGGGGGTCGCTGACCTTCGACACCACTGTCGCGCGGTGCGGGCAGTGCGACGCCGCCTACGGGATAACCCACGGCGTGCTCGACCTGTCCCAGCGGCTGCGCCCCGGCGCCGGCAAGAGCGACTCCAGTGACGACGCCGAGGCCGACGTGCTGCAGAACGCGGCGGTGCTCGCCGGCATCGGCTTTCACTACGAGCAGGGCATGCGTCCGAACTTCCTGCGCATCATGGGCCGCAACTGGTCCGGGGAGGTCACGCCGACCGACGAGGACGAGTACATCGCCGCCCACCTCTGGCATCGGGGCGGCACCGTGCTCGACCTGGCCGCCGCCGCGGGCCGCTGGACCGCCGTCGTCTGCGAGGCGGTCGGCAGCGAGCGGGTCCTCGCACTGGACCTGAACGAGGCGATGCTCTACGACCTGCGCAGCAGGTTGACCGAGGTGCCGGCCGTCCGCGGCGACGCGCTCGACCTGCCGTTCCCCGACGCCAGTCTCGACGCTGTCAACTTCTGGAACGCGTTGCAGGCGGTGCCCGACGCCGGTCGGGCGATCGCCGAGATCGGCCGCTGCCTGCGCCCCGGCGGCACCCTCACGCTCATGACGTTCCGCTGGGACGACTCACCGGTTTACCGCTACTACCAGCGGTCGCACCACTTCCCCGCCCGCCCGGACGGGTTCGTGCTCTTCGAGATCGACGAGATCAAGCAGTGGCTCGACGACGCCGGCCTGACCATCATCGCCGAGTCGTACCCGGGCACGTTCGTCTTCGTCACCGCCGAACGCCGCCCGTCCTGACGGTCGGCGGCCGACATGGAAAGTGGGAGAGGGATGGAGAACACCACAACCGCGCCGATCGACATCGCGACGATGTACGACGAGTCGACGCCGATGTCCAACGCGTTCAACGACGGGCAGGTTCATCTCGCGTACTGGTACGACGCGGTGGACGAGGCGTCCATGCGGGAGGCGTCACAGCGGATCACCCGCCGGGTCGGCGAATCCCTCGGCCTGCGTCCCGGCCAACGGGTCCTCGACATCGGCTGTGGCCTGGGCACGCCCGCGCTCGAATTGGCGAGCGACTACGGCGTCACAGTGGTCGGCATCAACATCAGCACGGTGCAGGTCGAGGAGGCGACCAAGCGCGCCGTCGCGGCGAACCTCGGTGACTCGGTCACCTTCCAGCACGGCGACTGGAACACGCTCGACTTCCCCGACGCGTCGTTCGACGCGATCGTCGCGATGGAAACCCTGCTGTACGCCACCGACCTGGACCGGGTGCTACGCGGTCTGTTTCGCGTCCTGCGGCCCGGGGGCCGGCTGACGCTGACCGAGACGACCCGTGAGAGCAGCATGGGGATCGAGGAGGCGGCCGAGTTCGCGGCGACGTTCAACGCGCAGTTCCTCAAGTCGACAGCGGAGTGGGTCGAAGCGTTGACCGTCGCCGGGTTCGAGTTCCACGAGTACCTGCAGTGCGGGCCGCGGGTCTTCGGCAAGGGACCGAAGTACGTGGCCGAGGCGGAGAGCCAGCGCACCCACCTCACCGAGAAGTTCGGCGCCGAGGCGGTCGACGAGCTGGGCAAGGCGCTCGGTTACTACTTCGAGGCCGGGGCGGGCAAGGTCGGCTACGCCGTCATCACCGCCGGACGGCCACTCGGATGAGGAGGCCCGCGTTGACCGATCCAGGATTCCCCCCGGTGCCCGAGCCGGATCTCACGCCGGCCGACCTGATCGCCCGTGCCGAGGCGATGGTTCCCCAACTACTGGCCCGGCAGTCCGAGGTGGAGCGTCGGACGTTCTACGGTGAGGACGTCCACGAGATGTTCCGGGACGCGGGCTTCTACCGGATCACAGTGCCCCGGCGCTACGGCGGGTACGAGTTCGAGTTCGAGACGTTCCTGCGGGTGGTGATGATCCTGGCCCGAGGCTGCCCGTCGACCGCCTGGATGTTCTGCCTCGGCGCGGCCCACTCGCTGGTGACGGCGATGCTGTTCGAGGAGAAGGCGCAGGACGAGTTGTTCCGGGGCGGTGACTTCATCGCACCGGCGGTGATCGCCCCCGGCGGGACCGCCACCCGCTCCCCCGACGGTGGCTGGATCATCGACGGCACGTGGAACTACTGCTCCGGCATCCCCTACGCCACCCACTTCATCGGCCACGCCATGGTCGCCGGCGACGACGGCGAACCACCCCATCCGCTGCTGTTCATCGCACCGCGGGGCACCTGGACCCGTCTCGACGACTGGGGCGGGCAACTGGGGCTCAAGGGCAGCGGCTCGCACAGCGTCCGCTTCGACCGGGCCGAGATCCCGGACCACTTCGGCCTCGAGCACACCCACCTGGGCGAGGTCTCGGTGACGTCCGGGACCAGTGGGAGCGCGCTGCACGCCCACCCGCAGTACGGCGGGGCGCCGATGAGCTCGATGTGTCTGGAAGGCGCCACACTCGGGGTCGGGATCGCGCAGGGCGCGCTGGAGGCGTACGGCGAGGTCCTCTCCACCCGCAAGACCTCGACGCCACCGATCACCCTGCGCGTCGACGATCCGGACTACCAACGGTGGTTCGGTCAGGCCACGGCCATGATCTCGGCCGCCGAGGCGATCACGTTGAGCGCGATCCGCCAGTGGCACGACCTGACCACCCGCGAACCGGCCGCCTTCACCCTGGAGGAGGACCTGCGGATCGCGATGATCTGCCGCGAGGCGGCGGAACTGGCCTGGCGCGGCGTCGAGGCCGTCATCCAGCCCACGGCCGGGACCAGCTCGGTCACCGGCGACGGGCGCCTGGAGCGAGTCTGGCGTGACCTGTCCACCTGTCACAGCCACGCGGGCTTCGCGGTACTCCTGACGACGGCTCTCCCCCGCGTCTACACCCAGGCGCACTTCGGTCGGCTCACCGCCTGACCTCCCCACCGACGAACGACGAATGGCCGGACGCGTCCGGCCATTCGTCGTTGCCGCCATCGTCGACCACCAGCCGCCGGAACGGGCCCGCCGGACACGACGAGAGCCGCCCCGGGGGTCGGGGGGCGGCTCTCGTCGTGGGTGGGTGCCGGGCCCCTCAGGCGGGAGCGGGGTACGTGACGACCTCGGTGCCGTCCGGCGTGTGCCGGCGCTTGGCCATCCGTTCGATGATCCAGTGTGCGACCACCAGGTTGAGGACCCAGCCGAGCCAGTTGGCGAGTTCGACGATCACGCTGATGGCCAACGGCATCGTGGGCCAGATGGTGAACATGCCGACCAGGATGCGGCCCCAGGTGGTGCCCAACGCCAGCGCGAAGCTGTACGCCATCCAGCGGCGGTGCTCGGCGTAGCGTCCCTTGCGGACCATCACCAGACCGGTGATGGTCGTGGCGAGCCAGGCCACGCCCATCGTGACGATGCCGATGCTGCCCTGGTGGTCGGCACGCAGCGGGATCAGGGTGAACACGCCCAGGGCGGCCGACGGGAGAGCCCCGCCGAAGATGTAGACGCGGCCGCTGATCCGGTGGACCTTCGGGTGGTTGCGGCGCAGCCAGCCCCAGAACTGGAGGAACACCGTGATCATCGCGATGTTCCCGGTGATCACGTGCGCGACGACCAGGCTGTAGTGCACCGGGACGCCGGGGTCGAGGATGCTGCGGCTGTTGGCCGAGTCCGTGCTGAAGTAGCGCGGGAACGCGTACAGCAGGTTGAAGACGACGGCGCCGGCGAGGACGACGAGCCACAGGTAGGGCTGACGCCAGATCGACGACGACGGGGCCGACGGTGGGACCGATGGTGATGGTTCGGTCGCCTCGTGCGTCGGCGACCGGCCCACCCGAATGGTGGCTTTCTCCGCGTTCTGCGTCATGGAGGGGTCCCTCGGGTCGTAGGTCGTCAAGGGGTTGGCGGATCGCCTGATTCACGGGATCGCCGGCGCTCCCCGAGGGGGCGGGGAACGCCGGCGAATCTTCCACCCGTTAATCGCCTACGACTCTGGCACCCGTCGAAATCGGTCGTCATCTCCGAGGATGCGGTATGCACGACCGCTCGTGTGGGTTGCTCAGGAGGGCGAGATGTTGCCGTTGAGCTTGAACAGGTTATTCGGGTCGTACGTGCGCTTCAGCTCCACCAGCCGCGCGTACGTGGCGTCGGGGTAGGCCTCGTGGATGCGCTCGGCGGCATCGTCGTAGAGGAAGTTGACGTAGCTGCCGCCACCCGGCTGCTGAACGACCTTGGCGAACTCGTCGACCCAGGCGCGGTGCTCGGCGGCCTCCTCCGGCTTCTCGAACACGACAGCCGCCGTGAACATGATCTTACGGTCGCGGTGCGCGAACGCGGTCGCGTCGGACGGCACCCGGGCCATCGCCCCACCGAGCGGACGCAGCTGGGCGACGGGCATGCTCGCCGACGAGGTCTGCAGCGTCTCCAGGATCCGACCGGCCGTGGCCACGTCGACCTCGTCGACGAAGTTGGTCCGGCTGAACGTCAGCGGGTGGTAGTTCGGGTCCTCCGGCTGGTAGATGCCACTGAAGGGCATCGGCTGGACCATGTCGACCAGCACACCCAGCTCACGGATCGGCGCCAGGACCTTCGCGCCCTCCTCCGGGTCACCGGCGTAGACGATGATCGCGAGGATCACCAGCTGACCGACCGCCTCCTCGGGCACGCCGGGCATCGGGGGCGCCGGCATGATGTTGATGATGCTCGACAGCTCGTCGGGCGCCTCCAGCGAGATGCGCAGGTATTCCGCCACGACCTCCGGCGTCGCCGGCAGCACCAGCAGGCCGCCGAGCACCGTCGGCACGGAGTGCAGCCGGTAGCGGAACTTCGTGACGACACCGAAGTTGCCGCCGCCGCCACGAATCGCCCAGAACAGGTCGGGGTGGTTGTCGGCGTCGACAGTGAGGTGCCGGCCGTCCGCGGTCACCACGTCGGCGCCGATCAGGTTGTCGATGGTCAACCCGTGCGCGCGGACCAGATAGCCGATGCCACCGCCGACGGTCAGGCCGCCCAGGCCGACCGAGGCGGTGTCGCCGAAACCGGTGACCAGGCCGTGCTCGGCGGCCGCCTCGGTGTATGCGCCGGCGAGCACACCGGGCTCCGCCCAGGCGGTACGACTGTCGGCGTCGATCTCCAACGCGTTCATGTTCGAGAGGTCCAGGACGATCGCGTCGTCCCAGACGCCGTAGAGGCTGTGGCCGCCACTGCGAACCGCGAGCGGCAACTCCGACCCGCTGGCCACCGAGACGACATGCGCAACGTCGGCGGCGTTGACCGCCTTGACGATCACGGCGGGTCGCCGATCGACGCCACCCTGGAAAATCGTGCGGGCCTGGTCGTAACCGGGGTCGCTCGGCTCGATCACCTCGCCGACGACGCCCGCACGCAGCTGCGCGGCCACGGCGGTAGCCGTGTCGGTCGGCGCCACGATCTCGTCCTGCATGGAAGATACCTCCTGGTTATGGCGGTGCGGTCCCACCAGGGCCGCGTACCCTTTCGCAGTGAAGTCGGAGCCGTACCTCGTTTTTCGACATTGCCGCCGGTAATCAGCAACGTTCTCGTCCACACGCTTCGCCCACGGGTTCGCCGCCCAGGGCACTGGAGGAACCCCGGCACCGTGGCTGATGAGGGTAACGTGGCCTCCCGCTCGGAGGTCGAAAGTCTGCTGCGCCAGCTCGCGCCGCAGGTCCTGGGCGCGCTCTACCGTCGCTACGGCAAGTTCGAGGCGTGCGAGGACGCGGTGCAGGAAGCCCTGCTGGAGGCGGCGCTACGCTGGACGGACCAGAAGTTGCCGGACAATCCCCGCGGTTGGCTGCGCACCGTCGCCACCCGCCGGTTGGCTGATCAGTGGCGCAGTGACCAGGCCCGGCGCAATCGCGAGGTGATCGTCGCGGTGATGGGCCGCGCCGACGAGGCGGTCTCCGCCTCCGTCGACGACCTGCCCTACCAGCACGACGACACGCTGATGCTGCTGTTCATGTGCTGCCATCCCGCGCTGTCCGCGCCGTCACAGATCGCGCTGACGCTCCGCGCGGTCGGCGGCCTGACCACCAGCCAGATCGCCGCGGCGTTCATGGTGCCCGAGTCGACGATGGTGCAGCGGATCAGCCGGGCCAAGCAGCGGATCCGGTCGACCGGCACCCGGTTCCGGATGCCACCGCCGGCCGAGCGACGCGAGCGCCTGCGGGTGGTGCTGCACGTGCTCTACCTGATCTTCAACGAGGGTTACACCGCCACCTCCGGCCCGGACCTGCAGCGCGGCGAGCTGACCAGGGAGGCGATCCGGCTGACCCGCGAGGTGCACCGGCTGCTGCCCGACGACGGTGAGGTCGCCGGGCTGCTCGCGCTCATGCTGCTGACCGACGCCCGGCGCGACGCCCGTTCCCGCCCGGACGGCACGCTGGTACCGATCGCCGAGCAGGACCGGCGACTCTGGCACCGGGAGTCGATCCGCGAGGGCATCGCGCTGGTCACCCGCAGCCTGAGCGACGGGCCGGTGGAGTCCTACCAGATCCAGGCGGCGATCGCCGCGCTGCACGCCGAGGCGGCGACCGTCGACGACACCGACTGGCCGCAGATCGCCGCGCTCTACGAGCTGCTGGAACAGCTCGATCCGAACCCGATGGTGACGCTCAACCGGGCGGCCGCGACCGCCATGGCCAAGGGTCCGGAGGTCGGGCTGCGCCTGCTCGACGGCCTCGACGACCGCATCGCCAACCACCGGCTCGACGCGGTACGCGCCCACCTGCTGGAAATGGCCGGCGACCGGAGCGGGGCCCGGGTGCGCTACCTGCGGGCGGCGCAGCGCACCACGAGCCTGCCCGAACGCCGCTACCTGGAGTCGCGCGCGGCCCGGCTCAGCGACCCGCGCTGACCGCCGGCGGGGCCAGCCACAGGTGCACGACCTGGTCGGGCTGCTCGACCCGGCTGATCGGCAGCTCCACCTGGCCGTCGTGGTTGCGGTCGAACAGCCGCACCCCGTCGCCCATCAGCACCGGGACCACGTGCAGCACCAACTCGTCGAGCAGGCCGGCGCGCAGGCACTGACGGATCACGCTGGCACCCCCGAGCACCGACACGTCGCGGCCGCCCGCAGCGGCCAGCGCGCGGCTGACGGCACTCTCGACACCGTCGGGTACGAACTCGAAGCGGGTGCCGCCGGCCAGCTCCAGAACCGGTCGGGGCTCGTGGGTGACCACGAACACCGGGAGCCCGAACGGCGGCTCGTCGCCCCACGGCTTCTCCCCGTGGTCGTACATCCGCCGGCCGATCACGTGGGCCCCGACGGACGTGAACCCCTCGTCGAGGATCTCCGCGTCCCGGTTGGCCCGGCCCCCGTCGCGGCCGACCCGGGCCCGCCAGGTGGCCAGGTCGTAGATCCACTGGTGCAGACGGTGGCCGTCCACGCCCATCGGCAGGAGGCGACTGTCATCAGGGCCGGTCACGAAACCGTCCATCGACACCGAGATGTCGGCGGTCACTCGCGCCATCGGGGACTCTCCATTCCCAGGAGCACGGGCAGCCAGGCGGGCGCGTTCATGGCGAACGTCCCCTGGGAGGTCAACTCGGCGTCGGGCACCGCGAGGCGCAGCCCCGGGAAGCGCCGGAACAGGGTGTCCAGACCGATCTCCACCTCCAGCCGGGCCAGCGCGGCCCCGAGGCACCGGTGGATGCCGTGGCCGAACGACAGGTGCCGCTTGTCGGCGCGGCCCGCGTCGAACCGGGCCGCCTCAGGTCCGTGCACCGCCGGGTCGCGGCCCGCCCCGGCAAAGTGCATCAGGATCGGTTCGCCCTTGCCGATGCGTACGCCGGCGATCTCGACGTCCTCGACCGCGAACCGGAACGGCAGGTGCGCGACCGGCGCGTCCACCCGCAGCGTCTCCTCGATGACGTCGGCCCAGCCGGCGTCGCCCGAGCGGACCCGGCGCAGTTGCTCCGGCGCGTTCAGCATCGCCCGGACGGCGTTGACCAGCAGATTCATCGCGGGCTCCGTGCCGGTGTTGAGCAGCAGAAGCAGGGTGCTGACTATCTCGTCGTCGTCGAGGCGTTCGCCCTCGTCGCGGGCGGCGATCAGGTCGCTGGTCAGGTCGTCGGCGGGTTCCCGGCGCTTGCGGTCGATCAGGTCGTGCATCTGTGCCCGCAGCCGGGCGAAGGCGGCGGCGGCCTCCTGCGGGGTGATCTTCGCGCTGGCGGTGGCGTAGCCGCCGCCACCGCCGACGATGCCCACCCGCTCGGCGACCGGCAGACCGATCAACTCGCCGATCACGTGAGCCGCCAGCGGGTGCCCGAACCCCGCCTTCAGGTCGACGATCTCCGTGGGCGGGTGCATGGCGAGGTCGTCGAGCAGGTCAACGGCCAGCCGTTCGATCGCCGGCCGCATGGTCTGCACCCGACGCGGCGTGAACGCCGTACGGATCAGCCGCCGCTGGCGGGCGTGTTCGGGCCCGTCCGAGCTGGTGAGGTTCTCCATTCGGGCCCAGGCGATCAGCGGGAAGTCGGGCCCGATCTCGCCGTTTGCGTACGCGATCCAGTGCTGACGCGGGTCCTTGGAGAACCGGTCGTCGGCGAGGATCTCCTTCGCCGCGTCGTAGCCGGTGACCGACCAGGCCGGCACCCCACCCGGCAGCATGATCCGGGCCACCGGCCCGTGCGCGCGGATACGGGCCGACTCGGCGTGGATGTCGGCGCCACTCAGGTCGAGCCTGACGGGTGATCCGTTGTCCATGGCTGACTCCTCGACGGGTTTCTCAGACCGCGCGGACGGCGAAGGTCAGGTGCAGGTCGGTGTCGGCGAGTCGACGCTCCTGGGTGTCGGTGACGTCGAAACCCCGCTGGCGCAGCAACGCCTCGATGTCCCCGAGGCGGCCGTCGATGTCGTGCACCTCGACAACCAGCTCGCCGATCTTCGCCCAGTCGTCGTCGGCGATGCCGGCGATCACGTCGGCCTCGGCCTTCTCGACGTCGATCTTCACGAGGTCCGCCCGTTCGGCGCCGGAGTCGCGCAACAGCCGGGAGAACGTCATCGTCTCGCATTCCACATAGGACAGCTGGTGCCGGGACGTGGCCAGGTGCTCCGCATCGCGTACCGGGACACCGCCCTCGATGAGCAGTTTCCTGGCGAGGGCGGTCTCGAGGTCCTGCTCGGTGTACAGCCCGGACTCCGCGGGGGCCTTCGGGTAGTAACCGAACCGGGCGTGCCCGTCCGCCGCGGTGATCGCGACGTTGCGGGCCAGCCCGTCCGGAACGTGCCGCGCGAAGTTCTCCTCCAGCGCGCGGTAGGTGTCCGGGCCGGGCTCGGCCGCCACGATGAACGCGGCCGGGTAACGGGACTTGAAGAACATCGAGGCCAACCCGATGTTGGCGCCGATGTCGAAGATGACACCGGGTGTCGGCCGAGCGCCACCGGGACGACGGTAGGACTCCTCGACGAAGATCTCGCGGTAGAGCAACGCCGCCTCGGCGGCGTCGACCTGGGTGACATCCTGCCCGTTGGGCAGTCGACGCCGGATCAGGCCCATATCAACTCCTCGCGCTGGTCGGGGACACCACCTGAGAATGGGTGCTGACCACCGCCGCGGTCACCTTCCCGGTTGCGCAGGCCGCGCCGCGAAGCGTCAGGTGGCCAGTCGGACCATGAAACTCCGTCAACGGGTCAGACCGCCGTCAAGCATTGACACGTCCCGCTATCCATTCCATGGTCGATGGACTCATCACTGCGTCGAAGGGTCACAGGATGGTCGGCAACGAGCACAGGTACGTCATCGTCGGGGCGGGGCCCGCCGGGCTTCAACTGAGCTACTACCTCCAGCAGCACGGTGCCGATTACCTGACGCTCGAAAGTGGTGCCGAACCGGGCGGGTTCTTCCGGCGGTTCCCCCGGCATCGCCGGCTCATCTCGCTGAACAAGGTGCACACCGACAGCACCGACCCCGAGATCCGCCTGCGCTGGGACTGGAACTCCCTGCTCAACGACTCCCCGGAGCTGCTGTTTCCGAACTTCAGCGAGGAGTACCTGCCCGCAGCCGACGACCTGGTGCGCTACCTCGCGGAGTTCCAACGGGTCCACCAGCTCAACGTCCGGTACGGCACGACGGTCGAGCAGATCACGCGGACGGGCGACGGTTTCACCGTACGCACCGGCCAGGATGAGCTCCGGGCTCGCTGCCTGGTCGTCGCGACGGGTTGGGGCCAGCCGTTCGTGCCAGCCATCAAGGGCATCGAACATGCCATCGGGTACGAGGACATGGTCGTCGACCCCACGGCGTACGAGGACCAGCGGGTTCTGATCATCGGGAAGGGCAACTCGGCCTTCGAGACCGCGTCGGCCATCCTCGGCCGGGCCTCGATGGTGCACCTCGCCAGCCGGCAACCCCTGCGGCTCGCGTGGAACACCAAACACCCCGGCGACGTCCGTGGCCAGTACGGCGCGATCCTCGACAGCTACCAGTTCAAGACACTGCACTCGGTGCTCGACTGCACGATCGACGAGATCCGGCCCGTCGACGGGCGCTTCCAGGTGTCGATCACGTACACCCACGCCGAGGGTGAGACCGCCGTGCTCGACTACCACACGGTGGTGCGGTGCACCGGCTTCCGGATGGACACCACCGTGTTCGACGAGACGTCCCGTCCCGACATGGTGCGGGACGGCCGCATGCCCGGCCTACGTCCCGACTGGCAGTCGAGCAACATCGACGACCTCTACTTCGCCGGCACGATCGCCCAGGCCCGGGACGTCAAGCACGCGTCGTCGCCGTTCATCGACGGCTTCCGGTACAACCTCCGCACCCTGACGCGGATCCTGCGGGAGCGGTACGACGACGTGCCGTTGTCGTACACGACGACGGCTGCGGACGCCGCGTCGCTGGCCAAGCTGATGCTCGACCGGGTGAACTGGTCCTCGGCGCTGTGGACCCAGTTCGAATACCTCTGCGACGTGTTCGTGCGCGACGACGCCACGGGCGACTTCCACCACTACGAGGACCTGCCCGAGGACTACGCCGTGGAGCGTTTCGCGTCCGCCACCCAGTGGTACACGCTCGCACTACGGTGGGGCCGCGACGACTACGGTGACGTCTTCGCCATCGATCGGCACCCGACCCCCGACCGGGCGCGGGAAAGCGCCTTCATCCACCCGGTGATCCGGCGGTACCGAGGAGCGGAACTGCTCGCCGAGCAGCACCTGCTGGAGGATCTACTGGCCGAGTGGCGGCGCCCGGACCGGCACGTCGAGCCGTTGGTCGAGTTCCTGACCAGAGACCTCACCAGCGGATCATGACCTCGTCGAGGGGCTTGCGGGTCAGGTCCGGGACGTGAGCGTCCGGCGTGGGATACCCGACCGGCATGACGACGTACGGGCGCTCCTCCGGCGGCCGCTCACACACCTCGTTGAGGAATCGCATCGGGCTGGGCGTGTGGGTCAGTGTGACCAGGCCGCAGTGGTGCAGAGCGGTGATCAGCAGACCGACGGCGATGCCCACGGACTCCTTGACGTAGTACGGCTTCGGGCTGTGCGGCCCCTGGTGTATCTCGAACACGACGATGACGGCCGGTGCGGTCTCCAGGAACGGCTTCCGCCAGTCGGTGCCGAGCCCGGCAATCGCATCCAGCCACTCCGGGGAGGCGCGGCGATCGTAGAACGCACGTTCCTCGGCCTCTGCCGCCTCGCGCAACCGGCGCTTGCGGGCCGGGTCGGTCAGGACGACGAACCGCCACGGCTGGACATTGGCACCACTGGGTGCGGTCGAAGCGGCCCGGATCGCGGCCTCGATCACCCCGTCGGGGACGGGGTCGGTGGCGAACTCTCGCACGGAACGGCGCCGCGCCATCCGTTCCGCGAACGCCTCCGCCTCGCGCACCATGTCCGCCGGCCTCATACGGCTGTGCTGGATCGGAACCCTGGATTGCAGGTCTGCCTCGGTCACCTGTGGCCTCCACTGATCAGGTGTGCCGGGTGCCGTGGCAGGGCCAGCCGGCCGCGGCGTCCGGTTCCCCCAGCATTTCCGAGGTCGGCGGTTCGGTGTTACGCCTTCGTGCTGTCTTCAGGAGAAGGCACGTTCGGGGCGGTCCGGTTGGCGATCTCATCGACCACGTCGGTCAGGCGGCCGCGCAGTGCCGCGGCCGCCCGCTGGCGGGTCGCTCCGTCGCCGTTCGTGGCGAGGTGTGTCAGCCAGTCCTCGACCCGCTCGCAGTCGCCCGCCTCGTGCAGCGCCGGCCGGGCGAGCTCGACCAGCCGACCGGCGAGCGCCGCGGCGGGCAGCAGCCGGCCGGTGACGACGTCGACGCCGTGCCCGCCCATCCCGTCGCGGGCGGCACGCCAGTACGCGAGCCGCATCAGCTCGGGGACAAGTTCCGGTCCCTCGTCGCCCCGGTCGACGGCCTCACCGGCGACGACCACCAGCGCCCGCACCAGGGCGGCCAGTGCCGCGGACTCGGCGGCGGTGACGGGCACGTCGGCCACCCGCACCTCGAGGGTCGGGTGGTTCGTCGACAGGCGGAGATCCCAGAAGATGGTGCCCCGGTCGACCAGTGCGCCCACCTCCAGCAGCATGTCCACGTGGTCGTCGTACTGCTGCGCGGACCTCAGCAACGGAGGCGCGCCGGCCACCGGCCACCGCCCCCATGTGACGCTGCGCCAACTCGCGTATCCGGTGTCGCGCTCGGACCAGTAGGGCGAGTTGGCGGTGAGGGCGAGAAACACCGGCAGGTGCTGGCGCAGGTGGTTGCCGATCAGCACGGCGCGGTCCCGGTCGGGCTCCTCCACGTGAACGTGGACGGCGCAGATCGCCAGCTCGTCGTGCAACCCACGGAAGGTGGCGGTGCCGCGATCCTGGCGCGGCCCTTCGGTGATGGGCGGCGGCACGGCACTGCCGAGTACCGGCGAGCCGCTCGCGATCACCCGCAGACCTGCCGACAACGCTGCGGCCTGGACGACGGCTCGACCTTCGACGAGCTGCGCGCTCAGTGCGTCCAGGCTCCGGCACGGGTCGGTGCGGGTCTCGACCTGAAGCTTGGTGATCTCGCCACCCACCCGGGTGCCGAGGGCCGGACGCGCGCGGTCGACGACCGTGGCCGCCTCCGGCACGACCTCACCCCGGTCGACGTCGACGACGAGGAACTCCTCCTCGACTCCGAGCAGGGGAATGGACGATCCCGAGCGCTGTCCCGTAGTCATACCGACGCCGACCCCTCGCTGCCGGTCGTTCGCCGGCGCTGAGCCAGACTATGGGATGTCGTCGATGGGTTGCGGTCCGAAGCGCTCCATGGTGGACAGCACGTCGACGAGTCCGGCCAGAAGCGCAGTGCGCTCCGGCATCCGGTCGACACAGACGTACTCGTCGGCAGCGTGTGCTCCGCCGCCGACCGCGCCCAGGCCGTCGAGGGTCGGTACGCCCAGCGCGGCGGTGAAGTTGCCGTCGGACGCGCCGGCGGCGTGCGCACCGACGAGGTCCGGGATGCCAAGCTGGCGGGCGGTCGACTGGGCCAGTTCCAGGAGCGGCCGCGCCAGCTCGGGCGACATCGGGTAGCGGTTGATCCCGCCCTGCACGGCCAGCGTCGCCTCGGGCAGGAACGGCACCAGCCCGCGGATGGCGTGATCCACACGTTCGAGTTCGTCCCTGGTCCAGGCCCGGACGTCGACGGCCAGGCTGGCGCGTTCGGGCACCGTGTTCGTCGTGGTGCCGGCGGAGAGCAGGGTCGGCGTGACCGAGGTGCCACCGCTGTCCGCCGCGCCGAGCGCACCCAGCGTGAGGACCTGGTGGGCGACCTCGACCGTGGCGTTGACCCCGCGTCGTGGTTCGACGCCTGCGTGGGCGGCGCGACCCCGGACCGTGAGGCGGTACACCGAGCCGCCCTTCCTGGCCACCTTCACGTGCCCGTCCGGAGTGGCCGCCTCGCAGACGAGAACCGCACCCGAGCGCCGCGCCTCACGCTCGATCAGTGGCCGTGACGTGACGGACCCGGACTCCTCGTCGCAGGTGAGCAGCACGCCGACCGCCGAGGTGTCCTCGACCAGGCGCAGTGCCGTGAACATCTGCACGATGCCACCCTTCATGTCGCACACGCCGGGTCCGGTCGCGACGCCGTTGCGGACGGTGAAGGGCCGGGACCGGATCGTGCCCACCGGGAAGACCGTGTCGAAGTGGCCGAGGAGCAGCACCCGCTGGCTGGCGGCCGGCCACAGCAGGTGCGGCAGGCCGTCGATCACGACCCGCCGGGCGGGCCGGCCGAGAGCTTCCTCACCCCATCGGGTGAGCAGGTCGGCACAGGACTCGAGATGGGGCAGCGAGCCCGGTGCCGACTCGGACGCGACGAGCGTGCCCAGCCGGTCGACCATGTCTGCTTTGAGCTGCGTCGCGGCGTCGAGCAGACGGCGTGGATGGTCCATCGATCCCTCCAACCTCACGGGTGACGGGCCTGGCCAGGCGTGTCCGTCGACCATCGCAGGGGGATCGGGCTGTGGTCACCCTTGTTCGTGCTCAGGCAGCCGGTTCACCCGCCGGCTGCGGGACGGCCGATCCGTAGCCGAACTCGACGATCCGACGTGTGGACTCGGCGTAGGCGTCCTGCCCCTCGGGCGCGAAGGTGCCGAGCCCGTCGACGTACCGGTTGAACATGCAGAACGCCGCGGCGATCAGGACGGTGTCGTGGATCTCCAGGTCGCTGGCGCCCTCCGCGCGGGCGTTGGCGACCAACTCCGTGGTGACGTGTCGGCCGCTGATCTGCACCGCGCCGGCGATGCGCAGCAGCGCCCGCAGTTTGGCCGAGATCGGGGCGCTGTCGAGGTCGGCGCGCACCTGGTCGACGAGGGTCATGCCCTCGTCGAGCTGTGCCGCGGCGAACGCCGAGTGCGACGCGCAGCAGAAGGTGCACTCGTTGCGCCCGGAGACGTACGCCGCGATCAGCTCGCGCTCGCCGGCCGGGAGCGAGTGAGGGGCGCGCAGCAGCACCTCGGCCAGATCGTTGAGCGGCTTCGCTGTCTCCGGGCGGTACCGCATCGGACCGGATATGCCGGGAAGCTGCTTCTCGTCGATCCCCAGATCGATGTGCGCCATGGTGGTCATGCCTCTCAGCCGTGAGTCGTGGGCCGGTCGGGCGGCGCTCGTGCCGAAGACGACTGCCGGCGCCCCGGATGGCGCCGCCGCCGCGTCGCGCCGCCACGATCTCATTCCGTCCGCCGGGCGCGCTTCTTCAATCGTGCTCTGTTCCACTGACGAGCGCGCGTTCCCGCGGAGGACGCCTCATGGCTGCTGCGGGAGAGCCAGGAGCAGCGCGCACGCCAGACGCCGAATGCAGCGCCACTTCGCGGCTGGACCACCAGCCTGAAACGCAGACGGTGCCGCGCTGCAGTCGATCTCAGCGGACGTGAGGTGGGAGCGCCACGTTGGCGGTGGTCGACGAGCTCACCGCTCGTCCTCCTGTGGCGGCCGGCTGGCACGATGATCCGATGGCGACCGAGCCCCAGGGACCACGTACGGATACCGCCAGCTACGAAGCGGCTCCTCCGAATCCCTACGGCGTCTACCAGGCTGCTGACGGGTTGGGCGGGATAGCGGCACCTCTGCTGGCGGCGGCAGCGGTCACGCTGCTCGGCCTGGTGCTGCAGATCGAGAATGCCCTGAGGTGGCCGAGCCTGTCCCTGCTGCTGTTCGGAGCGGCGCTCATCCTGCTGTTGCGGGCGGTCCAGTCACACGCCCGCGCTCGTGGCTATTCGGTGACACCGAGCGAAGCTCTCGCCTGGTATCCGGACGCCGCAGATCTGCAGCGGCGTCGTGTCGTCCAGTGGGAGTTGCGACGTCACCAGGCCGCGTGGCGGTTTTGGATCGGCCGGGCCCGCCGCCACTACAACCTGGGGGTGCTGTTTCTGCTGAGTGGCGCGGCAGTCCTCCTGGTGCCGGCCGATCCACAGCACCTGACCGGTACGCGGTGGGCCGCTATCGCCGTACTCGGGTGGGGTTGCGTGGTGGAGACCGTTGCGATCCTGATCGCCTGGCGTCGTCCTCGTTGGTGGGCACGGTGGTGGGCCGCGGATGCGGATCGCCGCCGCCCGGTGCGCTGGCTCAACCAGATGGTCCGCTGGATCGCCCCGCCGGATCCCCCGGTCCCTCCGCAGGAGCCGGACCTTACCGAGCATCCGCGTCCCGGGCCGGCGGATCCGCCTGGCGGCGGTCGGGCCGCTGACGGAGATCCGACACCACAGCTGGCTGGCTGACCCGACCCGGCGATATCCGGTGGATCACCGCCGATTGCGCCGAGGCGGCGTCACAGCAGGTCATCCGGGTGCCACCGCGTTACCTACCTCGCTCGGTTCCTCCCTGCCAGATGCCGGTGAACCGGCAGGTGTCAAGGTGTCTGGCCTCCGGCGGGACCTGACAGATGGGACACCGACTGGGCTGTTCCGGTGGCCAGTCACGGGTGGGTTCCTCTTCGGTCACCGTGCCAGTGTGGAGGTACACCGTTCACCCGACAACCTCCCTTTCAGCGATGGGATGAGGCCATGGTTGGCACCGCCCGGCAGACGTCGGTACGACGGTTGGACCTGTGCGCTGTCGATGTGCTTGATCCGCTGCACTGGCGATGGGTGCTGGTCGACCCGGGCACCGGCCGGCAGCTCGCCGAACACGCCGTCACGCTCGACCGGCGGCGCTGGGAGGTTGCAGCCCTAACCGACCTGCACGCCTACCTGAGCTGGCGCGCGGAACCGGACCGGCGGGTGGCAAGTGCAGCCGAGGTTGTGACGCGACTCGGCGGGTTCATCGCGCTGGAGGTCCTTGGGCCGGCGATCATGGCGGAGCTCGGCGGACACGCCCCGGTGCGCCTGCGGATCAGGGTGGCTGAGGCGACGTTTCTGACCGCGCTCCCCTTGGAACTGGCTCACCTGGACGGCATCCCACTGGCGAGGAGCGAAAGGGTGCAGGTGTCCTTCACGGTCACCGCCGACAGCACCCCCGCGAAGACGCCAACGGCTACCGGTCTCCGGCTTCTGGCGGTGTTCAGCCTGCCGACCGGGACGACCGCGTTGCGGTTGCGCTCGGAGCGGCAGCAGCTGACCAGCCTGATCCGCCGGCTGAACCGCACGGTCGATGTGGAGATCGTTCAGTGGGGCGTGACCCGCGAGGTGCTCGCCGACCGGATGGAACGCGACGGTGGCCCCGACGTGCTGCACCTGTCCGGTCACGGTCGGCAGAGCAGGTTGCTGCTGGAAGGTCCGGGCGGAACACCGGACGAGATCGACGCCACGTCCCTGGTGGACTTACTCCGCCCGGGCAGTGGCCGGCTGCGGCTGGTGTTCGTCTCGGCGTGCGAGTCAGCGGCCGCGCCACCGCGCTGGGTGGATCTCGACGAGCCCGCAACTCAGGTGACGGAAATCGCCGCCGCGCCGGCCAGTCTGGGGGTGCGGCTGGCACGTGAGCTGGGTTGCACAGTCATGGCCATGCGCTACCCGGTGACCGACGATGTCGCCGGCGACTTGGCCATCACCTTCTACACCGGCCTTATCAACGACGGATTGGATGTCGGCACGGCAGCGGCACAGGCGATCCGAGAGGTCGCCGCGGCGGGCGTGTCTGCGGCCCGGCCGGCGCTGTCGCTGGCAGCGCCGGTGCTGATCGGTTCGGACGAGGTCACCGTGGTCAGAGCGGACCTGCCGACCGCGCGGGCGAGTGCAGAGCCGTTCGCCGCCGACCCGCTGACGGGGTCCACCTCACCGTCGAGGCCATCGTCGGCTGGTTCCACGCCCGCGGCGCCGGACCGGTTCGTCGGGCGGGAGCAGGTGATGACGGTCGCGGGGGCCGGGCTGCGACCGGACGGCGGCATTCCGGTCATCGTCCTGACCGGGATGGCGGCGGTGGGCAAGACGGCCTGCGTGGTGGAACTCGCGCACCGGCATCGGGCCGATTTCGACCGGGTGGTGTTCTGGTCCGCTCCCGAGCGGGACGTCGACCAGCAGGACACGGTGGTTGCCTTCGTCGAAGCCGTCGATTGTGGTGTCGGCAACGACATCGCCGCCCCCCTCGTTGCGGCCGACGATCGAAACGGGTGGGTAACGGTTGCCGCCGAACTGCTCGACCGGTGCGACCGGCACCGGACCCTGCTCGTGCTGGACAATGCCGAGTCGCTCCTGGATGCGGACGGGCGCTGGCGTGATCGACGTTGGTCGGACCTACTCACCATGCTCGCCGCCCGCCCGGGACCGACCCGGCTGCTGGTTACCAGCCGGATCCCGCCGGCCGCACCCGCCGGTGCCGGGGTACGCCAGATAACCGTCGAACCGCTGTCCGACACCGAGGCGGGGGCCCTGGTCCGGCAACTGCCCAACCTTCGGCGGCTGCTACACATCGACGACCCTGCCAGCTCAGCCGCTCCAGACGCCGCGGCGGCGACAGACGATCTGACGTACCGGCTGGACCGGTCGCTGGTGACTGCCGCGCTGGCCGCCGCGCAGGGTCATCCAAGGCTGCTGGAGCTGGCCGACGCCGCGGCGGTCGAGCCGGCGGAGCTGGCCCGACTGCTCCAGGTGACCAGCCAGCCGGCCGGCGGCGCGCAGTGGCTCGGCGAGACGTTGACGGGCTGGACCCGTGAAACGACGTGGCGGCTCGATCCGGCGGCGTTGCTGATGCTGCAGATGCTCGCGGCCATCGAGCCGGCACACCGTCTCCCCGGCACCCTCCGCGTGGCCTGGGCCGATCTGTGGGGGGCAGCCGGGCGGCCGGGCGAGGCCCCACCGAGCGACGCGATGTTGTCGGTGCTCGTCGCTGCCGCGTTGACGCAGCGGCGGACCCTCGCCGGCACGTCGGTGCCGCCCGGTGCCGACCTGGCGGGCGGCACCGACGTGATCCGGTACGAGCTGCACCCGACCGTCGCCGCAACGGTGCGGGCCGACACGTCGGCGCAGGTCGCCAGCGCGGTGGACCTCGTTCTCGCCAACGCCTGGCAGCAGGTCGCCCGGACGCAGGAAGAGCGCGGCGACCGGGAAAGCACCTCGGTGGTGGTCGGCGCGTTTCTCGCGGCGGTGCCGTACCTGCTCCGGCAGTCAAGCTTCGCGCGCGCGGCCGGATGCCTCGGCGCGGCGCTGGTCCGCGACACCAGTCCGCGGACCGCGCGGATCGCCCTCTCCTACGCCGCTGCCCTGGATCCCGCCATTCCCGGAGCGGACCTGGTCGTCGCTATGGCGCTGCAACCCCTGGACCCGGTCGAGGCGGAACGGCTGTTGCGGCAGGCATTGTCCGCACCTGATGAGGAGGTGGCAGCGGTCGCCGCCGGCGCCTTGACCAACCAGTTGCACCAGCAGGGACGCCTCACCGAAGCGTTGGAGCTGGCCGAGCGACATGAGCAGTTGGTTGAGCGCGCGGGCCCATGGAGACGGGCCGGAGCCCGGGTGACGCGGCTGCACGTGATGCACGAGAGCGGCCAGGCCGGGCACGCACTGACCGAGGTGACCAAACTCCTCGACGAGCTGCGGACCATGTCGACCGAGCCGACCGCCCCCGACGGGCCGCCGGAAGGCGAGGTGGCGTGGCTCGTTCGGCAAGCGGCCCGCAGCCTCGCGGTGAGCGCCGCTCTCACCCTGGAGCTGTGGCAGGTCGCGCTCGACCACAACCAGCTTCTGCTCGACAGCGTTCAACGACGCGGTGCGGCCGAGGCGGAGGTCGCGTTCTTCTGGTTCAACGACGCTCACGCACTGATCCAACTTGGTCGCTTCGACGAGGCACAGAAGGTGCTGACGTACTGCCAGCGGGTCTTCGACGAGCATGGCGCCGAGCTGAACCTGTCCCGGGCGATCGGCGCCCGGGCCCTGCTCGCCGCGAAGCAGGGCAACCTGACCGAGGCGGTGGCCCTGGAACAGACCGCGCTGCGGCTGGGCTACCGGCATCCGCTCGCCGCCGACCTGGCCGCTGGACACCAGATGCTCGGCAACCATCTCGGGAAACTCGGCACCGATCCGGCCGGACAGCTCGGCCACCACCTGGCCGCCGCGCTGTTGACCCGGATCACCGGGTCGGCCCTGGTGACCGCGTTCCTGCACCCGGTCGCCGCCGATCTGCACACGTACGGGCAGAGCCGGCTACCGGCGGACCTCGCGGCGCTGGCGGCCCGGGTCGAACGCGTCGACGGCGTGCGCTTCCTACAGGTGGTCCACGCGCTGCTCGCCGCCGATCCGGCGGAACGGGACCGCGTCTTTCGCGGGGCCGAGGCGTCGGAGCAGTGTCGTAGCCGGGCCGAGGAACATTTCGACGGGCTGCTCGGTGACGTCCGGCGCGCCGCCGAGGAGCAGGGCTTCGACCTGACCGGCAACCTGCTGCGCTGGGAGGGTCTGATGCCGATGATCGCCATGGCGGCGACGGGAGATGCGCGGGCGAACCGGCAGCTCACCGCGATCCTGCAGCCGATAAAGCAGGGAACTGACGCTGGCGGGCTAGCCACGGCGATCCGTCAGGTGGTCGGCGGCGAGCGCGACGATGCTGCCCTGTTCGCCGAGCTTCATCCGGCCGATGCCGCCGTCGTCCGCCGAGTGCTGGAGACGATTCGGTGGCGGGACAATGTGCGGGCCCGCCCGGATGAGGATCGGTTGGCCCTTACCGAGGTGGACTACCGCGCCGCGGTGGACGCTGACGATCACGTACGGGCGGGTCTGCGGGCGGCGGAGCTCAGCGGCCTGCTGCGCGTCCGGAAGCAATTCACCGAGGCGCTGCCGTACGCCGATCAGGCCATCGCGCATCGCCGGCGGGCCGGATTCGGGTCGTGGAGCCAGCGATTCGATCTCGGGCGGCGGTTGCAGCTCCTCAACGACCTGTGTCGTTGGGAGGAGGTCCTCGCGGAGCTGGCACCGCTACGCAGTGAGTTGCGGGGCGAGCCGAACCTGCCCAGCCGCACCGACCCGGTGAACCCGTCGACGGTGCGAGACCAGCTGCTGACTCTTGGCTTGCTTGCCGCAGTCGCACTGCGGGACTGGGAGTTGGCAGTCGGATTTCACGACGATCTCGCGGCGAACATGCAGTTGCGCGGCGTGGGTCGGGTCGAGCTCGCCCTGCACAAGCTTGACCGGGTCACGCTGCTGAGCCCTCTTCGACGCATCGCCGAGATCGGAGAGATGTACGACGAGATACGAGCGGTGCTCTCGGACAACCTGGACGCGGAGACTCGGGCGCGGTTCGACGTGGCATTGGATCGGGCCGCGACAACGCTGGCACCGGAGGCGCCGTGGCGTCGGCAGGCGCTGGCCGACGCGTACAAAGGGATGGACAGCCTTCCACTGATCGCTGTCGAGCACTACTACTTCGCGAGTGGTGACGGACCAGCCAGGACGCCGACCGCCAAGGCGTCGCATCTGCTCGCTTCGGCGGTCGTCTGCAGCCTGGACGGTCAGGAAGCCTCCGCCGCCTTGACAGTCCGGCACGTGGCACCGCACCTGTACCAGCCGGACGGCACCCGGGCCGTTCCCACCCTGGATAGCATCGTCGCCGTCGTGGAGGAGGTGCCCGGCGTACGGTTCAGGGAACTCGTCACCCAGGTAATCGGCACTCCGAGCCGGGCCGCGGCGGCGGTCGCCGATGCGGTGCGAGCCGCGTACCGGATCCCGGTAGCCGAGCTGTTCAGCCTGGACCAGGTCGTCGCGGACCACGAGACGGCGATCGCCGCGGTGGCGGCCGCCTACACCGGCAAGCTGCGGGAACGAACGGCATGCGAACCGATCCTGGGCGAATTGGCGACGAAGCCGAACGGGGCGCCACTCGCCACGGCATTACGTCGGGCGGCAGCCGGGAACCTGCTGTCGGTGGACGAGCAGGAGGCGATGCACCCGGTTCACGCGGCGATCATCGGTGCGCTGCGCAGCAGGATCGACAGCATCGGCCGTCAGCGATGACCGGTCGCCCGTCCGCGCACGCTGGCCTTGCCGATCCGTGACGGCGGCCGGCCCGGGCTACCGCCGTGCGGCGTATAGCGCCGTTGAGATAGACGTTCGCGAAAGAGATATACCGACGTCCGCACGATCGACATCGACTGAGGAGCGGCGTCCACCCCACTGATCGCCGCCGCGCCCGATCACCGCGCGCCGGTGGTCCCTCAGCCTGGTCACCACCCCGGGCGGTAGGAAACGCTGCCAGATGATGGCCTCACAGGTCCGAACCTCTCAGGGCTAGGGCCCGTTTGCGTCGCCTTTAACGTGAGTTGACGAATCGGTCCCAGGGTTGAGGCCCTGGCGCTTGTAGTGAAGCCGGATCTTCCCGGCTTGATCGTCGATATCGTGGTCGAATGCCGACCTCACCTCCCGAGAAGGGGGTTATCTGGGAAGAACTCTTCTTCGACCTGGCCTTCGTGTTCGCGCTCACCCAGTTCTCCCACATGCTGCACGAGGACCACAGTTGGGCGGGGATCGGCCGGGTCCTGCTCCTGTTCGTGACCATCTATTGGGCGTGGGCTGGCACCACGATCTATACCGACCAACGCGATGTCGGCAACGCGCTGGATCGGGCTGGCGTTTTCGCCCTCGGGCTCGGCAGTCTGCTGCTGGCTCTGACGGTTCCCGGTGCCTTTGGGGATCGGGGCCTGCTGTTCGTCGGTGTTTACCTGGCGATGCGGGTACTGCTGGCGGCGCTGGCCTTGCGCACCCCAGGTGGCTGGCGGTCCCCGGTCTTTCGCCCCTACGGGTCGGGGCTGGTGGCCGGTCCGCTGCAACTGGCGGGTGGCCTGCTGCACGGTACGACGCGAATAGTGCTCTGGTCGATCGCGGTCCTCGTCGATTTGATCGGTACCACGATCAGTCGACGGACGCTGGATAAGGTCAGGGTCCGGCCACTGCATTACACCCACCGTTACGGACTTCTGATCATCCTCGTGCTCGGCGAGTCGGTGATCCAGGTCGGAATGGTGGCCGTGGACGAGTCGCTGACCCTCGCCCGGGTGGCCGCCATCTGCCTCTCCTACTCGCTGGTCTGCGCACTCTGGTGGGCGTACTTCATCTACGGTGTCCGGGCCTTCCGGCTCGCGGTGGACCGGAGCGAGCAGCAGGCAGATATCCGCCGCTCCGTGATGGTCTACGGGCACCTGCTATTCAGTTTCGCGATCATCACGGTTGCCGTTGGCCTGTCCGAGGTAGTGACGGAACCCCTCGAGCCGCTTCGTGCCGGCGAGGGGACTGTGCTCTTCGGTGGCGCCGCGCTCTTCCTCGGCACCTTCGCCTACACCCACTGGCGAATCCACCGACAAATCGCGCGACGACGGATCGGCGCGAGTGTGCTCTGCCTGGTTCTGATGCCGCTAGCACCCCTGGTGCCGGCCCTGGCCGCCCTGACGACCCTGTTCGCGGTGGTTGCCGGAGTGAGCGTGCTCGAAGGGATGATCATGCACCGTCACCCGCTGATCGGGGAACGCGTGACGGTGGGCGAAATACGTGACGACCCGGGTCACGTGGACGAGGGCCCCGTGGTGCGCGAATGACGCCGTCCGACTGAAGCAGCGCCGCAACCCGCTACGACAAGACCGGGACCTCAGACCACACAACCGTCACCATCGCCGCGCCACTCCGTCGGTGGTGAACCTGCGAAGACAGAGCCCAGGGGCAGCATCAGCAGCTCGGCGAGCAGAGGCAGCAGGATGACGGCGCCGGCCGAGAGTAGCCAACTGCCGAAGTGGACTGATGAGAAGTGTTCGCGAATCCAGGCGCAGTAGAGATGAAGGTCAACGGGGGGTGATCAGTGGTGCGAAATCGGCGCGAGTGAGGGGCTGGTCGGACAGAGAACCGTCTGCGCGCGGCACCCTCAGAGGTCGGCCCTCGCGGGCAAACGTGACGGTGGTGACGTCGTCACGGCTGGTGAGGGTACAAACGATTTGCCCGAAGGCGAGGACCTCGTCGCTGCGGCCGGCGTCGTCGCCGGGTTCGTCGACCCCAACGCGGGCCTGGGTACCGGTCACTGTGACACCGGCGGCGTTGACCGCTCCCGGCAGCGCGCTGGTCAAGTCGGTAGCGCGTTCGGCGGCGGTGGGCCCGGCCAGCAGATGCCGCAGTTGGTCCTCGATCGTTGGTGGCCGCTCGACGCGCCGGACGAAAGAGATGATGCGGTTGTCGCGGACAAAGCAGAGTGTTTCGGCGGCAGGGCCAACTGGTGCGCTGGTGTCGGCGGGCGCGGAACTCTGAAATGGCCCTTGTGGTGCCTGCACTACGCGAGGGGCATCGTCGGTGGGGATGCTGCAGCTTGTCAGCAGTGCGGCAAGCGCCATCACAGCGAGATGACGATGGTTCATGGCAAGCTCTCCGGCAGGGTGACACGGAAGCAGGCGCCTCCGCCGGGCCGGTCACCGACGGTGACGTGTCCGGCGTGTGCTGCGGCGTGCTGCGCGACCAGCGCGAGTCCGAGCCCTGTGCCGTCGCCGATGCCGCGGGTGTGAGCTGCTCGCCCCCGGACGAAACGGTCGAAGATCGCCTCGCGGTCCTCGACGGGCACGCCGGGTCCGTCGTCCTCGACCTCGATGATGCCGGCGCTACCGTCGCGGCCCAGCCGGACGCCTGCGGGAGCGCCTCCGTAGGTCACCGCGTTGTCGAGCAGGTTCGCCAGGACCTGCGCGACCCGGCGCCGCTCGACCAGCCACGTCGCCGGTACGTCGGGTGCGAGATGGACGAGCGTCGTGGGCAGGTCGAGGGCGCGGCAGGCATCGCGGGCCAGCCCTACGACGTCCACGGGGCCCCGGTGGGCGGGCTGGTCACTGCGGGCCAGGTCGATCAGGTCATTGACGAGCCGCTGGAAACGGTCGATCTCGTCGGCGACGAGCCCGGCCGCGATGGCGGTTCGTTCGTCCTGGTGTTCCCGACGGCGGGCCAGGACGCTGGCCGCCGCGGCGAGAGTCTGCAACGGGGAACGCAGTTCGTGGCTGACGTCGGCGGCGAAGCGCCGGTCCCGTTCGATGCGGCGGACCAACTGGTCGACCATCTGGTTGAACGAGGAGGAGAGGCGGGTGAGGTCGGGGTCGGTGGCGGGGTCGAGGCGGGCGGTGAAGTCACCGGCGGCGATCTTCTCGGCTGCGTCGGCCACAGCCGTCAGCGGCCGCAGCCCGTGTCGGGTGGCGTACCAGCCGAGGGCCGCGCCGGAGCCGGCGACCATGATCGCGACGGTGGTCAGCGCGAGCGCCAGGACCTGGAACGTCTGTTCCAGTTCCCGGAGCGAGTTGACCTCGAAGTACGTCGCGGACGAGGACAGGGGCACCCCGACGACCAGGACGGATTGGCCGTCGACGCGTACCCGCTGCACCGCGGGCTCGCCGGCCGCGACGACCCGACGCAGCTCAACCGGGATGGCAGCGGTGGTGCTGGGGTCGGCGGTACGGGCATACCACTCGCCGTCCAGATGCAGCACCGGCCGCCGACTCCCGCCCGTGTCCAGCGAACGAAGCACCTCCACCACATCGGGGGTGTCGGTGTCGAGGCCGGCGCGGACGACCGTAGCGTCGAAGTAGGCCGCGCGCAGGGCGGTGCGTTCCCGCTCGTCGAGCAGGGACCGGCGGGTCAACTCGTAGGAGATCAGGGCCATCGACGCCGAGAGCAGGAGCGCGCCGACGGCAAACGCGGCTGTCACCCGGGTACGCAGTCCGAGGCGTCTCATCGTTGCAGCTTGTAGCCCAGGCCCCGCAGGGTGACCAGGTACCGGGGGTTCGCCGGGTCTGATTCGATCTTCTGCCGCAGACGGCCGACGTGCACGTCGACGAGCCGTTCGTCGCCGCTGTCGTACCCCCATACTCGTTCGAGCAGTTGCTGGCGGGACAGCACCCGACCGGTGTGCTCGGCCAGCTCACAGAGCAGCCGGAACTCGGTACGGGTGACCGGTACGGGTTGGCCGGCTCTGCGCACCTCTCCCCCGTCAGGGCTTATCTCCAGCTCGCCGACCACGAGCACTGGCACCGGCTCCGGCGTGTGCCCCGCGACGCCGCTACGGGCCCGGCGACGCAGGGCGCGCAGCCGAGCGGTCAGTTCCTTGATCGCCACCGGCTTGACGACGTAGTCGTCGGCGCCGGCCTCCAGGGCGGCGACAATGTCGTGGGTGTCGTCGCGGGCGCTGACCACCACGATCGGGACATCGTCGTCACGGCGCAGCTGCCGAATGCATTCGAAGCCGTCGAGACCGGGCAGCATCAGGTCGACCAGCACGTAGTCGGCGGGGTCGCGGCGCTGAGCGCGCAGCCCCTCCTCGGCCGTGGCCGCGCCCACCGCGTCGTAACCCTCGTCCTCCAGTGCGAGCAACAACGCCAATCGGATGCGGTCGTCGTCCTCGATCACCAGTACGGCCGTCATACCCGGCATCATCCCCAGCCGACCGGCTCGGAGGCCAACCGTGGCGGCCGGTTGGCTGATTTGTCACGGAACTGTCACAGATCCGCGTGGTGGCCGCCAAACCCGCCCGGCAGGGTGACAGGCGACCGGATCCGCGAGGGAGAGGGGTGTGCCTGTGACAGGGCCACTGGCAACTACGCCATGCACGCTGCCGCTGGTCGAGGTGCGCGTCACCGAGTTCAACCTCGCCTGCCTGCCGGCGACCGGAGCCGTGTTCGACCGCCTGCTCGCCCTGCATCCCGCACAGGTGGTGGTCGACCTGTCTGGGTGCCGGCACATCGACGCCGCTGCCATCGGCCTCCTGCTCGATGTGCACCGGCGGTTGGCCCGTGCCGACGCGGTCCTCACCGTCCGCGATCCGAACCCGCGCATCCGGCGCATCCTGCACGCCGCCCGCCTGGACCAGATCCTGCCGGTCGTCGACACCGCCCCATCGTCGCTGCCCGGCACCCCGCCGGGCATGCAGGCACCCACCCGCACCCAGCCGACGCTGGTCGCTCATGGTCGCGCCTCGGTAAAAGTCGCTCACTGACGACCGCCCAGCGGGCTTCCCTGCCCACCATCGGGCGCAACGGCTGTCAGCGCAGGAAACGTCGCGCTCGAGAGCCGGGCCTCCGCATCAGCTCTGCACGATCGCCGTGTCCCACCCCATCGGTGGACATGGCCCCAGGAAGGACCAGCAGAATGACCGTTGTCCCGGACGACCACCTGATGACCCTGATCTGCGACACCTGCGGCGACACCGTCACGGCCACCGCGTGTGTGCTCCCCGATGCCGAGGTCGTCTGGACCCTGGTGTCCGAACAGGGATGGAGCGGTTCCCCCTTCGCTACCGGCCCGCACCGCTGCCCACACTGCAGCCTCCTGCCGCTCCCTGGTGGCGGCAACGCGTCGTGCGGCGACCACGGTCCTGGCGGGATCCTCGGCATCGACCACCTCGACGACGTGACCGTTGTCGCCGCCGGCGGTGACGTCGATCTCGACACCGGGGACACCCTGCGCACCGCCCTGCGGCACGCAGCCGACATGGGCGGGCACGTCGTGGTCGACCTGAGCCGAGTACACCTCATCGACTCCACCGGCCTCGGTCACCTCGTCCGCGCCCACCGCGAAGCCCGAGATCGTGGGGCCACACTCTGTCTGGCCGCGCCGTCGCGGTTCATCCGCACCGTCCTGCACACGATGCGCCTGGACGGAGCCTTCCCCATTTTCGACAGCCGCGAAGACGCCCTCGCCCAACTGTCCAACGGGTCGGTGTCGGAACGGCCAACCGCCACCGCCGCCACGCGTTATTGATCGAATCTCGAGAACCGGCCCTCAGTTGTCGTAGCACTCGTACTTGAAGGAGATCCGAGGGAGCCCATGAGCATCGTTGGTCTCGTCACCACGCTCCTCGTCGGCGTCGCTGTCGGCCTGCTCGGCAGGCTCGTCGTCCCAGGACGCCAGGAGACCCCGATCTGGCTGACCGTGTCCGTCGGGGTAGTCGCCGCGCTGGCGGGCAGCATCGTCGCCCGTCTCGCGGGTGTCGATACCAGCACCCTCAACCTCATGACACTGGTCGTCCAGGCCGGCCTCGCCGGCATCGGCGTCGTACTCGTCGTGGCCACCGCCAGGCCCGACCCATCCGATTCCGCCTGAACCGGAGACGACGCAGCACCAGCACCAGAAGGCCGGCCCCAAGCGCGGTCAGGCCGGTTTCCGCTCACGTTCATGAGTCCCATCCGATCGGGTTCCTGACCGGCCTGAGGACGTCACTGGCTCGCCGTCCGCTATCCCGCCCGGCCTCGTCACACTGAAGGAGCTGACCATGTACATGCCATGGCCGTTGCCCGATGAGAACTGGTTCGCCGACACCTCGCGCCAGCCCGAGCCGGACCACGAGGACCGGAGACTGGAGGCGCTGGTCGCACAGCGGTTGAGCATCGACTGGACCACGCGGCGCCAGCAGATCACCGTCGCCGTGCAGAACCGAGTCGTCATCCTCGCCGGCGTGGTGAGTGACGCGAACGCGCGGCAGGTCGCGGCGGACCTCGCCTACGACGTGCCGGGCATCTTCGACATCTGCAACACACTGCGGCTCAGCGGCCCGCGGCGTAGCCACCGGTGACTCCGGCAGGATGACACGCTCCCGTTCTCAGGGGCGGTGACAGGCTGACGGTCGTCGTTTGGCTACCGTAGTAGCCGGTGTGCCGGGAAGACTGGTCGGCGACTTCGTCACCGACCCCACCGGAGGACCACGATGAGCCGCCCACCGGCGAACCACACGCCACTCCTGCTCAGCCGCAGGAGTTGGCCTGAGGTACGCCGGATCGGAGACATTCTCCGGACCGAAACGGTCGGTGGGGTGCTGCTGCTGGTCGCCGCCGTGCTTGCTCTCGCCTGGGCGAACTCTCCCTGGTCCGACGGGTACCGCTCACTCGCCGACGTCACCGTTGGCCCCGAGACGCTGCATCTGGACCTCTCATTGGCGCAGTGGGCCGCCGATGGCCTGCTAGCGATCTTCTTCTTCGTCGCCGGGCTGGAACTCAAGCGCGAGTTCGTCGCCGGTGATCTACGCGAGCCCCGCCGGGCGATGCTGCCCGTCGCCGCCGCACTCGGCGGAATGACGCTGCCGGCGCTGATCTACGTGGCGTTCAACGTCGGGGCCGGCAACGGGGCGTTGACCGGATGGGCCATCCCGACCGCCACGGACATCGCGTTCGCCCTCGCCGTGCTCGGCGTGATCAACACCAGCCTGCCCTCGGCGATGCGCACGTTCCTGCTCACCCTCGCGGTGGTCGACGACCTGCTGGCCATTGTGATCATCGCGGTCTTCTACACCAGCTCCCTGCACTTCGGGCCGCTGCTGCTCGCGCTGGCCCCGATGGCGCTGTTCGCTCTACTTGTTCAGCGCCGGGTGAGGTCCTGGTGGCTGCTGCTGCCGCTGGCCGCCACGACGTGGGCGCTGGTGCACGCCTCCGGGGTGCACGCCACCGTCGCCGGGGTCGCGCTGGCCTTCACCGTGCCGGTGCTACGCCGCAAGCCGGGACCTGGCCCTGGCCTGGCGGAGCACTTCGAACACCGCATCCGGCCCCTGTCCGCCGGGGTCGCGGTACCGGTGTTCGCGTTCTTCGCCGCCGGAGTCTCGGTAGCCGGGGCGGGCGGCCTCGGCGCAACCCTGACCGACTCGGTCGCCCTGGGCGTGATGGTGGGGTTGGTGGTGGGTAAGGCGGCCGGCGTTCTCGGTGCCACCTGGCTCGTGCAGCGGTTCACCCGGGCCCGGCTCGCGGAAGGGCTCGCCTGGTGGGACATGGTGGGGTTGGCGCTGCTGGCCGGGGTCGGTTTCACCGTGTCGCTGCTGATCGGCGAGCTGGCGTTCGGCGCCGGCACCGAACGCGACGACCACTCCAAGATCGGTGTTCTGCTCGGGTCCCTGCTGTCAGCGCTGCTGGCAACCGTCGTTCTACGCGCTCGTAACCGGCATTACCAGGGAGTCTGCGCCTTGGAGGAGCGTGACAGCGACGCCGACGGGGTGCCAGACGTCTACGAGGAGCAGCCGACCAGGACGACGCCGTCCTGATCTGGCGCTCCTGGGCTATGGCGGCCAGCCGAGCAGTCGAGCGCCGAGTACGGCTGTTTGCAGGGTGAAGCGTTGGGTCGGCTCGCCGGGGTGGTAGCCGGTCAGATCCCGGATGCGGTCGAGTCGATAGGTGATCGCCCGGACGGACAGGTGCATCTGCCGAGCGGTCGCGGTGTGGTTGCCCTGGTTGTCGAAGAGCACGGTCAGGGTCTCCAGGTACGGCTCGGCACCGCCGCGCGCCGTCGTCAGTGGCCCGAGGACCGTGGTCACCAGGTCGATGATGGCGTCGCGGTCACGCAGCAGCACGGGGAACACCAGCAGGTCGGCGGCATTGAGGACGGGCGTGGTGAAGCCGAGCCTGACGGCGTAGTCGAGGGTGTGGCGGGCCTCGTCGAGGGACGTGGCCAGGCCCTGGATCCCGGGTTGGGTGCGACCGACGGCAATCTGCCAGTTGCCCGCACCGAGTTCGGTGAGGAGCAGGTGGGCGAGTTCGGCCGCGATGCCGCGTAGTCCGCCGGCGCTGATGCAGACCACGTCGCCGTCGCGAAGGGTGGTGAGGGTGTTGCCTTCGCCGAACCTGGAGGCCAGCGCGGCGTCGACGCGGTGGGTAATGCGGGGAGTCAGGCCGGCCGCACGGGCGATGAGGACGGTGTGGGTGGCCGACAGGCGGATGCCGTATCGGTGTGCGCGCTCGGCCAGACCGCCCGGGTCGGCGCGGCCGGTGAGCAGGTCGTTGACGAACGCGGCACGTTCGTCGTCGTGGCGATCCAGCTCGGCGCGGTTCTGCCGGTTATACCCGTCCACGGCGTCGGTGAGCAGGACACGGGCGGCGTCCAGGAGCGTCTCGGCGCGGGAATGCACTGCGACGGCGGTGTCCGTCGGCGCGACCGGGGTGGCGCTCCAGTGGGCAGTGGTGGCATCCAGCAGGCCGGTAACAAGCTCGCGCAGCGTCAGCCCCTCATCCGCTGCGCGGGCACCCAGGTTGACCGCTGCCTGACGTCGGGCACTGGCCGGGAGGCACAGCAGATCCTGGCAGTCGCCTGCCAGCCAGTTGTCGTCGCTCATGGGCTGTTCCTTGTCGGCGTGCTGGTGGCCGCCGGTGAACGCCGGCCACCAGCCTCAGGTTTACACACCGATGTCGCGGCGGTCGAACACGAGGACTCCGGCGGTCGTGGTTGCCGCACCGAGGAGCACGAGGGTGAGCAGCTCGGCCGGGTGCCAGCCGGTGTGCAGCGGGTCCGTGCCGATGAAGTAGTGAAACGGTGAGAGCCAGCGCACCCAGTGCCACCCGTCGAGCATGCCGCCGATGGCGTTGGCCATGTAGGTGGCCACGGCAAGGCCGCCGGTGGTCGCGAGGACGGCAGCGCGTTTTCCGGTGGTGGCGCCGACGAGGAAGGCGATGCCGGCGAACGTCCACACCAGGGCGACCAGGCCGGCGGACGCGGCGGCGACGTTGGACAGGGGGATGTCCATGCCGATCCAGGGAACAATGATCATCAGCAGTATCCCCGGGATGGCGGCGATCCCGGTGAGCGCGCTGCCCGCGGCGGCCACCCGTTGCCAGGCGAAAGTGGCTCGCGAGACCGGGTTGGCCAGCATCAGCTCCATGCCACCGTCCTCCTCCGGCCGAGCGATCGTGCGGGCGGTCAGCGTGATGGCGCACATCAGGACCAGCAGTGGGCCGACCAGGCTGAAGATGGTCGCCTGCAGATAGCCGGCGGGCGACAGCATGTCGGCGATGCCGAGGAAGTCCAGCATGCCCTGGGGCAGCGCGTCCTGCTTCAGCTCCGCGGCTCCCTGGAACTGGCTGTAGAACGAGGTGTAGATGGCGGTGAAAGCGGCGACGCCACCGGCCCACCCGATCAATGCCAGGCGGTCGTCACGCCAGGTCTTACGCACCAGCGCGGGAAGCATCGCCGGCTCCTTCCCCGTGGTAGTAGAACGACAGGAACGTCTCTTCGAGGTCGGGTTCGGCAGACAACATGTCCACCACCTCATGTCGTGCCGCCGCCTTGATCAGCGGGTCGATGCGGCCGTCGACGGTGCATTTCAGCACCGGGCCGGACACCACCACGTCACTGACTCCGGGCAGGACACTGAACTCCGCCGGGTCCACCGGGTCATCGAAGTGAATCTCGACGGCGCGGACCGCCCGCTTCCCCAGTGACTCAACCCGCTCGACCGCGGCCAACTGCCCATCGCGGACGATGGCCACCCGGTCGGCCACCTGCTGCACCTCGGCCAGGACATGAGAGGACATGAAGACGGTCTGCCCAGCACCACTGGCGTCGCGGACCATGGCCAGGAACTCCTGCTGCATGAGTGGATCCAGCCCACTTGTCGGCTCATCCAGGACCAGCACCGCCGGCCGGTGCATGAACGCCTGCACCAACCCGACCTTCTGCTTGTTGCCCTTACTCATCGTCCGTACCGAGCGCGAGAGGTCCAGGTCGAGCCGCTCCGCGAACTCGGTCACCTGCGACCAGGCCACGTCGCCGCGTGCTACGGCGAAGAAGCGCAGGAGATCTTCCGCCTTGTCCCGCCCGGGAAACACGAGCTCGCCGGGCAGATAGCCGATCTGACGGTGCAGTGCGGCCTTGTCCTTGCGTGGGTCGAGCCCGAGCACAGTCGCGTGTCCACGAGTGGGGCGCAGAAAGTCCAACAGCAGGCGGATCGTGGTTGTCTTCCCGGCTCCGTTCGGTCCCAGGAATCCCACCACCTCCCCGGCGCGAACCTCCAGGTTGAGCCCTTCGATGCCGCGGCGCTGACCATAGAACTTGGTCAGGTCCTCGGTGAGTAGGGCGACGTCGCTTGTCATGCCGACATCGTCGCGGGCTTTCCTTGCCGGCATCCAGGTCAGCATCCGGCCGACATAACGCTGAGGCGGTTGCCGAACATCGGAAGGTCTTGGCCCGAACGCCAGCCCGGGCGGCGTACGCGCCGCGACCGCCGGGAGTACTCTCACGTCAGGTGCGCCGGGAAGTCTGGTCGGCAGTCATGTCGTGCTGCGGCTCTGGAGGCTCCGATGAGCGTTTCTGCCCTGCGTACCGAAAATCTTTCCAAGCGTTATGGGCGGCTACTTGCCCTCGATGGCCTCAGCCTCGACGTCGCGGCGGGCGAGGTGTTCGGTTTTCTCGGCCCCAACGGCGCCGGGAAGTCAACGACGATCCGGCTGCTGCTCGGCCTTGCCCGACCCACCTCCGGACGGGCGTGGATCTTCGACACCGACGCCGCCGACGTTGCCGCCGCCCACCGCAGGCTCGCCTACGTGCCCGCGGATGTGGCGCTGTGGCCACGGATGACCGGCGCCGAGGTGCTGGACCTGCTCGCCCGCATCGGCCCCGGCACGGACACCGCCTACCGCGACGAGCTCATCCAACGATTCGCGCTGGACGTGTCCAAACCGGCCGGCACCTACTCGACGGGCAACCGGCAGAAGGTTGCTCTGATCGCGGCGTTCGCCACCCGGGCACCGCTGCTGGTGCTGGACGAGCCGACCAGCGGCCTGGACCCGCTCATGGAACTGCAGTTCCGGCAGGCAGTAGGGGTTGCCCGCGACAACGGGCAGACGGTGTTCCTCAGCTCCCACCAACTCGCCGAGGTCGAGGCCGTCTGCGACCGCGTCGGCATCCTGCGGGCAGGTGAACTGGTGGAAGTGGCATCTGTCGCGCAGCTGCGCCAATTGCACCACACCGAAGTGACCGCAACGTTCACCGGCACACCACCGAACCTCGCCGGCATCCCCGGCGTCGACGACGTACACGAAGACGCTGCGACGTCTGTGCGGTTCACCCTGAGCGGCTCCCCCGCCGCGGCGCTGCGCGCCCTGGCCGACGCTGACGTGGCGACGATAGTCGTCCGCGAGCAGAGCCTGGAGGAGATCTTCCTCGCCTACTACGGGCAGAACGCCCGATGATCGCGACCACGACGGCGCCAGCCCGCCCGCAGCGTGTGCTCAGAGGGCTCGCGGTGCGCCAGGTGCGCCGTGGTGCCCTGGTCGTGACCGCTGTCTGCGCGGGGATGTCCGCGCTGGTGGCCGTCGGCTACCACAGCGAGGCGCTGGATCCGGCCGCCTTGGCGGCGCTGGCCCGCAACCCCGCGATCCGCACACTGTTCGGTGAGCCCGTCGCGCTCGACCAGGCGGGCGGATTCACGGTGTGGCGCACGGGCACCGTCCTGGCCGTCCTGCTCGGTGTGTGGGCGATGCTGAGCGCTACTCGGATCACCCGTGGTGAGGAGGACGCTGGCCGGTGGGGTCTGTTGCTGTCCGGCCGCATCACCCTCGCCGAGGCGGTCCGCCAGCATCTCGGTGTGCTGGCCGTCGTTCCGATCCTCGTTGGGGTGGCGACGGCGGTGGCGATGATCGCTGCAGGCGTGGGCGAAACCGGTTCGTTGTTGCACGGCAGCGCCCTCGCTGCCGTCGGGCTCTTCTTCGTCGCCGTCGGGGGCGTCACCGCGCAGCTGTTCGTCAGCCGGTCGGCTGCCAACGGTGTCGCGGCCACCGTCCTGGTCGTCGGGCTCCTCATGCGGATGGTCGGTGACGGTGTACCAGCGCTGGCCTGGCTCCGGTGGCTGTCGCCGTTCGGGCTGTTGGCGCTGACCCGCCCGTTCGACACTAATCGCGGGTTGCCGGTGTCGGTGCTGGCGTTCGCCGCGAGCCGACCGGCGCGTACCGCCCTGCTCGGTTCGGTGGTCGCCTTCGCAGTACGGCGCACCATGCGACCGCTGGCCGCCTGGTCGGCCGGGATCGGCGCGTACTTCCTGCTCCTTGGCCTGATCGCCCGGTCCATGACCGAATTCCTGACCGGCAACCCCGAGTTCGCGACCATGGCGGCCCAGGCTGGTTTTCCGGCGCTCGGCACGGTCGAGGGCTACGCGGCGACCCTGTACGCGCTGCTGGCCGTTCCGGTCGGGGTGTTCGTCGCCGTGCGGCTCGCCGCCACCGCCGCGGACGAGAACGCCCGGCGTCTCACCCTGCTGCTGGCCGCACCGGTGACCCGGGCACGGCTGTTGGCCGCCGAAGCGGCCGTCGCTGGCTGCGCCGCGCTGGCCCTGATCACGGTCGCGGGCATCGCCATGTGGGCCGGCACGGCCACTGTCCATGCCGGCCTCGCGCCCGGCGACGCGCTCGCCGGCGCCTGGAACGTCGTACCGGTCGTGCTGCTGTGTCTGGGAGCTGCCGTCCTGGCGCTCGGATGGGCGCCGCGCACCGTCGCAGCGATCGGCGCTCTTCCGGCCGCCGGCGGGTTCCTGTGGCAGGTCCTTGCCGACAGCGTCGACGCGCCCTCCTGGATCCGTGCGCTGTCCCCGTTCGCACACCTGGCCGCGGTGCCGGCCACCGCACCGGCATGGCCACCAGCGTTGGTGATGGCCGGCATCTCCGCAGCAGGAGTGGTCGCCGGCGCGATCGGCTACCGCCGGCGCGACCTGAGTGCCTGACCAGCCCCATCACAAACACGGTCGGGGGTGTGGCGCACTCAGACGTCGGGTCATCCACCTGCAGACCGCCGGCTCGGTGGCGTCTCAGAGCACGCGAGTCGTCGTGCGAGCCGTGACCGTGCCGTCCTCCCCCGCCATGGTGGCGCTCGCGCTTGACGTCGGCCTCGGTGGCAATGTCATCGCCGTCAGCGCCACCCGCTCCGCTACTTCGCGTTTGCCTGACCGTCCTCGGCCTCACCGTCGATATCCGGCGCGGCAACCGCCGCAGGGTCGCCGGCAGGCCGACGCGGGACCGCTATCCGCCGACGCACCCGGCGCAGCGCGTCGTGCCAGTTGGGCGTGTCGCGGGTGTCGTCAAAGGCCTGAGCGATCACGACGTCGGTCGAGGAGTGCGCCAGGATCGAGATGACGATCGTGAGCGCGACCAGGTGGAAGATCTCGTCCGCTGCGGCGATGCCGGACTCGACTACCAGCAGGCCGTAGACCACCGAGGCGAAGCCCTTGGGCCCGAACCACATGGCGGCCGCCTGCTCCCGCAGGCTCAGCCCGGAGCGCAGGAACGAGATCCACAGTGCGATCGGGCGGGCGACCACGATGGCCAGAACGGCGAAGACCCAACCGGTCCAGGAGATGTCACCGAGGAACTCCACCGAGATCAAGGCACCGAACACCAGCAGCGCCCCCAGCTTGAGCAATTCGGCGATGTTCTCCCCGAAGTGCTCGAACGCCGCACGTTCCCTGGGTCCGAAGGACGCCACCGTGATACCGGCAGCGAAGGCGGCAAGGAACAAATTGCCGTGGGTAGCCTTGCCGAGCGCCAGCACCAGCAGCCCGATCGCGACCCCGTTCAGCGGCGCGTACGCCGCCGAGGCAGCGAAGAAGCGGGTTCGCTCCAGCGCGAGCGCCGCCAGCGGCACCAGCACCCCGATCGCCAGGCCGACCGCCAGTTCAGTGGTCAACTCACCCAGGTGCAGGTTGTCGGAGCCGGCCGCGACCGCGAGCAGCACCACCACGAACGGCAGCGCGAGTCCGTCGTTCACCCCGGACTCGACGTTGAGGAGGTGCCGCAGCCGCGCGGGCACCTTGTCGTTGCCGACCAACGCGGCCGCGAACACCGGATCCGTGGGCGCCAGGATCGCCCCGATGAGGAGGGCCTCCGCCCAGCCCAACCCGGCCACATAGTGCGCCAGCACTGCGGTCACCAGCAGCGTCAGCGGCAGACCCCAGCCCAACGCCCGGCCGGGCAGCCGCCACGCGCTGCGCAGGTCCGCCCAGCCCACGCGCATCCCGTCGCTGAACAGCACCGCGAACAGGGCCAATTCGGCCAGTTGAGCCACGATCGGCGAGTCGGCCTGCAGGTGCAACACCCCGGTGGTGTCCTCACCGAGGGCGAAGCCGGCGACCAGGAACAGCGCCGCCGTGGACAGGATCGTCCGGTGCGCGAGCGCCGACACGAGCACGGCGACGAGCAGGACAGCGGCGAAGCAGAGGAGCAGCACAGGAAACCTCCGGGACGCAGGGTTCAACACGGTGCCGACCAGACTTCCCGGCGCTCCACAGACCTCGCAGATCATAACGGCCCGCCGACGGTGCCGTTCTCGGCGTGCGGGAACGCAACGGCGGTGGCCGGGACGCTCGGCGGCCTCACCGACGGCGGCGATCAGGCCCAGCACGACAACGGCATCCATCGAGACCCGAGGCGGTGGCCGTCCCGCCGGGTCAACCGTCCGGACCGCACCACCCTTCCGGCTGGGCTTGCCCCGCACCAGGGCGTTTCCCCAGATTCCGCCGCAGGCGGCTGCCTATGGTTGAACCGACGCAAGGGATATCAAGCGGCTGTTGCCGCCGAGGATGGGCATGCGGTATGGAGCGGTTGCTGGAGGCTGTCTGGGACACGAGCAGCGTGAGTGGTCGCCTCGTGACCAGCGTCGTGTTGATCGTGCTGGCCGTTGTCCTCGCCGGGGTCGCTGGTCGCCTGGCCACCCTGCGGGTCGCAGGCACCAGCAACCGCTACTACCTGCGAAAGGCCGTGCACTACCTGACCGTCGTGGTATTGCTGTTCGCACTGGCGCTGCTGTGGCAGCCGTTCGCCGGCCGGATCGGCGTGGTCGTCGGCCTGCTCGCCGCCGGTCTCGCGCTGGCCATGCAGGAGGTCATCGGCGCGTTCGCCGGATGGATCAGCATCCTCACCGGGCGGCAGTACCGCGTCGGTGACCGCATCCAGATGTGTGGGGTACGTGGTGACGTCCTGGACATCACCCCACTACGCACCCGCATCCTGGAAAGCGGCTCCTCCTCCGACCCGGAATCCTGGATCCGCGGACGCCAGTACACCGGACGGGTGGTATCCCTGTCGAACCACCTCGTCTTCACCACCCCGGTGTACAACAGCAGCACCGTGCTGGACCACCTGTGGGAAGAGCTGACGCTACCCATCCCCTACGAAGCGGACTGGCACCTCGCCGAACGCATCCTCTGCGAGGAGGCGCAGACCATCTCCTCAACCGTCGAGGCGCGACACGCCATCGAACAGATGCGCCGCCGCTACCCAGTCGCCGAGGCAGAGGTCGACCCGCGCGTGTTCGTCCGCGCCACCTCAAACTGGGTCGAACTGTCGGCACGATTCGTCGTGCCCGTACGCGCCGCCCGACAGGTCAAGGACCAAGTCACCCGACGAGTACTGGACCGCTTCGCGGAAAACGCCATCAAGGTGGCATCGGTGACACAAAGCATCACCATCCACCCACCGCAACCGCTGGAAACCGTCAGCGTTCCGACCAACGGCCGTTGACGGTCTCCTTGTGCCTTGCCGGGCATGGAATATGAGCTCGACAAACGACCCGCAGCTGTGGCGATCACCGACCACGGCAACATGCACGGCGCGAACGACGGTGGCGGATCTGGGCCATCTGGCCGATGGCGCCGGGAGGTTGAGGGCAGCCGGTCCGATGGTCGTCATCAGACCGGCCCGCCCTCACCAGCGGCCACCGGCATGTGCTGTGGCCGGGGAGCCCACCGTCAACGGTGTCCGTTGGAGCCGACTGTCACCGCTCCAAGGGTCGTAGCCGGTTGTTGACGTCGTGCACACCCGCAGTGTTCCAGGCGCGCGCGTGGGCCTCCCTACTCACGTCGGCACACGTGACCACGCCGTCCAGGATGACCACGCGGTTCTGCACTTCGATGCAGATGCGTTCGTGACGTAAGCGGGGATGGCGCTGCATGCTCTCCAGCAGCCGGCAGGCCAGCCGGGCATCCTCAGAGGCCGGCTGGACCTGGATCAACGATGGAAGATCCTCGGGCAGAAACCAGGGGACGTAGGTCATGACGTTCCCTCACAGATGATTCGGCGTTTCGGCGGGTCGTGTCCGGCCGCCGAAACACCGGCCGGTCGGGGGACAGCCGAAACTCAGCGTCGGGTCGGGGGCACCGGGTACGGCGCCGCAACCCCACGCGGGCTAAAGAACGGCGCGTAGCCGTAATACCAGTACACGTCCTGGTAGTAGCCGGTTTCCTCGACGACCTCCGGGTCGTACGTTGGGGCCTGCTCGATCTTCTCCCGAGTCAGGTCGACCCGCACGGTGTCGTCGGTGACGTCACTGACCGCCTCGACGGGGAGGAACGTCGCGGTCGCGCCGATGCCGAGGATCCCCCCGTGCTCGACGCGCAGGAACCGCACCTTGTGCTCCTCGCGATCGATCAGCAGGTCATCGACCTTGCCCAGGTCGTCACCGTCGACGTCGAGGACGCGTCGACCGCGCACGTCGTGCTCGGCATCCGCGATCGTCTGCCCGGAGTCACTGAGCTTGACCAGAATCGCCGTCGTGTCGTGTGGCATGAGCTGCTCCTTCCGTAGCGTCTGATTCTTATTCGCTACCCAAGGAGCGGCCGGGACTAGACGACGAAACGATGACGCTTCCGGCCCGTTTTCGTGACGGCTCACCGTGCCCGTTCGTGACGGGACGTCGAGCGACTGGCGGAGACGACGAGGGGCCCCGCCGAACCGGCGGGGCCCCTCGAGTCATGCGGTTCAGGAAAGCGTGTTGGGATACTCCGGGTTGGCCTTCAGCCACTCCTCGACGGCCTTCTCCTCGTCGCCCTTATGGGTGTTGAACATCAGGTCCTCCAGGGACGCGAGCTGCTCACCGTCCATCTTGAACTTCTTCAGCATCGCGGTGACCTCGGGGAAGTCCTTGCCGAAGCCGGTGCGGGCGAGTGTGTTGATCTGCTCGGCCTGGCCGAGGGTGCCCTTGGGGTCGGTGAGGTCCTTCAGGTCGTACTTGGCGTAGGCCCAGTGCGGGTGCCAGAGGGTGACAACGATCGGCTTCTTGTCGGCGATCGCGCCGTCCAAGGCGGCCAGCATCGCCGGCGTGGAGGAGGTCTTCAGCTTCAGCTTGCCGTCCAGGCCGTACTCGGGGATGACCTTCTCCTGGGTGGCCTTGGTCAGGCCTGCACCCGGCTCGATCCCGATGATTTCCCCGTCGAAGCTGCCGGCCTTGCCGGCCAGGTCAGCCAGCGAGTTGACGCCCTCGACGTATTTCGGCACGGCGATGCTCAGGCTGGCGTCGTCGTACCAGACGCCGAGCTTCTCCAGCTTGTCGCCGTACTTCTCCAGGTAGGAGGCGTGCGTCTGGGGTAGCCAGCTGTCCAGGAACAGGTCGATGTCGCCGTTGGCGAGACCGCCGTAGACGAGACCGGCCTCCAGGTTCTTGAGTTCGACCTCGTAGCCCTTGTCCTGCAGGATGTCCTGCCACAGGTGGGAGGCCGCGATCGCCTCGTCCCAGGCCATGTAACCAATGGTGATCTTCTTGCCGTTGTCGGACGCGTCGTCCTGCTCGCCGCAGGCGGCAGCACCACCGAGAGCCAGGGTGGCGGTCACCGTGAGCGCGAGGGCGCGCTTCAGTGTCGTGAACAAAAGGGTTGTCCTCCTCTTTCGGGTATGCCGGCGGACCCCGCGTACGCGGGAAAGGGGATTGCCGGCGGAGAGCGACGGTCAGGCGGCCTGCCGCGCGAGGCGTTGCGCCCGGGCGGACGGGAAACGGTCGCCCGCCGAGTCGGTGAGGCGGTCGAGGACCACGGCGAGGATCACGACCGCGATCCCGCCTTCGAAGCCGCTGCCCACCTCGACCTGAGACAACGCGAACATGATCACGTCGCCGAGGCCGCCGGCGCCCACCATGCCGGCGATCACCACCATGGACAGGGCCAGCATGATGACCTGATTGACGCCGGTCATGATCGTGGGCAGTGCCAGCGGCAGCTTGGTCCGCAGCAGCACCATCCACGGCGGCGCACCGAAGGACTCGGCGGCCTGGACGATTTCCTTGTCGACCTGGCGCAGACCCAACTCGGTCAGGCGTACGCCGGGCGGCATGCTGAAGACCAGGGTGGCCAGCACGCCCGGCACGGTGCCGATGCCGAAGAAGAAGATCGCCGGAATGAGGTAGACGAACGCGGGCATGGTCTGCATCAGGTCCAGCACCGGCCGGGCCACCGCGGAGGCCCGCTTGTTCTCGGCGACGAGCACACCCAGCGGGATAGCCATCAGCAACGCCAGAGTGCTGGCGACGAGCACCTGCGCGAGCGTGCTCATGGTCTCCTCCCAGTACGGCATTCCGGCCACCAGGCCGAGGCCCAGCGCGGTACCGAGGGCGAACTTCCACCCGCGCAGCCACCAGCCGAGCCCGGCGAGCACCAGCACGACCACCACCGCCGGTACGCCGGTGAGCAGGTCGTTGAGCGGTCGCACCAACGCCTCGACCACGGCGGCGACACCGTCGAAGAACGGGCCGAGGGTGGCGGTGGCCCAGTCGACGGCGGACTCGGTCCAGGCGCCCAGCGGCACCCGGGGCAGCCAACTGTCCAGCGGCGACTGCGTCCGGCTCATGCCGGCTCTCCCTTCGTTCCGACCAGTTCCACCTGGTCCTGGCCCTGCGTCGGCTCGTCCGGGGTCGCGGCGGCCAGCGCACTGAGCAGCGTGATCCGGGGAATCACCCCGATCAGCCGGTCACGCTCGTCGAGAACAGCCACCGGGTGCTGACTCTCCGCGCAGTCGGCGAAGAGGTCGGCCACCGAGGTGTCCGCGGTGACAGTGCGGACCCGCTCGGTCGACACGTAACCGTCGAGGTGGGGACGACCCTCGCGGAGCGCCCGCAACACCTCGTCCTCGGTGACCGTGCCGAGGAACCGCTTCATCGGACCGGTCACGTAGACCACCGAGGTTTGGCTTTCCCGCAACGCCTTGGCGGCGACCCGCGGACCGGCGTTGACGTCGAGCACCTGCTGGGGCTTCTCCATCACCGACGCGGCGGTGAGGATCCGGGTCCGGTCGACGTCGGCGACGAACTGCGCCACGTAGTCGTTGGCCGGGTCGGTCAGGATCTCCTCGGCGGTGCCGATCTGCACGATCCGACCGTCCCGCATCACCGCGATCCGGTCGCCGAGCCGCATGGCCTCGTTCAGGTCGTGCGTGATGAAGATGATCGTCTTGCCCAGTTCGGCCTGAAGCTCCAGGAGCTGGTCCTGAATCTCCCGGCGGATCAGCGGGTCCAGCGCCGAAAACGCCTCGTCCATCAGCAGAATCTCGGTGCCGGCCGCGAGCGCGCGGGCCAACCCGACCCGCTGCCGCATGCCGCCGGAAAGGTCGTGCGGCAGATTGTCCGCCCACTCCGTCAGGCCCACCATGCGCAGCGCGTCCATGGCCCGCTCACGCCGCTCGGCCTTGGGTAGCCCGGCGACCTCCAGCGCGTACCCGGCGTTCTCCAGCACCGTCCGATGCGGCATGAGCGCGAAGTGCTGGAACACCATGCTGATCTTCTCGCGGCGCAGCTTGCGCAGCGCCGCCGGCCTGAGCGTGGTCAACTCGACCCCATCGACCCGCACGCTTCCCCTGGTGGGCTGCAGCAGGCCGTTGAGCATCCGGATCAGGGTCGACTTTCCGGAACCGGAGAGGCCCATGACGACGAAGATCTCGCCGGGGCGCACCTCGAAGTTCGCATCGATCACCGCGGCCGTGGCCGGCAGCCCGGCGAGCGCCTCGGTGCGGGGCTTGCCGTCCGCCAGGCGTCGTACCGCTTCGTCAGCCCGGCTGCCGAAAATCTTGTAGAGCGACTGCACTATGAGCGCGGACACGATCCCCCTCTCGACGGAAACCGGCTGGCGTATCGCATCACCGGCGCCATCTTCGCGTCTCTTCATCGATATCAACATCGATCACATTCCGCGGGTCACATAGGCCCGGCGGCGAAACCTACCGATGCTCTCGCCACAAATCCAGTTGGCACCGCAGGGTTGTGGATATGCACACAAAAATTCGCGAGTACCGGTGCCAGACTGGCCGTCCGGCGGATGTTGCGCAACCCATCGCCCACATCGGTCAGACCAGGCAGGATTGATGCAGCCTGCGCCGATCGTCCCGCTGGATCGCCTCCCACCAGCGAGTCGACGCCGACCGGGGAGCAGTTCCAGAATGTGTTGGGGTTGATAGAGAACTGTCATACAACTGTCATATTCCATCGTGGCTCGATCGCGTAATCTCATCTGCGGTGCAGTGCCGCAGCTTCCGATTGCGGCCCGGTTCGGGGACACCGTCCCCATTCAGCCGACACCCAAAATCGTCGAGACAAGCGATCAGGCAGGCGTGGGGTCACGTGATCGGTGCGCCCTCTCACCACGGTCTCCCTCAGCGACTCACCGAGGCGTCGGTATTCTTGGTTGGGCACTGCCGACACCATTGCCGGTCAGCTGAGGGGGGAACCATGCTCGATCAGATCGACCTCGCTCGCCTGCGGGACGTGCTCGACGGACCGTGGGCCAAGGTGCGCAATGCGCACCGGGAGCACCTCGACGAGCGCTTCCTCCCGGTGTACGGCGAGACCGGTGACCAGGCACGGGAGCGGATCACCCGGTTGCTCACCGAACTCCCCGCCGAGCTGGGTATGGCGTCGGCCTTCCCCACCGAGTACGGCGGCAGCTCCGACGTCGGCGGCTCGATCATCGCCAGCGAGATGCTGGCGCAGGTCGACCTGTCACTGATGGTCAAGGCCGGAGTGCAGTGGGGCCTGTTCGGCGGCGCGGTCGCGGCCCTCGGCACCCGCCGCCACCACGACGCGTACCTCCGGGACATCGTCTCCGGCACCATCTTCGGCTGCTTCGCCATGACCGAGACCGGGCACGGCTCCGACGTCCAGCAGCTGCGCACCACCTGCACGTACGACCCGCAGACGCAGACCTTCGACCTGCACACCCCGCACGAGGCGGCCCGCAAGGACTACATCGGCAACGCCGCCCGGGACGGGCGGATGGCGGTGGTCTTCGCGCAGCTGGTCACGAACGGCCGGCGGCACGGCGTACACGCGTGGTTGGTGCCGATCCGCGACGCGCAGGGCAACCCCCTGCCTGGCGTGCGCATCGGCGACGCCGGGCCCAAGGCCGGCCTGCTCGGCGTGGACAACGGGCGGCTCACCTTCGACCACGTACAGGTGCCGAGGGACATGCTGCTGGACCGCTACGGTCAGGTCGCACCGGACGGGACGTACTCCAGCCCGATCGAGAACGACTCCCGACGCTTCTTCACCATGCTCGGCACCCTGGTCCGCGGCCGGGTGAGCGTCGGCGGCGCCGCGTCGGCGGCCACCAAGTCGGCGCTGACGATCGCGGTGCGCTACGGCGACATCCGCCGCCAGTTCGGCACCCCCGACGTCGGCCGGGAGGTGCTGCTCAACGACTACCTGGCCCACCAGCGCAAGCTGCTGCCCGCCCTGGCCACCGCGTACGCGCTGCACTTCGCCCAGACCGAGCTGGTCGCCACGCTCAGTGAGGTGCAGGGCGGCGACGGGCCGGTCGACGAACACCAGCAGCGGGAGTTGGAGTCCCGGGCCGCCGGTCTCAAGGCCGCGCAGACCTGGCATGCGACCCGCACCATCCAGATGTGCCGTGAGGCGTGCGGCGGTGCCGGCTACCTGGCCGAGAACCGGCTACCCAGCCTCAAGGCCGACACCGACGTCTTCACCACGTTCGAGGGCGACAACACGGTGCTGTTGCAGCTGGTGGCCAAGGGACTGCTCACCGGCTACCGGGACGAGTTCGGCTCGCTGGACGGCTGGGGGCGTGCCTCGTTCGTCGCCGAGCAGGTCCGCGAGATGGTGCTCGAACGCACCGCCGCGCGGTCGCTCATCGAGCGGCTGATCAGCGCCGTACCCGGTCGCGACGACGAAGTCGCCGTCACCGACCGAGGCTGGCAGCTGAAGGTTTTCGAGGACCGCGAGAGGCACCTCCTCGACGGCGCGGTCCGCCGCCTGCGCAACGGCGCGGCCACCAAGAAGGACCGCCCCTTCGACATCTTCAACGACGTCCAGGACCATGTCCTGACCGTCGCCGCCGCGCACATCGACCGGATCACCCTGGAGGCGTTCGTCGCGGGCATCGAAGACACCGCCGATCCGGCGGTCCGGGCGCTGCTCTCCCGGGTCTGTGACCTGTACGCGCTCAGCGTCATCGAGGCGAACAAGGGCTGGTTCCTGGAGCACGGCCGGCTGACGCCGGCGCGGGCCAAGTCCATCACGGGCGTGGTCAATGCACTGCTCAAGGAGCTACGCCCGCACCTACGAACGCTCGTGGACGGTTTCGCCATCCCGGACGCCTGGCTGCACTGCGCGATCCTGACCGAGGAACCCGGCCGGCAGGACACGATGGCCGCTCATGACGCCGGTGATCGACGGGTAGTACCAGCGTAGGCGGAAGGCTCGGGAGTCTTCAGGGCCAGATGACTTCCCTGCGGTGAGGTGACGCCCGCTGCGATCGACGTGCTGGGTGATCCGCCGGGTGGAGGGCTGGTGGTGGGCCGCTGCCGGGTGGTGGTGACGCCGGACCTGCGCTACGCCCCGACGAATTCCTGTGGCGTTGTGGGAACGAGGTAGCCCACCGCCGCCACCCCCAGCAGGGCCAGCACCACGGAGACCGCCAACAGCCAAACCTCACCCGACGACGTCCCAGCCGGGCGTGCCTCCGGGTCGGCCAGCAGGTCCTCATGCGTCGCCCGGTCGAGCTCCAGCCCTCGCCGGAACCCCCACCGGCCGATCATTCTAGTGCCGCGCCACGGAGCCAGCGCGGGGTCGTACACGTCCAGGCCTCCCGGCGCGCAACCGACGGAGCCGGATGAGCGCGATTGCCGGAGGGTCTCTCGACGGCCCGACATGCCGCGCTGTACGGCATCGGTGAGCCCTTCGGGCGCGGTGACCTCTTCGCCTGTTGCTCCCCATCTGCTTCCCCGACCCCCGGCTCGTGACCGGGCTGCTGCCGCCGGGTTGGGATGGACGGTGCTGCACATCGTTGGGAAACGGATCGTGGCTGCTGGTCCCAGCGGCCTCGGTTCACGCCGACGCCCGGCGTGCCCGACCTGCTGCCACGGCCCCGGCCATCATTGACTGCCCTCACGGACGCCACGCCTTATCAGCGGCAGATCCAGACGCTTCAGATCGTTACGGGGCAGTGCAGGCCGCCCGGTAGATTTGCCCGCATGTCACCGATCCCGACGCAACTGCTACCCGAAACCCGACGTGCGCTGGTCCACCGGCTGGCCACTGGTCAGGTAGCGGGTAGGGCGCCTTCGGTCGTCGCTGCCGTGGTGCGTGACGGTGGTCCTGTGTGGATGGGCGGGTGGGGAACGGTGGACGGCAGGGTGCCGGATGGCAACCTCCAATACCGGATCGGCTCGATCACCAAGACTTTCCTGGCGGTGCTGGTGCTGCGCCTGCGCGACGAGGGGCGACTCGCGCTTACCGACCCGCTGGCCGAGCACCTGCCCGGCACGGCGGTGGGCCATGCCACGGTCGGTGCGCTGCTGGCGCACACCGCCGGGCTGATCGCCGAGGCGCCCGGCCCATGGTGGGAACGAACCCCGGGCACGCTGCGGCCCGACCTGGCCGACGTGCTGGGCGACGATCCGCAGGTGCATCCGGCCGGACAGCGCCACCACTACTCCAACCCCGGCTATGCGCTGCTCGGCGCACTGGTGCAACGGGTTCGGGGTCAGGCGTGGGGCGAGGTGCTACGGCGCGAGGTGCTGGACCCGCTCGCGATGACCCGCACCACCCTGCTGCCGGTCGCGCCGCATGCCACCGGCTGGGCAGTGCATCCCTGGGCCGATGTGCTCCTCGCGGAGCCCGCCGTGGACACCGGTCTGATGGCGCCTGCCGGGCAGCTGTGGTCGACCGCAACGGACCTGGCCAGGTTCGCCGCGTTCCTCATCGACGGCGACGACCGGGTGCTCCATCCCGACACCGTCGCCCAGATGCGCAACCCGGCGAGCCCGCCGGAGGCGACGGACTTTGACAGCGGCTACGGGCTCGGCATGCAGTTGCTGCGCCGCGACGGCCGACTGTTGTCCGGGCACACCGGCTCGATGCCGGGCTTCGTCGCGACCGTGTGGGTCAGCCCCGATGACGCTCTGGGCGCGGTCGTGATGGGTAACGTGACCGCTGGCCTGTCCGCCGGTACTCTCGCCGCTGATCTACTGCAGACGGTCGCCGAGCGGGAGCCGCGGATCCCTGCGCCGTGGCGACCGCTGCCCTCGGTTGACCCACAGCTGCTGGATCTCGCCGGCCCGTGGTATTGGGGGCCGGCCCCTTATGCGCTGCGCCCGCAGGCTGATGGCTTCCTGGAGCTGACACCGCTGTCCGGCGGGCGCGGCACGCGGCTGCGCCCCACCGGCGACGGTGGCTGGGAGGGGATCAACGGCTACTTCGCCGGCGAACGGCTGCGGGTGCACCGCGACGCGGCTGGCGCCGTCAGTCACCTCGATCTTGGCACCTTCATCTTCACCCGGCAGCCCTACGACAGTGCGGCGCCAGTGCCCGGCGGCATCAACCCTGCCGGCTGGCAGGCCGGCTGACCTCACGAACGCGGCAAGGCCTGACCACTCGCACGCAACCGACCGGGGGCCCGGTCCTGCCACGCCCACGCGTACATCCACCCGTCGCCTGGTCCCGGACACGGGAGCGCGTCAATTCACGTACATCCGGAAGAACCGCGCTGTGCTGGCGTCGTCAAGCCTCCCACGGAGTAAGCGATCAGCTGTCCTCTCGCGGTTACTCGGGGTGCTGCTTCGGGGCGCGCAGCGCCTGCCACAGCGTGCGGTAGAAGGCGGGGTGGTGCAGTACCTGGTGTTGAAGCTCGACCGCGTGGGTGTACATGGCGGCTAGCAGCAGCACGCCTGCGACGACCGCTACCGGCTCCGGACGCAGGGCGAGGGTGGCCCGGCTCCGGTGATCAGGGCCAGGACACCGAGCTTGCAGAGGAAGACGCGCTCGTCGGCGCCGGTGGTGCGGGCGCGGGCGAACAGCAGGGTGGGCGCGGGGGTAGGGAGGGACGCGGGCGCGGCGGTGAGCGTCATGGTTCTTCCTCGGTGGCGGGTGTAGGTGGGATCAGCGGCCGCTGAGCAGGACGACGTGGGTTCCGGTCAACGCGGTGCTACGGGCGTGAGCGAGCAGCCCGGCCAGGGCGACCGAGCCGGCGGCGGTGGGCTGGGCTGCGTACTCGGCGAGCAGGTGCCGCGCGGTCAGCAGTTCGTCGTCGGTGGCCGCGTGCACGGCACCGCCGCTGGCTCTGATCGCGTCGAGGGCCTCGGGGCCCTGTAGCGCGTGCCAGTTGACCAGCGGCTGGTTGTGGTCGGTCGTGGTAACGCCGTGCAGCGGCACGTCCCACCCGAGCTGACTCAGCGCCTTGTGTACGGCGATGACGGTGGTGCCGTTGCCCACCGGGATCCACAGCGCCGCCGGCGGTTCGTCCAGCTCGGCGTGCAGGGCGTGGGCGACGGTGCCGTGGCCGGTGAACACCGCGTCGACGTAGGGTCCGTCGACGTTGCCGTCGATGGCGCCGTCGAGGGTTGCCAGTCGCCTGGACTCGTCGACGGCGTCCTCGTAGCTGCCGTCGATCAAATGCACGTTCGCGCCGGCTGCGCGCATGAAGGTGCCGCCGTCGCTCCAGCCGGTGGGCAGCACGACGGTGCAGGGCATGCCGATGGCGCCGCAGGCCATCGCCATCGCGCGTCCGTAGTTGCCGCAGGTGGCGATGACGAACTCGACGACGCAGGAGCGGGGTCGTGGTTGCACCGGGCAGGAGGAGTCGCATGATCGACCCAACCAGGACCTGAGCCACATCGCCGACCCGGGCGGGCGGAGTGGCGAGGGTGATCGAGCGCGACGGGAGGGCGAGGTCTGCGTCCCTACGACTCTCGCGCGCGGTTGCGGCGGTGGTGGACGGTCAGCGCGACCGCGCAGAGCACCGCCACCAGGCCGAACGCCGAGCTGATCCACTGGTTGTCCGCCGCGGTCGACAGCACCACGTTGGCCGCCGCGCTGACGAAGAGCACCAGCCACAGCAGCGGGCGCAGCAGGCCGCCCGGCTTCTTCGGTCCGGCGACCGGGGCCTCGGCGATGCGGTACGGATCGGTCATGACTACCCCCTTAGGCGAACGTTCCTCGACGCCGTCGACGCTAGGCAGGCGGCGCGGCGGGGACGATCCCGTCAGCTCGACGACAGTGGTACAGCAGGCTGTACCTTCCGCGCAGGGCGTTGCCGTGCGGGTTCCGCGGTGGCCTATGTTGGCGAGGGAGGTGGGTCGATGACGTACGTGCGGGGCCGGGTTCGCGCCTCGATCGACGCCCTGGAGCACCTCGCCGGAGGGCTGGGCACCGCCGCGCTGGCGCTGGGCGCGCTGCTCTGGGCGGCGATCGTGGCGGTGACCTGCGTGGGCGGGGTGGGGCTGCTGGCGGCGCCCGGTGCTCTGCGGGCGGTGCGCTCGGTGGCCGACCGCGAGCGGGCCCGGCTGTCCCGCTGGGGTGAGTCGATCCCCACGCCGGGGCCGGTGCCGGCCGGGTTGCGGACGGCGACGCGTGATCCCTTCGTGCGCCGGGAGCTCGGCTGGGTCGCGCTGTACTCGCTCATCGGCCTGGTGACCGGGCTGGTCGGCCTCGCGCTGCCACTGTCTGCCGTGCAGTACGTCACGTTCCCGCTGTGGTACGAGCTGCTCCCTGCCGACGCGGGCGCGCCGGGGATCGTCTGGTGGCGCATCGACGGGTTGTCCGAGGCACTCGCGGTCGGGTTGTTCGGGGTGGGCTGGCTGGCCGCCGCGATCTGGTTCAGCCCGGTCCTGGCCCGTCTCCAGGCGTGGCCGGGCCGGTTGCTGCTGCCTCCGCCGCCGGGTGTCGACCTGTCGCTGCGGGTGGCCGAGCTGACCGCCACCCGCGCTGCGGCGCTGGACGCCCACGCGGTCGAGCTGCGCCGGATCGAGCGTTCGTTGCACGACGGCACCCAGAACCGGTTGGTCGCGGTCAACGTGTTGCTGGGTGCCGCGCGGCGGGCAGCGCGCCGCAACCCGGACCGCGCCGACGAGATCCTCGGGCAGGCGCAGGACGCTGCGGAACAGGCACTCGGCGAGCTTCGTACGGTGGTGCGCGGGATCCTGCCACCCGTGCTGGACGACCGGGGTCTCGCCGGCGCTCTGGCGGGTCTGGCCGGCAGTTGCGTGGTGCCCTGCCGACTTGAGGTGGACGTGGCCGTGCGGTGCGCGGCCTCGGTCGAGGCCACCGCGTACTTCGTGGTGGCCGAGGCGCTGACCAACGTCGTCCGGCACAGCGGTGCGAGCCAGGTGGACGTGGCCGTGCGCCGCGAGCGCGGCCGGCTGCTGGTGTGCATTGAGGACGACGGACACGGCGACGCGGACGAGACACGTGGCTCAGGGCTGACCGGTATCCGCCGGCGGGTCGAGGCGTACGACGGCCTGATGACACTGACGAGCCCGCCGGGCGGGCCGACGAGAATGGACGTGGAGCTGCCATGCGGATCGTGATCGCCGAGGACGACCCGCTGCTGCGTGAAGGGCTGGCTCTGCTGCTGCGGGCGGAGGATCTGGACGTGGTCGCCACGGCCGGTACTCCGGGCGAGTTCCTGGTCGCCGTCGACGAACACGCGCCGGACGTCGCGATCGTGGACGTACGGATGCCACCGACCCACACCGACGAGGGCATCGTGGCTGCGGTGGAGGCCCGGCGGCGCCGCCCCGGCCTCGCGGTGCTGGTCCTGTCGGCGTATGTGGAGCAGGCTTTCGCCACCGACCTGTTCTCGGTCGGCGCCGTCGGGCTCGGTTATCTGTTGAAGGAGCGGGTGGGCCGGGTCGAGGAGTTCCTCGCCGCGCTGCACCGCGTCGCGGACGGCGGCAGCGTGATCGACCCGGAGGTGGTGGCGCAGTTGCTCGCCCGCAACCGCCGGACGGACACGGCGCTGGGCGAGCTGTCGCCGCGTGAGCGTGAGGTGCTGGGGTTGATGGCCGAAGGGCTTGGCAACAGCGCGATCGCCGGGCGACTGTTCGTCACCGACGGCGCGGTGCACAAGCACATCCGCAGCATCTTCTCGAAGCTTCAGCTTCCACCGGACGACCATGCCGACCGCCGGGTCACCGCGGTGCTGCGCTACCTGAACGGTGATCGGAGGTAGCGCCTGCTGTACCTGGCCCTGGCAGCCCGCGGGATGGTCGCCGTTCTCGCACGTCAATAGCGTTTCTGGTGCGCGCAGTTCTTGCCGATGACACGGAGAGAGGCCACCAGAATGCCGGATTATCCGGGACAGACCATCGAACCGGCGGTACGGGTCGAACAACTCACCCGCGTGTACGACGCCGGCCGTAACCAGGTGACTGCGCTCGCGGGCATCGATGTCGGCTTCGACCGGGGCACCTTCACCGCGGTGATGGGGCCCTCGGGCTCCGGCAAGAGCACGCTGCTGCAGACCGCCGCCGGGCTCGACCGGCCCACCTCCGGTCGGGTGGTCATCGGAGGCACCGACCTGTCCGGGCTGTCCGAGACCCGCCTGACCGAGCTGCGTCGTACCCGGATCGGGTTCGTCTTCCAGGCATTCAACCTGATCGGCGCGCTCACCGTCGAGGAGAACATCGTGCTGCCCCTACGCCTGGCCGGCGTCCGTCCGGACCGGGCCTGGCTGACCCAGGTGGTCGAGCGGGTCGGCCTCACCGAGCGACTGCACCACCGGCCGGCCGCGCTCTCCGGCGGCCAGCAGCAGCGGGTGGCGATCGCCCGGGCGCTGGCCACCCGCCCCGAGGTGATCTTCTCAGACGAGCCCACCGGCGCCCTCGACTCGCGGACCGCGGCGGAGGTGCTGACGCTGCTTCGCGCGGTCGTGGACGAACACGGGCTGACAGTGGTGATGGTGACCCACGATCCGATCGCCGCGTCGTACGCGGACCGCGTGCTCGTGTTGGCCGACGGTGCGATCGTCGCCGACCTGCCGCAGCTCGGAGCCGCCGGTATCGCCGAGCACCTGGCATCGCTGGATCGGCGGGTCCTCCGATGATCGGCCTCGCCGCCCGCCTGCTGCGACACCGCGCCGGCCCCGCCGCCGCGACCCTGCTGGCCCTGATCGCCGGCGTGCTGATCCTGGTATCGATGGGCACGCTCGTCGAGTCCGGGCTGCGTTTCCGTACGGAGCCACGACTCTGGGCAACGGCCGACGCGGTCGTCGCCAACCGCACGGTGAGCCACACGTTCAAAGAATTCGGCGGCGACACCACCACGAGCACCGTCACGCTGCCCGAGGGCGGCACTGTGGACGCGGCCCTGGTGGACCAGATCCGCCAGGTGCCGGGCGTCGAGGCCGTCACCGGCGACGAACGGGTGCTGATCGGCTCACCCGCTGCCGTGGGACACGGCTGGGACACGTACGCCTTCACCGGTCGTCCCATCGGCGCGGGTGCCGCGCCACGAGCCGACGACGAGGTGCTTGTCGACACCCTTCTCGGCGTGGCACCCGGCAACCGCATCGACCTGGTCGTCGGCGGGGTCAGCCGGTCGTACCGGGTGAGCGGAACCGCCGAGACCGGTTCGGCGGCGGTGTTCTTCACCGACGCGCAGGCCGCCCGGTTGTCCGCCCACCCGGGCCGGGTTGATGCGATCGGCGTGCGGATGGTGCCCGGCGCCGACCTCGGCGCGGTACGCGAGATCGCGTCGGCGGCCGGCGCCACGACGTACGCCGGGAAGGACCGTGGGAACGTCGAGCAGTCGGAGGACCAGGCCGCCCAGACGTTGCTGATCGAGGTCGGATCGGTTTTCGGGGGGTACGTCGTCCTGCTGATCGTCTTCGTGGTGGCCGGCACCATCGGGCTGTCCGTCCGGCACCGTCGACGTGACCTGGCGTTACTACGCGCGGTCGCGGCCACGCCGGGGCAGGTGCGTCGCATGCTGGTCGCCGAGGCCGCGCTTTTGGCCCTGCTCGGCTCTGCGATCGGCGGCCCGGCCGGACTGCTGGCGGCCCGTTGGGTGCACGGCGAGCTGGTCGGACGGGGGTTCGTGCCGGCCAGCTTCCCGATGGCCGGCGGCCTGTTCGCGGTGCCGGCCGCGGCCCTCGTGGCGGTCCTCGTGGCGGTGCTCGCCGCGTTGGTCGCGGCACGCCGGGTCACCGGGATCAAGCCGATCGAGGCGCTCGGCGAGATCGCTGTCGAGCCTCGGCGCAGCGGCCGGGTGCGGCTGATCGCCGGCGTGCTGACGCTGGCGGCGGCCGGCACCTCCGGGGCGTTCACGCTCGGTGCCGCCGGGTCGACCGGGGCACTGGCCGGCGCGGTCGGCATGCTGTACCTGTTCGTCATCGCGGTGGCGCTGCTCGCACCGAGGATCAACGCGTACGCGGCACGCCTGCTCACACCGTTGTTGCCGCGGATGTGGCGGGTCAGCGGCTACCTGGCCGCGGCCAATCTGCGGGCCAACGCGCAGGGCATGGCGACCGTCCTGACCGCCCTCGTACTGTCAGTGGGGTTCGGCGGCTCGGTCTGGTTCCTGCAGACCAACCTGGAACGGCAGACCACCACGCAGAGCAGCGCGGGAACCCTCGCCGAGCGGGTGCTTGTCGCTCCGGGTGGGCTGCCGAAGGACGCGGTCCGGGAGATCCGCGAGTTGGCCGGGGTGCGGGCGGCCACCGGTGTGCACCGTACGCAGGTGGTGGTGCGGGCGCTCGGCGGAATCGAGCCGGTCAGCGCGCAGTCGGTCGACCCGGCGGGCATCACGTCGACGATGGACCTCGCCGTAGGCGAGGGCAACCTGGCCGACCTGCGCGCGGGCACTGTCGCCCTGTCTTCGATGCAGGCGTCCACTTCCGGCTGGGACGTCGGCGACCAGGTGGAACTCTGGCTGGGCGACGGCACCCCGGTCACGTTGGACGTCATCGCGATCTACGGCCGGGGCCTCGGCTTCGGCGACGTCACGCTGGCCGCCGAGACGGTCGCCGGGCACACGGCCGGGGGTACCGACGACGAGGTCCTGGTCAGCGCCGGCCCGGAGGCCGACACCGCGTTGGCCCGGTGGTCGGCGGGGCACCCGGGCACCCAGGTTCTCGACGCCGCTACCCGTACGCGTCTGATCAGCGCCGATCTGGCGTTCGGCGCCTGGTTGAACCGGCTGCTGATCGGCGTGATGGTGGGGTACGCGGCGCTGGCGGCGGCGACCACGATGGTGCTGGCCGCGCTGGCCCGCCGCCGCGAGTTGGCGTTGCTGCAACTGGTCGGGGTCACCCGCCGTCAGATTCGGCGGATGGTCCAGGCCGAACAGGCCGGGCTGCTCGGCACCGCGGTGCTGATCGGCGCGACGATCGCGGCGCTGACCCTGAGCGCGATCGTCAACGGACTGACCGGCAGCCCGGTCCCGTACGTCCCGCCGCTCGGTTGGGTGGCGGTGCTCGGCGGCACGACACTGCTGGCGTTGGCAACCACCGTGTGGCCCGTCCGACGCCTGCTCAGCGCTCCGCCGATCGACAACATCGGTGTGAAGGAGTAGGCGTCGCGGCTCGAATATCGGCAACCGCTGACGGCATCGCCGACAAGCGCGGTGGCACCACCGCAGACGCGACACGGAACCCGGCCGCCGGCCATGGGGGCCACGAAGATCATCGCGGAACCCGACAGCAGGGCATGCAGCCGGACGTTCGAGATCGCCGCGAACGCCGCAGTGGGGCGCTCGGCAGCCGCAGGCACTGCGGGTTCGCCAGTTCGTGCTGGTGGGCTCGGTCAGCCAGCACCTGCTGCACCGGTCGCCGTGCACGGTGGCGGTGGTCCGGGAAATCCCGCAGGCCTGAGCTCTGGTTCTGAACGCTGGACCGCCCCGGCCGGCCGGGGCGGTCCAGCCGTCTCCGAACTCAGGTCCGATCCAACAGCCGCCGCAGAGAGTTGCGGCCGATACGGCAGAGGCCGTTGACAACGGATGCGATCGCCCACGGTGCGAACCAGACGGACGGCCGCCCGGTACGGGCGGGCCGGTGGTCCCGTCCTAGCGGGCCCATCGGCCGTGCCGATATCGATCGACGGAGACCTACGTTCGAGAGGAAGGACCAACGGAGGGCAGAAGCATGATCGAGACCTTGGTTGAGAACGGTCTCAAGGCGTTGGCCGACTACGACTCCTACGACCAGAAACAGGTCGACGAGATCGTGAAGAAGGCGTCGGTGGCCGCGCTCAGCCGGCACGCCGCACTCGCGATGCTGGCGGTCGAGGAGACCGGCCGCGGCGTGTTCGAGGACAAGGCGGCGAAAAACATCTTCGCCTGCGAGCACGTCACCAACCACATGGCCGACATCCGCACCGTCGGGGTGATCGCCCGGGACGACATCGCGGGGGTCACTCAGATCGCCGAGCCGGTCGGGGTGGTGGCCGCGGTGACGCCGGTGACCAACCCGACCTCGACCACCATCTTCAAGGCTCTGCTGGCCCTCAAGACCCGCAACCCGGTGATCTTCGCCTTCCATCCGGCGGCGCAACGCTGCAGCCAGGAGGCCGCCCGAACGGTCCGTGACGCCGCCGTCGCCGCCGGCGCGCCGGAGCACTGCGTCCAGTGGATCGAGGCGCCGTCGGTGGCCGCGACGAACGAGTTGATGCAGCATCCCGGTGTCTCGGTGGTCCTGGCGACCGGCGGCAACACCATGGTCCGAGCCGCCTATTCCACCGGCAAACCGGCGCTCGGCGTCGGCGCCGGCAATGTCCCGGCGTACCTGGAGGCTTCGGCCGACGTGGCCCGCGCTGTCAACGACGTGGTGCTGTCCAAGTCGTTCGACAACGGCATGATCTGCGCCTCCGAGCAGGCCGTCATCATCGACGACGCGATCCAGTCCGTCGCTCTCGCCGAGTTCCGGCGACTGCACGCCCACGTCGCGACGCCACAGGAGAAGACGCTGCTGGAGGCGCTGCTTTTCGGCTCCGGAAGACTCAACCCGGACGTGGTCGGGCAGTCAGCGACCTGGATCGCCGAACACGCCGGTTTCGCGGTCGCCCCGGACACCTCGATCATCCTGGCCCCGGTTGACCGGGTCGGCCCGGCCGAGCCGCTGACCCGGGAGAAGCTCTGCCCGGTGCTCGCCCTGCTGTCGGCGACCGGTCACGACCAGGCCTTCGCGTACGCCGAGCAGATGGTCGAGTTTGACGGTCTGGGCCACAGCGCCGTCATCCACACGCAGGACGCGGAACTGGCCGAGGCGTACGGCCGTCGGATCAAGGCCGTCCGGATCATCTGGAACGCACCGGCCTCGCAGGGCGGCATCGGCGACATGTACAACGCCTTCCTGCCGTCGCTGACGCTGGGCTGCGGCAGCTACGGCCACAATTCGGTGTCGCACAACGTCACCGCGGTCGACCTGATCAACATCAAGCGGGTTGCCCGGCGTACGAACAATCTGCAGTGGTTCAAGGTTCCGCCGAAGATCTACTTCGAGCCGAACGCGATCCGTTACCTCGCCGACATGCCCGACGTACACCGGGTCACGGTGGTCACCGACCACACGATGACCAAGCTGGGGTACGTGGACCGCGTGCTGTCCGTGCTGCACCGCCGCCGCGAGCAGGTGGCTCTGCAGATCATCGACGACGTGGAGCCGGAGCCCAGCGTGCGCACTGTCGACCGCGGCGCCGAGTTGATGCGCTCGTTTCGGCCGGACACCATCATCGCGCTCGGCGGGGGCTCGGCGATGGATGCCGCCAAGGTGATGTGGCTGCGCTACGAGCACCCCGAGGTGGTCTTCGCCGATCTGCGGGAGAAGTTCTTCGACATCCGCAAACGCGCCTTCAAGTTCCCCACCCTCGGCACGCTGGCCCAACTCGTCTGCGTCCCGACCACCTCCGGCACCGGGGCTGAGGTCACCCCGTTCGCCGTCATCACCGACACCGCGTCGGGCAAGAAGTACCCGCTCGCCGACTACGCTCTCACGCCGAGTGTGGCGATCGTCGACCCGGTGCTGGCCGCCGACCTACCGGCGGTGGTCACCGCGGACAGCGGCTTCGACGCGCTCACCCACGCGATCGAGTCGTATGTGTCGGTCTACGCCAGCGACTTCACCGACGGGCTGGCCCTGCACGCCATCCGGCTCATCTTCGGCAACCTGGCCCGGGCCGTGCACCACGGCGCGGCAGACCCGCGGGCCCGCGAGAAGATGCACAACGCCGGAACGATCGCCGGCATGGCGTTCGGCAGCGCCTTCCTCGGCATCGTGCATGCCATGTCGCACACCCTGGGCGCCACCTTCCACGTCGCACACGGACGCACCAACGCGATCCTGCTCCCGCACGTCATCCGCTACAACGGGGCCGTGCCGAGCAAGCTCACCGGCTGGCCCAAGTACGAGAGCTACCGGGCGCCGCAACGCTTCGCCGACATCGCCCGCACCCTCGGGCTGCCCGCGGCGACCGACGCCGAGGCGGTCGAAGCTCTGGCCACGGCGATCGAGAGGCTGCGCGACGCGGTCGGCATCGAACCCTCGTTCGCGGCCGTCGGGGTGGACGAGGGTGCCTTCCTCGCGGCGTTGCCGCAGCAGGCGCTCAACGCGTACGAGGACCAGTGCGCGCCGGCCAATCCCCGGATGCCGATGCTCGCCGACATGCAGGAACTGATGCGCGCCGCGTACCACGGATCGGCGACCGCCGGCTGAGTAGACCGGGAGGTGCCGCTTTCGCTCAGAAGGGAGAGGCCATGAAGGGAACAGTGCTCCAACGACCCGGGCGGTGGCTCACGTGGGGAGCCACGACGGGCGAGGTGGCGGGCACGCTGCCCGGCGACGAGTTCCTCGCCGCCCCGGACATCGTCTCCACCCGGGCAGTCACCATCGAGGCACCGCCCATGGCGGTCTGGCCCTGGCTCGTGCAGATGGGCAGCGGTCGCGGTGGCGCCTACACCTACGACTGGGTCGAGAACCTGTTCGGGCTCGACATGCACAGCGCCGACGAGATCCTGCCACGGTTCCAGCACCTCGCCACCGGCGACGAACTACCGCTTGGCAGGAACGGGCCCGCCATGCGGGTCGAGATCCTCGACCCGGGGCGGACGCTGGTGTTCCGGTCCGCCGATGGCGCCTGGGTATGGTCCTTCCACCTGCGGCCCGACGGGGCGGGCACCCGGCTGATCAGCCGCAACCGGATCGCGCTGGTGGGCGGTCCGGGACCGGTTCGGATCGCGTACCGCCTGGTGATGGAACCGGGCAGTCTGATCATGGAACGCCGGATGCTGCTGGGTATCAAGCAGCGCGCGGAAGGCACGTCATGAACGTGCTCGCCCGGTGCGTGGCGGCCGCGACGCTAGCTCCCTCGCTGCACAACAGCCAGCCATGGCTCTTCCGGGTCACCGGCCGGGAGGTGCGGGTGTACGCGGACCGCAGCCGCCAACTCGACGCGCTGGACGCGTCCGGGCGCGAACTCCTGATCAGTGTCGGTGCGGCAGTGTTCACCCTGCGGCTGGCTCTGCGGGCAGAGGGTTGGCGCACGACGTACGTCCTCTTCCCGGAACCGGACTCGCCCGATCTGGTGGCCCGGGTGCTAATCGATGGCGAAGCCCCACCGCCGGAAACCGTGACGACGTTGGCCGAAGCGATCGCCCGGCGGCACACCAATCGGTGGCCGTTCGCCGACTCAGCGGTTTCTGCCGACGCGATCGAGGAGCTGACCGTGGCCGCCGCGGACCAGGGGGTGGCACTCACGGTCGCCGGTCCGGTCACCCGCAACGCCATCCTGGGGCTCGGGCACCAGGCTGAGCGCCGGCTGCGCATGAGCGGCCGCTACCGGGCCGAGCTGAGCCGCTGGACGAGGCCCTCGTCGGGCCGCCACGACGGCATCCCAGCCGCCGCCATCGGACCGTGGGACGCCCTCGAACGAATGCCGATCCGAGACTTCGGCCTCGTCCACCCACAACCCTGGCGGACAAGTGAGTTCTTCGAGGCGCACCCGACCATCGCCGTGCTCGCGACGCTCGGTGACGGCCCGCACGACTGGGTAAGCGCCGGTCAGGCCCTTCAGCACGTCCTGCTGGCGGCCACCCGGCTGAGGCTGGCCACCACTCCCATCAGCCAACCGATCGAGGTTCCGGCGATCCGCGAACTGCTCACCGACACCGCGGCCGGCCGTTGGGCGCAGATGATCATTCGGATCGGATACGGCCCACAGGCCGCGGTGACACCGCGCCGGCCGCTGTCCGAGGTTCTGCGAAGGAGCGACCAGTGACCATTCGACGATCATGGCGCGCCCGGATGTACCGGGGAGGACACCCCGGTCGCCTGGCGCGGGTGCTCAACCGGATCGCCGCTGCCCAGCACAGCAGCGGATTCCTGGCACCGTCGGGCTGGGTGACCCTGGAAGTGGTCGGCCACAGAAGCGGGCGGACGGTGGCCGTGCCGTTGGTGATGACCATTCATGGCGGGGAGCGCTACCTGGTCTCGATGCTCGGGCGCCGGGCCAACTGGGTGGCCAACGTCCGGGCTGCCGACGGCGCGGCCACCCTTCGGCGTGGCCGACGGGAGCCGGTCCGGCTGGTCGAGGTCGACGTGGCGGAACGAGCGCCGATCCTGCGCGAGTATCTCGCCAAGGCACCGGGCGCCCGCCCGCACTTCCCGGTCGATCGGCATTCCTCACACGCTGAGTTCATGACGATCGCGCCGGAGTACCCGGTATTCCTGATCAGACCGGCGGTGCCCTGAGGTTCCGGAGCTGGGGGCCGAACGTCCCTCGGCGGACGGCTTCTGGCCCTTGGGGGCGACGTCGGCCGGGCCTAGCGTGACTCCTGACAAGCCGAGATCTGTGAAAGGAGCCGCCGTGACCGCGGTCGTATCCGAGCCCCGTACGCTCGCCGAGCTCGACGACACCGAACTCGCCCGTCTGGACGCGTGGTGGCGGGCGACCAACTACCTCACCATCGGGCAGATTTACCTGCAGGGCAACCCGTTGCTGCGCGAGCCCCTGTCGGCTGAGCACATCAAGCCGCGCCTGCTCGGTCACTGGGGAACCAGCCCGGGTCTGTCGCTGATCTACGCACACGTCTCCCGGCTGATCCGGCACACCGGTCAGCAGGCGATCTACCTGGCCGGTCCGGGTCACGGCGGCCCGGCACTGGTGGCCGCCGGCTACCTGGAAGGCACCTACAGCGAGATCTACCCGGACGTCAGTCAGGACGAGGCCGGGATGCTGCGCCTGTTCCGGCAGTTCTCCAGCCCGGGCGGTATCCCTTCGCACGTGTCGGTGACCACCCCCGGCTCCATCCACGAGGGCGGCGAGCTGGGCTACGTCCTGGTCCACGCGTTCGGCGCGGTCATGGACAACCCGGACCTGCTGGCCATCGCGGTGGTGGGCGACGGTGAGGCCGAGACCGGGCCCCTCGAGGGCTCCTGGAAGGGCGTGTCCTTTCTCAACCCCGAGCGCGACGGCGCGGTCCTGCCGATCCTGCACCTCAACGACGCCAAGATCTCCGGCCCCACCGTGCTGGGGCGCAAGGATCCCGAGGAGGTACGCAACCTGCTGCGTGGCCACGGCTACGACGTCATCGAGGTCGAGGGCTCCGACCTGCCCGGCATGCACCACCGCTTCGCCGCCGCCCTCGTCACTGCCTGGACGAGGATCCGCGACATCCAGACCGCCGCCCGCGACGGTTCCTGGGACGGTATCCGCCCGGCCTGGCCGCTGATCATCCTGCGGTCACCGAAGGGCTGGACCGGGCCGGACTCCGTCGACGGGATCACCGTCACCGGGACCTGGCGGTCGCACCAGGTGCCGCTGTCCGGCGTCAAGGACAATCCGGAGCACCTCGCACTGCTCGAACGCTGGCTCAAGTCGTACCGTCCGGAGGAGCTGTTCGATTCCGCCGGCGCGCCCGTGGCGTTGATCCGGGACCAGGCTCCCGACGGTGACCTACGGATGAGCGCCAGCCCGCATGCCAACGGCGGGGTGCTGACCCGGGATCTGGACCTGCCGGACTTCCGTGCCTACGCGGTCGACGTGCCCCGGCCCGCGCAGCGGCGGGCCGAGTCGACGCGCAAGCTGGGCGAGATGATGCGAGACATCTACGCCCGCAACGCCGACCGGTTCCGGTTGTTCTGCCCCGACGAGACCAACAGCAACCGGCTCGGTTCCGTCTTCGAGGTCTCCGACCGCGCCTTCATGGAGCGCGTGACGGCAGAGGATGTGGCGATCAGCCGCCACGGCCGGGTCATGGAGGTGCTCAGCGAGCACAACTGCCACGGCTGGCTGGAGGGCTACAACCTGACCGGCCGGCACGGCATGTTCGCCACGTACGAGGCGTTCGCCATGGTCAGCGCGTCGCAGACCGTGCAGCACGGCAAGTGGTTGCAGGAGGCCAAGAACCTGCCGTGGCGCGAGAAGGTGCCCAGCCTCAACGTGCTGCTCACCTCGACGGCGTGGCGCAACGACCACAACGGCTTCTCCCACCAGGGGCCCGGCCTGATCCAGGTGGTGCTCACCCAACGCGGCGACGTCGCCCGGGTCTACCTGCCGCCGGACGCCAACACCCTGCTGTCGGTGGCCGACCACTGCTTCCGGTCGCGGTCCTACATCAACCTGATCGTGATCGACAAGCAGCCGCAGTTGCAGTACCTCTCCATGGACGAGGCGATCGAGCACTGCGCCCGCGGCGCGGGCGTCTGGGACTGGGCCGGCACCGACGACGGCACCAGCGACCCCGACATCGTCCTCGCCTGCGCCGGCGACGTCGTCACCATGGAGACGGTCGCGGCCGCACAGATCCTGCGCGACCGGTTGCCCGGCTTCAAGGTCCGCGTGGTCAACGTGGTCGACCTGATGACCCTGGTCCGCCCCAAGGACCACCCACACGGCATGAACGAGACCTTGTTCACCGAGCTGTTCACCGACACCGTCGACGTGGTGTTCTCCTTCCACGGCTACCCCGGCGCGATCCACCAGCTCGTGCACGGCCGCCCCGACGCGGACCGGTTCCGCGTCCGCGGCTTCATCGAGCAGGGCACGACCACCACCCCGTTCGACATGACGGTCCGCAACAGGGCGTCGCGGTACCACCTCGTGATGGACGCCATCAACAACGCCAAGCGCCTCCCCCGCGGCGCCGCCGACCTCAAGGCGTGGTGCCAGAGTCAGCTCGATCGCCACGAGACGTACGTGGTGGAGCACCTGGAGGACATGCCCGAGGTCCGCGACTGGGCGCTCGGCGACTGGGCGGCACGCGGCTGAGCTTCACCGAGACGGTGGCGCCGGCCGGCGCCACCGTCTCTCGGCGATGCCCGGCGGCAGCGGCGGGACCGCGAGGCGGGTGGCGGTCAGCCACCCGCCTCCCAGCTTCCCAGCTCTGACGGTAGAGGCCCGCAAAGACGCAGGTCAGGGCCGGAAGAGCGCGTCACCACGCGCGTCGCGCCACGGCCCGTCGACGGGGGTCGTCCGGCCCTACGGCGAAGAACCCCGACCGGTCTACAAAGGAAGAAGAGGGAAGGGGTGAGAAGTGCCATGACCCGATACGTCTACGACTTCACCGACGGCAACAAGGACCTCAAGGACCTGCTCGGCGGCAAGGGCGCCAACCTGGCCGAGATGACCCTGATGGGCCTGCCGGTGCCGCCAGGGTTCACCGTCACCACCGAGGCGTGCCGCACCTACCTGCGCACCGGCACGATGCCCGCAGGCCTGCTCACCGAGGTCCAACATCACCTGCGGCTGATGCAGAACCGGATGGGCAAGACCTTCGGCGACGCCGCAGATCCGCTGTTGCTGTCGGTGCGGTCCGGTGCCAAGTTCTCGATGCCGGGAATGATGGAGACAATCCTGGACATCGGCCTGAACGACGCGAGCGTGGTCGGCCTCGGCCGACAGAGCGCGGATCAGCGGTTCGCCTGGGACTCGTACCGGCGCCTGATCCAGATGTTCGGCAAGACGGTTTTCGACGTTCCCGGCGAAGCTTTCGAAGAGGAACTGACGGCCGCCCGGTCGATCGCGGGCGTCGCAACGGACCCGGAACTCGGCACGACTCAACTGCAGGACCTGGTACACGCGTACAAGAAGGTGTTCCACCAGCACACCGGCCGAGACTTTCCACAGGCACCGCACGAACAGCTGTTCCTGGCGATCGCAGCGGTGTTCCGCTCGTGGAACGCCGAACGCGCCATCCTGTACCGCCGGCAGGAGCGCATCCCGCAGGACCTGGGCACCGCGGTCAACGTCATGGCGATGGTCTTCGGCAACCGAGGGGAGAACTCCGGAACCGGGGTCGCCTTCACCCGGGACCCGGCCACCGGACGGCGTGGCGTCTACGGCGACTACCTGCGCAACGCTCAAGGGGAGGACGTGGTCGCCGGGATCCGCAACGCCGTGCCGCTGGCCGAGCTCGCCGCCATCGATCCAGCGAGCCATCGGCAGCTGCTGTCGATCATGCAGCGGCTCGAGCAGCGTTACCGCGACCTGTGCGACATCGAGTTCACCATCGAGAACGGCAGGTTGTGGATGCTGCAGACCCGGGTCGGCAAGCGCACCCCGGCCGCCGCGTTCGTCATCGCCGCCCAGTTGGTCGACGAAGGCCGCATCACCCTGCATGAGGCACTGCAGCGGGTCACCGGTGAGCAACTGGCCCAGCTGATGTTCCCCAGTTTCGACACCACCGCCGCTCCCCCACCGCTGACCACCGGCGTGCCGGCCTCTCCGGGCGCCTCGGTCGGCGCGATCGTCTTCGACTCGGCCGCCGCGGTGGCGGCGACCGAGCCGGTCATCCTGGTGCGCCGGGAGACCAATCCCGACGACCTGCCCGGCATGATCGCTGCTCAAGGCATCCTGACCTCGCGCGGCGGCAAGACGTCACACGCCGCGGTGGTCGCCCGCGGCATGGGCAAGACATGTGTCTGCGGCACCGAGGAACTACGCATCGACGGCGACGGCGTCACCGTGGCGGGTCGCACCCTGCACGCCGGTGACATCATCTCGATCGACGGCACCACCGGAAACGTCTACCCGGGATCGGTCGCCGTGCGGCCCTCCGCGGTGGTGCGGTACTTCGAGGGCGAGCTGGCGGCGCACGGCGACCCGCTGCTCTCCGCGGTGGAGCGGCTGATGGCCCACGCCGATCACCAGGCCCGGCTCGACGTGCACGCCAACGCCGACACCGCCGTCGACGCCACCCGAGCCCGCCGCTTCGGCGCCACCGGAGTCGGCTTGTGCCGCACCGAGCACATGTTCCTCGGCGACCGCCGCCGGCTGGTCGAGAGGCTGATCCTGGCCGAGGACGACGCCGCCCGCTCCGAAGCCCTCCAGGCGCTGCTGCCCTTGCAGCGGGCCGACTTCGAGGAGCTGTTCGCCGCGATGGACGGGCTGCCGGTGACCGTGCGGCTCATCGACCCACCGCTGCACGAGTTCCTGCCCCCGCTGGAGGAGCTGACCGCCCGGGTGGCCCACGCAGAGGCGCTCGGCGTGGACCCGGGCCACGACGGCACACTGCTGACCGCGGTGCGGCGCATGCACGAGCAAAACCCGATGCTCGGGCTGCGCGGCGTACGTCTGGGCCTGGTGATCCCGGGTCTGTTCGCCATGCAGGTCCGCGCGATCGCGCAGGCCGCGGCCGCTCGGGTCGCCGCAGGCGGCGACCCTCAGCCGGAGATCATGGTTCCGCTGGTCGGAGCGGTTCAGGAACTCGAGACGGTACGCGCGGAAGCGGAGTCGGTGCTGGCGAGCGTGCCCGGTGCGCCGCCGATCCGGCTCGGCACCATGATCGAGGTTCCCCGGGCCGCCCTGACCGCCGGGCAGATCGCCGGCGTCGCCGAATTCTTCTCGTTCGGCACCAACGACCTGACCCAGATGACGTGGGGCTTCTCCCGCGACGACGTGGAAGGCGCGTTCTTCGGCCGGTACCTCGAGCTGGGCATCTTCTCGGTATCACCGTTCGAGAGCATCGACCGCGACGGCGTGGGCGAGCTCGTCCGCACCGCCGTCCAACGCGGCCGCGCCATCCGACCCGACCTGACCATCGGGGTGTGCGGCGAGCACGGCGGCGATCCGGCCTCGGTGCGGTTCTTCCACGACGCCGGCCTGGACTACGTGTCCTGCTCGCCGTTCCGGGTGCCGATCGCCCGGCTCGAGGCCGGTCGCGCCGCGAGCGCAGCGGCCGGCTCGGACAGCCGGTAGGAGGTCACGATGACAACGACGGTGACACCGGTTCGCCGTGGCGATCGGGAGATCGGCGCCTACATCGACGGACGCTTCGTGCCGGCAGTGGATGCCACCACCGTCGCGCTGGCCGCGCTGGCCACCGCGGCGGTGGCCACCGCGGCGGTGTCGGCGGGCCTGGCCATGCGTCGGCGCCCGGCGATCGGCACGGTGACGATGGGTCCCGGCGGCTGGATCAGCCTCAAGCACACCGGCAGGCCACCGCTGCGCGCCGCTTCGACGAGCCGGCCCTGGTGGGCGCACCTGTTGCGGGCACACCGGCTCGTCGAGCAGCGCTGAACGTTCCGCCCGCCCCTGGAGGTCCCGGACGGTCCCGACCCGCCCGGGACCTCTGACCCTTAAGCCGCGAGTGGTCGCTCGGCAATGCTGGGAGGAGATGAAGGAGGGGTAATGGCCACCACATCGCACGAAGCCTGGCACGGGTTCCGCGGCACCGGCTGGCGCGAGACGATCGACGTCGGCGGATTCATCCACGACAACTTCGAGCCGTACACCGGCGGGCCGGAGTTCCTGACCGGGCCGACGCACCGGACCGAACGGATCTGGCGGCGGCTGCAGCGCATGTTCGTCGAGGAGACCCGTCGCGGAGTCTACGACGTGGACGCGCACACCCCGTCCACGATCACCTCACACGAGCCGGGCTACCTCGACCAGGACCATGAGCTCATCGTGGGCCTGCAGACCAGCGCGCCGCTGTGCCGCGCGATCATGCCGAACGGCGGGCTGCGGATGGTGGAGGCCGGCCTCAAGGCGTACGGCTTCACCCTCGACCCGGCCGTGCAGGCGATCTTCAGCCGGTACCGCAAGACCCACAACGACGGCGTCTTCGACGCCTACCCGGCCGACGTGAAGGCCGCCCGCCGCTCGCACATCATCACCGGCTTGCCGGACGCGTACGGCCGGGGCCGGATCATCGGCGACTACCGGCGCGTCGCGCTGTACGGGGTGGACCGCCTGGTCGCCGAGCGCCGGGCGGTGAAGGCGTCGCTCGACGCTCAGCTGTCATCGGACAGCGTGATCCGCGACCGTGAGGAGTTGGCCGAGCAGATTCGGTCGCTGAAGGAGCTGCGTTTCATGGCCAGCCGGTACGGATGTGACATCTCCGGCCCGGCGAGCACCGGCCGCGAGGCGATCCAGTGGCTGTACTTCGCCTACCTGGCGGCTGCCAAGGAGCAGAACGGCGCGGCAATGTCCCTGGGCCGGACCGCCACGTTCGTCGACGTCTACCTGCAGCGTGACATCGAAGAGGGCCGGCTCACCGAGCGGGAGGCGCAGGAGCTGGTCGACGACTTCGTCATCAAACTGCGGATCATCCGGTTCCTGCGCACGCCCGAGTACGACCAGTTGTTCTCCGGCGATCCGACCTGGGTGACCGAGGCACTCGGGGGAATCGGCTGTGACGGCCGCCCGCTGGTCACCCGCACGAGCTTCCGCTACCTGCAGACCCTGTACAACCTGGGTCCGGCCCCGGAGCCGAATCTGACAGTGTTGTGGTCGCCGGCGCTGCCCGAGGGGTTCAAGCGGTTCTGCGCCCAGGTCTCCATCGACACGAGCGCCATCCAATACGAGAACGACGACCTGATCCGGCCCGCGTACAGCGACGACACCGCCATCGCCTGCTGCGTGTCGGCCATGCGGGTGGGAAAGGACATGCAGTTCTTCGGCGCCCGCACCAACCTCGCCAAGGCCCTGTTGTACGCGATCAACGGCGGCCGCGACGAGATGACCGGCGAGCAGGTCTTCGTCGCCGAACCGATCGCCGACGACGTGCTCGACTACGACGAGGTCCTGGCCGCGTACGACCGGACGCTGGACTGGCTGGCCGAGACCTACGTCGACGCGCTCAACGTCATCCACTACATGCACGACAAGTACGCCTACGAGCGCATCGAGATGGCCCTGCACGACTACCCCGTGCACCGCTTCCTCGCCACCGGCATCGCCGGCCTGTCGGTCGCCGTGGACAGCCTGAGCGCCATCAAGCACGCCCATGTCAAGGTGCTGCGCGATGAGAGCGGTCTGGCCGTCGACTACGCCGTGGACGGAGACTTCCCGGCCTTCGGCAACAACGACGACCGCGCCGACGCGATCGCCGTCGACCTGGTCGAGCGATTCATGGCCAAGATCCGGCGGCAGCCCAGCTACCGGGGTGCCGAGCCTTCGCTCTCTGTTCTCACGATCACCTCGAACGTCGTCTACGGCAGGCACACCGGCAACACGCCCGACGGGCGACGCGCCGGTGAGCCGTTCGCGCCGGGCGCGAACCCGATGAACGGCCGCGACACGCACGGCATGGTCGCCGCCGCGCTGTCGGTCGCCAAGCTGCCGTACCGCTGCGCGCGCGACGGGATATCGCTGACGATCACCGTCGCTCCGGACGGCCTCGGCCACACCCGTGACGAACGGATCACCAACCTCGCCGGCGTGCTCGACGGCTACACCGACAGCGGCGGTTTCCACATGAACGTCAACGTGCTGAACCGGGCGACACTCGAGGACGCCATGGCCCACCCGGAGAAGTACCCGCAGCTGACCATCCGGGTCTCCGGGTACGCGGTGAACTTCGTCAGGCTCACTCCCGAGCAGCAACGCGACGTCATCTCCCGGACCTTCCACGGATCGCTGTGATGACCGCCGTCACGGTACCGGTGACCGGCTCGCTCCACTCCTTCGACATCTCCACCGGAGTGGACGGGCCGGGCACCCGGTTCGTCGCGTTCCTGGCCGGCTGCCCGCTGCGCTGCATCTACTGCCACAGCCCCGACACCCAGTACCGCCGTTTCGGCCGACCCACCTCCGTCCACGAGCTGCTCACCGAGATCCGCCGCTACGAACGCTTCCTGAAGGTCGCCCACGGCGGCGTCACCCTCAGCGGCGGGGAACCGCTGCAACAGCCCGCCTTCACCCGCGAGGTGCTGCGCCAGTGCAAGGAGATGCGGCTGCACACCGCCCTGGACACCAGCGGCCTGCTCGGCGACCGCGCCGACGACGCCCTGCTCGACGCCACCGACCTGGTGCTGCTCGACATCAAGTCCGGCGACCCGGCCACGTACCGGACGGTGACCGGAACCGGGCGGCTGGCGCCGACCGTGCGGTTCGCGCACCGCCTGGCCGACCGCGGCGTGCCGATCTGGGTCCGTTTCGTCCTCGTGCCCGGCCTCACCGACGATCCGTGCAACGTCGACGCGCTCGCCTCCATCGCAGCAGGCGTGCCCACCGTCGAACGCGTCGAGGTGCTGCCCTTCCACCGACTCGGCGCTCGGAAGTACGCCGCCCTCGGCCTGCCGTTCCCGCTGGCGGACACGCCACCGCCGGACGAGGCGCTGCTGCACCGGGTCTATCGCCAGTTCCAGGATCACGGGCTGACGGTGTACTGACCGCCCACCGGCGGCTTGGCTCGGCACGAGCGGCTCCCGGACCAGTTCGCGCTGGTCGGCGTCGCGCACGTCGCATGTCGCCGCGAGTCCTCCGCCGCAGCCGCGAAACCGACATTCAGTAAAAATAACCGCACTAGGTGCGTAACGTGCCGGACATGTTCGCTCACACACGACGCAACCTGTTGCTCACAGCGCTCGGGATGGGCATGCTCGCCGGTGCCGGTCAACTCGGCATCGCGTTCAGCCTCGGCATCGTCCAGCTCGCCGGTGCCTCCACCGGCGCCGCCGTCAACCAGTGGCCTGCACAGCTCGTCTGGGTGGGCTGGTTCGCGGCACACGCCGCCGTAGCCGGCACCGTCGTCGCCGCACGCCTGGCCCGCCGGTACGGGGCGCTGCGGAGCACGGGCAGATTGGTGGCCATCGCCGCCGCCGCCGCACTGGGCGCCACCGTCGTGGCGCCGCTCTGCATCCGGCCGGCCCAGGCCGCCGAACGCTTCTCTGTGGACCCGATCTGGGCCCTCGGCATCTGCGCGGCCCTCGGCGCGCTGGTTGGCGCGGGTGCCGCGATCGCCGTACTGGTGAAGCCGCCGCTGGGTTGGAACATGGCAGCAGTGGGCGGCGTCGTTTGGCTGCTGGCGCTCGCCTCGGTCGTCCCGTCGCTCGCCACCGCCGGGCCGTTGCCCGCCGTACGGCTCGGTGTGCTGGAGCCGGCCTGGCTCGACGCCGACGCGGCACACCGGCTGGCGATCCTGACTCTGCCGTCGGTGGCCCTGCTCATCGGCGCGGCGACCGGCGGGCTGGCCCGCTGGCGTGGGCATCCGCCGCTGGTCAACGGCGTGACCGGCGCGGCCGGCACGATGCTGGTCGCGTTCACCTATCTGACCGCCGGTCCCGGCGACGCCGTCGACCGGTACCAGATCACGCCGTACTACGGGGCGCTGCTCGCCGTCGCCGCCGGTGTGCTCGGCTCGGCCGCCGCCGCGTCGTTCCGATGGCCGCTCCTGCCGCGCACCGCCGAAGCACGGGTCGACGAGTCAACCGACATCCTCCGTCCGCTGGCCGCCGGTCCCGCCGTGCGGCAGGCCACGAGGCCGGCCGTTGGTGGTACGACCGACGAGCCGGAGCCCGCCGACCTGGCCGGCACGGGGCCGGTCGCCGGCGCGACCCCAGCGAAGCTCCCGACCGCAGCCGAACCGCTGGGCTTCGGTGCACCGGTTGTTACCGCCGCATTGGCCGCACCCGCCGACCTCGACGACACCCCGGAGACATCGGAACCGACCCCCGCGACGGCGGCCCACCTTCCCGCGGGACCTGGCGGGGACGGCTCCGGGACGGCGGAGGCGGAGGTCGACGACACCGAACCCGACGGGACGCCGCCCGACGGGGCCCTCGTCGCCCCGGGGACCCTCCGGATGTACCAGCCGCCGAAGACCGACCGGACGCGGGTTCAGGCGACCTGGCCGGTCGTTCCGGCGCGGCGGGTGCCGCCCTCGGCCGAGCCCGCTCCGGGCGCCGAGGCGACCCAGTCAGCCGGTACGCAAGAGAGGCCCGAACCGGCACTCCCACCTCGGCACTCGCGACCGCCCAGCGCGCCGGGCCCACGCGCACGACCGATGCCGTGCCGGCCCGCCCCGCCGGGGCCGACCCGGTCCCCGCGCCGGCCCACCCGGCATCCGTCGTCGAGGCGGGACGGGCCAGCGGGCGGCTGGGCCTGTTCCGGCGCAACAAGTCCCGGGCCGACGGGGGCACCCCGGCGGACGGCGAGCCGCTGCCGAGGCAGGACGCGGAGTTCGTCGACTGGGTGACCCAGCTGGGCAATCCGGTAGCGGACAACGAGCCGGATCAGGAAGCCGGTCGCTGGTCACTCCGCTCCACCGGCAGCCACCGTTAGGAGTTCCTAATCCTGGCTTCAGGTTGATCGGGGAGGATGAGCGGCAAAGCATCGACTGGAAGGGGGCGGGTCGGCGTGCGGATCATGATCGCCGATGACGAGGCGGCCATCCGTGAGTCGCTGGAGCGGGTGCTCCAGGTCGAGGGTTACGGCACCAGCACCGCCGCCAACGGTCTCGCCGTGCTCGACGGGATCGGTGGCGCGGCGCCGGATCTGCTGATCCTCGACGTGATGATGCCCCGCCTCGGCGGGTTGGAGACCTGCCGGCGGTTGCGGGCGGCGGGTCGGGATCTGCCGGTGCTGATGCTGACCGCCCGGGATCAGGTCTCCGACCGGGTCGCGGGGCTGGACGCGGGCGCCGACGACTACCTGCCCAAGCCGTTCGCCACCGAGGAGTTGCTGGCCCGGGTCCGGGCTCTGCTGCGCCGCCGCGCGCCGGGCGACGACGAGTCGCAGATCCTGTCGTTCGCCGACGTCCGGCTCGATCCCGACAGGTTCGAGGCGTGGCGGGGTGGGCGGCCGCTGTATCTGACCCGGACCGAGTTCTCCCTGCTACAGGTTCTCGTGCGCAATGCGACCCGGGTGTTGACCCGCGACGTGCTGTTCGAGGCGATCTGGGGCTTCGACATGAGCACCACCGCGAACAACCTTCAGGTGTACGTGAGCTATCTGCGCCGCAAGATGGAGGCCGAGGGTGAGCCGCGACTGATTTACACGCTGCGCGGCCTGGGGTACACGCTGCGGGAGACTCCTCCGTGAGCAGGCCCGCCGGCCGGGAACCGCGTCGGCTGACCCGATGGTGGCGCCGGCGGTCCCTGCGGACCAGGCTGACGGTGATCGCGGCGACGGCCATCGCGGTCAGCGTGTTCGTGGCCTTCCAGGTGGCCAGCGAGCTGCTGGACTCGGAGCTGCAGGACAACGCCGAGAATCAGCTACGCGCGGACTCCCGCGTCCTGGCGACGACAGTGGAGCACACCGGTCTGGCGCAGGTCCAGCTACCGCCGTATCCCGGATCCGGTCGGCTGGTGCGGGTCATCCTGCCCGACGGTTCGACCCGGACGCCGGCCGGCCAACCCGCGCTGCCCCCCGTCAGCGGGCCCGCCGGGCGCGTGGCGCAGGGCGCCTCGGCCGACCTGATGGAGTCGAACGACAGCGACGACGACGGCTACCTCATCTACACGCTGCGGGTGGGCGACGGCGCGGTCCAGGTGGCCCGCAACAGCGACGACAGCCCGATCAACCGATTCGGGTTCGGCATGCTGCTGATCGGACTGCTCTGCGTGGCCGGAGGCGCCCTTGTCGGGCGGACCGTGGCGCGGACCGGACTGGCACCGATCGACCGGCTGACTGCCGCCGCGGTTCGTGTCGCGCAGACCCGGAACCTCGACGCCGACATCCCGGACGAGGGCAGCGGGGAGATCCGGCGGCTGATCCAGTCAATCAACGACATGCTCGCCGCGCTCCGGGACTCCCGGCGGGCCCAGCGGCTGCTCGCCGAGGACGCCGCCCACGAACTCAAGACCCCGCTCACCAGTCTGCGCCTCAACGTCGAGCTGCTGATCCGGCTCGATCGGCGCGGCACCCTGGACAGCGCACTGCCGGCCGAGAGCCGGACCCGGCTGCTCAACGATCTCGGCGCCCAGGTGGCCGAGTTGAGCACCCTTGCCGCCGAGCTGACCGACCTGGCGCGCGGCGACGTCAGCGACGAGAGCACCGAGCTGCTCAATTTCGCCGACGTGGTGGTGGCCGCCGCGACCCGGGCGCGTTCCCGCGTGCCCGACATCGGGATCGCGCTCGACGTGACCTCCGTGTGGGTGAGCGGGCGTTCCGCTGCGCTCCAGCGGGCGGTGCTCAACCTCATCGACAACGCCGGCAAGTGGTCCCCCGCTGACCAGCCGGTCCAGGTCCGGCTCCGTGCCGAGGGCGCGTCGGCGGTCCTCGAGGTCGACGACGCCGGGCCGGGCATCGACGCCGCCGACGTACCGCGGGTGTTCGACCGGTTCTACCGTGCCGGCAGTGCCCGGGCGCTGCCGGGCTCAGGTCTGGGCCTGTCGATCGTGCAGCGGGTCGTCGACGCCCACGCCGGCCGGGTCACCGTCGCCCGGTCCGCACGCGGTGGCGCGCTGCTGCGGATCATCCTTCCGGCCACCGCCCCGCCCGCTCCGATCACGCGGCTCACCGCGGGGGTGGACACGGTGGCGCGCTGACCCGCTGCGGCACGGCGCCGGGACCGCCACGGCACGCGGTGCCAGGACCCGCCGCAGCGGGCGACGCAGGACAAGGGCGGCGGACACGGTGACGGCCGCCGGGCCATGACAAAGATCCGGGACGAGCAAGAGCCCGTCCCGGATCTCGACTGTGCCGCCGCGCTCACCGTTGCGGCGCGGGCCCCTCCACGAGCGGCCGTTGATCGTCCGGCAGCTCCACCGGTCGGGACAACCGGCTCGGCCACCACATCCGCCGGCCGATCAGCAGGGTGAGGGCGGGCACCAGGACCGACCGCACCAGCAAGGCGTCGAGCAGCACGCCGAAGGCGACCAGGAACCCGACCTCGATCAGCATCACCAGCGGAAGTGAGGCGAGGACCGCGAACGTGGCCGCTAGGACCAGGCCGGCCGAGGTGATGACGCCACCGGTGGCGGAGAGGGCTTTGAGCATGCCCTCTCTGGTGCCGAGGCGCACGGTCTCCTCCCGGGCCCGGCTGGCCAGGAAAATGTTGTAGTCGATGCCGAGCGCCACCAGGAACAGGAATGCCAGCAGCGGCACCGAATAGTCGACGCCCTTGAACCCGAGGATCGTGTCGAAGACGAACACGCTGCCGCCGAAGGCTGCGGCGAATGAGACGATCACGGTCGCCATCAGGACCAGCGGGGCCACGATCGCTCGCAGCAGCAGCCCGAGGACGATCAGGACGACGGTGAGCACCAGCGGGATCACCAGCTTCTCGTCGCGGGTGGTGGTGACCTCGGTGTCGAGGTTCTCCGCGCTCGGTCCGCCGACGATCGCCTCCGCCCCGTTCACCGCGTGCACGGCGGTGCGCACCCGCTTGATCGTGTCGTACTCCGCGGCGGTGTCCGGCGCGTCGGTCGGGAACACGGAGATGTCGGCCCAGCCTCCGCTGGTCTGCCCCGGGACGGCCATGGCCACACCGTGAGTGCCCTTGACGATGTCGAGCACCCGGTCCTGGTGCGCCGGCCGCGTGAAGATCGTCATCGGCTGGCCGCCGAGTTCCGGGAAGTGCTGGCGGAGGACGGTGAAGCCGGTGACCGACTCCGGCGCGGACAGGAACTGGTCCTGCTCCCGCAGGGCGCCGGTGTTGCCCGCCAGCCCGATGGCGAGCAAGCCGAGGACTCCGAGCGAGCCCAGCGTCGCCACCCACCGGCGGCGGCTGATGGCGGTGCCGAGCCGTCCCCACAGCCCCGGCTTCTCCTGGACGGCCGTGTTGAACCGCGGGATGGCCGGCCAGAAGATCCGCCTGCCGAGCACCACGAGTAGCGCCGGGAACAGCGTCAGCATGGCCACCAGCGCGCACAGGATGCCGGCCGCGCCGATCGGGCCCAACCCGCTGGTGCTGTTCAGGTCGGCGACGAGCAGGCAGAGCAGGCCAGCGATCACGGTGGCCGCCGACGCGACGATGGCCGGTGCCGCGCCGCGTAGCGCATGGACCATCGCGACCCGGACGTCCTCGTGGTGGTGCAGTGTCTCCCGGTACCGGGCGATGAGCAACAGCGCGTAGTCCGTGCCGACGCCGAACACCAGGATCGTCAGCAGCGCCGAGTTCTGGTCGTTGATCACGATGCCGAAGCCCTTGACGAGCAGGTAGACGGTCGCCATCGCGGTCAGTGCGGCCGCGCCCACAGCCATGAGCGGGATGAACCACAACACCGGGCTGCGGTAGGTGAGGATCAGCAGGAGCGTGACGACGACAACGGTGGTGAGGAAGACCTGCAGGTCGATGCCGTCGAAGACGGCGTCCAGGTCGCCGTCGACCGCGGCCGGTCCGGTCACGTCGAGTTCCAGGCCGGCGGGGCGGTCCTTCGCAGCCTCACGCAACGGGCCGACGATGGTCTCCGGTGCGCCGTATGTCGTGCTCACGTCGAGGGTGAACATCATCGCCTTGCCGTCGGCGGAGGGTCTCGTCGGTGAGCCCTCCTCGTCCTCGCCGCCCGCCGCCGTCGCCTTCGGTGGGTACCGCTTGGCAAGGGTGTTGTGGTGGCGCTCGACCGACGCGCGGTCGGCGTCGGTCATGCCGCCGGCGCGGTGGTACACGAAGACGAACGTGTTGTCCTCACCGCCGGGCAGGCTGTCCTCCAGCACCGCCACCTTGGTGGACTCGGCGCTGGCCGGCAGGGTGTCCACGGCTCTGTCGGTGGTTACCGAGCTCAACTTCCCGCTCAGCGGCACCATGACCGCCGCCAGCGCCACCCACAACCCGATCACCAACCATGGCACCCACCGGCCTGCCAAGCGACCGGCCGGCGCTTCCCCGGGCGGCGCTGCCTTGACTGCCATCACTAGCTTCCTCCACACGGTTATCGCTCGTCTGATGCCGACTTCGTACCGAGCGAATCTGAGACGACCGTTAATGCGCCGCTCAGGCCGGGTGGCGGAACCAGGTGCCGAGCCCACGCCCCAGCGCGGTGGTGTCCAGATCCAGATCCTGCGCGGTGCAAGGTCCAGGCGACGCAGCCGTCGGGCCGGATCAGCTACGCGTCGAGGATGTGCTCGGGCAGTTCAACGAGGAAGTGCATCGGCACGGCGGCGACGATCGGCAGCACCCAGCGCAGCAACACGTACTCACCGAGACCGGCGAGGGCCAGACCGGTGGCGTTGAGAACTGCAGCGCCTTGGACCAGGTGAAGCTCGGCGGACGCCGGATCGAGCGGGGTGAGATCGACGCCGCGCTGCAGGCGCTACCCCATATCGCCGGCGCCGCCGCAGCGGTACAGCGCACCGCTGCGGGCAACCAACTGCTGGTGGGTACGTGATTCCGCACGACGGCGTCGCATGCGTGTAGCGCGGGAAGGTTGCGCTCGAGTTGGTCACGCCCGCTGGATCGGCACCCCGTCAAGCTACGCCGACGGCCATCGACGCCCTCGGTGTTCGACGACCAGTGGGTGGGGTTGGCCGGTGAGGGCTGCCAGGGCGGTGGCGACGGCGCGCAGGTCGGCTTTGATGTAGGTGGTGGTGCGGGTCCACGGCGGTCGGTGTGGCCGGCGCAGGTGCGAGCGTGATTCACCTCGCACAAGTTTGCCCCTGACGTCAACGTGAGGTTTTAGCGTGATGATATGCAAATCAACGGCTCAACAGCTCTCGTGACCGGAGCTAACCGCGGCCTCGGCAAGGCCTTCGCCGAGGCCCTCCTCGTCCGGGGAGCCACCGTCTATGCGACCGCCCGTCGCCTGGAAAGCATCGACATCCCCGGCGCCATCGCGCTCCAGCTGGACATCACGGATCCCGCGTCCATCGAGGCCGCCGCAGGCAAGGTGGGCGACCTCGACATCCTCATCAACAACGCCGGCACCTCCACTGAAGCCCCGCTGCTCGGCCCCTCCACGGAGAACATCCGCCGCGACCTCGACACCAACTTCTGGGGCACCCTCAACGTCACCCGCGCCTTCGCGCCCAGGCTGGCCGGTGGCGCCATCCTCAATGTCATCTCGGCGCTGAGCTGGTACACCTTCAGCCCCGGCAGCAACGGCTACGCCGCCTCCAAGGCCGCGGAGTGGTCCCTGACGAACGGCATCCGACTCGAGTTGGCAGACCAGAAGACTCTGGTCACCGCCCTGGCGCTGGCGATCGCCGACACGGACATGATGGCTGGCGTCGACATCCCCAAGCTCGCGCCCCACGAGGTGGTCGCCCAGGCCCTCGACGGACTGGAAGCAGGCAAGATCGAAGTCATCGCTGACAAGCCCACCGCCAACGTCAAGGCCTCCCTCTCCCGCGATCCCGCCGACTTCTACGCCGACATCACCGGCAACCTCTTCGCCTGACTTCACCGGTAATCCGCCTGCCGGAGTAATCGGCTTGGTCAACGGGCGTACGCCCGGCGGGCGGCCCGGATTCTCATGAAGCCGGGCCTCCGCCTGACCGCCGCAGGGGTGCGGACGGCGAGCGAAGCCCTGAAGATCGTGATCGACTTCGTGGTCTTGAAGCTGGCGCCTCCAAGGTGCGACCGATGGCTCCGGGAGGCATAGGACCTTCTGCCCCTGCTCACAGGCCAGATGGGCCTTGGTGGTCAGACCGCCGCGAGATCGTCCGAGCCCGTGATCGGCGGACCGGAGACCTCTTCAATTGCCGGTCACCGCCACGCCGGGACCTTCACCAGCCACCACGACTTCTGAAACACGCCTAGTGTCCTGCCGAGCCATCCGCCTCAACAGGCATATCCGGCAAGCCACACCGCCGCCGCGGCTGGGTTGAGCGCACGGCACCTACAGCATCCTAGGAGGATGGCCTGGGGGGTTGGCTTCTTCAGGCCGAAACGCATCTTCTTCGGCTCGGGGACTACTACAAGCTGCGGGCGCTGAGCGTCATCGAGCGCGGGTCGTTGATCCGTTGGCATTACAGGGCGCCGCCTGGGGTTCTGCCGGCCCGCCGGAGGGCCTGCGGGGTGTCTCGCTCGGCAGCAAGCAGCGCCTGGAATGTCGCCTGCAGGCGCCCGCGGCCGTGTGGTGCCAGCGCTGCGTCTTCCCAGTAGCGAGCTCGGCGCTCCGGCATGACAATCCGGGCTGGGTCGATTTGCCGGGCGTGATCGACGGCGGTGCCGTAGTTACCAAGTACCCGGGACACGCGATCTTGTAAACAGCCAGGTCGAGCAGATTGAATTGCCCGACCTTCGTGTCACCGGTCCGACGGGCCGCTCTCTCGGCTTCGCCGAGCAGGGTCCGCGGCACGGCACGCGGCACAGGGCACGCGGCACGCGGCACGCGGCACGGCTATGGTGAGAACGCGGCTGGTCACACCGCACTGATGATCTTAAAACACCCGTGGCGGTCAGAGCCAGGTCCGCACATTGGCGGACGTCACTCCTGGCACCGCCCACCAGGAGAGCGCTGAAGGCCGACCGATTCGCACCCGCCTTCATCTTATGCGGCCTCACATGTTGAGATCACGTCACGCGCAGAATACAGTCGGTTACTGTACCGACGGCCGCATGGGCGCATCGACTCATGTCGCTCGCGGGCACAACCGCACCGCAGCATCTTCAACGGGGGCGCCATGTTCGACTTCAATGCATTCGCCAGTCGTTCTGATGACGTCAGCAGGGGCTCGAGCTCACTTCCGTAGCGGGCAGACCGCCCGGCCCGGAGCAGAAGCAGGTCGTTCAAGCCGCTCTAACCGGTAATGAAAAATTCACCTGACTCGGGCACCCTAGCGTTCAAAAACCCTTTGCTGCCTAACCCGACTGATCTACCTGGCAACTCTGGGACTAAGAAGGGCTGCAATGAATGGCATCTCACAAATTCAACATACTCGGGCCCCTGAATTTGATGGCCGACGGCCAGTCCAGACATATCAAAGGCCGGCGGCAACAGGTCATTCTAGCCATGCTCCTGCAGGCGGCAAATAAGGTCGCACCCATCACCAGACTGGTCGATGCCGTGTGGGCCGACAATCCACCATCCACCGCACGGTCTCAGGTGCAGATCGGCATCTCCGCATTACGCCGGACACTCAAGGAGGCCGGCTTCGGGGACATCATCGTCACGCAATCACCCGGCTACCTGATCCGCGTCGCCGACGACCAACTCGATGCGACGGTCTTCGAGGCACACGTTGAAGAGGCGCGGCGTCTGGTCGGACTGGGGCAGCCGGAGGCGGCGATATCCGCCTACCGAAGGGCCTTGGCGCTGACCCAGGGGCCGGCCCTCGCCGACATCGACAGTCCGCTCGTGCAAGCGACCGCGAACCGCCTCGACGAACAGCGGATCGTCACCCATGAGGAGTGCATCGAACTCGAACTGGCCCTCGGCCGACACAACAGCGTGATAGCCGAGCTCGGGGAACTGGTCGCTGAGTATCCTCTACGGGAACGACTGCGTGCGCAGCAGATGGTGGCCCTCTCACGCGCTGGCCGCCCGGGTGAGGCGCTGCATGCTTACCGGGACGCCCGGGACACCTCGGTCGAGGAACTCGGCATCTTTCCCGGCGAAGATCTGCAGGAGATCGAGCATGCGATCCTGACTGGCGACGAGAGCCTGCACTCCCCGCTGTCGAGCTGGGTGAGCGATCGCCTGTCGAGTGACAGCGCGCCGACGCCACGGATGCTGCCGGCGGCGCCGGCGGACTTCACCGGCAGGTCGTCGGTCAGCGACCACATGCTGCGGCTGTTCACCCCGGAAGGCTCCCGGACCGCGAACGCCGTCAAACTCGCGGCCGTCGCCGGACCGGGCGGGGTCGGCAAGACGGCTCTGATCCTGCACACGGCGCATGCGATCAGCGAGCAGTACCCCGACGGTCAGCTCTTCGCCCGGCTTCAGGACGACCAGCGCGGCCTGGTCGACCCCGCATACCTGTTGGAGCTGTTCCTTCGCGCGCTCGGTGTGCCCGCAAACGCGATACCCCCGGCACTCGAGGACCGGGCCGCCCTCTATCGCAGTCACATCGCCAGCCACCGTCTTCTCATAGTGCTCGACGACGTGGCCAGCGAACAACAGGTCCTGCCTCTGCTGCCGGGCAGCGACACCTGTGCGGTCCTGGTCAGCAGCCGACAACGCCTCACCGGCCTGCCCGGGGCGCACCACGTCGAACTGGGCGTGCTACCCGCCGATGAGGCGTTGAGCCTGATGGCCCGGATGGTCGGCCAACGCCGTGTCGACGCCGAGGTCGAGGCCGCCCACGAGATCGTCGAGCTGTGCGACGGCCTGCCACTGGCACTGCGCATCATCGGCGCGCGAATCGCCGCCCGACCGCACCGCTCACTGGCCCGCATCGCCAACCGGCTGTCCGTCGAGGAGAGCCGCCTCGACGAGTTGGTACACGACGGGCTGGCGGTCCGTGCAAACATTCTGCTCACCTACAAGAATCTGGACGAGATGACGCGGTGCCTGCTCCGTCGGCTCGCGCTCACCCAGACGCCCGAGTTTCCCGGCTGGATAGCCGCGGCTCTCCTCGACACCGATCTCACCACCGGGGAGAACGTCCTCGACAATCTGGTCGAGGCGCACCTGGTCGACGTCGTCGACACCCATGGCTCGTGGTTGCCCAGGTTCCGGATGCACGACCTCGTCCGACTCTTCGCCCAGGAGCAGCTGCACGACGAAGACGGCCCGGCTGAGGCGCGGGACGCGGTACAACGGGCGCTCGGCGGATGGCTGCTGCTGGCGGAGGCGGCCCACTCCCGGCTCTACGGCGGGGACTACACCGTCCTGCACGGCGACGCGCCACGGTGGAAGAGCCTCCTCACCGCCGTGGACGACCTGACCCTCGCCCCCATGGAGTGGTTTCTGCAGGAGCGGCCGTCCCTGCTGGGAGCGGTCAACCAGGCCGCGCGGATGGGCCTGGACGAGCATTGCTGGGAGCTGGCCGTCACGTCCGTGACCCTCTTCGAAGCCAAGGGCTACTTCACCGACTGGCGGGAAACCCACCGCCTCGCCCTCGCCGAGACCCGTCGGGCCGACAATCGCCGAGGCCAGGCGGCGGTGCTCAACTCGCTCGGCTCCCTGCTCGCCACCAGCGGCCAGAGCGAGGAGGCGCGGTTCCTCCTCGAACGCGCCCAGGTGCTCTTCGACGAGGTCAACGACCAGTACGGAACCGCGCTGGTGCGCCGCAACCTGGCCTTCCTCGACCGGCTGGCCGGTCAGCTGGACCGGGCGATGAACAACTACTTCCACAGCCTGCAACAGCTGCGCCTCACCGGGGACCACATCGGAGGGGCACACGTGCTGAACGGCATGGCACAGATCGCCCTGGAGCAGGGCGACCACGACAACGCGAAAGGCTGGCTGGAGGAAGCCCTGGTCATCTGCGCCGAGCACAACAACCACCGGGTCGCCGCCCAGGTGCGTCACCGGCTCGGCGAGATGTACCTGCAACGAGACGACGTCGACGCGGCCGATGAGACATTTCGCAGCGTGCTCGCCACCGTACGCGAGGCCGAAGACCAGCTCGGGATCGCCTTCGCGCTGGAGGCCCTGGGTCGGGTCCGTATCCGGCAGGACAGGCTCTCGGAGGCTCGCGAGTTGCTGCTCCAGGCGCAGAAGCTCAGCCACGAGGCGGGCAACCAACCCCTGTCCGCGCGTGCCCTGCTCAGCTTGGGCATCCTGCACGAACGGCGGGGCGAGCCGCACACCGCATCGCGGTATCTCACCGAAGCCCTCGTGCTGTTCGAGCAGATGGGCGCCAGGGCCTGGCTCGGGCAGACGCTGGAAGCCCTCGCCGAGCTGCATCTGCACCAGGGCGACCAGGCCGACGCTGCGGCCCGGGGGCAGGCGTCCGTGGACGCGCTGGACAGCATCGGTTCGCGGGAGGCCGGCGAGCTGCGTCGCCGGCTCGCCGCACGGCTGCTCGAGAACCGGGGCGCACCCGGCCAGGATGCCGTGAACTAGACCGGGCGACGTCGCGGGAGCTCGATAGTCCTTTCGATGGTTGTTCGATAGTGAGTCGAAGTCCGACGCTGGCACACCTGAGACGTGGCAGCTACGGACGTTCACCCGGCACGGCGCTCCTTCACACCCTTCTTGGTGCTGTGGTCTGGTCAGATCGTCGCGGTGGTCGGCAACTCGGTCCTCCGCTTCGCCTTCGTCGTCCACGCGTGGCAGCACGGCGGTGGCGCGACCGCGGTGGCCCTCCTCGCGCTCTGTGCCGTGCTGCCGCAGATCCTGCTCGGTCCGTTGGCCGGCGCGCTGATCGATCGATGCCGGCTGCGGGTGGCGCTGCAACTGTCCGGCCTGGGCGGTCTGGTGATCGTCGTGGGATTCGCCGTCGCGACGTCCGCTACCGCGATCCCGCTGCCCGGCCTCTACCTGGTGGTCACGCTGCTGGGCGTCGCAGCCGCGTTCCAGTACCCGGCGCTGTCCTCGGCCGTGCCACTGATGGTGGGCCGGGAACACCTCCGTCGGGCGAACGCCCTGTTGGCGACCGCGCGCAGCGCGGCCGAGGTCTTCGGCCCCGCACTGGCCGCAGGTCTACTCGCCGTCGGTGGGCTGCGGAGCACGGTATGGACCAACGTGGTCGCGCTCGTCGTCGCCCTGGTGACGGTCTGGTGCGTGCCGCTCCCGGCCCGGCGCGGTCCGGCGGAGCCGGCCACCGAGCCGCGAGGCGTACTGCGTGAGTCGCTGGACGGACTCCGGCTGATGCGCGACACGCCCAGTTTCGGCGGGTTGGCTGCGATGGTGTTCATGGTGAACCTCTGCATGGTCTTCGGTCTCATCGTGACGCAGCCGATGATCCTGCGGCAGACCGGTGACTCAGCCGCGCTGGCGACGGTCATGGCCTGCTCCGGCATCGGGGGTATCGCCGGCGGACTGCTCGCCGGGGCACGAACCTGGAAGCGGTCTCGAATCAGCACCGTGAACCTGGGGATCGTCGCCGCCTGTCTCGGCTCACTCGTCCTGGTCGGCTGCGTGCGTCGGGTGCCGCTCTGGTGCGCCGGCGTGCTGGCGGGGTCGGCCGCACTGGCCGTGGTGAACACCGACATCCAGTCGATAGTGCAGACCAAGGTGCCACCCGGCACGCAGGGCCGGATGTTCGGAGCGATGCAGCTCATCGGCGACGCGTCGGTCCCCCTGGCGATGGGTGTGGCGGGGCCGCTGGCCGATGAGGTCTTCGAACCACTGGACGGGGGTGCGCCGGCCCTCGTGACCGCGCTGGCCCCGCTCGTCGGTTCGGGACCGGGCAGCGGCATGGCGGTGATGCTGCTGATCGCCGGGGTGGGCGGCGTCGCGGTCGCGCTGTGCGCGCAGGCCTGGCCCCCGCTCCGTGACATCGACATCCTCGTACCGGACCTGCCCGACGGCCGTACCGGCCATGGTGACCTCGTCGCCCGGCCAGAGCGGATGGCGTCGTGATCCCGGCCGACTCCACCGTTCCGGATGCCTTCCGCCGGGTCGCCGCCGGCTCGCCGGACGCCGTCGCGCTGATCGCCGAGGACCGGACCATGACGTACCGGGAGTTGGACGAACTCTCCGACCGACTCGCCGCCGCCATCGCGCCGGAGACCGCGCTGACCGGGCGCACGATCGGCATCGAGTTGGCACGCGGGGTCGACCTCGTGGTGGCCGAACTGGGCGTGCTCAAGGCCGGCGCAGCCTGCCTCATGCTCGACCCCGCCCTGCCGCCGCACCGCCGCCGGACCATGGGGATCGACGCCGACATCGACGTCCTGGTGTCTGACGGTCGCGATCCGGTCGTACCCCATCGGCGTCTGATCTCGCCGCGACCACCGGCGGCATCGCGCCAGCCGCCGCGGTTCACCGCGGCGCCCGACGATCCGGCCTGGGTGATGTTCACCTCGGGATCCACCGGCCGCCCCAAGGGCGTGGTCGCCACCCACCGATCGGTGACCGCGACCATCGCCGCGCTGCTGGCTCGCGGTTGCCGGCCGGGCGAGCGGTGGTTGCAGTGCGCGCCGATCTCCTGGGACGCCCACGCGCTCGAGGTGTGGAGCCCACTGCTGACCGGCGGCTCCTGTGTGCTGTACCCGGGGCGACGCATCGACCCGGCGCGGCTGGCCACGCTCTTCACCCGCTCCGGCGTGACCGCCGCCTACCTGTCGGCGAGCTTGTTCAACGTGGTCGTCGACGAGATGCCGGACGTCTTCGCGGGTGTGCACACCGTCATCACGGGCGGCGAGGCGGCCTCACCGGCGCACCTCGGACGGATCATGGCCCGGCATCCGCACCTGCGGCTCTACAACGGGTACGGCCCGGTCGAAACGATGATCTTCCAGACCCTGCACCGAGTCCGGCCGGCTGACGCCGAGGCGCCGGACGTGCCCATCGGCACCCCGCTGCCGGGCAAGCCGGTGCGGCTTCTCGACGAGCGGCTCCGGCCGGTGCCGGATGGCCAGATCGGCGATCTGTACGCCGGCGGCGCCGGCGTCGCCCTGAGCTACCTCGGCCGGCCCCGCGAGACCGCCGACCGATTCGTGCCGGACCCCGGTGGGACCGGTACGCGTCTCTACCGCACCGGCGACCGGGCCTGGCGTGACCCGGACGGATTGCTGCACTTCGCCGGTCGGCTCGACAACCAACTCAAGATCCGCGGATTCCGGGTGGAGCCGGAGGAGGTGGAGAGCGTCCTGTCCCGCAGCCCGGCCGTCGACCGCGTCGCCGTGGCCGCCGACGCCGAATCCACCCGACTGGTCGCCTACGTGGTACCGGACGCCGCCGACCCGGCGGCCGTCGAGCGGCAGCTCCGGCCGTACGCCGCCCGACACCTGCCCGAGCATCTGGTCCCCGACACGCTGGTCGTGGTCGACGACCTGCCACGTACCGCCAGTGGCAAGCTGGACCGGGCCGCGCTGCGCCGACTCGTCCCCGCGCCCGCCGGTGGATCGGCGGCGGAGGCGTCCCGGGGACCAGCCGAGTCCTTGGTCGGCCGGGTCTTCGGGGACGTCCTCGGGACCGCGTCGGTGTCCCGCACGGACGACTTCTTCGCGCTCGGCGGTGACTCGCTCCGCGCCGTCCGCGTGCTCAGCCGGATCAACGCCACCACCGGTGCCGCGCTCGACATCGCGGAACTGTTCGACAACCCGACCGTCGCGGCGCTGGCCCGGCGGCTGGACGGCTACCAACTCCGCGAGCCGGCGAGCCCGACCCCGACCCCCGCGCCGGCAGACGCCACCGTGCTGTCCCCGGCGCAGCGGCGGCTGTGGCTGCTCGACCAGGCCGGCGCGGGACCGGCGTACCTCGTGCCTATCCGCATCGCGCTGCGGGGGCCGCTCGACGCGACCGTGCTGACGGCGGCGATCCGGGACGTCGTGGCACGGCACGAGCCACTGCGCACGGTGTTCCCGGCCGAGGACGGCTCCCCCCGAGCGGTGGTGCGGCCAGCCGCGGAGGTCGACGTGCCGTTGCACACCGCCGGCCCGGACGCCGTCAGACGCGCCGCCACCCGGGCGTTCGACCTCGCCCGCGAGGTTCCGCTACGGGTCACGCTGTCACCCGGGCCGGCCCCCGACGAGCACACCCTGCTGCTCACGATGCACCACATCGCGGTCGACGGTTGGTCCCTGCGCCCGCTGCTGCGCGACCTCGGCGACGCGTACGCCGCTCGGCTGGCCGGTGGGCCGCCGCAGTGGCCCGCGCTGCCGAGCCACGCCGAGTACCACCGGGCCGAAGCCGACCGGCTCGGCGCTCCGGACGACCCTGGCAGTACGTCCGCCCGTCAGCTCGCCTTCTGGCGACGTACGCTCGACGGCCTCCGACCCCGCTCCGCGTGGCCCGTTGGCACCGGGATGAGGACCGAGCTGCGGCACCTGGACCGGACCGCCTCGGCGGCGGTGGCCGCCACCGCCGCCCGCCACGGCGTGACACCGTTCATGGTGTTGCACGCCGCGCTGGCCGTCGCGCTCCGGCGGGCGCAGACCAGCACCGACGTCGTGGTCGCCGCCCCGGTGGCCGGCCGGCACGACCCGGCCGCGGACGACCTCGTCGGTTTCTTCGTCAATCAGGTCGTGCTGCGGTGCGATCTCGCCGGCGATCCGGACATCGCCGAGCTGCTTCGTCGCGTCCGGGCCGCGGACGTCGCCGCCTTCGCTCACCAGGACATCCCGTTCGACCTGGTGGTGCAACGGTTGAACCCGCCCCGCGTCCCCGGGCGGATGCCCTTCACCGACATCGCCCTCGTCCTGCAGAACAACTCCGGCACCACGTTGTCGCTCCCCGGCGTCGAGGCGACGGTGCGCGTCGTGCGCCCCCGTGCCCCCCGGTACGGCCTCCTCGTCGAGGTGACCGAGGAGGCCGGCGGCCTCACCGTCGCCGTCGAACAACGCGACGGTACGGGCCCGGCCCTCGACGCCTCGATCATGGCTGACGGCCTGCAGACCGCCCTCACGGCGATCACCACCGGACCGGCCACCGCGCGGATCAGCACGCTGCTCGCGGCCACGGCGGAACCCACCGAGGCGCCGCCCTCCGAACCGTCTCCCACTGTGTCCACCGCCCCGGCTTCCCGGCTCGTCCGGCTGATCAGCAACGTCTGGTCCGAACTCCTGGACACGCCGGCCGTCACGCCGCATGACGACTTCTTCCGGCTGGGCGGCTCGTCCCTGACGGCGGTACGGGCGGCCGCACGGCTCAGCCGGCAGGGACTCCCCGTCTCCACGGCAATGATCTTCAGTCACCCCACGGTGTCCGCGCTGGCCAGCGCGCTGTCGCGCAGCACGGACCGACCACTGCCCCCGATCCCCCGAGCGCCCCGCCACCGAGACATCCACGCCCCGACCAAGGAAGTCGACAAATGAACCTGAGCGTGCTCTTCTTCGGTGCCGACGACGCCAGCACCGACAACGGCCATCGAGAGGCGTACGACCGCGTGCTGCGCGTGGCCTCCGCCGCCGACGCCGGCGGTTACCACGCCGTCTGGCTCCCGGAACGGCACTTCCAACAGATCGGGCAGGCGTTCAGCAGCCCGGCGGTGCTGGCCGCGGCACTCGCCGTCACCACCCGGCGCATCCAGCTACGGGCCGGCAGCGTCGTCCTTCCGCTGCATCACCCCCTACGGATCGTCGAGGACTGGGCGATCGTCGACAACCTCTCCGGCGGCCGAGCCGGCATCTCCCTGGCGACCGGCTGGCACTCGAAGGACTTCGTCCTCGCCCCGGACCGTTACGACGATCGCCGGGACCGGGTCGCCGCCGCCGTGCCGCTGTTGCGCGGCCTGTGGTGCGGAGACACGATGACCCTCCCGGACGGTGCCGGAGCAAAGGCCACCGTGACCCCTGGGCCGCGACCGATCTCGTCGACACTGCCGCTCTGGTTGACCACCTCCGGCAACCCGGCCACCTGGGAACAGGCCGGCAAGCTGGGTGTGAACGTCCTCGCGGCCACGATGGGCCAGACCCGGGCGGAGCTGGCCGGCAAGATCCGCCGGTACCGGCAGGCATATCGGGACACCGGGACCGGGCCGGGCACGGTGACGCTCATGGCCCACACGTACGCCGGCGCCGACGACGACACGGCGCTGCGGATCGCCGGACCGCCGCTGCGCCGCTACCTGCGGTCCTACCTCGGGCAGCTGGCCACGAACGGTGACCCGGCGACACCGGCCGTCGACTCCCTGCCCGAGGCGCAGCTGGACCGCCTGGTCGAGCTGGCCCTACGCCGATACGTCGACTGGGGCAGCCTGATCGGCTCCCCCGAGACCTGCGCGCGGTCGCTCGCCGACCTGGCCGACATCGGCTGCGACGAGGTGGCCTGCTTCGTCGACTTCGGAATCCCGATCGATGAGATCCTGGCCGGTCTGCGGCGCATCGCACCGGCCACCGTGGAGGTGGACCAGACATGAATTCCGCGCCGAATCGTTCCCCGCTGTCCCGCGGCGAACGCTTCCTCCGGCTCAGCAGAGAGCAACGGATCGGCGTCCTCCGCCAACTGGTCGCGGCCGGACGTACAGCGGAGATTCCGGCGGTGATTCCGCCCCTCGACGAGGACACACCGGAGCGCCTCAGCCCGGCTCAGGAGGATCTCTGGGTGTACGAGACCCTCTACCCGGGGGCGTCGCTCAACCTGTCGGTTGCCTACCACTTCCACGAGCCGGTGCAGGTCTCGCTGCTGGAACGGGCGCTGACCTGGCTGCAGGAGCGCCACGAGGTGTTACGGCTGCGAATCACCGGAGAAGCCGGCGATCTGCGGGTCGACTTTCCCGAGCGGGGGCCGTTCCGGCTGGAGCGCGTCGACGTGGCCGACGACGAGGCGGCCCGGCGCGTCACCGAGGAGTTCAGCCGGCGGCCGTTCCGGCTCGACAGCGACCAACTGATCCGCGGCTGCCACCTGCCACTGGACGAGCAGCGGTCGGTCCTCTGCCTGACGCTGCACCACATCGTCACCGACTGGTGGTCGTTCGACGTGCTGCACCGCGACCTGGTGCGGGCCTACCAGTCGCTGCGGAACGGCGTCCCACCGGATGCCGACCCACCCCTGGTCCGCTACGCGAGTTTCGCCGGGTGGCAACGGGAGCTGGAGGCGTCCGGTGTCTTCGGTGCCCAGCTCACGTTCTGGCAGCGCCACCTCGACGGTGTACGGGGCCCGCTGGCCGTCCGTGGCACTGGCGCCGCGCAACGCGGCGGGCCGGACAGCATCGCCCAGGTGCCGATTCGACTGCCAGCCGACATCGCACCGGCCGTACGCGCCTGCGCCGCGTCGCAGGGCGTCAGCGTCTACAGCGTGCTCGCCACCGCGTTCGCCGTCCTCGCGCATCGGCTCACCGGCGAACCGGACCTGCTCATCGGCACTCCGCTCGCCAACCGGACCGCCCGTGGACTGCGCGATGTCGTCGGTTACGTAATGAACGTGGTACCGACCCGCTGGCGGTTCGAGTCGACCGACACGTTCACCCGGTTGGTGAAGGACTTCGCGGCCGAGTTCCCGAGCCTGATGGTCAACGCTGACGTCCCCGTCGGACGAATCGTCGCGGCGGTGGACCCACCTCGGACGCCGGGCGTCTCGCCGCTGTTCCAGTGGGTGTTCATGTACCTGCCGCGCCGGCAGGGCGACGTCGACCTGCACACCATCAGCGAGCCACGACGGATCCACACCGGTGGCGAATACGACCTTGTCTGCATCGTGCGGGAGTCCGAGCAGGGCGACCTGGAGGGCACGTTCGAGATCCGGACCGACGCCTGCGACCCGGCCACCGCCGCGTCGTGGGCGGAGAGCTTCGCGGTCCTGCTCGCCGGTCTGGTGTCGAGTCCGGAGGCTCCGGTCAGCCGAGGGGCGTTGGTGTCCGAACCGCTCGACGTGGAGCTGGCCGAACCGGAACCGGCTCCGTCGCTCTCCGATTCGGTGGCCCGATGGGCGACCCAGCGACCGGACGCGGTGGCGCTCGAGGCCGCCGACGAGGCGTGGACCTACGCGCGGCTGCACGCCGAGGTCGACAGCGCCACGGCCCGGCTGCGCGCGGCCGGCGTCCGGCCGCACGACGTGGTCGCGCTCGCCCTGCCCCGATCGGCTGAACTCGCCGTCATGGCGCTGGCCACGGACCGGATCGGCGCCGCCTACCTGCCGGTCGATCCCGCTCTCCCCCCGGGACGGCGGGACGTGCTGCTCGCCGCCACGACGCCGGCCGTCCTGGTGACCCTGGAGGATGGTCCGGGGGCGGTCGCGACCCCGCGCCTCACGGCGCTGGCCGGCGAAGCCGCGCTGCCGAGGGTGGCGTACGTCCGGCACACCGCCTCCGGCGACCGACCGGCGACGGTGCCGATCACCCGGCACGCGCTCGGCGTGTTCGCCGCGGACCTCACCGAGCGGCTGGCCCTCACCGGCGACGACCGGGTCGCCCAGCTCAGCGCGCCGAACTGCGATCACCTGGTCGCCGGGATGTGCCTGGCCTTCACCGCCGGCGCCGCTCTGGTGGTCGGGCCCGCCGATACGGCAACCGGGACCGAGATCGGCGCGTTCCTCGACGATCGTCGGATCAGCGCCCTGCTGACCACGCCGACGTCACTGGCCACCGTGCCGGCCGCCGGCCACCCGACACTCCGGGTGATCTGTGTCGGCGGCGACGTCTGTCCGCCCGATCTGGTGCGTACCTGGGTCGCGGGCGACGTGCCACGACGGCTGCACAACGCGTACGGGTCGACCGAGACGACCATCGTGGCGACGGTCACCGATCCCCTCACACCGGGAACCGGACGGGTGCCGATCGGACGACCGACGCGGGGGACGCGGACGTACGTGCTCGACGCCGACCTGTGTCCCCTCCCGCTCGGCGTGCCGGGTGAGCTGTACGTCGGCGGCGTCGGTGTGTCGCCGGGATACCTGCGCCGGCCAGGCGGGACCACCGACCGCTTCGTCCCCGACCCGTTCGCCGGTACCCCCGAGGCACACATGTACCGCACCGGCGATCTGGTACGCCGCCGTCCGGACGGCCAACTGGACTACCTCGGTCGCGTCGACGACCAGATCGTGCTGGACGGCCACCGGATCGAACCGGAGCGGATCGAGGAGGTGCTGACCGCCCAGCCCGGCGTGACCCGGGCCCTGGCGGTGTGCCGTGACGACGCCCCGCAACGGCCCGCCCTGGTGGCCTACGTCCTGCCGCAGGCTGGTGCCACCGTCGAACCGGATCGGCTGATCGCCGCCTGCCAGGCGGCGCTACCCCGACATCTGGTGCCCGGCGCCGTAACGGTCCTGGACGCCCTCCCGCTCACCCCGAGCGGCAAGGTGGACCGCGCCGCGCTGCCCGCGCCCGACCTGGCGTCTTCCCGTCCACCGGCCGTCGACACCCCGGACGTGGAACTGTTCCGCCGGCTGTTCGCCGAGCTTCTCGACTGCGCCGAGGTCGGACCGGAGGACAACTTCTTCGCCTCCGGCGGCGACAGCATCCGCGCGATCCTGCTGGTCGGCAGGGCCCGCGCCGCGGGGCGCCGGATCACCGTCCGGCAGCTCTACACCTGGCAGACCCCGGTGGCGCTCAGCCAGGTGGCGACCGAACTGGACGACTCCCTCCCGGTAGCCACCGATGCCCCCGAGGGCGCGCTACCACCGCCCCCGATCGTCCAGTGGTGGCACGAGATCGGCGGTGACATCTCCGCCTTCACCGTGTCGCTGCGGCTGTCCATCGAGGCCGGGGTGGCCCATGACGACCTGCTGGCGGCGGTGAACGCCCTCGTCGAGGCACACCCGGCCGCCCGGCTTCGCCTGGTCGAGACCGCCGGCCCGGACTGGCACCTTCGGATCCTTCCCGTCGCGGAGACCCCGCCGCCGACGGTGGACGAATGGGACGGCACCGACCAGCCGCCGGAACTGATCGACCAGGCCGTGCACCGGATCGCGACCGGCACCCGGCTCGACCCGACCGCCGGTCGGATGCTCGCGGCGACCCGGATCGTCACCGGCGGCGACACCGACGTCCTGGTCCTCGTGGCCCATCACTTGGCCGTGGACGGCGCCTCGGTACAACTGCTGCGGGACGACCTGCTCGACCGGCTGCGCGGGCAGGCGCCACCGGACTCCCAGGGTCAGACGTCGTACCGGGAGTGGGCGCTGATGCTACGGCGCCGCAGCGGCACGATCGGCGCGGAGGTGGAACGCTGGCGGTCGGTGCTGCGGGCCCCCGGCACCCGGCTGTCCGACCGTCCGGCCAGCGGGCCACGGCGGATGGTGAACGTGCAACTTCCGGCCGGACCGACCGGCTCGTTGCTCGGCCCGGTGCTCGCGCGCTACGGGTGCGGTCCGTACGACATCCTGATGACCGCGCTGGTGGCCGCTGCCGTCAGTTGGCGTGGCGCGGGTAGCGGACTGCTGGTGGATCTGGAGGGACACGGCCGGGAGGCGCCGATCCCGGGCGTCGACGTCTCACGGACCCTCGGCTGGTTCACCACCGTCTTCCCGGCCCTCATCGATCCGGGACCGGCGGCCGTCGAGGCATTCTGGACGGCCCCCGGGGGGATCGCGCCGATGGTGCGTGCGGTGACCGCCCAACTGCACGACATTCCGCTCAACGGCCTGGACTTCGGGCTCCTGCGGTACGCCAACGCGGATACCGCCGCCGCGCTCGCCGCCGAGCCTGCGGCGGACGTCGCGCTCAACTACTACGGCAGGTTCCGGGCCACCGGGGAGGACGACACCGAGATGCTCGGTCTGGTCGACGTGGACGCCATCCCGATCCAGCACGCGCTCGAGGTGGGCGTGGTCGCGGCGATGGACGACCGGGGCCTGCGGTTGCTGACCACGCTGGCCTACCCCGCGGACACGCTGTCCGAGAGCGAGGTGACCGAGTTCGCGCGGCGGTGGTCCGCCGCCCTCGACCGGATCGCCTCGGCCGGCGGCGAGGAGGGGTCGTGACCGGCGCACCCGGGGGCGGCCCCGGCGAGGCGGAATTTCCGGTCTCGCCCGGACAACTGCGGCTGCTGGTGCTCGAACAGTTGCAGCCGGGGAGCGCCCAGTATCACGTGCCCATCGCGTTCGCGGTGGACGGTTCCTTCGACCCGGCGGCGTTCGGCCGGGCGCTGACCGCCGTGATCCGCCGACACGAGGCGTTGCGGACCAGCTTCCCGGTCCGCAACGGACGTTTCGTCCAGGCGGTCGCCGCCGAGCCGACCGTGGACGTGCGGGTGACCGACGGTTGGTCGCCGGCTGAGGTTCCGGCCGTCATGGCGGACGCGGCGCGTGAACCGTTCGATCTGGCCGACGGCCCCCTGCTGCGCTGCCGGATCTACGGCCTCACCGACGGCAGCCACCGTCTGCTGCTGGTGGTACACCATCTGGTCTGCGACGGTTGGTCGGTCGCCATCCTCCTGCGGGATCTGGCCACCGCGTACGCCGGTGGTGGCCTGGAGCCGCCGCCGTTGCAGTACCCGGACGTGGCGGTGTGGCAGCACGACCTGCTCAGCTCCGGTGGCTACGGCGAGGCCATCGCCGACTGGCGGGCTGAGCTGGCCGGCGTGCCGGACGTTCTGGCGCTGCCGGCCGACCGGACCCGGCCGCAGATCCAGTCGGCCGCGGGCGACAGCGTCGCCGTGCCCCTCGGCGACGACGTGGCCGAGCGCGTCCGGGCCGTCGCGGCCCGGACCGGCAGCACCGACTTCGCGGTCCTGCTGGCCACGTTCGGGGTGTTCCTCGGTCGGGTGTCCGGTGCCACCGACCTGCTGGTCGGCGTGCCGGTCGCGGGTCGGGACCACCCGGACCTGCAGGACGTGGTCGGGCTGCTGACCAACACCGTGGCGGTACGCGTCGACCTGTCCGGTGACCCGTCGTTCGTCGCGATGGTGCGTCGTGTCCGCGACCGGCTGGCCTGGTCGAGGGCGCGACAGGCGGCGCCGTGGACCGAGGTCGTGGCCGCTCTGGCGCCCGAGCGACGGCTCAGCCACGACCCGGTGGTCCAGGCCATGTTCTCGTACGACGACGCGGCCGGCGAGTTGGCGCTGCCCGACGCCCGGGTCCGGCGGGTCGACGCCGGCGTGACGGCGGCCAAGTCCGATCTGCTGGGCTACCTGGAGAACACCCGCGACGGTCTCTCGCTACGCCTGATCTACCGGACCGACCTGTTCGAGCCGTCGACCATGCGGCACTGGGCACGTGCCTTCGCCACCCTGATCGATGGACTGCTCGCCGCGCCCGACCAGCCGGTGGAGACCGCCGAACTGCTCGACGACGAGTCCCGCCGCATGATGCTGCGGGACTGGAACCACACCGACGAGGTGGTGCCGAACGCCCGGGTACCGGAACTGATCGCTCAGCGGGCCACCGCCCACCCCGAGCAGACCGCGCTGGTCGCCGACGGACACGTGGTGAGCTATCGGGACCTGGTCAGCCGGGCCGACAGGATCGCCGACCGGCTGCGTGCGGCCGGCACCGGTCCCGGCTCGGTCGTCGCCCTCCTCCTGCCGCGCGGCGCGGAGTTCGGGGTGGCTGCCCTGGGGGTGTTGCGCGCTGGCTGCGCCTATCTGCCGGTGGATCCCTGGCAACCCGCGCAACGCATACGGTTCATCCTGGCCGACGCGGGCGCGGAGGTGGTCATCGCCCGGGCCGACACCGCCGTCGAGGCAGCAGCCTGCGATCTTCCTGTGCTGTTGCTCGACGCGGCGGCGCGCACCGCCGGCGAGGTGTCGCGAGCGACCGCGCACCGCGGACGCCGCCCGGACAGTGACCTCGCCTACCTGATCTACACGTCCGGATCGACGGGACAGCCCAAGGGCGTCCGGGTCGGCCACCCCGCGCTGACCAATCTGGCGACCGCCGTCGCCCGTCGTCTCGGACTCGACGCCGAGGACCGCGTCCTGCAGTTCGTCTCCGTCACGTTCGACGTCGCGGTGGCCGACTACTTCATGACCTGGGTGGCCGGCGCCGAACTGCACGTCGCCGCCGACTGTGAACGGCTCGGCCGGCCACTGCTCGCCCGGCTCCGGGACGCCCGGATCACCTGGTGCTTCCTGCCACCGTCGGCGGGGATGTCGCTTCCGTACGACGAGGAGGCGCTCCCCGCGCTGAGAGCGTTCGCCTTCTGCGGCGAGCAGTGCCCGGCGGAACTGGTCGCCCGGTGGTCTCGGCCCGGTCGCCGGATCATCAACGCGTACGGCCCCACCGAGGCCGCCGTGTTCACCACCAGCGCGGACCTGACGGTCGACCGGCCCGTGGTGATCGGCCGTCCGCTGCCCAACCACCGGGCCTACCTGTTGGACGGCCGACTGCGCCCGGTGCCGGTCGGCGTGCCCGGTGAGCTCTACCTCGCGGGACGAGGGCTCGCCGACGGGTACGCCGTGCGGGCGCGGGAGACCGCCGCGCGTTTCGTGCCCGACCCGTTCGGGCCGCCGGGATCCCGGATGTACCGCACCGGCGACCTCGCCCGGTACGACAGTGCCGGCATGCTGACGTACCTCGGCCGGACCGATCACCAGGTCAAACTGCACGGCTTCCGGATCGAGTTGGAGGAGGTCGAGTCGGTGCTGTCCGGCCACCCGCAGGTGGCCCGGGCGGCCGTCGCGGTCCGGGGCGACGGCCAGCACCGCAGGCTCGCGGCCTACGTGGTCGCCGCCCGAGTCGCGCCGGGGCCGGAGTCGCTGCGGACCTGGCTCGCCGACCGGCTACCGGAGTACATGGTGCCGGAGGTGTTCGTCCCGCTGCCCGACCTCCCGCAGGGTCAGACCGGGAAGGTGGACCGCTCGCGGCTACCCGCGGTGGAGGCGGTCCGGCCCGCGCTGACACATGCGTACGTGGCCGCGGTGACCCCGATGCAACGCCGACTGGCCGAGGTGTGGGCCGCCGCGCTGGAGGTGGACCGGGTCGGCGTCAACGACAACTTCTTCGATCTGGGCGGCAATTCGATCCGCGCCCTGGCCGTCGTGGAGCGGCTCCGGTCCTGGCCGGAGAGTCAGATCACCCTGATGGACCTGTTCCGGCACACCACCGTGGCGGCGCTGGCCAGGCGGATGGAGATCGGCCCGGCGTCGGTCGATCTCGGGGATGCGCGGCGTCGTGGCGAACGACGGGCGTTGGTGCTGGGATCCGCCCGCGGCGCGGCGAAGGACAGGACGAGCGACAGGAGAATTCCGTGAACGTGACGACTGATGTGGCCGTTGTCGGCATGAGTGCTCGGTTCCCCGGCGCCAGCGACGTCGGCGAGTACTGGACGAGCCTGCGGACGGGGCGATGCTCGATCCGCCGCTTCGACGCCGAGACGCTGGCGGCCTCCGGGGTGCCGGTCGAGGAGCGACAGCGCCCCGACTACGTCCCGGCCAAGGGCTTTCTCGACGACGCCGACCGGTTCGAGGCCGGGCTGTTCGGGTTCTCCGCGCCGGAAGCGACCGTCGCGGACCCGCAGCATCGTCTGCTGCTGGAATCGGCCTGGGCCGCGTTCGAGGACGCCGGGTACGACCCCTCCCGGGCACCGGCCGCCACCGGCGTGTTCGTCGGCGGCGGTCAGTCCGAGCACATGATCGCCACGCTGGCCGACGCGGCGCTGCGCGCTCAGCTCGGCGATCTGCAACTGCGGATCCTCACCGATCGCGAGTTCCTGGCTCCCTGGCTGTCGTACCGGTTCGGGCTGACCGGACCGAGCGTGACCGTGCAGACCGCGTGCTCGACCTCGCTGACCGCGGTGCACCTGGCGGCGCGGGCCCTGCTCGTCGGCGAGTGCGACGTGGCGCTGGCCGGTGGGGTGTCGGTGGACACCCCGGCCGCGGTCGGCTACCGCTACCAGGAGGGCGGCATCTTCGCGGCCGACGGGCGATGCCGACCGTTCGCCGAGGCCGCGGCGGGCACGGTCAGTGGGTGCGGCGCCGGTCTCGTCGTGCTGCGCCGCTGGGAGGACGCGGTGGCCGACGGTGACCCGATCCGGGCGGTCATCCACGCCAGTGCGATGACCAATGACGGCGCGCTGCGGGCCGCGTTCTCCGCTCCGGGGGTGGACGGACACTCGCGGGCGATCACCGAGGCGTGGGCGGCCGCCGGCACCGTTCCGGCCCGGGCGCAGTACCTGGAGCTGCACGGGACCGGAACAGCGCTGGGCGACCAGATCGAAGCCGAGGCGGCCGGTAACGCGATCGGGTCGGGCAACCGATGTGCCGTCGGCTCGGTCAAGGGCAACGTCGGGCATCTCGACGCGGCCGCCGGGGTGGCCGGCCTGATCAAGGTCATTCTCATGCTGGAACACCGCACGCTGGTGCCGACGGCCGGGGTGGACCGGCCGATGGCGGCCGTCGAGCCGAACGGCCCCGGGCCGCTGCGGCTGGTGACCGAGACCGAACAGTGGCCGGCGCCGCCGGACGGACACCGCCTCGGCGGGGTGTCGGGTCTGGGTATCGGCGGCACCGACGTGCACGTCGTGGTGGGTCAGGCGGATCCGGTCGAGCCGGCCCCGACCGCACGGGTACCGCGCGCGGAGGTGCTTCCGTTGTCCGCGACCGGTCCGGCCCAGCTCGCCGCCACCGCCGAGCGGCTCGCCGAGGCGCTGCGCCGGCCCGGTGCCCCGTGTGTGGCCGACGTGGCGTACACGTTGCGGACTGCCCGGGCCGCGCTGCCCGCCCGGGCGGTGGTGGTCGCGTCCACGCCGGCGGAGGCCGTTGCGGCGTTGGAGCAGGTGGCGGCCGGACGTGCACCGGCTCTGCCCGGGTGGGCCAGCCACTACGCCGCCTGGGTCTCCGGCGCGGACGTCGACTGGCCGGCGACGGTGGGCCGCCGGGTCAACCTGCCGGGCACGCTGCTGCGCGGCGAGCGATTCGGCTGGCGGAGCCTGGGCGACGTCGCCACCATGCCGACGGACCGGACGCCCGAGTCGGGCCGGCCGAGCGAACAGGTGGTCCTGGCGATGATCTGCGAAGTCCTGGGGCTGGCCGACGGCGACGACCTGGACCGGTCGTTCTTCGCGGCCGGCGGGGACTCCCTGGGCGCTGTCGCGCTGGCCGGCAGGATCGGCGACCGATTCGGCCTGGACGTCGACCTCGATTCCTTCTTCGACGCCGAGAGCCTGCATGACCTGGCCGCGCGGGTGGCGCGGGACGATCGGGCCGCGTCGGACGATCTGGTCGACGCCCTGCTCAGCGAGGCCGAGACGGCGTCCCGCGCGTCCGCGTAGGCGGTTACCGGAGGTCGCCGGCACCGGTGGATGCCGCCGACACCGTGACCGCGGTCAGGACGGCCCCATCCGCTCGCGCAGGCTGACCGGCCGCAGGTCGGTCCACACCTGCTCCACATGTGCCAGACAGTCGTCCCGGCTACCGGAGAAGCCCTCGACCCGCCATCCGCGCGGGGGCTCGTGCTCAGTTGGCCAGACCGAGTACTGCCCCTCGTCGTTGCGGACCACCTGATGTGTCGGCTCGCTCTGGGACATGGCGACGTGCCTCTCTCTCCTCGTTGGGGGGTCAGGACCGCTGCTGGTCGAGATCGGCGGCCAGCGCGCGAACGGTCGGCGTCAGGTAGAGCTGGCGCATCGAGAGCGCGGGCAGCCCGCGCTCCCGCATCGCCGACCCGATCCGCACCGCGTAGAGCGAGTTGCCGCCGAGCGCGAAGAAGTTGTCGTCGAGCCCCACCGACACGCCCAGCACCGACTCCCACACCTCGGCGAGGTCTCCGGACAGCCCCGCGGGCTTCCCCGCCGTGGCCTTCGGCGGCGAGGCAGGCGTGGCCGGCGCGGGAAGCCGGTCGGGGTCGAGCTTGCCGTTGCCGGTCAGCGGCAGCGCGTCGAGTGCGGTGAGCGTGGTCGGCACCATGTATTCCGGCAGGATCCTCGACGCCCGCCGGCGAACCGCCTCGGTGTCCTGGCCATCGAGCACGACATAGGCGTCGATGCGGACCGTGGCGGCGTCCTTCAGCGCATCGCCGCTGACCAGCACCGCAGCCGCCCGGACGGCCCGGTCGTCCAGCAGCACGTTCCGGATCTCGTCCAACTCGACGCGGAACCCCCGCACCTTGACCTGATCGTCGAGCCGCCCCAGGTGCTCCAGGGAGCCATCGGGCCGGAACCTGCCGAGGTCGCCGCTGCGGTACCGGCGGCCTTCGAGAAACGGATCGGGCTGGAACCGTTCGGCGGTGAGTTCCGGGAGCCCCAGGTATCCGGACGCGACTCCCGCGCCACCCACCCAGATCTCACCGGTCACCCCGGTGGGCACCGGCCGACCCTGTGGGTCGAGCACGTACAGCCGCCATCCGGGCAGCGCCCGGCCCACCGATCGGGTCCCGGCCAACGCCTCCCGCCGGGTCACGGTCTGGGCTGTCGCGTGCACGGTGGTTTCGGTGATCCCGAACATGTTCACCAACCGGCAGCGGTCCTCCGGGTACCGGTCGAACCAGCCCAGCAGGACGCGAGTGTCCAACGGCTCGCCGCCGAACACGACGAGGCGCACCGCCAGGGGTGCCGCGCTGCGCCGGTCCGCCTCCATGAGCTGGCCGAACGCCGACGGCGTCTGGTTGAGAACCGTCACCCGCTCGCGCACCAGCAACTCGTGGAACTCGGTTGGCGATCGGCTGACGTCGTAGGGCACCACCACGAGTGTCGCCCCGGTGAGCAGCGCCCCCCAGATCTCCCAGACGGAGAAGTCGAACGCGCTGGAGTGGAAGAGCGTCCACGTGTCGTCGGGATGCAACGCGAAATCGTCCCGGGTGGCGGCCACCAGGCCCGTGACGTTGCGGTGCGGAACCTCGACCCCCTTGGGGCGGCCGGTCGATCCGGAGGTGTAGATGACGTACGCCGCGTCTCCCGGCCCTCGCCGCGGGACGGCCGGCCCGCCCGCGCCGCCTGCCCGGACCAGCTCCGCCACGCCCAGGACCGACCCGTCGCCGCCGGGGAAGTCCGGCAGGTCTGACACGACGACGCGGAGACCGGCGTCCCGCACGATGTGGGCGCGCCGTTGCGGGGGGTGGCTCGGGTCCATCGGGACGTACACCGCGTCGGCTTTGAGCACCGCCAACATAGTCACGACGAGGTCCAGGGACCGGTCGAGGCAGATGCCGACGTGGTCGCCGGGCCGCACTCCCCGCAGGCGTAGCCCCGCGGCGACGAGGTCGGCCCGCTCGCGGAGCTGCCCGTACGTCAGGGCAGCGTCGCCGCGACGGAGCGCGACGGCGCCGGGGTGGCGCTCCGCCCACTCGTCGAAGAGCGCGTCGATCCGACGCGGGCGCGGCGGCGCGCTCTCGGGTGCCAGCCCGAGGGCCAGTTGGCGTGCCCCCGCTTCGGCGTCGAGCAGGTCGAGGTCGCGTACCAGGCCGTCGGGGCGCTCGGTGAGCTGTCGGTGCACGAGGGCGACGCACTCGGCGTAGGCGCGTGCCGCCGCCGCGCCGACGTGCCGGACCTGGTGCCGGACCTCCACGTCCGTCGTGCCGTCCGCCCCGGGGGCCAGGACCAGGGTGAGCGGAAAGAGCGCGCTCTGACAGGGGAGTTCGGCGGGGATGTCCGCCTCTCCCGCCGCGGCGGCGACCTCCAGCACCCCGACGTCCGGCCTCCGTTCCGCTGTGTCCTGCGGGGACACGTCCGGCGAGGTCGAGAGCGAGTCGAGCAGGTCCTCGTTCGAGCGGACCCGGGACAGGTCGACCGTCAGCACTGCCACCTCGTCGAAGGCGCCGAGTGCCTCCGACGCCCGGGAAGCCGGGGACCGCACCCGTCCGGTGCGCACCACCTCCCGCCCCTCGTACCGGCTGAGAACCACGACCGCCGCCGCGCTCAGGCTCGTGAGCGGGTCGCCGGCGGCGGCCCCGAGGGGAAGCCGGAAGACGTCCGTCCGGTCGCCGGCCTGGGCGTCGCCCATCCCCCACTCCACCCGGCGACCCCCGCTCGGCGTACGGCGTGGGGTAGCTGTCACCTCGGCGGGCAGCGGTTGCGCGGTCAGTGGGTCCGGACTGCGCCGCCCGGTGAGCACCTCGGCCAGCACGCGCAGCGAGGGCGGGTCCAGCGTGCCGCGATGGCCGGTCAGTACGAGGTCGCGCGAGGCGTCGGCGTAGGTCAGCACCACCGCGCGCAGTACGGGTCCGGTCCGGCTCACCGGTCGATGCATCTCGGTACGCAGCCGGTGCCGGGCGAGTGGGGTGCCCCGGGCCGACGGCACCGCTTCGCTCCACAGCGTGGGCGTACGGTCGGCGGGACCGGGCCACCACCGCCGCACGGCCGTGTCGAACCGGTGGCGTAGCGCTTCGGCGTCGACGTCCTCGGTGAGCCGCACCGCAAGCGCGTGACAGAGCGCGGACTCCGGGGTGTCCACCCCGACGATCCGGGCGAAGCCGGGTTGCGTGAACGATGGGGTCACTCTGCTCAGCTCCACGGGTCAGCGGGCGGTGAAGCCGCCGTCGACGGTCAGGACACTGCCGGTCACCTGGCGTGATTCGTCCGACGCGAGCCAGAGGGCGGCGCCGGCGACGTCGTCGGGCTCGATGAGCGTGTTCATCGGCTGCGCCTGGACGAACGTCTCCTCGTGCTCGGCGACCGGTACGTCGAGGGACCGCGCGATCTCGGCGAGCATCCGTCCCTCCACGCGCGGGTCATCGCGCACCGATCCGGGGCAGAGCGCGTTGACCCGGACCCGGCGCGGCGCGTAGTCCAACGCGACGGCCTTGGTGAGCCCGATGATCCCGTGTTTGGCAGCCACGTAACCCGCGAAGTGTCGGTAGCCGACCAGGCCGGCCGTGGAGGCGATGTTGATGATGCTGCCCGAGCCGCGCTCGGCCATCCGGCCGCCGACCGCTCGGATGGTCCGCCAGGCCCCGCTGAGGTCCACGTCGATCATCAACTGCCACTCCCGCTCGGTGATCTCGTGTGCGGCACGTCCCGAAGGAGCAGCGATTCCCGCATTGGTGACGAGGACGTCGAGCTCGCCGAAGCGCCCCACCGCCTCCGCCACGGCCTGCTCGACCTGCGCCAGGTCACGTACGTCCACCGTGCCGGTGAGCACGCCGGCACCCGCTTCCCGGCAGAGGTCCGCGGTACAGGCGAGCTGACTGGCCGAGCCCAACGGGTACGGAACTCCGGGCAGGTCCGCGGCGATGTCGAGCAGGGCGAGGTCGGCCCCCTCCCGGGCGAAGGCGACCGCGACGGCCCGCCCCAGTCCGCGGGCGGCCCCGGTGATCAGCGCGGTCCGGCCGGCAAGTCGCATGGTCACCGCCTCACCCGACCTCGACCGTACGAAGTTCCGCGGCGATCAGGTCGAGCAGTTGACCGGGCTGCTCGGTGAGGTACATGTGGCCCCCGTCGAGTTCCGACGTGCGGAGCCCGCCGGCGGTGGCCTCCGCCCACTGGGCGATCTGGGCCGCGCTGACCAGCCCGTCCTGCCGGCCCCGCAGCGCACTGATCGGCGTCCTGAGCCTGCGGTCCGAGGTGGGACGGTAGGACTCGTGCAGGCGTACGTCCGCCCGGAGCGTGGGCAGCAGCAGCTCCCTCATCTCGGGGTCGTCGAGGGCTGCGTGGGCGTAGCCGGCGATGACGCGGACCTTCGCGAGGAACTGTTCCTCGGGTAGATCGCCCACCCACTCGGTACGCCCCGACCACGGTCCGGGTGAGCCGCTGACGAAGAGCCGTTCCAGGCGCACGCCGGCGGCGGCCTCCAGCCGATGCGCGAGTTCGTACGCGAGCACGGCGCCCATGCTGTGCCCGAACACGGCGACGGGCGCCCCGGCGGCGAGATGACCGGTCACCAGGGCGCACGCCTCGTCGGTGGCTTGCGCCGCGTCCGTGTGCGGCGGCTCCACGAAGCGTTCCTCCCGGCCGGGGAGCTGGACCGGCAGGATGCGCAGACCCTGCGGGGCCTGCCGCTGCCAGGGCCGGAAGAACGCCGCGCCGGCTCCAGCGAAGGGCAGACAGATCAGCGTGGTCTCGTCCACAACATGCGCCTCTCTTCCTCGGGGCAGCAGGCGCCGGTCCCGGCGCCCGCAACCTGCTCAGGTGTACGGAGATCGCGCCGTCATCTGGCCCGTCGCGCGATCCGGACGATGGCCGGCGGAGCCGGGTCGGCGGCACCTTCCGCGTCGATCCAGGCGGCGAGCTCGGCAACGGTACGCAGCTGAAAGATCTTGCTCACCGGTAGCCAGACCCCGCTGCCGGCCTGCACGTCGTTGACCACCCGGGCGGCGAGGAGGGAGTGACCACCCAGGCAGAAGAAGTCGTCGTCCGAGCCGACCGATCCCACGCCGAGCAGCCGCGCCCAGATGTCGGCGACGAGCCGCTCGGTCGCTGTTCGCGGCGGCGACGTGGCCGCGCGTTCGGTGGTCCACTCGGGAGACGGCAGGGCTGCGACGTCGACCTTCCCGTTGCGGGTCAGCGGCATCGTCGCCAACCGGACCACCCGCTCCGGGAGCATGTAGGCGGGCAGGTTTCTGGCGAGCAGTTCCCGCAGCGCGGTCTCGTCGAGCCGGTCGCCCGTCGGCACGACGTACGACACGAGCCGTTCCTGGCCCTCCGGGTCCCGCCGCAGCATCACCTTGCACTCGCCGACGTGGCCGGTGGCCCGCGTCCTGGCCTCGATCTCCCCCAGTTCCACGCGATAACCACGGATCTTCACCTGGTCGTCGCGACGGCCCAGGTAGTGCAGCGTGCCGTCGGGCGTCAGGCAGGCCAGGTCGCCGGTGCGGTACATCCGACCGGGCTGGCCGGTGCAGTCGGCCAGGAAGCGCTGGGCGGTCAGTTCGGGACGGTTGACGTATCCGGCGGCGAGCGCCGGGCCGGCGATGTGGAGCTCACCGGGCATCCCGATCGGCGTGGGGTGACCCGAGCGGTCGAGGACGTAGAGGCGGGCACCGTCGATGGGTCGCCCGATGGGCACCGGACCGCTGTCCGGGGGCGAGGTCACGGTGTGCACGCAGCAACCGACGACGGCCTCGGTGGGCCCGTACTCGTTGATCATGACGGTTTCCGGCGCGGCCCGCAGCCAGGGCGCCGTCTGCTCGTGGTGCAGGGCCTCCCCACCGACGACCCAGGTCCGAGCGGTCGCCGCGGCACGCGCGACGCCCGGCCAGGTGGAGAGCAGGCCCAGGTGGGCGGGCGTCACCTTGACGAAGGCGAACCGGTGGTGGCCGGCGAGCAGGTCCGCCAGGCCCTCGGGCGGCGCCACCACGATCGTCCGGCCTGCCGCCAGCGGACAAAGGAGGCTGGTCAGGCCGAGGTCGAAGGCCAGCGACGAGTGCAGCGGCACGCCGCCGTCGGCCCCGGTGAGGTACCGGTCGACCGCCCACCACACGTAGTGGGCCAGTGGGCCGTGCTGGACCCGCACGCCCTTGGGCTCACCGGTCGACCCGGAGGTGTAGATGATGTAGGCGACGTCCTGCGGGTCGGTCACCACGTCCCCGGTGGTCGGTCCGGTGGTCGTCACCAGGTCGGGTCGGACCACGGGCAGGTCGTCCGCCCACCCGGGCCGGTCACCCGTCACCACCAGCACCGCCCCGGCGTCGCGGACGATGAACCGTAGGCGCTCTTCCGGCTGACCCGGGTCCAGGGGAAGGTAGACCGCCCCGGCTCGCCAGACCGCCAGCACAGTCACCACCGCCGCCATGCTGGGCGCAAGGCTCACGGCCACCACGGACCCGGGCCGGACGCCACGTTCGATCAGGCCCGCTGCCAGGCGGTCGGCACGCTCGGCCAACTGGCGGTAGGTGATCATACGGTCGCCGTCGCGCACGGCGACGGCATCAGGGGTACGACCGACGGAGGCGGCGAACGCCTCGGGCATCGGGGTCCGCCAGGTGCCAGCGGCGGGCCGCCCCGCGTGCCTCTCCAGGTCGCGCCGCTCGTGCTCGGGGAGCATGGCCAGCTCCCGGACCGGGGTGTCGGGATCGGCCGTCGTCAGGGTTTCGAGCAGGGTCAGGAAGTGGTCCAGGATCCGCCGCGCCACGAGGCTGGTGAACCGTCGCCCGTCGTGCCGCAGCACCACCTCGCCCGCCTCGGGGCGCAGCACGAGCGTCAGGGGGAAGTGCGGGCTCTCCAGCACCTCGCCGGGGGTGGACCGCGCGGTGCCCCACTCGGCCGGGTCCGCCAGCGGATAGCTCTCGGACACCACTATCGAGTCGAAGACCAGCCGCCCGGTCGGTAGGCCGGCGAACTGCAGCGCCTCCGACAGCGAGGTGTCCTGGTACGCGCGCAGCTCGGTGAGCCGGTCGTGCACCGCCTGGATGAGAGCCACGGCGGTGGCGTCACCCGGGACGCGGAGCCGCAGCGGCAGGGTGTTGAGGAACGTGCCCACCATCTGCTGCGCATCGGCCAGCGCGTCCGGTCGACCGGCGAAGACGGTGCCGACGACGACATCGTCCGCGTCGGTGTACCTGGCCACCTGGATGCACCAGGCCGCGTGCAGGACGGAGTTCAGGGACACCTGACGCGTGCGGGCGAGTGTCCGCAACGAACCGAGCAGCCGCTCGGGCAGGGCGTGCCGCTCCTCTCCCCAGCCCTCGTCGGTGCGGCGTTCCAGTTGCCCGATCTCGATCTCACGGGTGTCGAGGTCCCGCAGCTGGTCCTGCCAGAACAGCTCCTCGGACCACCGGTCCCGGCCGTCGCGCCAGGCGAGCAGGGCGTGCACCGGTGGTCGCGCCCCGGGCATCGGTTGCTGCGGATCGCACAGGTGCGCGTACGTCTGGGCGAGGTCCCGCCATGCGAGGGCGAGACTGATGCCGTCCAGCAGGAGGTGGTGGTGGGTGAAGAGGATCCGCAGCCGCTCGGGGCCGAGACGGACGACGGTCCACCGGCACGGCGTCGGCGCGTCCAGGCGCAGGCCACGGCTCCGGTCGGCGCCCAGCAGGTCCCGCCACCGCTGGTCCTGCGGATCCGCACCGTAGGGGGTGAGGTCCAGTTCGGTGTAGTCGGGGCGTACCCGGCTGGTCACCACCTGGACGGGCTGCTTGATGCCCTGCCACATGAACGCGCTGCGCAGGGCTGGGTGCAGCTCGTGCAGGAGTTCGACGGCGCGGCGCAGCAGTCGCAGATCGACCGGTCCGGTCAGGTCGCGGAAGGCCTGCACCAGGTAGTGGTCGGCGTCGGGCTCGCTCAGACAGTGCACCAACATGCCGTGCTGGGTGCGGGTCAACTCGTTGACGGCCTCAAGCGTGGGCATCGTCGTCCCCTCCGTCGATCCGGGCGATGGCCGCCGCGATGGTGCTCAGGTCCCCGGCATCGAGCCCGAGGCGACCGGGGTCGACCGCGATGTCCCCGCTGGCCCGCTGGGTCTCGTCCGCCGCGTCGCAGAACGCGTGCAGGTGGCGGTTGAACGCGCTGGCGAGGTTCCGCACGGTGACCGGGTCGTCCAGCTCGGGCACGTGCTCCCACTCGGTCCGGAGGCCCTCGGTCGACACGAGACCGACGACGTCGAGTCGGTGGGAACGCACGTTCCGCTCCGCCGAGTCCAGTGCCACCTGCACGGGCGCGACGCTCAGCGCGGTCCCCCGGTGGTCGTCGAAACGACCGAGATAGTTGAACTTGACGGTCGGGGTGGGCAGGGCTGCCAGCTCGGCGCGGAGGTCGGGGTCGGCGGCCTGGTACCGCAGCATGCCGTACCCGCTGCCCCGGTGTGGGATCCGGCGCAGTCGCGCGCGGACCGCCCGGAGGACCTCCAGTGGACCGGCGTCGGCCGAGGCCTCGAAGTGGACGGGAAAGATGCTGGTGAACCAGCCGACCGTCCGTGACACGTCGAGGTCGTCGGTCAGGTGGTCGCGGCCGTGGCCCTCGAGATCGATGAACAGGCCCTCCGTGCCGTGGTTCTCGCGGACGGCCAGCCAGAGGGCGGCGACGAGCACCTCGTCGATCCGTGCGCCCAGGACGCGGGTCGTGTCCCGCAGCAGGTGCTGGGTGGTGGCCGGGGCGAGGGTGGCGGTGTGTCGTCGGGCCGATCCCGACGTGCCGGTGCCCGGACCCGGCCATTGCGGGCCGACCGGTGGAAAGTACTGGGTGCTCCAGTAGCGCCGGTCCGCCGCCAGGGCGGGGCCGGCGGTGAGCGGCGTCAACGCTCGCGCCCAGTCGAGGATCGAGTTGGTGCGCGCCGGCAGGTCGGCCGGGCGTCCCGCACGGGCGGCGCGGTAGGCGGCGTCGAGGTCGTCGGCCAGGATCCGCCAGGAGACCCCGTCCATGACGACGTGGTGCAGGGCGAGGACGAGCCGGTCGCCCTCGGAATGGCGCAGCACCGCGGCGCGTACCAGGCGGCCGGCGCCGACGTCGAGCATCCCGCTGGCGGTGGTGATCCAGGCGGTGAGCTGGGCGTGCCGGTCGGACCCGACCCCGAACTCGACCACGTCGAGCGGCGCGTCGGGCGCGATCGGGCGGATGGTCTGCGTTCCGGTCGCGTCGAGGCGGGTACGGAGCGCGTCGTGGTGTGCCAGCACCGCGTGCAACGCGGTCCGGGCCGCCGGTACGTCGATCGGGTCCGACGCGTCCAGCACCAACGGCATCGACCAGTGGTCGGGCACCGCCATGTCGTACTCGAGGAATCTCCGTTGGATCGGGGTCAGCGGCGCCGTCCCGTACGCGGGCTCCTGGTCGACGGCGAGGACCTGGCGACCCTGGACGATCGGCGCCAGTCGGGCCACGGTCCGCAGGGTGAACAGGTCGTCGGTGGTGAGCCGGAGCCCGGCGTCCCGGGCAAGACTGATCACCCGCAGCCCGAGCAGCGAGTCACCGCCCAGCTCGAAGAAGTCGTCGTGCACCCCGACGGGGTCAACGTCCAGCACCGTCGCCCACAGGTCGACCAGCGTCTGTTCCGTCTCGTCGCGGGGCGCGGTCCACGGGGCTTCCGCTGCCAGCGGAGGCCCCGCCGTCCGATGCAGGGCAGGGAGATCCGCCTTGCCGTTGGCGGTGACCGGCACCCGGTCGACCAGCCGGATCGACGACGGGATCATGTATTCCGGCAGGTGGACGGCGAGGGCGTCGCGCAGGCCGCCGAGGCTGACCGTGGCACCCGGTCGCAGGCGCAGGAAGGCGATCAGCCGGTCGGCCCCGCCGGAGGTCTTCTCGGTGCTGACGATGGCCTCGACGACCTCGGGCACGTCGCACAGCCGGCTCTCGACCTCGCCGAGCTCGATGCGGAAACCCCGCACCTTGACCTGCCGGTCACGTCGGCCGCAGTACTCCAACTCGCCGTCCGGGTGCCGGCGGACCAGATCCCCCGTGCGGTAGATCCGGTCCGGTCCGTCGGGGAGCGGACTGGGCAGGAAGACTTCCCGGGTCAACTCGCTGCGGGCGAGGTAACCGGTCGCGAGGCCCACGCCGCCGAGGTACAACTCCCCGACCTGACCGTCCGGGACCGGGCGCAGATCCTCGTCGAGGACGAGCGCGAACATGTTGTCGATGGGTCGGCCGATCGGGACGTACCGCCGGCTGTCGTCGCGCTGGCAGGTCCACGCGGTGACGTCGATCGACGCCTCGGTCGGGCCGTACAGGTTGTGCAGCTCGGTGTCGAGGAGATCGAGACAGCGGTCCTGGGTATGCCGGGGCAGCGCCTCGCCGCTGCAGAAGACGTGGCGAAGCGACCCGCAGCCGCCGACCCCGGGTTCGTCGAGGAACGGCGTCAGCATGGCGGGCACGAAGTGCACGATGGTGATCGCCTCCCGCCGGATGAGGTCCGACAGGTACCTTGGGTCGTGGTGACCCTCCGGACGGGCGGAGACGAGGGTCGCGCCGCTCAGCAGCGGCAGGAAGAACTCCCAGACCGAGACGTCGAAGGTGTACGGCGTCTTCTGCAGGATCCGGTCGGTCGCCCGGATGTCGTACGCCCGGCGCATCCAGAGCAGCCGGTTGACGACACCGGCGTGGCTCAGCACGGCGCCCTTCGGGCGGCCCGTCGAACCGGAGGTGTAGATGACGTACGCCGGATCGGTGGGATCGCTGTCGCCGGGGCGGACGAACTCGACCGGCTCGTGCCGCCGGGGCTCGCCATCGAGAGGCACCACGGGCAGCGTCCCCGCGAAGCGGCGGCCCAAGGGCTCCGGCGCCAGCACCACCGCTGCCCGCGACTCCTCGAGCATGTACCGGGCCCGCTCGTCCGGGCAGTCCACGGCGATGGGCAGGTAGGCCGCCCCACTCTTGAGAATGGCCAGGAGCGCCACGCTGAGCTCGACGGACCGTGGTGCGCAGACGGCGACGATCTGACCGCGCCCGACGCCGTACTCGTCCCGGAGCCGCGCGGCCCACGAGTTGGCCCAGGACTCCAGGTGGGCGTAGCTGAGGCTGCGGTCCTCGGACACGACGGCGGTGGCGTCGGGAGTCGCCAGCGCCTGGCGGCTGATGAGATCGTGCAGCAGGTGGGCGGGCTGGTCCGGCACCGTCGGCCCGGATCCGGCTGCCAACCATCTCGTGAAGGACCAGTCGCGTGGGGACGGTTCGGCGTCCCGTGCTGCGGCGGCTGGGCTCAGCGTTTCGGCCGGTATCGCCATCGGTGTCCTTCCATCGACTCGTGGGGCTGCCCCGCGCCGTGCGGATCGGATCGCCGACGCGGCGTGGCCTAGCCCACGCCCTGGTGCATTCGGATCGCCATCGGTCGGCTTTCGCGCCGGCATCCGGGCCGGGCGTACCGCCCGTCCACCTCCCTGGCCACCGGCCAGGCGCCGATCGCCAGGGTGAGCGCGTCGGCGACGAGGTCCGCGCCGGAGCAGCCGAGGTGGCGCGTGAGTCGCGCGCCGGGGCACACGTCCACGTCCAGGACCTCGATGCCCTGGGGCGTCAAGGCGAGTTCGGTGTGCGCGACCCGCCACCGCACGCCCAACACGTCGAGGCACCGGCTGACGAACCGGGTCAGCACGGTCCGCTGGTGCTCCGGGAGCCGGGTGGGACGGGTGACGGTCGCGGCGAGCCGGCTGTCGACCCCGAAGGGGGCACCCGTCGCGATGTTGTCCCAGAGGCCGAGGTGGTGGTGCGCCCGGTGCTCGTTGACGGTCAGCACCGAGATGGACGCCACGCACCCCGCCGCGACCTGCCGACCGAGAGGCGACGGGCGCGTCTCGAGCAGCAGGCCGCTCCATCGGCGTCGACGGGCGATCTCACGCTGGACGTCAGCGGCGTCGGCGATCAGCGACGCCCTCCCGGCGGCCTGGTGCTGCCGGGAGCGGAGCACGCGGACGCCGCTCGACGCCGCGACGATACGGCGAAGATCGTCCGGTGTGTCGACCGGTTGGCTCGCGATAGCGCTGAGTCCATGCCGGGCCAGGGTGGTACGGACGGCGAGCCGGTCCCAGCATCCCTCGATGGTCATCCGGGGCGCGCCGAGCTGCCGCGCGATCCGGTCCGCCTGTTCCAGTCGCGCGTCGTGGAACGTGGTCACGCCGCGCAGGTCCAGTCGGGCCACGATCTGCGGCAGACTGTCGCTGGTGGCCACCGCGACGGGAAAGCGCGTCGCCGCGGCACGCACGCTGGCGGGATGTTCGCGGGCGTCCCGCGCGTCGATGAGGATGACTGGGCGGCACCGGCTTCCGGCGGCCCGTTCGATGTCGCCGAGGCCCGCGGCGCTACGAGGGGCGTGGAGCACACCGACGCGGGGCAGGTCGGTCATGCCGCCGCTCCCGGGTGGGCGGTGTTCGTGGCGGTCCAGGCCGGCGTCGGGTCGCCTGGTCGGTGCGCGTGCAGGAGGCTGAGCGGCCCCCGCTCGTACTCGTTCATGGGAGTCCTTCGGTCCGATGGCGGATGGGCCGCTCAGGTGGCGATCCGTGCGATCCTGGGCCGGGCCAGGGCGAGATAGTCCGCCGTCCGCAGCGCCATCGACAGGTCGAGCCGCCCGGCGTTGAAGTACAGCTCGTCCTGCAGGACCAGATTTCGGTCGACGATCAGATCGAGTTCCGGGTCGAAGGCGAACGGGATGATGGATCCGCTGACACTGCCCGCGAGGCGTTCGGCGACGTCCCGCTGGGCGAACAGCGCCTTGGTGCCGCCGGCCAGACACCGGACCGCGTCGAGGTCGACGCGGCGATCTCCGGGCACCACGGCGAGGACGTAACGTCGGGACCGCTTGGTCAGGCCGACGCGAATCACGAGGCACTTGGCCGCCTGCGCGAGATCATGTTGACGGAGGCGACTCACCAGCTCGGTGCATCCTTCGGCCCGGTGACGCATGAGCCGAAAGGGGGTGCCCGTGATCTGCAACCGCTGCATCAGGCGATGATGCGCGGTCTGCCGGTCACCCGCTGTCGGAGTGTCGATGTCGAGACGGGCCTGCACGTTCACGGTGCGGCTCCTTCCGTAAGCCCGGCCGTTGCGCCAACGGTCGACCGGGGCGCTATCGGGGCGCATTCACGGCGACATCGTGCTGCCGATACCGCACTCGTCGGGCACGCCCGACGCGCCTGGTCAGTGCGGAAGGGCGGACTCGGCGACGGTCGTGCCCCGGGCGTCGGGCACCCGGGAAGTGGGCGTCAGCCGTAGGTAGGCCACGCTCGCGAGCGCGACGACCGCGGCGGCGCACAGCCAGACCGTGGCGACGCCGACGCTGTCCACGATCGCGCCGAACCCGAAGGAGGCGATGACCGCACCGGCGCTGGTGCTCATCGAGTACGCCGACAGGACGCTGGCCCGCCGGCCGGCGGGACTGGCGCGATGCAGCAGTGTCTGGTTGAGGGGGGCGCGCAACTCCAGAAACAGGTACACGAACAGGAAAGCGGTCGCGGCGACGGCGAAGGTGGGAGCGACGGCCAGCGCGACGATCGCGGCGGCGAGGAGCGTGAAGAGCGCCCCGCAGACGATCCGCGCGCGGCGGGCGGCGGCGGCCGGTAGCCGGGCGGCGATGAGCGAGCCGATGGCGCCGACCAGTGTGGAGCCGGCGACGAGCAGCCCGGCCATTGTGGTGGTGGCCGACGGATCGGCCAGGAGATCAGCAAGGGCTGGCTGCCAGAACGCTTCCACCGCACCGATACCGACACCGACCGCGAGGCCCGTGATGAGGATCAGGCGCAGGTTCCCCCGCTGGACCGAGAAGGTCACGCTCTCGCGGATGACGCCGGGAACGCTCCTCAGCTCGGCCAGTCCGGCCCGGGCACTCTTGCTGCCCTCGCCACCGCGCACCAGCGCGAGCAGCGCGACGATCTGGAGCAGACCGCAGAGCACCGCCAGGACGACCGGCAACGCCGAGGTCGGGAGGTCGACGGGGAGTTGCCCCTTCGGCAGGAGGGACACGCCGACGGCCGCACCGGATCCGATGAGCACGGCCACGTTGGTGAGGAACATGGCGCCACCGATGGCGGGACGGACGTCGGCGGCCGGCTCCCGGGCGTAGACACGGTCGACGTACCACGCCTCGAGCGCGCCGGAGGCGAGCGCACGGCCGATGCCGCCCAGGATCATCGCGACAGTGAGGGCCACCATCGTCGGTGCCAGCGCGAACCCCAGATAGAAGGCCGTCTCGAGGAGCGCGGCGATGATCAGCACCGGCCGGTTGCCCAACACGTCCGCCAGCGTGCCGGTCGGCAGCTCGAGGAGCGCCGACGTGGCGTTGTAGACCCCGAACAGCACGCCGATCTGACCGAGGCCCAGGCCCCGGTCCAGCGGCAGCAGGGCCAGCACGGGCAGGGCCAGACCGAGGGGCAGCCAGCGGAGGAAATGGCAGGTCCAGTACGTCCATCGCAGGCCGGCGATGTCGCCGCCAACTCGGGTGCGAGGGGTGCGGTCAGTCATCGGACGGTTCCTCTCGGGGCGTGACGGTCGGCTGGCCCTCGTCGGCGACGGGTGGCGGCTCGTCCGGCACCCCGAAGGCGAACAGTCGCACCGGTCGGACCGCCGCGCCCGCCCGCTCACCGCCGTGGCGTCGCTGTGCCCGGGCCACCACCTGCCTGACTTCCTCCGCGACCTCGGTCAATTCCTCGGAGGTGAGCAGAACGGTGTCCGTGATGACGAAGGCCGCTTCCCGCCAGGAGCCGGGGTACCGCTCCTGCGCTGTCTCGTATTCGGAGAGCGCGGCCAGACCGTGCGCGGTCAGTTGGCGCCGTAGGGCCGCTGCCGCCGCGGCGGTCTCGGGGGTGGAATTGGCACCCGATGCCCAGCGGAAGCCACGCGCGACTGCCTGCCAGGGCCGATCGCGTCCTCCGCCCGGTCGGGGCGCGTCGACGACGAAGCCGAACTTGGCGAGCTGGCTCAGGTGGTAGCTGGCCGAGGGTGCGGAGACTCCGAGCTGCCCGGCGAGTTCGGTCGCGGTGGCGGCGCCCTGCTGTGCCAGCAGGCGGAGCAGGGCCAGGCGCAGCGGATGCGCCAGCCCCCGCATGACGCGTGGATCGGTCAGATCCAGGTGGTCGGGAATGTCCGCCATCTATTCAAGATATCTTAAAAAAGAAACCTTGAAAAGCTCACGTCGGTACGTCGGGCCGCCACAGATCGTCCGGCGACAGCAGCCCGACCCGGTACTTGCCGACCGCGCTGGTCAGCATCTGGAGCTCGAGCGCCAGGCACCGCACGAGCCGCAGCAGGCCCTGGTCGGCGTCCTCGTCGACGGCCAGCAGCGCCGCACGCCCCAGCCCGACCGCTCGGGCGCCGAGCGCGATCGCCTTGGCGGCCCGCGCTCCCTCCCACATCCGTCCGCTGGCGAGCAGGCAGGCCGGGGTGTCGGACAGCCGGACGAGACACTCCCCCAGCGGCAGCCCGACGTGGTGCAGGAACGATGTCGGCGCCCATCCGGTGCCGCCCTCCGCACCGTCCACCGTGACCGCGTCCGCACCCGCCGCGTGCGCGACGGCGACCGCCTCGGCCACGTCCCGACCCGGGAACAGCTTGACCCACGTCCGGCAGCGCGGATAGTTGTTGCGCATCAGCCGGATCTGGTGCCGGAGGATGTCGGCGGTGAAGGTGCCGGGGCTCGACGACCGCACCAATGACGCGTTCCGGTCGTCGTCGGCGACCCCGTTCAGGGTGCTGAGGCGGAACTGCTCCGCGAGCCGCGAGCCGTCGGCCCGGTCCACCAGAGTCATGCCCCCGAGCCCCGGCTTCGCCCCTTGGCCGACCTTCAGCTCGAAGCCGAGCCGGCCGGTCTTCAGCAGGGGTTCCACGGTCGGGTCACTGTAGAGGTGGTTCCAGACTTCGGCGTCCGCGTCCTCGGTGCTCTGTTGGACGACGACGCCACCCATGCCGTCGGGCACCTCGTCCAGATAGAGCCGAATTCGCTTGATCAACGTGCCGGCCAGCTCGGCCTCGTCGCGGTAGCCGTGCACAGGAGCGATGTTCTCCCCCACCAGCATCGGCAGTCCGAGCCGGGCAGCCTGCCGGCTGGCCGCGGCGGCCAGCCCGTCGTTGGCGACCCTGGTGGAGCCGAAGGCGCAGACGAACACGGGTACCGGCGACCGGAACCCGCCGATGTCGGTGTCGAGATCGACATCGCTGAAGAGGGGCTCGCGGCCGAGCTGAACCAGTTCGCCCAACCGGCCGGGCATGAACAGCGGCGGCGCCACGCGGAGCGCGTCCAGCCCGTCAGCGGGCACGGGAGCGCCGGCCCCGTACAGGGTCGTGCCGTACGAGTCCGCGGCCGGAAAGACCGTCCGCTCACCGTCGCGGGCTCGGGCGCGGACCTCCTCCTCCGGAAAGCCGGGTGCCCTGAGCAGGTCACTCATGGCGCCACCACGCCGGGCAGCTTGGGGAACGCCGTGGCCTGCCAGGTCGCCTCCAGCCCGGCGATCCACCGGGTCAGTCGCTCGACGCCGATCCCGAACCCGGCGCTCGCGGGAATACCGGAACGCACCATGTCGAGGTACCAGGCGTACTTGGCCGGGTTCTCGCCGGTCTCTCGCAGCCGGGTCACCACCTTGGCGTACTCGTACTCGCGCTCACTGCCGCTGCTGATCTCGCCGAACCCCTCGGGGGCCAGGAGGTCGAAGTTCAACAGCACGTTGGGGTTCTCCTCGTCTGCCCGATCGTAGAAACCCCGCGACCCCCGGGGATAGTCGGTCACGAAGAACGGCAGGTCGTACTCGCGGGACAGCAGCACCTCGGCGGGCCACTCGATCTCCGCCTCCGGGTTCTGGGGATAGTTCCGCCGGTGCAGCGCGGTCACCGCGACCGGGTGCGGCAGCACCGGGAAGGGCAGATCCACCAGCAGGCGAAGCGGCTCCTGATCGCGGCCCAACTCGTCCAGCAGCGCGGAGTGCTGGTCGAGGATCCGCCGCACCATGTGTTTGACGAGTCCCTCGGCGACGTGCATGGCCTCTTCGCGTCCGGCGTTGGCCAGCTCGACGTCGAGTTGGCGGAACTCGACCAGGTGCCGCGCGGTCGAGCAGACCTCCGGAGGTTCCAGCCGGACGTTGGCCGCCACGTTGAAGATGCGGTCGAAGGCGGTGAGCGAGGCCTGCTTGTAGAGGATGCCGCTGGTGGCCAACTTGAACCGGTGGCCGTAGTAGTCCACGTCGACCTGCTTCGCGCCGCGGACACCCGGGTCGGTCACCGGACCGATGACCGGCGGGAGCAACTCGACGAAACCCGCCTCGGTGAGGTACTCCCGGCCGGCGATGAGGAGATGGTGCTGAAGGCGCAGAGCGGCACGGGTACGCGGATCAGCGAGGTGGTCGCCCGGAGCGGGCGGTCCGGCGATCGCCGGGTCCGACTTCTGGTGGTTTCCCAGGGTGAGCATGGATCTCCCTTTCTCGGCCGCGGGCATCGATGCCCGCGGCGGCGGGCGGCGTCAGGCGCCGTCGTAACTACGCTGTACGTGGGACAGGGCGCGGAGGAGTCCGGCCGAGGTCAGCAGTGGGGGCGACGAAACGGCGTCGGGGGTGAGGGGCAGCGACCCCACGTCCGCCCACCGCAGCCAGCCGTCGGCGTCCATCGAGGTGGTGGTCGCGGCGTGGTTGTCGGGATGGATGCAGTACGGCACGTCCAGGTATCCCCGGGCGAAGGCGGAGACCAGTGCCCGGCCGACGTCCGCGTCCATCGACAGAACCGCGTGGATCAACTGCCGGGCCTCGTCGCGGATCCCGGAGTCCGGCACGGCCTGCGGTGTCACGTCGGCTGCCGCGGCGGCGGCGAGTTCGAGGGCTTCGACGTTCTCCCCGATGGTGGGAATGCGGTGCGCCTCGGCGGTGGTCTTCACGATCAGGCGGGCCGCGCCCCCACCGTGGGCGAGCCGGGCGGCCGCGCGCAGGATCTCCCGCGCGCCTCGCGGAGTCCGGGGATACACCCCCATGTACGCGTAGACGACCACGTGCCAGTCGACGTCCGTCAGCAACTCCGCGCAGAGCGCGCGGAGGGCCTGCACCCCCTCGAGATCCTGCCGGTGGTTGGTCTGCTGCGCGAAGCTGACCGACACGCTTCGGATGCCGTGCTGGCGGAAGAAGAGCGCCTCCAGGACGGTGATCGCGATGAGCAGACCCGGTGGACAGAGCTGACCCAGCATGCAGCCGCCGAAGCTCTCCAGGTGCGGGTTGGCCCCGTCCTCCCGTCGTGCCGCCAGCCGCCGGCAGCAGTGCGCCCACTCGGCCACTGCCAGGTGCAACGGTCGTCGGCTGTACGGCAGGCAGTAGGAGACCGGACCACCCTCGGTGGCGTCGAGTCCGGCCTCGAGCAGCGCCTCGAAGATCTTCGTCGGCGCCGCCGAGCCGTGCCGTACCTGTACCGGGAAGGACGGGTGGCCGACCTCCCCGAGCATCGTCCGGGTCACCCCGGGGTCGATGCTCGCCAGCGGGTACCCGTTCAGGGCTACGCCGTCGCGCAGCGCGCGTTCGACGGCGCCCAGCTCCCCGGTCCGGGTGTAGCTGTCGACGGTGATGGTGCCCACCGTGGTGGCCCGGGCCGCGCGGGTCGCGCGCAGACCCGCCGTCATGGCACCGGTGTCGCTGAAGCCCATCCGGGGCTGGACGACGAGGCGACGGTCGCGACGGGCGTCACTGATGAACGTGTGGAAGCTGGGCCCGACAGCCGGCGAGGGTCCGGTGGCGGTAGCCATCACCGGACGGCCGGTGCCGGGCTCGCCTGCCGGCGGGCGTGGTGACGCAACGAATCCAACAGGACCTGGAACCGGGGCACCTGTCCGTCGCCGTCGAAGACGTCGTCGTAACCGGCGTCGCGGAGCCGCTTCAGTCGGCTCCCGTCGTCCGGGCCGTCGATCCCGAGCTTGCCGCCGACGACGATCGGGGTGTCGCGGAGGTGCGCTTCCCGCCGCAGGGATCGGATCAGGGTCAGCCCTTCGTGGTAACCGTGACCGTTGACGGTGCTGATCACGACAAGGTCCGGAGCGCACCGGGCGGACTCCGCGACCAGCAACCGCACGGGCGTGCACGGGCCCAGGTTGGACACCTGCCACCCCAGCTCGGTCATCAGCAGTTGCAGGTACAGCAGGTTCCAGGTGTGCGCGTCCGACGGTGGACCCGCCAGCAGGGCGGTGGGACGGGTCCCCCCGGTCTCATACACGTTCATGGCAAACCTCCTCGGCGACGGCGCCGAAGGACGGCAAGGCCGCGCAGAACTCGCGGATGGTCGGATAGAGCAGGACGTCGCGGATGGTGGGGTTCGCTCCCACGTCCCGACGTACCCGGAACGCGACCTCCATCGCCCGCAGCGAGCTGCCGCCCAGCTCGACGAAGTCGTCGGTCACCCCCACCTCGGGCAGGCCGAGGACCTCGGACCAGGCGGTGGCGACCCTCCGCTCGGTGTCGGTCGACGGCGCCTCGAACGCCGCGGCGACGTCGGGCCGTTCTGTCGACGGTTGCGGCAGCGCGCTCCGGTCGACCTTGCCGTTGTTGTTCGTCGGGACCTCGGCGATCGTCTCGTACGTCGTGGGGATCATGAACCAGGGCAGGGTTCCCCGGAGGAAGCCGCGGAAGGCGGAGACGGTCGGTAGCGTCGTCCCGGCCGGCACGAGATAGGCGACCAGTCCGGCGTCGTCGCGGCTGAGGCGACGCACCGCGACGACGGCACGGGCGACGGCTGGATGCTGCTCCAGAGCCACTTCCACCTCACCGAGCTCGATCCGGAATCCGCGGATCTTCACCTGGTCGTCGGCTCGGCCGAGAAGCTCCACGTACCCCTGTGAGGAGTAGCGGGCCAGGTCGCCCGTCCGGTACATCCGCCCGCCGCGCGGGTCGAACGGGTTGGGAACGAAGCGCTGCCGGGTCAACTCCTCGGCACCCAGGTATCCCTGGGCCACGGCCGGGCCGCCGATGCACAGCTCGCCCGGTACGTCGGTGGGCTGCAGCGCCCCGTTCTCGTCGAGGACCAGCAACTGCTCATTCGGTGACGGGCCACCGACGGGCACCGGGCGACCCGGGACGAGGTCGGCGGCGCGGTCCTCGTACATCGCGTTGTCCACGGTCGCCTCGGTGACTCCGTAACTGTTCACCAGCCGGGTCTGCGGCCCGAGGAGACGGCGGAAGCGCATGTACTCGTCGCCGTACCAGACGTCGCTGCCGCAGATCGCCACCTCCAGGGCCGACAGCCGCTGGTCGGTGCGTTCCAGGTGGTCGATGAGACGACGCAGCACCACGGGGATGAACTCCGCGAAGTCGACGCGTTCGCGACGGATGAGGTCGAGCAGCCCGGCCGAATCCAGCAGCAGGTCGGCGGGGCAGAGCACGAGCTTTTTACCGTTGCACAGGGCCCTGGTCCAGTCCGCGGTGAAGACGTCGAAGGACATGTTCGACATCTGCAGGTGCACGGTGGTCCGGCGATCGAGTTCGTAGGCGGTCGAGTAGCCGGTCACGGTCGTCGTCAGGCCGCCGTGATGGACCAGGACGCCCTTGGGTCGCCCGGTCGATCCGGAGGTGAAGTAGACGTAGACCGGGTCGTCGACGCATACCGCGACCTCGGGGTTCGGCAGCCGCCGGTCCGGCGCCGAGGACCAGTCCTCGAGGTAGACCTGGCGGGCAGGATGCTCGGGCAGCGGATCAGCGAGATCCCGTCGGGTGATCAGGGCCGTGACGGCGGCGTCGTCCATCATCTGGGCGATCCGTTCCGGTGGGTACTTGTGCGAGATCGGCACGTACGCCGCACCGGCCTTGAGGATCGCCAGCATCCCGACCAGCATCTCGACGCAGCGGGTGCTGCTGATGGCCACGAAGGAGCCCTTGCCGACACCGTTGGCGAGCAGGTGCGCGGCCAGGTTGTTCGCCCGCTGGTTCAACCCGTCGTAGGTGAGTTCGTCGGTGCCGTAGGCGATCGCGGGTGCGTGCGGAGTCAGCTCCACCTGCCGTTCGAAACGGCGGTGCACCACGTCGTCGTGCGCCGGTAGCTGATAGGGCGGCGCGTACCGCCGCAGGAGCGCCCGCGTCTCGTCGTCGTCCGCCATCGAAATGGCGCCGAGTTCCCGCTCCGGCTCACTGAGCAGCGCGTCCAGGACGTGCACGTAGTGCCTCAACAACTGCTCGACGGCGGGCTCGGGATAGCGGTTGCGGTCGTAGCCAATCTGCACCTGCAGCTCCGCACCGGGCCTGACCAGCACGTCCAGGGGGTAGTTGGTGCGTTCGACGGAGTATCGCGAGGCGATCCTCGCCCCGTGCCAGTCCTGCTCGTACAGATCCTCGACCGGATAGTTCTCGAAGACGAAGATGTGCTCGAACAGCGAGGCCTGGCCGTTGAGTCCCACCCACTCCTGCACGGCGCTGAGCGCGCTGTCCTCGAAGTCACGCATTCGCCACTGCGCGGCCTGGACCTCCCGCAGCCACCGGTTGACCGGGGCCGAGGGCTCGACCGGCAGCCGCAGCGGGAGGGTGTTGATGAACAGACCGACCATCTGCTCGACACCGGCCAACTCGGGTGGCCGCCCGGAACTCGTCACGCCCACCACCACGGACGGATCGCCGCTGTACCGGGCCGCGGTCAACGCCCAGGCGCCGAGGCACAGGGTGTTGAGAGTGATCCCGGCGGCCTGCGCGAGCGTCCGCAACCGTTCGGTCCGCTCCGCAGAGAGCGTGGTGAGGCAGTGGCTGAATCGTTCGTTGACGCACGCGTCGGAGGGCCGCTCGATGCCGAGGACGGTGGGCCCGGAGATGCCGGAGAGGTGGTCGCGCCAGTAGGCCGCGGCGCGCTCCGGGTCCCGGCCCGACCGCCAGTCGAGATAGCCACGGTACGAGGGACGGGCCTGCGGCATCGCCTCCCGGCCGGAGCACGCGGCCCGGTAGGAGTCGGCGATCTCGTTCATCACCAGGGTGAAGGTCCAGCCGTCCAGCAGCGCGTGGTGGTACGTCCACACCACCCGGCACCGGTCGTCGCCGAGCCGCAGGATCGTCACGCGGATCGGTGGCTCGCCGAACGGCTCCAGCCCTCGCTCCCGATCCTCGGTCAGGAACCTGTCGAGCAGGCCCGGCTGGTCGTGCGCCGGGGCGTCCCGGAGCTCCCGGTGCGCCACCGTCAGCTCCGGGTCCGGCCGTACCACCTGGACCAGCCGGTTGGCCCCGGCCCAGGCGTACTGCACCCGTAGCGCGGGGTGCCGTCGGAGGACCTGTCGGCAGGCCTGTTCGTAGTGCTCCGGGTCGAACGCGCCGACGAAGTCGGCGCACCACTGGACGAGGTACATGCCCGCTTCGGGCTCGAAGAGGGAATGGAACATCAGCCCCTGTTGGAGGGGGGTGGCCGGCCAGATGTCCTCGATCGGACGACCGTCGGCGAGGAGTTGGTCCAGTTGCGCCTGGTCCAGTCCGCTCAGCGGGAAGTCGGACGGGGTGAACGTGGTGCTGGCGCGCTCGGCGCAGTGTTCCACGATCCGCACGAGGGTCGCTCGGTAGTCGTCGGCAAGCCGGTGGACGGTTTCCGTGGTGTGGCACTGGGTGCTGTAGGTCCAGATGAGCCGCAGTCGCCCGCCGACGACGCTGCCGTTCACCTCGATCAGGAAGCTTCGTTGCCCCTCGTTGCTGCGGTCGCTCGACACGAGGCGAGGGCTCAGCGCGATGGGTGAGTCGTCCTGCTCGGCGCCGGTGTACTGGCCGAGGTAGTTGAAGCTGACCTCCGGCCAGGGCGCGGCGGTGAGCGATCGCGCCTGCGCGGAGTCCCCGGTGAGGTACCGGACAAGGCCGTACGGCACGCCGTGGTCGGGGACCCGGCGCAACTGCTCCTTGACCGACCGCACCGCGGCCCCCGGGTCGTCGGCGAAGTGGTCCTCGGCGGTGATCAGCACCGGGTACAGGCCGGTGAACCAGCCCACGGTGCGGGAGGTGTCGAGACCGGTGCCGAGGTCCTCCCGGCCGTGCGATTCGAGGGCGACGAAGGTCTCCCGTCGCCCGGTCCATCGGCTCATGGTGATCGAGAACGCGCCGAGCAGGATGTCGTTGATCTCGGAGCGGTAGGCCCGGGGCGCTCTGCGGAGCAGGGCCTCGGTCTGGGCCTCGTCGAGGCTGACGGTGACCCGTGCCGTCGAGGCGCGACTGTTCGTACCGTCGCGGTCGGTGGGCAGCGGCGCCGTCTCGGTCGGCAGCGTCTCCATCCAGTAGGTGGCGGCGGCCTGCGCCGTGGTCGACCGCGCTGCGGTGTGCAGGGCCTCGACCCACTGCTGGAACGACGCGGTCCGCGCCGGCAGCTCGGGCCGACGGCCGTCGGACAACTGTTGGTACGCCTCACGGAGGTCGTCGATCAGGATGCGCCAGGAGATGCCGTCGACCGCCAGGTGATGGATGATCAGCAAGAGCCAGGCGGGCTCGTCACCGCGGTCGACGTGCAGGGCCCGCAGGAGACCGCCGCCGTCGAGTCGGATCTGGCGTTGCAGCCGGGCGGCGTGCTGTTCCAGTCGCCCCCACTGCTCCGCTTCCGGGCAGCCCGACAGGTCGAGGCGGACCAGGTCGACGGCCGTCTCGCCGCCGTACTGTTGGGCCGGGGCGTCCGGCGGGCCCACCAGTCGCAGCCGCAGTGCGTCGTGGTGCTCCACCAGGGCGGCCAACGCGTGGCGCAGCAGATCCGGGTCGACGTGTGCGTCCAGCTCGAACAGCTGGGACATGTTGAAGTGCTCACGGGCCGGTAGCGGTTGTTCCAGGAACCATCGCTGGATCGGGCTGAGCCGGAAGGGCTCGCCGGTCACCGCGGCGACCTCCGGTACGGCTTCCGGCTGTCCGCCGGCTCCCTGCGCGGCCAGCCGGCGGATCGTCCGGGCGTCGAGGATGTCCCGTGGTGAGACCCGAACACCGGCACGCCGTGCCCGGGCGACGATCTGGATGCTGATGATCGAGTCGCCGCCCAACTCGAAGAAGTCGTCGTCGATGCCCACCCGGTCGGCCTTGAGGACCTGGCACCAGATGGCCGCGAGCTGTCGCTCCAGCTCCGTCGTCGGAGCCACGTACTCGTCGACGGTCGGCTCGAATCCGACACGCGGGTCCGGCAGCCGGGCGAAATCCACCTTTCCGTGCCGGGTCAGCGGGAGGCTGGGAACGGGCACCAGGAACGCCGGCTGCAGGTAGCGCGGCAGGGACTCCTCGAGCCGGGCCCGGATCTGACGGACGTCCAGGTCGTCCGTCGCGGCCACCAGATAGGCGACCAGTTGGCGGTCGCCATCGTCGTTGCGGACCACGGTCACCGCCGCGTCGGCTATCCGCTCGTCGGTGACCAGCGCGGCGTGTACCTCGGCCGGCTCGACCCGGAAGCCTCGGATCTTCACCTGGTCGTCGAGCCGGCCCAGAAACTCCAAAGTGCCGTCGTGACGCCAACGCGCCCGATCACCGGTCCGGTACCGGCGGGCGCCGGGGCGACGGGGGTCCGCCACGAACCGTTCGGCGTTCATCTCCGCCAGGTTGAGATAGCCGTTGGCGACGCCCATGCCGCCGGCGTACAACTCGCCGGGGACACCGATCGGCACCGGTTGGCCGGCCGGGTCGACGATGTCGACAGTGGTGTTCGGCAGTGGGCGTCCGATCGGCACGGCGCGGGTCGTGTCGACGGCCGTGACGCGGTGCACGCTGGTCAGCTGGGTGTTCTCGGTGGGTCCGTAGATGTTGAGCAAGGTGCAGTTGGGTACCTCGGTGAGGAAGTCGCGCGCCGCCCGGACCGACATGATGTCCCCACCGGACAGCAGCAGCCGCAGACCGCCGAGGTCCGCCAGGTGGCGTGGTTCGAGCCGGCGGAACAGCCCCGGGGTCAACTGGAGCACGGTGACGCCGGTGGCCGAGAAGAGCGCGCACAGTTCGTCCAGGGTCTCCGGTCCAGGTGGCGCAAGGGCGAGCGCGGCGCCGTTCAACAGCGCGCCGAAGACGTCGAACAGCGAGGCGTCGAAGGTCAGCGGTGTCGCCTGGGCCACCACGTCGTCCGGACGGACCTGGAGTTCGTCGACGTCGCAGACGAGAGCCGTGATGCCCTGGTGGGACAGGGCCACGCCCTTGGGTCGACCGGTCGAGCCGGAGGTGTAGACGACGCAGGCGAGGTCCGTCGGCTCGAACGCCCGGTCGACGGCGACGGCCGACGATCCTGGACGATGGTCGGGGGCGAGGGTGTGGTTCGGGTCGAAGCCCATCCTGGCCCGGACGTCCTCCGCGGCGACGACGAAGCGCGGCGCGGCATCGTCGATCAGCAGCCTGAGCCGTTCGTCCGGATACTGGGGATCGAAGTGCACGAACGCGCCGCCGGCGCGCACCGCGGCCAGCATCCACGCGATGGTGGCGGCTGACCGCTCCACCGCGATCCCCACCCGGTCCCCGCGCCGCAGGCCACCGTCGCGCAACGCGCCGGCCAGGTCGTCGACCCACTCCCCCAGCTCCCGGTAGGTCCACCTGCGGTCGCCCTCGACCAGCGCGGTCGCGGCCGGCCGGCGGTCGATCTGCCGACGGAACAGTTCGTCCACCGGCACCCCGCTCGGGCTCGGGCGGGTGGTGTCGTTCCAGCGCGCGAGGGTGGCCGCCTCCTCGGACGCCAGCAGCGGGAGGTAATCGATCGGGGTGTCGGGCCTGGTCAGGCAGGCGTGGAGCAGGGTCAGGTGGTTGGCCACCAGGCGGTCCATGGATGCCGTGCCGAAGAGGTCCCGGCTGTATTCGAACCGCCCGAGCAGCTGATCGCCGTCCTCGGCCATGTTCAGCGTCAGGTCGAACTTGGCCGACCCGTTGTCGATCGGGACGGCCTGCACGGACAGCTCTTCGCTCGCCACCGTGACCGGATCGGACTGGAGCACGAACGACGTCTGGAAGACCGGTGACACGTCGGTCTCGCGGGTCGGCGCGACCGCCTCGACGACCGTGTCGAACGGCACGTCCTGGTGGGTGAAGGCGTCGAGCGCGGTGCGGCGCACCCGGTCGAGCACGTCACGGAAGGTCGGGTTCCCGGACAGGTCGGTCCGCATGGCGAGGGTGTTGCCGAGGTACCCGACGACGTCCTCGAACTCCCGCCGGGTCCGATTGGCCACCGGGGAGCCGACGACGACGTCGGTCTGCCGGGTGTAGCGGTACAACAGCACCTTGAAGGCCGCCAGTAGCACGATGTACGGCGTGGTGCGGGTCTGCCGGCACAGGTCTGCCAGCGTGTCGGTGAGCTCCGGCGGTACGGCGAAAGCGCTGGTCCCGCCCTTGGCGGAGCGGGCCGCCGGCCGGGTGTCGTCGGCGGGCAGCCGGACGACGCCGAGGGGCCCGGCGAGCTGGTCCTTCCAGTACTCCAGCTGGTCGGCGATGTCGGGGCTGTGCTGCCGGTCCCGCTGCCACCTGACGAAGTCGCGGTATTGGGCGGCGGGTGGCGGCGGCGGCTCGACATGGCCGAGTTGCGCCGAGTAACAGGCCAGGATGTCGCGCATGATCAGCCCGGTCGACCAGCCGTCCGCGACCGAGTGGTGCACGTTCATCAGCAGTAGGTGCTTCTCGGCACCGGAACGCACCAGGACCGTCCGGAAGAGGGGGCCCCGGGCCAGGTCGAAGGGGAGTCGCGCGGCGGCGCGGATCCGCTCCCAGGCGGCGTTCGGTCCGGCCGACCGCTCGTCGTACGTGGCGAACTGCACGTCGACGCTGTCTCGGACCAGTTGGTACGGCACTCCCCCGACGGTGGGGTAACAGGTGCGCAGCGCCTCGTGTCGCCGCACGGTCGTCTCGACCGCTCGGCGAAGGGCCTCGGTGTCCAGGTCACCGGTCAGCACCAGGACGTTGTTGACGCTGTAGGCGGCGTCGTCGGGATTCAGGTGGTCGAGGAGCCACAGCCGCCGCTGGCCCGCGGAGAGGGGCAGCAGGCGCTCGGTGTCGATCAGCGGACGTGCCCTTTCCAGCCCCTCGGTCGGGTCCTTCCGCCGCACAGCGCTGGGGACGGTCATTGGTCATCCTCTCTGACGGTCATTAGGGCGGCGAGCAGTTCGCGCTCGTCGTCGTCGAGGTCCGCGAGGTCGGCGATCGGCGGCGCGGGGCACGCCTCGACAGGGGCCGGCGGTGCCGCGACGACCCGTGGCGTCCCGTCGGCGGTGGTCAGGACGGCAGCGAGTTCGGCCGCCGTCGGATGGTTGAAGACGACCGCGAAGCCCAACCGCTGGCCGAGCTTCTCGTCGATTCGGGCAATGAGCTGGGTGATCAGCAGGGAGTGCCCGCCGAGATCGAAGAAGTCCTGGTCCACGCCGACCGGGCCGCGGCCGAGGACGTCACCCATGAGTGCGCAGAGCCACTTCTCCAGCTCGCTCTCCGGCTCCCGCTCGTCGTCATCGGCGTCGACCGGCTGTGGTAGCCGTGCCCGGTCGACTTTGCCGTTGGGCGTGAGGGGCAACGCGTCCAGGACCACCACCTGATGGGGCACCATGACCCGGGGCAGCCGGGCGGCGGCCCACTTGCGGAGCACCGTCGGCTCGGGCGTCCGGTCCGGGTGGCCCACGACGTAGCCGACCAGTCGTACCAGGCCGTCGGCGTCAGGCCAGTCGCGGACGACGCTGGCCCGGACGTCCGGGTGCTGGGCGAGTACCGCGGCGATCTCGTTCGGCGCGATCCGCGTACCACGAATCTTGATCTGGTGGTCCTGGCGGCCGAGTATCTCCAACTGGCCGTCGGCGCGGTACCGACCAAGATCACCGGTGTGGTAGATGACGTCGTCCGGGTCGTCCCGGTACGGGTTGGGTTGGAAGCCCGGCAGGGTGCCCGCCGTCGGGTCGCCGGACTCGGCGTGGAACCGCGTCCGGATGCAAATTTCTCCCACCTCGCCCACCCCGCACAGCCGATTCCCCGGGGAAAGCACCAGCGCTTGTGTGTCGGGGATGGGGCGGCCGACCGGCAGGGTTTCCGAGGCGGCCGGCGGAACCACGTAGTGGCACGCGGCGAGTGTGGTCTCGGTGGGGCCGTAGAGGTTGACCACCGTGAGGTCCCGGCTCGTCCGGTCCCGCAACTGCCTTACCAGCATGGGCGGCAGGGGTTCTCCGGCGAACAGGACGAGACGCAGGTCCGCCGGCCGCCCGGTGTCGGCGGCACCCAGCCACCACTTCATCAGCGACGGTACGGCGTGCACGACGGTGACGCGCTCGTCGCGGATCCACCGCCAGATCCGCTGCGGCTCGGACAGGGTCTCCTCGGCGGGGATGCAGAGCGTCGCGCCTGTCGTCAGCGGCAGCAGCACGTCCCGGAGGAACGGGTCGAAGGAGACGGTCGTGAGCTGCGAGACCCGGTCGCGGTGGGTGACGCCGAAGGCTGCCGCCTCCCAACGGAGAAAATGCGCGAGGCTGTCGTGCCGCCCGAGGACCGCCTTCGGTCGTCCGGTCGTGCCGGACGTGAAGTAGAGGTACGCGGGGGAATCGGGCCTCGGCAGGCTGTCGTGCTCCGGCGTTGACCCGCTGCTCTGGCTGGCCCTGCTGGGAGCGGCGAGCCACCGATGGTCGGTGCCCGACGGATCCGCGCCGAGTCGGATGACCGCCGCCGGTGCCGCGGCCGCGACGAGGTCCCGGATGCGCTGCTCGGGCAGGCGCTCGTCCACGGGCATGAACACCGCGCCGGCCGTCATGGTGCCGAGAAGGGCGCTCACCGTCGCTGCGGACCGGCCGCAGATCACGGCCACCCGATCACCCGGGCCGACACCTCGTTCCCGCAGGTCGGTGGCCACCTGCGTGACGGCGGCGAGGAGGTTGCGGTAGGAGAGCCGATGCCGCTCGTCCTGCACTGCCAGGTGGTCGCCGGCCGAGTGGGCCTCCGCGCGGAACATATCCACCACGGTCGGCATCGCCGGACGGTCGAGCGGCAGGGTCGGATCGGGTAGCACGTCGGGCGTGGCGGTGGCGAGAGAGTACTCGTCCAGAGGGCGGTCGGGGTCGGCGGTGACCGCGCCGAGCAAATGCGCCAGTTGGTTGGTCCAGGCCGCCATCCGGGCGGACGTGTAGGTGGAGGTGCGGTAGCTGACCCTGATGCGGACGGGGTCGCCGTCGCGGACGTAGACGGTCAGCGGGAACTTCGCCTCCTGGTCCGGACAGTCGACGAGGCGCAGCGTCGTGGGGCCGGCCGCCCAGCGGCCGGGGCTCGGCGGCTCGTAGTTCAGCATCACGTCGATCAGCGCCGGACGGTCGCTTCCCCGGGTCGACCACGCCTCGCGCTGCACAATCTCGAACGGCAGGTCCTGGTTGTCGTAGACCCGAAGGACCTCGTCGCGGACCGCCAGAACAAGATCCCGGAAGGTACGGGCCGCGGCGGTGTCGGCCCGCACCAGGACGGTGTTGAGCAGCAGGCCGATCATCGACCGGGTCTCCGCCGCACTTCTCTGCGTCAAGGGGGTACCGACGCAGGCCTCCCGTTGACCGGTGACCCGGTGCAACAGCAGGTGCAGGGCCGCCATGATGATCATGAATCGACTGCTGGCGCTGGCTCGCGCCAGATCGTCCAGCGCCGACCCGACGGCCGGGGGAAGGAAGACCTCCGAGGTCGCGCCCGCGTCGGAGGCCGGCGCCTGCCGGTCGGCGGGTGGGGCGCTGGACGGGGGCAGGTCGCGTAGCCGTTGCCGCCAGAAGGCGCGCTGTCCGTCCCACGACCCGTCGGCCAGCCGGTCGAGTTGCCAGGCGGCGAAGTCCAGGTACTGGATCTCGTCCGGCGGCGGAAACGGCAGTCCCGCCACCACCTCGGCGTAACGCTGAAGCAACTCCTCGACGAAGAGGCCGATGGATGCTCCGTCGAAGCACAGGTGATGAACGGTGAAGAGCAGTACCCGCCGGTCGGTGCTCAGCCGCACGGCCCGTGCGCGGATCAGCGGCTCCTCCGACGTCAGGTCGAAGGGCACCGTGACGGCGGCGCGCAGGAGCTCGCGGATGTGCCCGTCCGAGCCATCTCCTCCGGCCACCTGCCACTGCGGAGCCACCGCCGCCGGGTGGATGACCTGTACCGGCCCGTCCTCGGAGGTCCCGACGGTGGTCCGCAGCACCTCGTGCCGGTCGACGACCCGCCGGACTGCCTCGGCGAGCGCGACCTCGTCCACCGGGCCCTCGACGGCCAGTGCGAAGGGGATGGTGTACAGCGCACTTCCACCGAGCTGCGCGGCGGCCCACACCCCGAACTGCGCGGGAGACAGCGGCCCGCCGTGCGGCTGTTGCTGCGGTTGGGCCTGGTCGGTGTCGGCTTCGGCGACAAGGCGGGGGGCGCTGGTCACCGCAGTACCTGCGTCAGCAGCGAGCGGTAGAAGTCCCAGTACGTACGGCAAAGGTACTGCTGCTTCGGGGCTAACTCGGGGTGGATCTCGGGCAGATTCTGCATGGGTACGGTCATCTGCCAGTGGTGTTCCACGTGCAGGTTGTTGCTGTTGGTGAACCAGGTCGAAAAACGGCTTCCCGCGATGGTGCGGGTGTTCCGCATGACGTCCTGGGTGTCGTTCTCGCAGAACACGTGTTCCGGCAGCTCGACGAGGAAGTGCAGTGGCTCGGCCAGGAGCAGCGGGATCACCCACAGGTGCACGGCTGCCAGCGAGCCGGTCGCCACGGACAGCCCGGTCACCACCACGATGATCCCGCCGAGCAACCGGTACTCGGCGCGGATGCGGTCGGCCATCCGCTCGGGGACGCCGGCGAAGTCCGGCTTCCATGTTCCGGTGTACGACGTGACGCAGTTCTTCAGCACTTGGAGCCAGCGTCCGTAGTGGAACGTCGCGCGCAGGAGCCGGGCCGGGGTAAGCGGCTGCCGGGTGTCGAACTGGAAGAACTCGGTGTCCCGGTCGGTCCCCAGATACTTGTGATGCTGTAGGTGCTTCAACCGGTAGTGGGTGTAGTTGACCATCATCGGCAGACCGAGAACCACCCCGACCGGACGGTGCGGGCGCTGGTTGACGAAGGCCGTGTGATGCAGCACCTGGTGCTGCAGTTCAACGGCGTGCACGAACATCGCGGCGAGCACGACGTATCCGACGATGCGCAGCGGCCACGGGGCGAGCAGGGCCAGGGCCCCACCGCCCGTCGCCAGTGCCGCACAAACGACCACCCTGCCGACGAAGCCGGCCCGGTCGCGGCCGCTCACCCTACTCGTGCGGGCTAGCCTGGATGTTCTGCCCGACATGACGTTGACCACGGCAACTCCTCAAGCTCGTGCGATACCCACCGCCAGCGCCTCGGCCCTCCCGTCGGTGTCGGGGCTCCTGCGCGGGATACCGGTTCTCGTCTCACCAGGAAGGCTGGTCGAAATGCTTATCAATCGGGCTTTCACCCGCCATCGAGCAGCCACCGGGGAGGCATAGCGGATCGAAGGTCTTTTCATTGGGTATCCATGGCGAGCCTCGGTCAGATGAGTCCGACCCCGGCCGTCGTGCAGCGGCGGCACGGGCGCAACGCACTGCTAGCCGCACCAGGAGAGCCCATGAGCAGGAACCGCATCCAGGCACTCGTCCTCGCCGTCGCCCTCGCGCTGGGCGTCGTGTCGGTGAGCGGCGTCAGAGTGCAGACTTCCGCGGCGGCTGAGCACGTCCTCGCCGACGACACGCCCTGGGGACGGCCGATCGGCTGACCGACGCCGTCACAGGAGCTGTCTCGCTAACGGTGAGGTTCCCCCGGTAGCTCGGAGGCCTTCGATCATGCTCTGGTGCAGCTGAAGGGAGTCATCCGTGGCAGCACCCTGACCAGTGCAATCGATGGGACAGGTGGCGGACCGGTTCGATGATGATGGTGTAGATCAGGCGTCTGCGGCGCAGATCGTCAGGACGGCGAGAGCGGCCAGCGCGAGGGCGGTGAAGCGGTGCCAGGAGTTCCAGTGCCGGACTTGGTGCCGGTCGAGACCAACCTGACTTTTCGCTGCTTGGAAGCCGTCTTCGACGGTCCGGCGGATCCCTGCGACGCGCACGAGCGTGGCGAGGCTGACTGGTTGCGGACTGCAGCAGCGGTAGAAGGCCAGCTCACCGGTGGTGTAGTTCTTGCGGATCAGCAGGCTGTTCCTGCCGTGGTCGTCCGGGTCGGTGTCGGTAGTGACCTCATCGAGCCAGGCCCAGTCGTAGAGGCGAGGGCCACGCACCCGTCAGACCTGCCGGCGGTATGTCGGCGAGCCGACGCCGTTGATCCGGGTGCCCGACTGGGTCAGCGGGACGGCGATCGACGCCAGCCACGGATACGGATAGTTGAGGTCCGGGGCCGACACCCGGTCGAGTTCGCGTAGGCCGTCCTGCGGGATGGTCACCGATTGGATCGCGACCGACTCGGGGGCACAAACCGTGCCCCCGAGTCGGCGCGACGATCGGCAGCTCGTTACCGGCGGCCGAACTTGACACTCACCTCTGCCACTGGTCAGGCGGGTACGAACTGCCATTGCTGGTTGGTCCCGCTGTTGGCGGTCCACTGCACGACCTGCGCGCCGTCGCTGGTGGAGGCGGCGTAGATAGGGTGGCCGCCCTCCTCCGGGGTGAAGTCGGTGGACCGCACGCCGGGCACGACGCTGGCCCAGGCGGACAGCAGCGTGTACGGACGCAGGTCGGTGGCGCCCTTGCCGCGCTTGGCCAGGGTTGCCGAGGCGAACCACTCGAAGCCCTGCTTGTTGTTGCATGCCGGCCAGATGTACTCGCCCTCGCCGTCGGGCCGCCCGTTCACGGTGATCAGGCCCTCCCCGTACCTGCCGAAGCCGTCGACGTAGTGCGGGATCACCACGAAGTTGGCGTACGTCATCCCGGGATACAGGCTGACATTCCCGCCGACGCCCACCTCGACAATGATCGGCCAGTCCCCCCTGCCCTTTTGATGGAACTCACTATCGCCACATTGTCCCCACAGTTCCCGGTAAGCCGCCGAACCTTGCTCGCCGCGGCCGGAGCGGTGTCGTTGAGTGCCGCGCTGGCCGCGCGGCGACGGCAAGGGCGGCACCTCCGCCGCTGCGGCCGTAAGCCAGGCCGACATCGACAAGGCGATGTTTGCGAGGTCTGGGCGATCCCGCAGGACACCGGTCCGCTGATCCGCCGCAACCGCACCACCGGGGAGTTGGCGTTCTACCGCTGCTGGTCACCCGACCTCGTCCCGCTGCACCACCAGCCCGGACGGCCTGATCGGCATCACCGTCAACGAACTACGCCGCCTGTTCCACGCCCTGGTCATCGAACCCGCACGGCGCATCGCCGACGTCATCGCCTGGTCCATCTATCGACGTCGACACCAAGAACAGGCCAAGATCCGGAGCAGCGAAGACTTCCCCGCACCAGATGCGGCGAAGACCGTGAAGAAGTAGTTGTCAGCAATTCTGGCACGCAGTTCTTCGACCAGCTTCGCGCGGCCGAAGAACCATTCGGCATCATCCGAGTGGAAGGTTGACAGGCCAAGGCACGGCACGTGTGGAGCGTCGTTCGCACGACCCCGAACCGACCTCGCCGTGCAGCGATCGCCATCGTTTTTTCCACTCCCGAACATCTCCGCCACAGGCCGCCACGGAGGAAAGAGCCACCGGCAAACTGGGAAGCGCCTGGCCGCCCGCCGCCTCGGACAGTGCGGTCACGGCGAGGTGCGCGCGTCTGGACATCTCCCGATAGCTCGGCTGCCCCGCCGCCATCCGCATCGCCCGCAGACCCAGAGCGAAGCGCTGCAGTGCCCCCCGCCGGGATCAAGATGCCGTTCAGGCCGTCCCACCTGCCGCCCCCAGATTTGTTTGTTTGTTTGTCCTGCCCGCGAAAAGGCTGCTGGACAATCCACGGCAGACTATACAAGACAACGTGGCTGGGCCCAGTCCACACGAGTCGGATCAACGTTGGTGAGCAGCAATTTCCTGCGCACAGCTCAGCGATCCGACAGTAAGAAATCCACTCGACACCACCAAGGGGAGAAGCGTGAACCGCTCTGTGAAATCAGCATTTGCTCTGGCCTTCGCGACAGCCTTTCTGCTGACCGGCGCACCGGCGAAGGCCGAGGTGAGTGCCAGGATCGCCGCCGACGGCGAGGCCATCACCCTGACGAACGCGAACAGCCGCAAGTGCCTCACTGTCGCCGGCGGCAGCACCGCAAACCTCGCTCGCGCGGTTCAGTACAACTGCGACGGCCACGCATCGCGTACCTGGGTCGTCAGCGGCTCGCTCGGCGGCAACTTCCGCCTCGTCAACCTGAACAGCGGCCGGTGCCTGACCGTCGACGGCGGAAGCACCGCGAACAACGCTCCGGTCGTCCAGTACACCTGCGACACCCACGCCGCGCGCTACTGGCGGGTCATCAACAACAACGGCAGCACGCTTCAGGTTCGGAACGTGAACAGCGGCAAGTGCCTGACCATCGCCGGCGGTAGCACGGCCAACAACGCCGCCGCTGTCCAGTACACCTGTGACACCCACCTGTCCCGCCGTTGGTACTGACATCGCCCGACATCGGCTAGCAGGAAGGCCGAACTAGTCGTCGGCGCCGGCCCGGGCCACCCCGCCGGCGCCGACGC
>NZ_JAGPXY010000010.1 GCF_018070325.1 Micromonospora sp. H61
CCCTCGGTGATGTGGGCGCCGGTGCCGCTCTCCCGCCACAGTGGAAGCCGGCCGACACCGGCTACCTCATGACGACGACCTACCGGGCCGACTCCGACACAACTCCTCCATCGCCGTACACCGCACGTCTTCAGACCTCCGGCGATGTTGTCACCGCTATCGTTCTCGACCTTGAGGGGCAGGTCGCCGCGTCCGGCAGGCTCACGACCGCCGACGCATTCGGGATCGTCGACCAGGTCGAAACCGCACCTGCACACCGGAGTCGCGGACTGGGCAACGTGGTCATGCCGCAGGTAGGGGTGGGTGCAGTTGTGCGCCGTTCGGCGCCGTTGGACGCACTTCAAGGCCTTCAGGGCACCCTGCTGCTCCCAGCCTGCTCCCCCTGTCCGGACCCGGCACCGCCTCCTTGTAAGTCACAGGCAGCACCAGCAGTACAGGTCCTCGCCCGCGTCTCGGGCGCGCTGAGCAAGGGCGGCAACCTTCTCGATCACAGGCAGCATCTCGTCGTCAGACAGTGGCCTACTCCACGCCAGTTCCTCGATCCGCCCCCATTGCGCCGACAACTCCAGCGCCTGGGCGTTGCTGATAGAGGCGAGGGCGTCCCGCGCAGCCCGGTCCAGCGACATCAGCCACGGCCCGTCCTGCTCGTCTCCGCTCCACAACAACTCGAGGTCGACCAGGCTCGCATCCCAGTCGACCTGTCGAACGAGGCTGACAAGCTTGCCGAGGGTCACCGTCGGCTCGATGCCCTTCAGGTCAACCGCATCCACAGCTATGCCGCCGCGGCTGGCAGCGAACGGTCCGGCCTCGAAATCCTTCATCAACCTGACAGCCGCAGCGTCGTCGTTGGCCCGGAAGTAGTCGTACAGCACACCCATGGCACGGACTCCACCACAGGGATACGACAGCGGATGCCCCCACATCCGGGGGTCCGTCAGGATGCAGGTCCAGCGCTTCAATGGCGGCGCTGCCGTGGTGCGGGGCAGGTGACGATGTCCCATGGTCCCAAAGGCGACCGCCGGCCGAACGGCGCAGTTATCGTGTCCGACGTGAACCTCGCGGATTGTGATCGATGCGGGCCAGCACAGATTCGGCGGCCTGGACGCGCGGGTGGATGGGTTCCGGGTGGGAAGGGTTGGATCGTGGGTATCGCGTGGCGCGAGTCGCCGGAAGAGCTGGTCGGGCTGCTACGCCGACACGGCCTGACTCCGGACCGGGTGGACAACGTCGAGGCGGCGTGGAAGGCGTTCCGCGAGTTTCTTGCCCGGCCGGTCGACGGCTTGGAGCCAGGGCCGGACAGCGACGCCGATGGCTTCATTGTTCAGTGGGGCCGGTACAGCTGGCACGATCGACTTCCCAGCCTGAGCTTCACCAGACAGTTCGCCGTCGACGTGCGGGGAAGCTGGACCGAGACCGACTGGTACCAACCAGAGATCTGGCAGGTGAGCCTGGAGTTGGTCTTCCCAGACGCACCCGCGCTCGCCGACCTAGGCCGGCTCAACGTCCAGAACACCGGGTTCGACTTCAGTCCACCCGGTCCGGAGCGAGACCATGCGATTGGTGAAGCGGAGTGGGAGGTGCAGCGCTACCCCACCTTGCAAGCGCTGTGGGCGAGCACCCCCTTGCGCAGCGCCGTCATGCTGGACCGCGCAGACTAATCACCCGAACGCCCCAGCCGCACCCGGCTACGGATGCCGGTGAGTCACTTCCGACCGACAAGTGCGCGTGGTCTGCAGTGCAGATGCGCGCAGTTGTCTTCAGGTATCGTCGCCGGCATGTCGCTGCCTGATCTGGTGCCGATTTCGCGCGAACCGGACTACCGCACCGACAGGGTAGGGCGACACGCCGACGGCCAGTTCTTCGCGGGAATACACGGCGCGCATCGCGATGACGACCACGAGCCGGATCCGGACCGGGAACGGATCCGCTGGTACGCCTACCTGCACCTGTTCGACGCCAACGGCCGCCACCGCCGGACCGACATCTCGCTCGTGGCCACCGCTCCGTACCTACGAGGTGAGCTTGCTGACCAAGCCGAGGCCCGCTTGGCTGCCCTGCTCGATCAGCTACCTGAACGGCAGTACGGCGACATCGCCATCCAACTGTTCCGCGTGGTCCACGACGGTGTCACGTTCGGCTTGATCGACGAGTCTGACCCTGAGCGAGGCGACTGGGTCGAGTTGTATCCAGACCGCCTCGGGCTCACAGAACCCTGGGACGGGCTCTACAGCACCTGATCGCCGAGCACCGCCAGCATCACGTCGCAGGTCAACGCCAGCCGTTAGACCCACGCTGACATAGGCACTATGGGCGTTTCATAGCCGCCGGAGGCGTGCCCGCGGCATCGGGTTGAATGCCGGGGTGATCACTATGGAGGCGGTCATCGAGGTACCCGCGGTCACCGACGGATCGCCGTGGCCGGTGGCAGCGATGGCGTCCGGATCGTGGTTGATGCTCAACGCCGGCTGTGCCGGCGACCAGGTCGGGCTGTTCGTGACGGCGCTCGCTGGCCGGATCGAGGTTCAGCCTCCTGGCGGCCGCGATGAGGTCGTAAACGCGCTGCTGGCTGACGAATTTCTCATCGCTGCCGGCGACCTGCAGGTCCGCGACCCCACCACCGGGACGGTGATGACGCCGGGCTGCTGTGCCGGGCTGGAGGACTGGCGCGACTGGGCGCAGGTGTTGATCGGCGACTCGCCGTGGCTGGGACATGACCCGGGTCCGGAGGTCGAGTTCGTCAGCGACGATCTGCGGGTGCGGCAGGACGGCGGCGAGACCCGGCATCGCGGCCGGTGGGCCGGCGTCCACGTTGACCTGCCACAAAGCGCGCTACCCGGGCTGCTGATCGGCGTGCAACGGGACCTGGTCGGCTTCTTCGACGCCCTCACCGGATGGGCCACGCGAATCGGACTGCAGCGCCCGGGACCGCTCTAGTTAAAGCGATCGACAAGAACTTCGCGATCACGGCGCCGTTGGACGTACAGCACTTCCGCTAGCGCTGTCATCGGCAAACCACTCGACCAGCGCCGATCAGGATCGGTGACCTTGGCGCCTCAGCGGGCAGGTGCGCGACGTCCGGTGGCCCCAAGCAAGTCCCACCGGTTGCCGGCGATGTCGAGGAAGACCGCGACCCGGCCGTAGGGCTCGGTTCGTGGCGCTCGGACGAAGGTCACATCGGCCTCGACCATCCGCCGGTATGCGGCGTCGAAGTCGTCGACGCGGAGGAAGAACCCGACTCGGCCGGCTACCTGGTTACCGATTGCGGCGCGTTGGTGTTCTCCGTCGGCGCGAGCGAGCAGAATCCCGGTCTGGGCGCCCGGCGGCCGGACGACGACCCACCGCTTGGGTCGACCGTCATTGGTCAGCGAGGGAGAGTCCTCGACGAGGTCGAAGCCGAGTACGTCGGTGAAGAACGCGATCGCGGGGTCGTACTCGTCGACAATCAGGGCAACCAAGTCGATCTGCACCACGGCACCGTACGTCGGACAGGTCCTTCTGGCCGCCCCGTGCGCCGACAAAGGGCAAAGAGGACGTCTGGTCCTGCGGTGTCCACACGACCTGACGGCGCCGCGGTCAAGGAGGATGCGCTGGCGGCAGCGTTGAACCTGACGGCCCTCACGGCGGACGCGGCTACCGCCCTGGCTGCCGTGACAGAACGCGACCCGCACGAAGTCCTGCGGACCCTTCAATCACCAAGCTCCGGGCGGTTGGTGCCACCTGCAGCTACAAGCGGCACCTCTGATTCACCGCCTGGACTGCAGATCGTCTATCCCGATGCCATGGACGAAAATGACTGGTCGATGACCGAGTCCAAGGGGTGGATCGAGATAACGGTCCATTGGGCCGGTAGCGAGAAAGCGATCACCTTCTACGATCCGACCCGGCTGTCTCAGGAGGTGCAGAGCGCCCTGGCCGAGTCCGGCTACTTTGTCGAAAGAGCTGCGGTTGTCGTGCCGACACTGTCACAGCAAGCCATCGAAGCGGTCGTAGCCCTCATGGCGCGGCGAAACTTCGTGGACATCCGTTGAGGCGGGGTACGGGCGGGCCAGCCGCCATGGGCACTGCGAGCGCCCGCTCATCGGGTGATGGGATACCTCCACGGCGAACGACACCGACGAACGCTGACGCCTTCGGACCCGCCGAAGAGGTCACCGTTCAGGAAGCCCTGCTCAGAGGTTCGCCAGTGGGATCTGGGTCTCGGCTCGCGGGATCCGTACAGACGCCACCGCGGCGACAGTCAGAGCCGTGCATCGATGCGGGCTGGCCTCGTGATCGGTGTCGGCAGGCGTCAGTTCGACAGCCAGCAGCCAGTCGGAGGGCTGGAGGGTTGACCTCTTCGGTACCCACTGGGAGGTCACGCCGCACCGCTCCACCGCATCACCGCAGGTCAAAGCCCTCGCCTCTGTCCGGCGTCGGTGAGCACTTCGGTCGCGGAGACCACTTCGCCAACCTGCACCCAATCTGCTCCCAGATGCAAGGCCCGGCCAACCAACGGCTCCTTACCGCCTTGACCTGCACACACTCCCCTGCCAGGAGACATAGAGCACTGTCGACCGCTGCGCAGAACCGCAGAGCACTCCGCGGTGAAACAGGACGCCACACCGACTCTGACCTGCGACAACGTGAAGCCGCAGGTAGGCATGGGTGCAGTGGTCAGGCACGGCCGGGCGAACAACAAAACGACGGTGCGGGCCGCCTCTGGGCGGCCCGCACCGTTATCGAACGCCGGGCGGGCGCGTCCGCCCGTCTGCCGGAATGCTGGTGGGTGGCAGTTCCCGGCTACAGGTCGGCCTTCGTCACGCGGGAGGATTCGTACGTCGTGGAGGCCCGGGGGAGGCCCGGCACGGTGGAGACGTCCTTGACCAGCATGCCGGTCGTGGCGTCGATGGTCAGCACCTCGCTGCCCTCGCCGCCGAACACCTCGGGGCCGGCGGTGATCGTCAGCGTGGCCTTGCCGTGGGTGGTCGAGTTCTTGACGCTGACCGCGGAGATGGTGGACAGCAGACGCAGCACACCGGCCCGGACCTGCGTGTTGCCGTCGCCAGCGGACAGCGCTTGGGTGCTGTACGTCCACAGGGCGTTGTCGAAGTGCCGCTGAACGGCCTGGGGGCTGTACGGCTTCGGCTCGGCGTTGCCGCCCTTCTGCTTGATGATCACCTGGGCGTCCGCCTGCTGCTTGTCCCACACCGCCTTCTGCGCTGCGGGGTCGAGGCCGACCAGCGGATCCTTGGCTGCCTTGAGCATCTGGGTCCGGCCGTCGGCCGGGCTGCTGTCCGCCGCGGCGACGGCTGCCTTGAGGAGCGGAGCGTAGCCGCCGTCCGTCATCTGGTCCTGGTGACGGGCGATCGCACGCTTGATGTCCTTCACGCTGTTGCCCGTATAGATCGCGTGACCGTCGGTGTATAGCGTGTAGACGACCTGCATGGTCTTGGTGCCGTGGACCTGCGTCGCCTTCACCAGCCACGCGTCGCCCGCCGCCGGGGTGACCGTCTTGATGGACCCGGCCAGGGTCATCAGCGGCGCGCGCTCGGCCGACCCGTCGACGGTGGTCGAGCCCGAGGTGGCGGCTGACGAATCCTTGCGGGCCTCCATGCCCCCGGTCGCCGACGAGTTGAGCACCACAGCGACGACTGCCGCCGCGGCGGCAACCCCCACCCCGGCGCCGATGCCCAATCGGCCCGCGATACCGATGCGGCGGCGGCGCTGAGGCGCCGGGCTGGATTCGTGGTCCCGCGTGGTTGTCGTCGTTTTCATGGTTGAAGTCGCCTCCATAGTCGTGTCCGCCGCTGATATCGCGCCCAGCAGCCGCACGGTTCCGGGGTCGGCCATAGCCGCCCGCAGCACCGCCCGCGCCCGCTGATACGCCTCCGGGCGTAGTGGTTCCGCGCTGCCCAACGCACCGACCAGATCGAGCTCGTCGGTCATCGGTGTCTCTCCTTCGCGCTGTTGCGGTCCTTCGGAAGCGCGGACACCCCCGGGGCGTCGCGCAATGCCGTCCTGGCTTGGCTCAGCAGCCGCCGCGCGGTGCCGGCCGGTATGCCGAGTGCCCGCGCGGCGTCGGCTGCGGTCAGGTCCTCCCAGGCGACGAGCCTCAGGACCTCCCGCTCTTCGGGTTTGAGCCGCGTCAGGGCCGACCGGAGCACCGCCCGGGCGTCCACGCCGAGGTCCACCGCCGACCACGAATCCCATCCAGTAGCCACGTCCGGCACGTCCGCGACCAGGTCCTCGGCCGGCCGGGACCGCCAGTAGCGCCGCAAGCGATTCAATGCCACCCCGTACAGCCACGGCCGCGCGTCGTTGTACGACCGGTCGTACGATCGCCGCGACTCGAACGCCGCAACCCAAACCTCGCCCAGGAGGTCCTCAGCCGCATCCCGCCCAGCCCGGCGAACGAGGTACGAACCGACGGCGGCCTCATGACGCTCGACCACCTCTACGAAGGCGTCGACGTCGCCATCCAGGGACCGGCCTATCAAATCCGCATCCGAAGCCATGGCCCTCCTCGGCAAAGTTCGCGCTTCACCCTGACATTGCCGATCAGGCGGCGAAGTGTTCAGGCCCCGAGGTCCGACGGCAAGCGGTCGCCCAATAGCGACCTCTCGGCGGCATGAGCGGCTGCGGCGCGGTCAGCGTTGGGCCCAAGCGTGGCGCCCAGGCCAGGGCCGAGGGCCGAAGTCGGGAGGTAGAGGCAGCGTCGGCGGCGGCGAGGCTGCCACTCCACATCGACACTCTCTCCGCCGTTTCAGGGCTGGATCTGGTTCTCGATGGGGCTGCCGGAGGCGCCGAAAAATGGCGGCTCGCCCGACTTGGGCGCGACGACCGGGCCTACCGATCCGAGACTGCCCGACGAGCGGCCCTACCGCCTGGCGCCACGCCTACAATCACCACCGCCACCACACCGCACTCCTTGACCGGCACCGTGACCACGACGATGTCACCGGCCGCCGCGGCCTGCCCGCTGGTCGCCGCGAATGCCCGCGGCCCCAGCTCCGCGACCGTGTCCGCGCCCTCCTTGTCATGTGTCGGAATCATGGCGATTCGGGCCCTTGCCGTCAGCTGGCGGGGAAGTAGTGGCCGTTGTCTAGATCGGCGAGCAGGCGGGGCTGTGCGGGTTCCCAACCGAGCGTCCGGCGGGTGATGAGGTTGGACGCCGGATAGCTCTGCGTGACGATGTTCGCGAGGAACCCGAAGTATCCCGGCAGCACCAGTTCGTCCAGGGGAACGCTCACGGCGGGCAGGCCCAGACGGCCGCCGATGGCCTCGGCGATCACGCGGAACGGGATGCCTCCGTCGTCGACCGCATGCCAGTATCTGCCGGCTGGGCCCCTCTCCAACGCCAGGCGGAACACGGAGGCGACATCGCGGATGTGCACGGCAGTCCACAGGTTCGCGCCGTCTGCGGGGTAGCCGACGAAGCCCTTCTCCTTCGCGAGCGCGATCAGTGTGGGGAGGAAGCCGGCACGATCGGTCGTGTCATGCGCAATGTTGGCGATCCGCACGACCGAAGACCGCACGCCCTGCTCGGCGAGGCCGATCACGGTGGTTTCCACGACGTTCCGAGCCCGCAGGGTGCCCTTGTGCTCATCGCCGCTGGGAAGGGCCGGGTCCTCCTCGGTGGCCGTCCGGCCTAGGAATCCCTGCCCAGGCGAGCCGATGCTCCCCGCCGCGACCAGCGGCTTTCCGGTGCCCGCCAGCGTCTCACCGTAGGCGAGCATGATCGGGACCTCCGCGGCGGCCACGGCGTCGATCCCGCCGGAGAAAAGCAGGTCCTGCCGGTGCGCGACGTGGATGACGCCGTCGGAGTCCGCAGCCGCCTCCTGGAGCCCGTCGAGGTCCTGGAGGTCGCCGCGGCGCACCTTCGCGCCGAGCGCGGACAGCGCCGCCGCAGCAGTGTCCGACCGGGCCAAGCCGGTGACCTCATGCCCGGCGGCGATGAGCTCGGGGACGATGTACGAACCGGAATGGCCGGTCCCGCCAGTGACGAAAACGCGCATGCTGCTGTCCTTGTCAGTGATGTGGCGCGAGAAGTGCGGGTGCGGGTGCGCTCAGCTGAAATTGCTGACGCCGAGGGTGAAGTTGAAGGTCCAACGCCGTGGCGGCCAGGCTGATCATTCGCAGGCCCGTCCCTTCCAGCCAGTGCGCCGTCTCCAGGCCCCGGCATTCAGGGGCTCTGTTCGTCGACTGTCTCGTCCCGAGGGCTCAGCCAGTGAATTCGTTGACGCCGAGGGCGAAGTCCCAGTGGGCGACCCCGTTGCCGGCGAGGCCCACCGTGACCAGGCCCATTCCTTCCAGCCAGTGCGCCATTCTCAGGCCGCCGACGTCCAGCGGATGCAGCCCGAGGCTCTCGACGAATGCCGCCACTCCCGCCTTGACCTGCGCATCGTCGCCAGCCATGAAGACGTCGGGCCGGCCGTTCTCCAGGACATTACGAAAGATGGTGTTGAATGCCTTCACCACGCCGGCACCGGCCGGGGCCACCTTGGCGACTTCCTGCGCGATCGAGGTCTCCTCGCTGTGGGCCAGTCCGTCGAACGTGGCGTTGAACGGGTTGCTGATGTCGACGATGACCTTGCCCGCGAGGGCGTCTCCGTACTCGGTGACGACCGGAACGACAGCGGCGTACAACAGGGCCGTGATGACGATGTCCCCGGCCGGGACGGCGCCCCACTCGCCCGCCGTCGTGCCGCCGCCCAGAGCCTTCGCCAGGTCATCGGCCTTGGACTGATCGCGTCCCATGACCTCGACGGTGTTGCCGCCCGCCACCGCGAGCGTGCCGATGGTGCGGGCCATGTTCCCCGTACCGATGAGGGTGATGCTGCTCATGAGGTGTGCTCTCTTCCTGATTCCGGGTGTGTGTTCAGAGGGCGGTGGTGCCGCCGTCGGCGACCAGTTCCAGGCCGTTGACGTAGCTGGAGTCATCGGAGGCGAGGAACAGGGCGACGGTGGCGATCTCCTCGGGGCGGCCCATCTGCCCACGGGGGATGAGGGACTCGAAGGCGGCCCTGGTCGCCTCGTCGAACAGTTCTTCCTGTTTGGCAGTGCCGACCTGGCCGGGGGTCAGGACGTTGACCCGGATCTTGCGGTCGCGCAGTTCGTTGAGCCAGACGCGGGCCCATGCCTGCTGGACGGCTTTGCTTCCCGCGTAGAGGCTCCAGCCGGGGAAGGCGCCGAGGGAGGCGTTGGATCCGGTCATGAAGACTGAGCCGTTGTCGTTGATCAGCGGGAGTGCCTTCTGCACGGTGAATAGGGTGCCGCGCGCGTTGAGCGAGAAGGCGCGGTGGAACTGTTCCTCGGTGATCTCGCCGAGGACGGCGGGTTCGCCCATCCCGGCGCTGGCCCACAGCACGTCGATCGAGCCCTTTTCCCGCTTGACGGTGTCGTACAAGCGGTCTAGGTCGTCCAGGTCGGCCGCGTCGCCCTGGACGGCGGTGACGTTGCGGCCGATCAGCTTGACGGCGTCGTCCAGTGCTTCCTGCCGCCGGGCCTGGATGAAGACATGCGCGCCTTCCTCGACGAACAGTTTGGCGCCGGCCAGTGCCATGCCGGTGGATCCGCCGGTGATTACCGCAACCTTGCCATCGAGCTTTCCCACGATCACTCCATTGAGTCGATGAGTATTCAAAACAGATGACTGGTCGGAGCGCCGTTGTCAACGGTTGTGTCGTCGAAACCGTCGAATGACGCAACGGGGCTCGGCTCAATTCATCACCTGCCTATGCCGATCCCAGCTCGCTGCTGCCAAGTCCGAGGGCGAATTCTTATACCGATTTCACTCCGGTCCCATCGGGTACCCATGAAGCGTGCCATTGGCCTGAGTAGGTGTCCAAGACCTCTTTCAGTCGTTGCGATACCCTGAAGGCATCGCCCGACCGGGAGGCTCCATGGATCTGGACCTGCGCAAGCTGCGCTACTTCGTCGCCGTCGCCGACAAACTGCACTTCGGCCGCGCCGCTGATGAGCTGCACATCGCGCAGCCGGTGCTCAGCCGCCAGATCCGCGCGCTGGAACACGATCTCGGCACCCCGCTGCTGATCAGGGACAGCCACGGCGTGGAACTGACCGACGCCGGCAGGCAGTTGCTGACCGACGCCGGCCCGCTGCTGGCCTCCGCGCACGCGGTCCGCCGCCGGGTGACCGTGGCCGCGCGCGGCAGCCAGCGGCTAATGGTCGGCTTCCGCGCGGGCATCACGGCCACCCCAGCGGTACGGCAGTTCGCCGTCCAGCACCCAAGCGTGATCGTGGACGTGCAGCGGATCGAAGGGGACGACCAGGCCACGCTGCTGCTCGACGGCCGCATCGACGTCGCCTACGTGCGATTGCCCATCGACGAGACCGGCCTGCGCGTCACCCCGCTGTACACCGAGCCCCGGGTGGCGGTGCTGCCCGCCGGCCACCGGTTAGCCGGCAAGGAGCAGATCACCGAGGCCGACCTGGCCGGCGAGCCGTTGGTCTGGCATGCGGACACGAGCACGCAGCCCACCAGGCGCACGCACCCTAACGCCGGATACCTGGTACGCGGGGTGGACGAGACACTCGAGCATGTCGCGGCCGGCCGAGGCATCTCGTTCCTGGCCCGGTCGGCGACCGTGTTCTACTCACATCCGGACGTCAGCTATGTCCCCATCCCGCAGCTGGCACCCGACCAGGTGTGCCTCGCTGTGGCGGCATCGCGCGCCTCGCCGCTAGTCGACGACTTCGTCACCGCGGCTCAGGCGACGGCCGAGATCACGGCAGAATGTGGGAACTATGAAATGTGGCAGCTTGACGGCGGCGCCATTGCAAGAGACGGCTGATTAATCAGCGAGACAGTGTCACTCCTTTATTTCGATCTCATCGATAATGCGGAGAATCCGCGCGGATGGTGTGATCCGGCAAGGGTTGCCGAGATATCCCGAGGCAATATGGGCCGACCGACGAAGTGGGTGTCGCAACCAATTCCAACAGAACGCTCTGTGCACTACATCGGCATGAGCAGACACCGCCCTCGCCTCTACAGAAAACGCCGACGCCGACTCCTTCGGGTCCGCCGAAGAGGTCTCCACCCCGAAGCGCCTGGTCAGAGCGTTGCCTGTGGGATCGGAGTCTCAAATGACGAAACCGCGGCCGACCCCAGCAAGCCCCCACAACGCTTCACATCGACCTTTAGCACACCTACAGGCGTGGCGTTAGGCGGCCCGAGACGCCGGCCGGCGCCAGCCATCCTGGGCGCAGCAACGCCTGACCAGTTCGACCTCTACTGGGAGGTCACGCCGCACCGCTCGACCTCCATCACCGCAGGTCAAGGCCCCTCGTCTCTCCGGCATCGGTGAGCACGCCGCGGCCAGGAAGAGCACGAAGGGCCGCAGGTTGGCCCGGGACGATCCGCGCAGCTCAGCCGGGTTGAGCGCGGCTCGGCACCAGAACCCCTGGCCGCGTGGTCGAGTTGCGATGATGTTGTGGTCAACCGCGCGGCGCTCGGTCCGCAGGAGCGTCGCGACGCCGAGCTGCACGGCTCGGCGGTGCGGGGATGGTGCCGTCAGCGCGAGTCGTGGCCGGCGCAGTCGCAGCCGCAGCCTTGGATGTGCGGCGCTGGAGCGTGAGAGTCATGACCAGCACGACCAGCGCTCCGACGATCAGCCCGAGGATCGCGCTGGCCACCGTGTTGACGAGCCAGCCGAGGAGCCCGCCGAGAACACCCGTGGCGTCGTGGGCGGCGACCTCCACGTCATGCACGGCCTCGTACAGGAAGTGCAGGTTCAGCTCGTTCGTGCCGAGCAGCAGGATGTGCCCGCCCACCCACAGCATCGCCGCGGTGCCGACTACCGTCAGCACGGTGAGGACCACCGGCATGGCCCTCACCAGACCGCGGCCGAACGTCGCGACGGCGCCGGAACGTTGCGACAGGCGCAGCCCGGCGTCGTCCATCTTGACGATCAGGGCCACCACGCCGTACACCAGAACGGTTATGACGACGGCGACGACAGCCAGGATCGCCAGGCGGGACCCGAACGCCTCATCGATGACTTCGTTAAGGCTGATGACCATGATCTCCGCCGAGAGGATCAGGTCGGTTCGTACCGCCCCAGACACCAGTGTCGTCTCGTCCTGCACCTTCTCCTCGCCCGCGCCGGAGGCACCGTGATGGGCGATCTTGTCCCACACCTTCTCCGCGCCTTCATAACAGAGGTAGGCGCCGCCGAGCATGAGGATCGGAGTGAGCAGCCAAGGCACGAACTGACTGAGCAGCAGCACCGCCGGCAGGATGATGAAGAACTTGTTGCGCAGCGACCCCACGGCAATGCGCTTGATAATCGGCAACTCGCGCTCGGCCGCCAGGCTCCGCACGTACTGCGGCGTGACGGCAGCATCGTCGACGACGACGCCCGCAGCCTTGGCGCCGGCCTTCGCGGCGGCCGCCCCGATGTCATCGATCGACGCGGCAGCGGCACGGGCCAGCACCGCCACGTCATCCAGCAGGGCTACGAGTCCACCGGCCAAGGGAGGGTCCTTCCAGGGTTGCGCAGAATTCGAACTGGCCCATTCTCGCCCAAGTCCCCGCGCGCGGCACGCCACCGCCCGGTCGCATCTGGGGCGGGAAGCCGGGCGAGAGCTCGAGGTGACCGGCTATCACGCTCAGCCGACGACCCACCACCACCGCACCCGGCCCGCGCCAGCCATTGCGGAACGACACGCCTGACCACCTCGGCCCCGCCGAAGGGGTCATCACAGAGGATGCGCTGGTCACGGGATCGCCAGTGGGATCGGTGTCTCAGCTAACGGGACCAGCTACTGGTCCGGCACGGCGGGACTGTGCGCTCGAACATCGATGAGGCCACCTTTGAACAGGCGCAGACGCTGCTCGTACGACACCGGTTGGGTCTGGACCTCCCGCAACGGCAACGCCGCGCCCGCAACCCGTACGTCTTCCGCGGCCTGATCTACTGCGCCGCCTGCAACCGGCGGATGCAGGGCCAGTACAACCACGGCGCCGCCTACTACCGCTGCCGCTTCCCCCAGGAATACGCCCTCGCCAACGACGTCTCCCATCCCCGCAACGTCTACCTCCGCGAGGAGACCCAAGCTGAACGGACCCGAGCCGAAACCGAGCTGCACACGGGGACCTCCGCCGCACCACGCCGGATGACCCAGGCAGAGATCACCGCGCTGGTTCACGCCCTCGGGAACATCGTCACCGTGCTCCGCGACGCGGACCCCGCCGACAAAGCCGAGGTTCACCGCCACTCGGCCTGCGGCTGACATACCACCTCGAAGCGCAAACGGTGCACGCTGAAACCGATCTCAGCGCGCACCGTGGGCCTATGGTTCGTGTCCGAGGGGGGACTTGAACCCCCACACCCTATACGGGTACTAGCACCTCAAGCTAGCGCGTCTGCCATTCCGCCACCCGGACCTACGCGTTCAGCCTACCTCGCCGACCAGATGATCTTTCATCCGGTGGTCGGCACAGCGGGCCGCACGGGGAGTTACTGTACACGCCGCTCGTGGATCATGCACATCGCCTTCCGGCGCCTCTCCCCCGGCGATCCTGCCGCTGCTCAAGCCGCCTCAAAACGGCCACACCGACACACCGTCGAGGCGTGTCCGGGTAGCGTCCGGCGGCCCTGTGACGGCAGCATTGCCATGTGTCCCATCCCTCCCCCCTGGCAGCCGCCCAGCACCGAGCCCTCGCCCTACGCGCCGCGGGCGACCTCAGCGCCGCCCGGCAACTGCTCGCGGAGGCCGTCGAATCCGCTCCCCCGCCGTACGGTGACGACCATCCCGAGGTGCTGCACACCGCGCACCTGCTGGCCCGGCTGCACCGGGAGGGGGACGACCCGCTCGCCGCCCGCCGGTTGTTGGAGGAGGCGTTCGCGGCGGGCGAGCGCCGCTGGGAGCACTCCGACCCGCTGATGCTCGCGCTCGCCTTCGAGCTTGCCGAGGTGGCGGAGGAGCTCGGCAACCGACACGAGGCCCGCCGCAACTACACCCGCGTCGCCACCGCCGGGCCCGCCGCACTGGGGGAGAACCACCCGGCGGTACGCGCAGCCCGCGACTACCTCGGCCCACCCCCGTCGACGCCGGGCGAGCAGCACCCCGCGCCGACGCCCGGCCCGGCCCCGGTCGGCCCGGTGACCGAGCCCGGCGCCCGGTCGGCGCTCTCCGGCCCGACCCTGTCGCTGGCGACCCTCGCCGCGATGCGGCCCTCCGCCGGTGGCCCGCCGCCCGCCGTCTCGCCCTGGGCGCCGCAACCGCCGGCCGCACCCCAAAAAACTTCGCCAGCGGTACGCGCACCAGCCACACCCACGTCGCCCCGCGACGTCACCCCGGCGCCGGTCCCAGCCCCTCGGGCGGCGCCCGTTCAGCCGGCAGCTTCCTTTATCGCGCCAGCGCAGCCCGGCCCGCCGACGGCCGCACCCAGACCTGCGACGCCGCCCCGCCCACACGCCGACGCGCCACCGCCGGCGAATGCGATGTCACCCCGTCAACGCCTCGACGAGCAGGCGTCTGGACCGTCCCGGCCAGCGGTGGGTCCGATGCCCCGACCGAGGGCTGAAGGCCCGCCGACGACGCCGACCGGGCAGCGGTCACCAGACCGACCGCCGTCCGGGCCGGTCGTGGCACCACGTCAACGGGTTGGTGGCCACGCCACCCCGCCGGCGGTCGACGTGCCGCCCACGATGTCGACCCCAACCGCCCCGGCATCGACCGCTCCGCCGGCGGTGCCGGGGGTGCCGGAACCTCACTGGGACAACCCCACCATCCAGGTACGGCAGATCGAGCCGCTGCTCGCCGAGGAGGCCGCCCGAGCCGCCGCCCGACCAACCGCGCCGAGCGAATCGCACAATGTGTCCGGCGCCGAGGCGACATCATCGGGCGGGCATTCCCCGACCGTTGGCCACCCGGGGCCGGCGTACCCGGTGAGCAGTCCACCGGCCCAGCCCATCAGCGCCCCGCCGGTGACTCCGCCTCCGATCTCCGCGCCCCCCAGCCAGCCGTACCCGGTCTCCGGACCACCGGCCCAGCCATACCCGGTCTCCGGACCACCCGGCCACGGCCAACCCGTCTCCGCACCACCGGGGCACAGCTACCCGGTGTCCGGACCACCCGGCTACGGCCAACCCGTCTCCGCACCACCCGGGCACACCTACCCGGTGTCCGCGCCGCCCGGTTTCGGGCCGCCCGTCTCGGGGCCGCCCTACGGACCACCCGTCTCTGCCCCTCCGGTGAGCGCACCACCCGTACCGCCCTGGGGGTTGACCGCACCGCCCTGGAGCAGCAGTGCCCCACCGCAGCCCCTGCCAACTCCAGGTGCCGACTCCGCCGCCCAGACCACGACGCCTACGCAGACCACGACGCCTACGCAGACCACGGCGGCTGCGCAGGCCGTCACCGCTGGGAGAGACACGCCCGCCGGGCAGACCATGATGGACGCGGGTGGCACCGGTGCGGACGGTGACTCCGGGCTGGGCATCCTCGACGCCCCGGTGGTGCCGACTCAGCGGGCCCGTGGCGCGCTGTCCGACCGGACCGTGGTGTTGCCGTCCGTTCCGGCGCAGGGCGGCCCGGGTGCGGTCGAGGCCAATCTGGGCTGGCCCGCCGCCGCCCAGCCCACCCCGACGGCCCCGCAGACGAACCCCACCGCCGCGCACACGCACGTCACCGCGGCGCAGACGCACCCCGCGGCCGCCCAGACAAACCAGAGCAACACTCAGGCAAGCCCGATTACCGCGGAGCCGAGCCCCGCTGCGCAGCCGGCCTGGTCACCGGCCGTCAGCGCCGACCCGGCGCTGGCACCGCCGGCCGCACCGCCACCGGGCCAGCAGTACCACCACCAGCCGCCTCAGGCGCCGTACCCGACCCAGGACCAGCACCAGGCGCCGTACCCGGGCCAGCAGTACCACCACCAGCCGCCTCAGGCGCCGTACCCGACCCAGGACCAGCACCAGGCGCCGTACCCGGGCCAGCAGTACCACCCGGCGCCGGACGCGTACCGGCCGGCGTACGCCGATGACGGTGGGTCGACGGGCCGCAACCGGGCGGCGCTGATCGGCGCGGTAGTGGCGGCCGGGGTGGCCGTCGTGGCGGTGGCGGGCCTGGGTGCGGTGATGTTGACCCGCGACGATCCGCCGCCGACCGGGACCGCGCCGACGGCGGCGGCACCGACGGTGGCCGGGCTTCCGCCGGGCGACCTGGAGCTGCGCGACGATTCGGCCACGATCACGTTGACCTGGACGGACCCGACGGGCGGCGCGGTGCCGTTCATGGTCGCCGCGGGCAGGGCCGGGCAGGCCCTGGGCGTGATCGCCACCGTGGACCCGGGCCGGACCAGCTACACGGTCAACGGGTTGAACTCCCGAGTGGATCACTGTTTCACCGTGTTGGCGGTCTACTCCACTGACAGCTTTGCGACTTCCGGGCAGGTTTGCACCGCGCGGGAACGCGAAGCCACGTCGAGCGGGGAGCCGTCCGGCCGAGCGTCGCCGCGCTGAGCCGAGCCGAAACCACGTGGAGTCGAGCGGGAACCGGGCTGAGCTGGAGGTCCACAACGCACACTCTCGGTATCCACAGGGGTGACGGTGCGGGTTCCCCCGCCACCACCAGCGCCATATGATGGCACCCGGCTCAGGGGAGGGGTCGCCGGAAGGCGCGCCACCTGCCACGACTCAGGGAGGCAGCCGGCTGTGGCCAGCATCGACGACGCCGTACAGACCGAGGCCCCCCGCTCCCGGTCCCGGCTGCGCGGCGGGCTGGTGACCGTCGGCACGGTGGCCGCGCTGTTGGCGGCCATGGGGTTGACCGTCCTCGGGTTGGGCGCGGCGGACAACGCGGTGGCCAACTACGACGCGAGTTCCTGGCTGTGGAGCGCGGCGCGCAGCGAGCTGGCCCGGGTCAACGGGGTCACCGCCCGGGTGGACACCCGCACCGAGATCCCCGGCGCCCGCCAGCATCCGATGCAGATCACCCAGACCGACCGGCTGCTGATCCTGCGGGACCTGCAGACCGGGCAGGTCAGCTCTCTGGATCTGGCCACCCTCCAGCTCAGCGCGACCACCCGGACCACCCCCGGCCTGGGCGTGAGTGTCGCCCTGCACGAGGACGCGGCGTTCGTCGTCGACGCCGTGCAGGGCATCGTCCGGCAGCTCGACCCACGATCGTTGACACCGGTCGGCGAGCCGGTGCGCTATCCGCCGGGCATCACCGGCGGCACCTTCGACGGTAAGGGTCGACTCTGGATCGCGGTGCCCAGCCAGGGCACCGTCTCGGCGATCACCGCCGCCAAGCTGCCGTCCGCGCCGGCGTCGGCCGCGGGTGCCGGGCTCAGTCCGCAGCGGGTCGAGTCGTACGACGTCGCCGACGCCAGCCACGAGTTGGTGGTCTCCACCCTGGACGACGGGGTGGCGGTGCTCGACCGGACGGCCGGGAAGCTGGTGCGGGTGCAGCACGGTGAGGTGCACCCGACGGCGCTGACGCTGTCCGGCCCGGCGGCGCTGCCCGCGCGCACCAGCGGCCCACGGGTGCCGGTCACGGTGACCGCCGACCGGCGGGTGCTGCTGGTGGGTGACGGTGGGCAGGAGAGCGGGTTCACCGTGCCGGGTGAGGGGGATCGGCTCAGGCCGGCGGTGGCCTGGGCGAACCGGTTCTACTGCGCCGACGAGGCCACCGGCACCATCTACTCCTTCGACGCGGCGGGTCAGCTGGTCGAGACCATCCGTGGGCGGGCCAACGGGCCGCTGGAGCTGGAGGTCCGGGAGAACCACCTGTTCATCAACTCCCCCGACTCGGCGACCGCCCGGGTGGTGGACGACAAGCACCAGGTGCGCGAGGTCAACAAGTACGCCAACGACGTGCTCGGCGGTGACCCGCCGCCGGTTCCCCCGCCGCCGCCTCCGCCGAAGAAGCCGCGGGTGGGCAAGCCGAGCGCGCCGCGCAGCGTCACCGCCGCCGCCGGTAACGCCCAGGCGCGGGTGAGTTGGCGCCCGGCCGCCGCCAACGGCGCCGAGATCATCAAGTACGTGGTGCAGGGCGCCGGGCAGCGCCTGGAGGTGGGCGCCAACCAGCGTGCGGTGGAGGTCAAGGGCCTGACCAACGGCGAGACGTACCGCTTCGCGGTGCACGCCGTCAACGCCAAGGGCGACGGCCCGCCGCGCAACAGCAACCCGGTGACCCCGACCGCCGCGGTCCCCGATCCACCGGCGAGCGTCACCGCGCAGGAGCGACCGGACGGCACGGTCCTGGTCAAGTGGCCTGCGGCGAACGGGCAGGGCAACACCATCGCGAGGTACGCGGTGACGGCCAGTTCGGCGGGGACGAACGCGCCGGCCGGCGAGTCGACCAAGACGGAGCTGGTGGTGCGCGCCGGTGAGTTGGAGTTCGGCACCCAGTACGCGTTCACAGTGGTGGCGGTCAACAGCAAAGGCGCCGGGTCGGCGGCGTCCCCGGTCAGCAACACTGTGGTGCCCTTCGCAGCGCCCGGTCGGCCGCTCAACCTGCGCGCCGGCACCGTCGCCAACCAGCCGGGCGCGGTGATGGTGCAGTGGGCGCCGGCCGAAGCCAACGGTCGGCCGGTGACGAAGTACCTGGTGGACGTCGGTGGGCGGGTCAGCGAGGTGACCGACACCCGCACGACCGTCACCGGGCTGGGCAACGGCCAGAACGTCACGGTGAAGGTGAAGGCGGTCAACGAGGCGGGGCCGGGCCCGGAGGCCACCGCCACCGCCCGCACGGTGGCCGAGCCACGGGTCACGGTGACCGGCTCGTCGTCGACGGCCACCGGGGCGACCGTCACGTTCACGGTGGACGCCGGTGGCGGTCAGGCCACCTGCACGCTGAGCAGGCCGGGCCAGACGCCGAAGGCCGGGGCGTGCTCCAGCATCACGATGACGGGCCTGACCCCGGGCACCGACTACACGTTCACGGTGACGGCGAGCAACGCCGCCGGTAAGGGCACCGCGACGCGGGCCCAGAAGACGCAGCCGCTGTACGGGATCGCGACCTGCCGCAACGGCGCGTCCGGGCCCGAGTCGACCTACTGCGACCGGGACCGGGAAGGCCGCAACGGCAACGAGATCTTCTCGGTCGCCCGGCAGGACAACGACAAGCAGGTGGGTTGGGCAAAGCCTGGCAACCGGCTGCAGGCGTACTGCAAGAAGTCGGGCGAAGAGGTGTACGCCTACATCTACAACAATGACAAGCGCAGCACCTGGTGGGTGCAGGTGAACTACGAGGGGAAGAACTACATCCCCTGGGCCTGGCTCAACCTGGAGGGCGGCGACAACATCAACGTCCTGCCCACCTGCTGAGGACACCAGGCGAGGAGCACCACCGACCGTGAACACCCACGAGCCGCTCACCCAGCCGGAGGTGCAGGGCTTCGCCGCCCTGGCCGCCCGGCTGGCCGAGAACGTCAACGCTGTGGTGCTCGGCAAGCCGCAGGTGGTGCGGCTGGCACTGACCGCGCTCTTCGCCCAGGGTCACGTGCTGCTGGAGGACGTGCCCGGGGTCGGTAAGACGACCCTGGCACGGGCCGTCGCCGCCACTGTGAAGGGTGAGTGGCGGCGCATCCAGTTCACCCCCGACCTGCTCCCCTCGGACGTGTCCGGCGTGACGATCTTCAACCAGGCGACCCGGGACTTCGAGTTCCATCCGGGGCCGGTCTTCGCCAACATCGTCATCGCCGACGAGATCAACCGGGCGTCGCCGAAGACCCAGTCGGCGCTGCTGGAGGTGATGGAGGAACGCACTGTCACTGTGGACGGGGTCCGGCACCCGGTGCCGTCGCCGTTCCTGGTGGTCGCCACCCAGAACCCGGTGGAGATGGACGGCACCTACCGGCTGCCCGAGGCGCAGTTGGACCGTTTCCTGGTGAAGCTCTCCGTCGGGTACCCGGACGAGGCAGTCGAGGTCGAGGTGCTGCGCGGCGCGACAGTGCGGTCCCCCGAGGCGCTCGCCCCGGTCACCGACACCGCCACCGTCGGCGAAATGGTCCGGATGGCCCGCCGGGTGCACATCGCCGAGCCGCTCTACGCGTACGCGGTCCGGTTGGCCGCGGCCACCCGCACCCACCCGCAGGTACGCGTCGGGGTCAGCCCCCGGGGCGTGATCGCGTTGACCCGTGCGGCGTGCGCGTACGCGCTGATCGACGGGCGGGGCTGGATCATGCCGGAGGATCTGAAGGCGCTCGTCGAGGCGGTGTTCGCGCACCGGCTGCTGCTCACCCCGGACGCCCAGGTGCGCGGGATGACCCCTGCGGAGGTGCTGCGTCAGGCCGTCGCCTCGGTGCCGGTGCCGCTGCCGTCGGGGCAACCCGCTCCGGTGCAGGGCTGACCGGCAGCAGCGCGATGGGGATCACCGCCCGTGGGGTCGGGCTGCTCGTCGCCGCCGTGGTGCTGTTGGGGGTGGGTTTCCGGTTCGCGTACCCCGAGTTGACGTTGCTCGGCGCGGCGGCCGGCGCGGCCGTCGGCTACGCCGCGCTGGTCGCGGCCTGGCGGCCCCGGCTGACGGTGACCCGCCGCGCGGACCCGGACCGGGTGGCGCGCGGCGAGCCGGCGAGCATGACGTTGACAGTGCGCAACACTGGGCGGCTGCGCTCGGCGAACCTGCTGGCCGAGGACCGGTGCGGGCAGCGGGCCGTGCCGGTGCCGGTGCTGCGCCTGCGGCCCGGTCGGGACACCGAGGTCCGCTACGACGTGCCGACCGACCGTCGTGGGGTGGTGCCGGTCGGTCCGCTGCGGGTGACCCGACGCGACCCGCTGGGGTTGGTGGCGCTGGCCCGCCCGTACGGCGCTGCGGTGCCGGTCTGGGTGCACCCCCGCATCCATCCGCTGACGGCGGTGCCTCGAGGCGCGGGGCGCAGCCTGGACGGCCGGGTGGACGGTGTCCCGCACGGGTCGATCACGTTCGACTCGCTGCGGGAGTACGTGGTCGGCGACGAGCTGCGCCGGGTGCACTGGCGCACCAGCGCCCGGGTGGGTGAGCTGATGGTGCGGGAGAACGTGGACACCAGCCTGCCGCGCCTGGTCGTCCTGCTGGACAACCGCGTCGCAGCGCACCCGCAGCGGGTCGGCGGGGTGGCGGAGTCGTTCGAGTCGGCCTGCGAGGCGGCCGCGTCGGTCGTCACCGCCGCGCACCGCGCCGACCTGCCGGTGCTGTTGCTGGTGGCCGCCGCGGAACCGGCGGAGCCGACAAGGCCGGCGGAGCCGGCGCAGGTCACGGGGCCCGACGGCGAGGCCGACGGCCCGCTCGGGCCGCTGGACCGGCTCGCCGCCGCCGACCTGTCCGCCGACAATGACGCGGTGCGGGCGGCCACCACCAGGCTGCGGCAGGACCGGCTCGGCGACACGTTGATCTTCCTGACCGGGCCGGGGGGCCGCGACGAGCTGGGGCACCTCGGGGCGCTGCGCGGGGCGTACCCGTCGGTGGTGGTCGGGGTGTTCGGCGCGGCCGAGCCGACGCCGCCGGGCACCGCCGGCCTGGTAATCGTCGACGCTGCGGACGGCGCTCAGTTCGCCGCCGAGTGGGACGGGGTACGCCGGTGGTGACGGTCGCCGTGCGGGTGCTGCGGGCAGCGGTCCTGCCGCTGGCGCTGATCGGGCTGACGGCGCTCGCCGGGGTGGTGCTCGGCCGGGTGTACGCCGGTGGTCTGCTGACCTGGCTGGTCGTCGGCGCGGCGGCGGGTTCGGTGCTGGTCAGCGTGGCCGCACGGCGGCTGCCGTCCTGGCTGGTGGCGCCGGTGTCGGTGGCCGCGATGGCCGGCTGGACACTGTGGTCGCTGCGGCTGGCAGCCACCCGCGCCGAGTTGCCGGGCGACCTGCTGGAGGTCACCGCGGACGCCGCCCGCAACGGCATCCCCCGGCTGCTCACCGCGATGATCCCGGTGGAGCCCACCCCGGACACGGTGCTGGTGCCGGTCGTCGCGGCCTGGCTGGCCGGGCTGACCGGCGCGGAGGTGGCGCTGCGCACCGGCCGGGTGCTGCTGGGTTACCTGCCGGCGGCGGGGCTCTACGCCGCCGCCCTCTACGTGGTCGGCCCGAACGCCGAACCGGCACTGGGGTCGACGCTGGCGTTCGTCGCGGTCGCGGCCCTCGGCCTGGCGACCCCCACCCGGACCGCCGCAGGCGGCGGCGATCCGACCGCCGAGCTGACCCCCCGGGTACGCGCCGCGGTGCGACTGCGGCTGGCCACCAGCGCGGCGCTCGGGGTGGCACTGGTGGTCGGGCTGGTGGCGTTGCTCGGCCCGGTCGTCGCGCAGCAGGTCGACGGCCGGCCGGTGGACCCGCGCCGGTACGTGGAACCGCCGCAGGTGCAGACGCTCGACGAGAACCCGTTGATCCGGATCTCCGGCTGGGCGCTGCACCCGGAGCAGAAGCTCCTCGACGTGAGCACGCAACGCCTCGACGCGCCGCCCGCCGACGCACCGCCCGAGGCCGACCCGGCGGCGGACACCGCGCGCAGTGTGCGGATCCGGTTGGCGGTGCTCAGCGACTACGACGGGGTGACCTGGCGCGTCGGCGCGACGTACCGCAACGCCGGGCGGATCCTGCCCGCCGCGACAGCGGCCCGCGACAGCACGGTGCGGACGGTCCGGCAGCAGATCAGCGTGGCCGAGTTGAGCGGCCGGCTGCTGCCCGCAGTGGCGACACCCCGGGAGGTCAGTGGGGCTCGGGTGGCGTACGACCCGGCGAGCGGGACGCTGATCCGGCCGGAGGGACTGACGCCAGGGCTGCGGTACACGGTGACCTCCGCCGAGGAACGCCCCGACCAGAACCTGTTGGCCAGCGCGAACGTGCCCGCCGGCGACGAGGTGGCCCGGGTGCTGCGGGTCGCCGACGGGGTGCCCGACCCGATGCGCCGGCTGGCCACCCAACTCGCCGAGGAGAACGGCGCGCCGTACGCGCGGGCGTCGGCGATCGAGCAGTTCCTGGCCGAGCACTACCGGGTGGTGGCGGACGCCCCGAGCGGGCACGCGTACCCGAATCTGGGTTTCTTCCTGTTCGGGCCCCGCAACGGCGGCGGGCAGGAAGGCACCTCGGAGCAGTTCGCGGCGGCCTTCGCGGTCCTCGGCCGGCTCTCCGGGCTGCCCACGCGGGTGGTGGTGGGCTTCCGGACCAGCGGGCAGGGGCCGGTGCTGGCCGGTGACGCGTACGCCTGGCCGGAGGTGCTCTTCGACGGGCTGGGCTGGGTCGCCTTCGACCCGTTGCCCCGCCCCAACGACGAGCCGCGACCGGTGGAGGAGGATTTCCGCCCGACGCCGGAGGACCCGCCGCCGTCGGAGGCGCCGGCACCAACCGCGGAGCCCAGCGCTTCACCGGAACCGGCGACTGCCGCCGACGCCCCACCCGGCTCGGACGGGGTCTCCACCCCGGTGCTGGTCGCCGGCGGCAGCGGCGGCCTGCTGCTGGTGGTGGGGGCACTCCTGCTCACCCTGCTGGCGATGCGCCGATCCCTCACCCGCAGCCGACTCGTGCGCGGCGACCCCGGCCAGCGCATCGCCGGCGCCTGGCGGGAGGTCATCGACGCGCTCCGGCTGGCCGGCAGACCGGTCGGGGACGACCTGGCCGCCACCGAGGTCGCCGGGCACGCCCGCCGGATCCTCGCCGACGCCCGAGCGGCCACGATCGGCGACGACACGACCGCCAACTCGGACGCCGTCGCGTCTACCGGCGGCACGGCGGCGGCAGACGCGTCCAGCCCGGCCGTCGACGAGTTGGCGGCCCTGCTCAATCAGGTCGGCTTCGCCCCCGGCGCCGCCACGCCCGAACAGGCGGCTCGCGCCGCCGAAGTGGCCACCGCCTACGTGGCCACCCTGCGCTCCGCCCGCCCCTGGTGGCGCCGCCTCCTCTGGTCCGTGCACCCCACTCCCCTGCGCCGCGCCCGCCGTTCCCCGCGTTGATCAAGAGCTTTGCGTCGACTGCGGGCCCACTTCTGACGCAAACTTCTTGATCACCGACGGCAGGGCAGCGGCGCGAGGGGCGGCGAGCGGGCCGGCGCCCGACGCGGTCTTCGCCGCGGCGTTGGACCTGGCCCGGCTCTACAGCAGCGAGCCGGCGCTGATCAGTGCCAGCGCCCATCTCCTGGCCGTCGGGCACGTTCCGAAGCGGTAGCGGGTCAGGCGGTCAGCCGGCGGATGAGTTTGCGCATGCCGGCCTGCCAGCCGTCCGGGTCCTCGGCGCGGCGGCGCGCGTAGTCGGCGACCTCGGGGTGCGGCAGGATCAGGAACCGTTCCTCGGCCAGCCCGGCGATGGCCGCGTCGGCGACCTGGTCCGGGGTGAGCACCGCACCGGACGCGGCGACCACCCGGGCGCCCAGGTGACCGGCGGCGAGCCCGTCGGCGAGCATCGGGGTGTCCACCCCCTGCGGGCACAGCGCGCTGACCCGGATGCCCCGGTCCCGGTAGGTGATGGCCAACCACTCGGCGAACCCCACCGAGGCGTGCTTCGTCGCGGTGTACGCGGCGTCGCCCACAGCGGTCAGCACACCGGCCGCGGAGCAGGTGTGCAGCAGGTGCCCGCCACCCCGGGCGAGCATCCCGGGCAGCACCGCGCGGGCCGAGTAGACGTGGGCCAGCACGTTGACCCGCCAGGAGCGGTCCCAGCCGGCGTCGTCGACCTCCACTCCCCCGCCGGTGGTCACCCCGGCATTGGCGCAGAACAGGTCGATCCGGCCGTACCGCTGCTCGGTGTCGGCGACCAGCGCGCGGACCTGCTCCTCGTCGGTGACGTCGAGGGCGATGGCGTGCGCGACCGGGCCGATGCCCTCGGCCACCGCGCGGGCCGCGTCGGCGTCCAGGTCGGCGACGACCACGGCGGCAGCTCCCTCGGCGGCGAACCGGCGCGACAGCGCCGCGCCGATGCCGCCGGCTCCGCCGGTGACCACCACGATCCGGTCGGTGAGGTTCACGCGGACGCCTCCACGGAGTTGGCGCCCAACCGGGCGATGAGGCCGAGCAGCGCGGTGGCGCCGCCGTCGGTGACCTCGGGGGTGGGCAGCAGCGCGACGATCGGCACGTCCACCCCGTTGTCGGCGTAGCGGCGCACCTCGGCGCGACACCGCTCCGGCGAGCCGTGCAGCACCAGCGCGTCGACCACCTCGTCGGGCACCGCCGCGCTGGCCCCGCGCCGGTCACCGGCGGCCCAGGCCGCCCACATGGGCGCGAGCGTCTCGTCGCGGCCGAGCCAGCGGTGGAACTCGGCGTACGCCGGAACGGTGAGGTAGCTGGTGATGAGCCGGCGGCCCAGCGCCCGGGCGTACGCGGCGTCCTCGGTGGGGCAGACGAAGATCCGGGCGGCGACCTCGAACCCGGCGCGGCGCTCGCCCAGCTCGGCGAGGGCGCGCGGCACGTCGTCGGCGCTGAGCCAGTTGAGGATGACCCCGTCGGCTTCCGCGCCGGCCAGCCGGAGCATCCCGGGGCGCAGCGCGGCGAGCAGGATCGGTGGCGGCACCGCCGGCGGTCGTTCCAGCGTGAACCGGCGGACGGTGAACGTGTCGTATGCCTCGTCGACGGTCTCGCCGGCCAGCGCGGCGCGCAGGAAGCGCAGCACGTCGCGGGTGCGGCGGAACGGCTCGTCGAACGGCACCGCGTTCCAGTCCCGCACCAGCACGGGTGAGGACGCGCCGATGCCGAGCGAGAACCGGCCCGGCGCGGCCTCGGCCAGCGCCGCCGCGCTCATCGCCAGCAGCCCGGGGCCCCGGGTGAAGACCGGTGTGATCGCGGTGCCGAGCCGCAGCCCTGGCTGCCAGGCCGCGGCGAGCGCCAGCGGGGTGAACGCGTCGGTCCCGGCGACCTCGGACGACCAGACGTCGGTGAACCCGGCCCGGTCGAGGGCCGCGTAGGCCGCGTCGTGCTGCGCCAGCGCGATTCCGCCCAGCGGCACCGTCATGCCCCATCGATTCGTCACCGGTCGATCGTGCCCGTTGACGCGGGCCCGAGCAAGATCCCCGGGTTGGGCAGAATCGCCGGTTTCCGGCCCTGCGCGCCGGTGGGAGGTGCCGCTGCTGTACCTGCCCGGTGTGATCGCGACCGCGGTCGGAATGGTGGTGCTGGCCGCGGTCGCGGTGGTCGATGCCCGTCGCGCCCACGGCGCCGCACCGGAGGCCGCCGCGCCACCGTTCTGAGACTCGCGCGTCGATGTCGCGTCGGCGTGGACGGTTACTCTCGGCCGGTGACCTTCTCGCTCGTCGCCCGCTCCGCCGACGGCCGCCTGCACGGTGTGGCAGTCGCCAGCAAGTTCCTCGCCGCCGGGGCGTTGGTGCCGGCCGCCGCCGCCGAGGTGGGCGCGCTGGCCACCCAGGCGCACGTCAACCTGGCCTACCGCCCGCAGGGCCTCACCCTGCTGCGCACCGGGGTGGCCGCCGCCGACGTGGTGGCCGGGCTGATCGCCGCGGACCCCGAACGGGAGCACCGCCAGCTCGGCGTCGTGGGGGCCACCGGCGCGGGCGCCACCTGGACCGGGCCGGCCTGCCACCCGTGGGCCGGCGGGCGGACCGGCGACGGCTGGGCCGCGCAGGGCAACGTGCTCACCGGCCCGGAGGTCGTCGACGCCCTTGGTGAGGCCTGGCTGGCGGGATCGGCGCTGCCGTTCGCCGAGCGGCTGGTCGCCGCGCTGCGGTCCGGTGACGAGGCCGGCGGCGACCGGCGTGGCCGGCAGAGCGCCGGCCTGCTGGTGGTCGAGCGCGGCGGCGGGTACGGCGGCACCAGTGACGTGGTGGTGGACCTGCGCGTGGACGACCACCCGAACCCGGTCGCCGAGCTGGGTCGCCTGCTCACTGTGCACACCATGCTGTTCGGCCGGCCCGACCCGGCCACACTGCTCGACCTGAGCGGCGCGGTCGCCGCCGAGGTGGCGGCGTTGCTCGGCGCGCTGGGCCATCCGGTGCACGAGGACGGCACGGAAGCGGCGTTGATCTCCTGGGCCGGGTTGGAGAACCTGGAGGAGCGGCTGGTGCCGGGGCGGATCGACCCGGTGGTGCTGACGCACCTGCGCGGTGTCGCCCCGCACGTCCCCGCACCCCGCGCCGCGAGCTGACCCCGGCCGCCCTGACCCGAGGCGGCTACACCGGCTGGCTCAGCCCTTGACCCGGGGCACCAGCCGGTGCACGACGGTGAGCGCCAACGCCATCACCACAGCCATCGTGCCGGCGATCCCGGCGGCGCTGCCCGCGTACCCGACGAACAGTGGGCGGCGGGCCAGCTCCTCCGGCCCGGTGCCGCGCAGGTCGAGCAACCAGGTCAGGGAGAGTCCGCAGACCACCAGGGCGAGCACACCACCGAGCCCGAGCACGAGTGCCGCGACCCGGTGCGCGTCACCGGGGGCGATCTCGGCCTGCTCCCGCTGGGTGACCAGCAGCAGCAACCCCGCCAACGCCGCCCACACACCCACCACCAGGTACGCGGCGACGGCGTCGCTGGGCCGGTGCCAGCCGGCGGAGAGGGTGGCGACCCCGGCGACGGCGGCGTAGCCGGCACCGATGAAGGCGCCGACGGCCCGCACCTTGCGCGGCAGCACGAGCATCAGCGCGACCGCCACCGAGGCGGCCACCGTGGCGTGCCCGCTCGGGAGGCTGTTGCCCACTGCGGCGCGTTCCGGGTCGACGCCGTAGTCGGGCCGGTTCAGCCCGTACTTGAGAAGCTGGGTGGTGACGTTCGCTCCGGCGATCAGCAGGGTCGCGGTGATCGCCAGGGCGATCCGCCCCCGGATCAGCGCGATGAACCCGATCGTCGCGGTGACGGCCAGCAGCGAGACCACCGACATCGCGTTGAGGATCCGGTCGACCGGGCCGTCGATGGTGTCCTGCCCGATCCGGTTGCCGGTGAGGGCGACCGTGTCCACCCACTGACCGATCTCGAGGTGCACGGCCACCCGCCACACGGCGAGGAAGGCGGCCGCCTGGACGAGGGCCAGTACGACCAACCAGACCGCGGTCCAACCCCGTGCCGTCGCGCGCATCCGCACACCGTAGCGGCAGGTGTCGGCGGTCCGACCGGTGGCCCGCCGCCAATCGCCGGTTAGGTTGTGCCGGAGGCGAGGAGGCGGTGGTGAGTGGAACACCGGAGCGCGACAGCGGCCCGGCCGAACCCGGTCCGGAGCAGCGTGAAGGCGACAATCCGGGGCCGGTGCGGGCCGGCGCCGACGCCGGTCCGGGTGGGCCGGTGCGGGCCGAGTCGCTGACGGATCTGCTGGGCGGGCGACGCGGTGCCATCGACGCCACCCTGCCGCCGCTGGCGTTCGCGGTGGGCTGGTTGCTGGGCGGCGAGTCGCTGTGGGGCGGGGTCGGCGCGGCGCTGGCCGTGGGCGCGGTGGTGGCCGGCGTACGGCTGCGTCGGGGTGACCGGCCGCGCTCGGTGCTGATCGGGCTGCTGGCCGTCTGCGTGGCGGCGTTGATCGCGGTGCGCACCGGCCGGGCCGAGAACTTCTTCCTGATCCAGGTGTTGTCGAACGCCGCGAGTGCTCTGGCGTGGACGGTCAGCATCGTGGTGCGGTGGCCACTGCTCGGTGTGCTGGTCGGCGCGGTGCTGGGCCAACGGGCCCGGTGGCGGCGCGATCCGGCGCTGCTGCGCGGCTACGGCCGGGCCAGTTGGGTGTGGACGGCGACCTACCTGCTGCGGCTCGCCGTGTTCGTGCCGCTCTACCTGGGTGGGCAGGTGCTCGCGCTGGTGGTGGCCCGGGTGGCGCTGACCTGGCCGCTGGTCGCCGCGGCGCTGGCGCTGAGCTGGGTGGTGCTGCGTCGCTCGCTGCCGGCCGGGCACCCGGGGCTGCGTCACCCGGTGGCCCCGCCGCCTCGCTGAAACCGGCCCCGCGCGGCCGGACTCGGGGCCGGGAAGCGGCCGGACTCGGGGCAAAAAGGTGGAGAGGCCGCCACGGGGGGAGCGGCCTCTCCGGTGACGTACGTTACTCCGTCACGGACCTCGGTGTGATCCCGCGAGGGCCCGAATTTCTGGGCTTTTTCGCGGCTGGCTTCAGTCCGGGCGGTGGGGTGGGCCAGCCGATCCGCTGCGTCGGCCAGATGGCCGGCCCACCCCGGCCTGACCGTGGGTGTCAGGCCGTCCCGCCGGCCCCGGTCCGTCGTTCCCCGGACCCGGGCCGGATCCCGGGGTGGGCGGTCCACGCCACCCACCCCGGGTCGTCTCAGCCGTTCGGGAACATGCTGCCGTAGTCGGCGTACGCCATGGCGACGTCAGCCTGCGCCCAGAACCGGTGGTAGTTGAAGCTCGGCTCCGGACCACCGTCCAGGTACGCCTGCACCTTGGGCCACTCCGGGTCGTTCTTGTAGAAGGACCGGATGTCGAGGAAGCTCTTGCCGGCGGCGATGGCGTCGCCGTTCGGCATCGTCCCGGTCCAGCCCGACGGGACGTAGAGGCCCTGCCCGGTGGACGCGTTGTAGACGTCGTCGAAGCGCCGGTAGTCGCCACGCTTCTCGGTGGTGGAGACACCCTTGGCGTCGCTGGCGGCCGACAGCGCGTCGAGCAGCCCCTTGGCGGTGTCCTTCGCCGCCACGTTGCCCGACTTGGCCGCGTACGCGATCAGGATCCGGGCGTAGGCGGCGGTGACACCGACGTCCTGACCCTTGCTGATCACCTCGACGTGCAGGCCGGTGTTGGGCTGCGGGTTGGACGGGTTCCAGGTGGTCGGCTGACCGGTCCACGCCATGTCCGACGGGATCGACCAGTTGGTGCCGAGGGTGGTGTTGGCGATCGCCCAGGGCACCCACTTGTCCAGCAGCGCCTTGGCCTTCGCGTTGCCGGTCTGCTGGTACAGCTCGGCGATGCGCTGCATCGACCAGGCCTGCATACCGAACCACTGGTTCGACGGCGGGTCGTTGTAGACCGGGTCGACGTCGTAGAACATGCCGTAGAAGGTGCTGGTGCCGGCCGGCGGCTGGGCGTAGCTACCGTCCCAGCTGTTGGTGGCGCCACCGGCGATGCCGCCCTCGGCGGACTGCAACCAGGTGTAGAACTCCAGCTGCCGCTCGAAGCTCTTGGTCCAGTCGGCGACAGCTGTCGACGACTGCGGCTTCAGCTCCGGGGTGTTGGTCAGCGCCCAGGCCGCGAACGGGTTCTGGTAGCCGAAGTGGTTGTGGCTGGAGCCGATCCGCCAGGACCAGTTCTGGCTGGCGTCGTACGCGCCGCCCCAGGCGTAGTACCAGGACAGCAGGTAGTGCGCCGAGTCCTTGCCGCTGCCGGCGGGGCAGGTGCTGGCCCCGACGCAGTTGCCGATCTTCTTGAAGTACTTGTCGAACATCGCGTACCGCAGGTAGTCGCCCATCTTCGCGGCCTTGGTGATGGTGGCCGCGACGTCGGCCTGCTTGTTCTGCGCCTTGGACCAGGTCAGCGCCCAGTACGCGGCCTGCACGGCGCGGGCGTCGGCGTCCGGGGCGTTCGTGTACTTCCACTGCTTGGCGGGCGCGCCGGTGTCCTTGACGAACAGGTCGAGGTAGCCGTACTGACCGCCGTGCTCGAAGGTGTCGCAGGAGGGCTGCGGAACGGTCTCCCACACCGACTCCTGGGTGCCCCGCTGGAAGGTGTTGATGTAGGCCGGCTTGGTGGTGCCGTCACCGCAGCGGCCGAAGCCGTAGGTGTTGTCGACGTCCATCAGCCAGTGCATGCCGTAGATGTCGCCGGTGCCGTAGGTGGACTGCAACTCCGAGCGCAGCGGGTCCTGGCCGACCGAGACGTTCGGGTTCAGCGCCGACGGGTACTGGCTGGGCAGGTTGTACTCCGCGGCGTACTGCGGGGTGCCCGCGGAGCCGGCGGTCGGCTGGTCGGCGTGGGTGGGGATGATGTACTTCTCCATCACCGTCCAGGCGTTGTTGAACGGGGCCCAGTTCTGGGTGACCTTGCCGTAGTAGGCCTCCAGCCAGAGCCAGAAGCTGAACGCCTCCGACGTGGTCTCGTGACCGTGGTCGGGCGCCTCGACGATCAGCGTCTCCACCGAGTGGTACGGCACGCCCTCGGGGCTGAAGTAGCCCGAGTTCTTGATCTTGCCGTACTGCTCGAGGAACTTCGCGGTGTAGGCGTTGTCGCCGCCGGGGGTGTCGTTGTCGATCTCGGTGGCGCTGACCGCCAGCGAAGCGAGACCGGTGGCGGAGGCGGTGATGGTGGCGGCGCCGCCGACGGTGTCGGTGTCCTCCGCCGCGGCGACCGTGACGGTGACCCCGGTGTTCCAGTTGCTCGGGGTCAGCGTGGTGGTGGCCGGCGAGACCGTGACGTCGGTGTCACCGGTGCGGGTGAGGGTGACCGGCACGTTGGCCGTCGGGGCGGCGCTGAGCTTCAGGTTGAAGGTGGCGCTGCCACCCTCGGTGACGCTCACAGCGGACGGGGTGGCGACCAGTGTCGGGCCGTTGGCGGCCCCGACGGTGAACGCCTTCTCGTCGACACCGATGCCGTTGGCGTTGTCGTACGCCTTGGCCTGGACGGTGTAGCTGCCGGCCGGCAGGTCCTCCTGCGTGTACGCGTACGGAGCGGAGGTGTCGGTGTTGATCAGCAGGCCGTTGCGGTAGAACTCGACCTTGCTGATCGTCCCGTCCGGGTCGCTGGCGGTGGCCGTTAGCGGCACGTCGGCCGGCGCGGTGAACGGCCCGGCCGGCAGGCCGAGGGAGACCGTCGGCGGCTGGTTGGCCGGGGTGCCGTTGCAGGGAGTGCCGTTGAGCGTGAACGAGGTCGGCTTCGGGTTGCTGCCCGAGTGGGCGCCGTTGAAGCCGATGGTGGTGGAGGCCCCGGTGGCAAGGTTGCCGTTGTACGACTCGTTGGTGGCGGTGACCTCGCTGCCGGTCTGGCTGAATCTGGCCGACCAGCCCTGGGTGACCCGCTGACCGCTGGTCGGGAAGGTCCACTTGAGCGTCCAGTTGCTCACCGCGTCACCCAGGTTCTTGATGGTGACGTTCGCGGTGAAGCCGGTGTTCCAGTCGTTGGTCGCGTAGACCACGTCGCAGGCGGGTGCGGCCTGTGCGGCGCCGGCCGGCAGGGTCACCCCGCCGACGGCGAGCAGCGCGGCGGCGGCGAGCGCCACGCGCCGGCGTATTGCCAGTTGTCTCATGTGCGCGGTGTCTCCTCGGACCAGGCCGGGATGGTCCCCGGCGAGGCGCCTGCCCGCGAGGGTGGTGGTGGTCCGCGGGGATGTCGAGGCGCCGGGAAGGTGGTCTTCCCCGGGCCCGGCCGGGGTAGGGCGTGCGGCCCGCACGGGAAGGGGTCCCGCCGGCTGCGCTCGGGTGACCGTGACCGGAGCTGGTGCTGCCGGCTGCCCTCGGTGGACCCGCACTCACGCGATGTGGCTCCTGTCGCGTCGAATCGACAGTGTGCCATGGAAGCGCTCCCACAACAAGCGCACGGAGCGCCGGATCAGCTCCTTGTTTCGATCTCGTTTTGGGTCTTTCACAAAGGCGTGACGGGCGTTACAGTCGCAACATCGGTCGATGGGAGCGCTTCCATCGACAAGGTTCCAACAAGAAGATCGCTGGGGTCGTTCCTGACGAGCCCAGGGAACCAGACCGAGGGCCGACGACGGGCCAGCCCGGACGCCGTCGTCAGCCATCGTCCCGCCACAGGGAGGGAGGTGGAACCAGAGCCACTCGCGTGGCCCGGCTCCCGCGCGACACGCACGGCAGGACCCAAATTTTGCCCGTGTGTGTGCAGTTACGGTGGGGACGGGGGTTGCCCTCCCCCGTCCCCACACTAAACCCCCGTACACGATAGGAAAAGAGGCCGACGGGACAGGCGCGCCGCGCCGCCCGGACGGCCTCGTTCGCTGCCCGGGGCCACACACCCGCCTCCCACCCGCCAGCGCCGGCCGTCCTGACGGCCGGCAGACCGGCCGGCAGCGTCTGCCCTATCATGGGAGCGCTCCCGAATCTTTCGGCGGTGGCCCCGTATCCATGAGGAGAATCCATGTCGATACCTATCGGGCCCGCCGGCCCGCTGCGCTTCCCGGACAACTTCGGCTGGGGCGCGGCCACCTCCGCCTACCAGATCGAGGGCGCCGCCAAGGAGGACGGGCGCGGCGAATCAGTCTGGGACACCTTCAGCCGCGTCCCAGGGCGCACCCGCAACGGCGACACCGGCGACGTGGCCATCGACCACTACCACCGCTACGCCGAGGACCTCGACCTCATGCGCGACCTCGGGTTGCGCAGCTACCGCTTCTCCATCTCCTGGCCCCGGATCCAGCCCGACGGCACCGGCACGCCCAACCAACGCGGCCTCGACTTCTACCGCCGCCTCCTCGACGGCCTGCACGAGCGCGGAATCACCCCAATGGCCACCCTGTTCCACTGGGACCTCCCGCAGGCGCTCCAGGACGCCGGCGGCTGGGAGTCACGCGACACCGCCCACCGCTTCGCCGACTACGCCGACGTGGTCTTCCGCGCCCTCGGCGACCGGGTACCGGCCTGGCTCACCATCAACGAACCCAAGACCGTGGTGCAGAACGGCTACCTCACCGGCCACCACGCCCCCGGGCGGCAGGACCCGGACGCCGCCTACCTGGTCGCCCACCACCTGCAACTCGCCCACGGGTACGCCGTCGCCGCGCTGCGGGCCACCGGCAGCGACAGCCGCATCGGCCCCGCGCTCAACCTGCACCCCTGCTATCCCGCCGACGACTCCCCGCAGGCTGCCGCGGCCGCCCACCTCTACGACGCCTACGAGAACCGCCTCTACCTCGACTCCCTGCTCAAGGGCAGCTACCCGGAGGACCTGCTGGCCGACCTGGGCCCGCAGAGCCGGATGGTCCAGGGCATCCGCGACGGCGACCTGCAGACCATCTCCGCGCCGATCGACCTGCTGGCCGTGCAGTACTACACCCCGATCTACGTCACCGGCGACGGCGGCACCGCGCACCGCTGGGCGACCTCCGAGGCCGAATGGCAGCAGATCTACCCCGAGGGGATGTACGACCTGCTGACCCGGATCACCCGCGAATACGGGCCGATCCCGCTCACCATCACCGAGAACGGGCTGCCCACACCGGACACCCTCGGCGCGGACGACACCGTCCAGGACGCCGGCCGGATCAGCTTCCTACGCGACCACCTCACCGCCGCGCACCGGGCCATCGCCGACGGCGTGCCGCTGGAGAGCTTCCACGTCTGGTCACTGCTGGACAACTTCGAGTGGGACCAGGGCTACGACCAGCGCTGGGGCCTGGTCTACGTGGACTACGCCACCCAGCGTCGGGTGCTCAAGAACTCCGCCACCTGGTACCGCTCCGTCATCGCCGACGGCGGCTTCTGACCGCGCCGCCACCCGGACGGCCGGGCCCGGACGGCTCGGCTCGGGTGAGCCGTGACCGTCCGGGCCTCGGCCGGCTCACTCAGCGGGGCAGCGCCTGCTGCAACTCCGCCCGCAGGGCCGGGGTGAGCATCTCCCCCGCCTGCTTGGCCAACCGGGCCATCTCGTAGCCCACCACGCCGATGTCCGCGTCACCGGCGGCCAGCGTGGCCAGAATCGAACCGTCGCGGATCTGCATCACCAGGAAGTAGCCACGGCCCATCTCGACCACCGTCTGCTTGACGACATCGCCGTCGAACATCGAGGCCGCGCCCGCGGTGATACTCATCAGCCCGGAGGTCACCGCGGCGAGCTTGTCCGCGTTGTCACGCGGCAGGTGATCGGAGATCGCCACCAGCAGCCCGTCAGAGGAGACCACCACCGCGTGCGCCACACCCGGCACCCGCTCCGCGAACGCGCTCACCAGCCAGCTCAGGTCACGCGCCTCCTGGCTCAACGTCGTCACTGTCGTCGTCCCCCTTCGTCGTGCCCCCCGGACGGTGGCACGGGTATCTCGGTGGTGTCCTCAGCCTCGGCGCGCCGTACTCCGCTGTAGAGCCGCGAGAGCATGCCGCCGACCGCCTCCGGGTCCGGGTCGGTGCGGGTCGGTGCCGTCATCGGTTGTGCCGAACGGGTGACCGCGCTCAACTGCGCCATGGGCACCCGCACCGGCAATCCCCGCTCATTGGTGCCGGCGGTCACCGGGATCGTCGGTGGCGCCGCCGCAGCGGGCACCACCGGCGCGGTCGGGCCCTGCCGCGAATACCAGCCCCCGCCTGCACCGCGAGCAGCGGCGGGGGTCAACACGTCCTCGGCGCGTACCGGCACCGGGCGGCCCTGACGCGGCACGCCGACGCCCGGCGGGCGGCCGGCCACCGGCAGGTCCCGCACCGCGCCGTTCGACATCGGGCCAGGGCCCTGCCGGGCTGCCCCGGACTGCGCAACCAGCCCTCGCGCCGCGCTCGCCGCCAGCATCCGCGCCGACGGGGGCGCGTCCAGCTCCACACTGCCCGCCGGCGCCAGCAACACGGCGGGCAGGGCGAGCCGGGCGACCAGGCCGTCCTCGCCGCCCTCCAACCGCACGCGGACGCCCAACCGGGCGGCGAGGTGACTGACCACGAAGAGCCCCATCCGCTCCACCGCCGCGACGTCAGCGGCCGGAGGGCTGGCCAGCACCTCGTTCGCCTGCACCAACGCGGTCGGGCTCATACCCAGACCCCGGTCGACGATCTCGATCAGCGCACCCCCCGCCTCGACCCGGGCGGTCACCACCACGACGGTGTCCGGGCGGGAGAAGGCAGTGGCGTTCTCCAGCAGCTCGGCCAGCAGGTGCACCAACTCGCCGACCGCGTGCCCGACCGCGTGCACATCGGCCACCGACTCGATCCGGACCCGCTGGTACTGCTCGATCTCCGCGGCGGCGGCCAGCAGCACCGCACCGAGCCCGACCGGCCGGTTCCACCGGCGGGTCGAGTCGGTGCCGGCGAGCACCAGCAGGCTCTCGTCGTTACGGCGCATCCGGGCGGCCAGGTGATCGAGCTTGAACAGGTTCTCCAGCTGGTCCGGGTCGCTCTCCTCGCGCTCCAGGTCGTCCAGCAGCTCCAGTTGACGCTCCACCAGCACCTGGCTACGGCGGGCCAGGTTGACGAACATCGCGTTGACGTTGCGCCGCATCAGCGCCTGCTCGACGGCGACGGTGACCGCGCTGCGGTGCACCGCCACGAACGCCTCGGCCAGCTCGCCGATCTCGTCGAGTGAGCGGACCACCGCCGGCGCGACATCGATGCGCGGCACCCCACCGGTGACGGTCTTCAGTCGGTCCAGGGCGTCCGGCAACTCGACCTGAGCGATCCGCAGCGCCTGGCTGCGCAGCATCCTCATGGACCGCGCGACCGACCGCCCGATGAGCAACGAGATCAGCAGGGCGGCCAGCAGGACCGTGACCACCCCGCCGACGACCAGCAGGGTCGTCCGCAGCTGATCGTCGCTGGCCTCCTCGGCCTGCCGTACGGCGTCGTCGAGCACACCCGCCTCAAGCTGACGCAGCAACTCCTGACGCTGCTGGCTGGCCGACCACCACTGCTCCGACGGCAGCACCTGCGGCGACGCGGCGCCGGAGGACAGGCTGCGCTCCTCCAACCCGGTGGCGACCAGGAAACTCGGCGACACCGAGGTCTCGTCGTAGCGGCGGATCTGCGCACTGGTCGCTGCCACCCGGAACGCGCCGAGCGCGGTGAGTTGCTGACCGCGCAGGTCGGCGAGGACCACCCGGTCCTCGGTGCCGTACGCACCGGCGCGGGCGGCGGCGTAGAGCTGGCCCCGCACCCGGGAGGAGAGTTCCTTGACCCGGGCCAACTGGACGTAGCGCAGCACCGCGTCGTTCAACGCCGGCTGGTTCTGCCCCGGCGTCGGTTCGGCGAGCAGGTCGAGCAACGCCCCGACGGCCCGGTGGTAGTTGCTCAGGATGGTCTCGGTGCTGAGCACCGCCGGCGGAATCGCCGAGCGGATGTCGACCACCTGGTCGTACGCCTCCAGCGCCTCGGAGAAGGCCACCCGCCAGGACGCGTCCGCGTCCGCCAACGGCTCGGCGGCCCGGCTCAAATCCACGATGGCCTTGTCGGTGGCCGCCTGCAACGGCTTCAGGTCGTTCGCGGCGGCCTGCCGGTCACCACCCTTACGCAGCTCACCCAGCTCGCCCGCCGAACGGTCACGCTCCTGCTGGAGCTGGTGCACCGCCGCGGTGATCTGCCGGCCGATGCCGACCTGACTGGAGAAGTCGTTCAACGCCGTCGTCCGCCCCACCAGGGTGCTGGTCTGCACCCCGGCGAGCAGGAGGAACGCCATCGACGGCACCAGCAGCACGGTGGCGAGCTTCGTGCTCATCCGCCAGTCGCGCAGCCGGAACGGCGACCGCCGTCGATGCGGAACGACTCGGACATCGAAGCGGCGTCGGCGATGGTTCGACACCGCGCCGTTCGCCGGGTCGGGACCTGCCGCCACCCTGTCTCCTCCGTCCTACCGCGTCCACCGCGGTCGGGGGAGCGCAGTCCATCCAACCAGGCTCGGTACCGCTGTCAACGGCCCGGGCGAGGCCGAGGTTCAGGAAGGATACTGCGGGTGGGAACCTCCTGCCGTGGTCGGTAAAACCAGCTCGTCCGTCCGGCCGATGTCGGCGAGCTCGATCGCGTCACCGAAGCGCCCCAGCGCCACCAACGCGGCACCGGTGGCGCCGATCTCCGGGTTGCGTTGATGCGACACCGGTCTCGGTGCCAGCGCGGTCGCGAAGGCCTGCCGCCACCACACCGAGGCGGCCACCGCACCGCCCCCCAGCACCACGCCGACCGGTTTGTCGATCGTGGACTCCAGCACCCCGAGATCCTCGGCGACCAGCTCGCACAACCCCTGCATCAGCCCGGCCAGGATGTCGACCGAGGTGGTGCTGAAACTCAGACCGCGCAGCTCACCGCTGCCCGCCGGCGCCAACCCGGGCGGCCGGTCGCCACCGAAGCGGGGGTCCGCCGGTCGGCCACCACCCGCCGGCACCAGCGCCAGCGCCGCGTCCAGCTCGGCGCCCCGCGGCAACCGCAGCTCCCGGTTCGCCCAGGCGAACAGGTTGCCCCCGTTGGCGTACGCGGCCCCGGTCACCACGTGGTCGTGGTCGACCCGGTACCGCCACAACCGTTCGGGCAGGCGCGGCATCGGCTCGCCCGCCGGGATCCGCTGCATCAACCGTACGGCTGCGGAGGTGCCCACTGTGACGGCGGCCCGGCTCGGGTCGACGCAGCCCGAGCCGACGTTCGACGCCCCACCGTCGCCCACCGGCGGCGACCATCGGGCCTGCGCCAACTGCGGCCACCGACGGGCCAGGTCGGACCGGAGCCGGCCGTGCCAGTCCAGCTCGCCGAGTGGCGGCAGCTCCTCCGGTCGCGCTTCGGCCAGCGTCAGCGCCTCCTCGTCCCAGCTCAGGGTGCGCAGATCCAGCAGACCGGTCCCGGAGGCCTGGGAGATCGACATCGGCGCCGCGTCGAGCAGTTCGCCCAGCACGTACTCGGGCAGACCGACGAACCGGGCGATCTGGGTGCCGGACTGCTCACGCAACCAGGGCAACCGCATCGACCAGTACGACCGGTGCCACCAGCAGCCGGTGCGCTGGTGGAAGCCGTCCGGGTCGGCCGGCCCGGCGGTGCGCCCGACCGGGGCGGGCCGGGTGTCCAGCCAGGTGATCACCGGGCCCATGGGGGCGCCGTCGCGGCCCAGCGGGAGCACCGAGTGCCACTGGGCGGAGATCGCCACCAGGCCGACGTCGTGCAGGTGGCCCGAGTCGGCCAGCTCGTCCAGGCACTCGACCAGGCTCGCCAGATAGTCCCGGGCGGACAGCGTGCCGGTGCCGTCGTCGCCCATGGCGAGGTCGACCTTGCGGCGGGCCAGGGCACCCGGCAGCGGCTGGGTGCCCGCGTCCAGCACCAGCCCGCGTACCGAGGAGGTGCCCAGGTCGAGCGCGAGAATGTTCATCGCCGGTCAAGTTACCCCGTGCCAGCCGGCCGACGGGCGCGTAGGGTGGATCACATGCTCGCGCAGTTGACCAGTTGGTGGCCCGCCGACCCGGCGGCCATCTCCCGCGCGTAGCTCCATCCACGCGGCCGCCATCGAGGCGGTCGCCGGATCTCCCGGCTCCAGGGCCGCCCGACGGCGGCACCCAGCCCGACGGAGACTCCGATGACCCACCTGACCGACCTGCTCGCCGCCGTCGCGCACGGCGTCGACCCCGGCCCCTTCGCGCTGCTGCGCCGCGAGGGCGCGGACGAACTGGACCTGTTCACCGGCCCGATCGACACCGTCGAAGCGCTCACCGACCTCCCGTTGCCGGCGGGCCCGCCCGGGGCACGGACGCTGGCCCTGGTGCCGTACCGGCAGATCACCGAACGCGGCTTCGCCTGCGTCGACGACGGCGCCCCGCTGGAGTTCCTCCAGGTCCGCGAGCACCAACGGATCGCGCTGGCCGACGCCCTCGCCGCGCTGCCCGACGAACCGGTGCACACCACCGACGCCGGCTTCGACGTCAGCGACGAGGAGTACGCGCGGACCGTGCAGCGGGTGCTGTCCGAGGAGATCGGCCGCGGCGAGGGCGCGAACTTCGTCATCCATCGCGCCCTGCACGCCACGGTGCAGGGCCCACCGCTGGGGGCCGCGCTGGCCGCACTGCGCCGGCTGCTGATCGCCGAACGCGGCGCATACTGGACGTTCGTGGTGCACACCGGCACCCGGACGCTGGTCGGCGCCAGCCCGGAGCGCCACGTCAGCGTCGACGACGGACTGGTGATGATGAACCCGATCAGCGGCACCCTCCGCTGCCCCGGTGGCGTCGCGGACCGGGCGGCCCTGCTGCGTTTCCTCGCCGATGAGAAGGAGACCGAAGAGCTGTACATGGTGCTCGACGAGGAGCTGAAGATGATGGCCACCGTCGCCGAGCACGGTGGGCAGGTGATCGGGCCGTACCTGAAGGAGATGTCGCACCTGGCGCACACCGAGTACCTGCTCGCCGGGCGGGGCACCCGTGACGTGCGGGAGGTGCTGCGCGAGACGATGTTCGCCCCCACCGTCACCGGCAGCCCGATCGAGAACGCCTGCCGGGTGATCGCCCGCCACGAACACCGGGGCCGGGGCTACTACGGGGGCGTGCTGGCACTGCTCGGCCAGGACGACGCCGGCCGGCAGACGCTCGACGCCCCGATCCTGATCCGGACCGCCGAGATCTCCCCCACCGGCCGACTGCGGGTGCCGGTCGGCGCGACCCTGGTCCGGCACTCGACGGCGGCCGGCGAGGTGGCCGAGACGCACGCCAAGGCCGCCGGCGTGCTGGCCGCGCTCGGCCTCGGGCCGGCGGCGTCCGTCGGCGACAGCGGGCCGGTCGCGCGGCTGACCGACGACCCGGCGGTACGCGACGCGCTGGCCGCCCGCAACGCACCGCTGGCGCGGTTCTGGCTGGACCAACGCGCACCGGACGCGCCCGGACTGCCCGGACTGGTCGGCCGCCGGGTGTTGATCGTGGACGCCGAGGACACCTTCACCGGAATGCTGGCCCACCAACTGAGCGCGTTGGGTCTCGCGGTGACCACCCGTCCCTGGCACGCGAGCGGCCCGGTCGACGACTACGACCTGGTGGTCGCCGGTCCCGGACCGGGCGACCCGGGCAGCGCGGACGAGCCGAAGATGCTGGCGCTGCGCAAGCTGCTGACCGGACTGCTGACCACCGGCCGTCCCACCCTCGCGGTCTGCCTCGGCCATCAGGTGCTGGCCGGGCTGCTGGGGCTGACGCTGCACCGCCGGGACGCGCCCTACCAGGGGTTGCAGCGGGAGGTGACGCTGTTCGGCCGGGCCCGCCGGGTCGGGTTCTACTCGACGTTCACCGCCCGCGCCGAGGCCGACCGGCTGGCCACCGCGTACGGGCCGGTGGAGCTGGCCCGCGACCCGGACGACGGCGCCGTGCACGCCCTGCGGGGGCACGGCTTCGCCGGCGTGCAGTTCCACGCGGAGTCGGTGCTCAGCCCGGACGGGCTCGCCGTGCTCAGTGAGCTGTTGACCGGGCTGCTGCCCGCGCCGCGCCCGGACGAGCTGTCCGCGACGCGCGGAGGCGCATAGTCGCCCCGGCCCGGGGGTAGGGCTGAATGGACCGGTGGCGCGGACGGACCGAGAGCCTCCGCCCGCGCCGCCGGTCGCCTCGCCCCGTCAGCCGGTCAGCCGGCCAGGCCCGCCTTCAGCGCGGCACCCATCTGTACTGCGCGCCGGGCGGTCAGCGCGCAGGCCCCGAGCGCCACGGCGTCCGGGGCGATCTCCCCGTTGTTGCTGGTGTGCGAGGGGCCGTAGGGGTTACCGGCGATGAACTGACTGGTGTCGGTGTAACCGGGGGTGACCACCACACCGCCCCAGTGGTAGAAGACGTTGAACAGCGAGGTCAGCGTGGTCTCCTGACCCCCGTGCGACGTCGCCGTCGAGGTGAAGGCGGAGTAGACCTTGTTGGCCAGCGCGCCCTGGGCCCAGAGCGGGCCGGTGGTGTCGATGAACTGCTTCAGCTGCGCCGCGACCATGCCGTACCGGGTCGGCGCGCCGAGGATCACCACGTCGGCCCAGGCCAGGTCGTCGACCATCGCCTCGGGCACGTCCTGGGTCTCCAGGCGGTGCGCCTGCCAGCCGGAGTTGGAGCGGATCGCCTCGTCGGGCGCCAACTCGCGCACCTTGCGCAGGCGCACGTCGGCACCGGCGTCCCCGGCGGCCTCACACACGGCCTGCGCCATCTGGTACGTGATGCCGGTGGCGCTGTAGTAGATCACCGCTACCTTGGTCTGGGCAGCCATCAGAGTGTCCCCTTCTTTTTTTCGGATCAGCTCCCGCGACTACCCGCTGCGGACGTGCTCTAACGACTGCCCGTGGCGCTGCCGGCTACCGGTCCGTCTGCTCAAGTTTTCCGCAACTTCCCGGTCGTTTCGGCCCGACGTCGCGCGCGGACCGCGATCCTGGTGCCATCGGTGCCGGCGGGATCGAGCCGCCGCCCCGCACCGGGCACCTGAACGGGGGATCGCGCTCCGCCGGCAACGGCGCTGGCGTAGCGCGATCAGGGGACGATCACCGTTCCCACGCCCCGCTCCGGCTCAGTGGACCAGGGCCGCCATCAGCCGGTCCAGCTCGGCCGCCGGGTCGACGGTGAGACCGGTGTGCACCGGCCCCGTCTGGATCATCGTGCTGCGCGGCGCGGCCAGCCAGTGGAACCGCTCACCGAGCCGCATCCGGGTCGCCGGCCCGTCACCGGAGCAGGTCCGGTCCCAGGAGTCGAGCACCGCGGCCACCGCCGGCAGGTCGACGTCGGGCGCCAGCGCGCGAACCCGGTCGGCGTCCAGGTGCGTCCGCGCGGCCAGGAAGTCGCGCTGCTGGCAGTAGAGCAACACCCCGACGTTGATCTGCTCACCGCGCTCGATTCGGGGCACGAGCCGGATCAGCGCGTACTCGAAGGGTTGCCTCATGCCCCGCTCCCCGATGGCAGCCAGTCGGCCGTGCGGGCGACCCGGCGGGACAGGTGATCCAGGTACGCGCCGCGCGCCGCGTCGGCCGTCTCGAAGTCGGCGGCGGTCAACCACTCCCCCGGCACCAGGGCCAGCACCTCGGTGAGCAGCTCCGGGGTGACCTGGGGGGCCAGCTCGGCGTCGGCCTCGGCCAGCCGCGACGCGTACGGGCCCAGCACGTGATCCTCAGCGCGGTAGGCCCGGTGCACAGCGGCCTCGGCGCGCGGCCAGTTGTGGTGGAAGTACAGGCAGGCGCCGTGGTCGATCAGCCACAGCTCCCGGTGCCAGACGAGCAGGTTCGGGTTGCGCCAACTCCGGTCGACGTTTTCCACGAACGCGTCGAACCAGAGCACCCGGGAGGCCAACGCCGGGTCGACGGGGTGCGCCACCGGGTCGAAGCCCAGCGCCCCGGGCAGGAAGTCCATCCCGAGGTTGGCGCCGCCGCTGTTGCGCAGCAGCTCCTGCACCTCCTGGTCGGGCTCGGCCCGCCCGATCACCGGGTCGATGTCGAGGACCACCAGCGGCGGCACCCGCAACCCCAGCCGGCGCGCCAACTCACCGCAGATCACCTCGGCGATCAGCGCCTTGGGCCCCTGACCGGCGCCTCGGAACTTCGCCACGTAGGTGCCCAGGTCGTCGGCCTCCACCACGCCCGGCAGCGACCCACCCTCGCGCAGCGGGGTGACGTAACGGATCGCGGTGACCTGGCGGAGCACGCCGCCCACCCTACTGTGGCCGGCCGGGACGGGTGGCGGGCCGGCCCAGACCGGCACGCGCGGGTCAGTCGAGCTTGTCGCGCAGGTTGTCGACCTGGGTCTGCAGGCGGTCCACCGCGTTCTCGTTGTTGACGAACGTGGTGATGCCCGCGGCCAGACCGAGCCCGATCAGCACGGCCAGGATGCTGAGCACCAGACCGCCGATCGACACGCCACGACCGGTGACCCCGGGTCGGCGCGCCATCTTGAGGCCGACGATGCCGAGGATGATCCCGATGATGCCGAGCACCAACCCCAGCCAGGCGAGGATCGCCGTCAGCACGCTGAACAGAGCGGCCACTCCGAACACCAGGGCGAAGGTCGCCGCGGCACTCGTCTTCGCGCGGGTGTCCCCCCGATGGCCGCGGGACCCGGCCGTTACGCCGGCGCCCCGCGCCGGCTCGCTTGCGGCAGTCATGAGATTCCCTTCCGTACGCGCGGCGCGCGCACTTCCGGCGAGCCGCATTCCCCCGACGACCGCCGTTACGCCTCCCACCAGCAGAAGTGTCGGTGGTCGGCCCTAGGCTGGCCGCCCGGCCACGAAAAGGAGCGCCCGATGCCTGTCGACCTCAGCGCTGCCGACGCGCTGGCGCTGCGGATGACCAGCCTGCTGCTGCGCCCACACCCGAGCACCCGACCCGGCAGCGTCGCCGAGGTGGTCGAGTGGTTCGGCGCGATGCAGGCACAGGATCTGGCCAGCGGGCTGTGGTCGCTGGGCGCCCGGCTACCCGGTCGCGGCGTGGCCGACGTGCAGGCGGCGTTGGAGCGGCGTGAGGCGCTGCGCACCTGGCCGATGCGGGGCACCGTGCACCTCGTCCCGCCCGCCGACGCCCGCTGGATGCTGGAGCTGACCGGCGTACGATCCCTGGCCGGCGTGGCGACCCGGCGCGCGCAGCTCGGGCTCACCGAGGCCGACGCGGACCGGGCGGTGGACGTCCTCGGCACCGCGTTGGCCGGCGGCGGTCGACTCACCCGCGCGCAGTGCCTGGCCACCCTGCGGGCGGCCGGCCTGGGCACCGACGGGCAGCGTGGCTACCACCTGCTGTGGTATGCGAGCGTTCGCGGCGTGACGTGCGTGGCGCCGAACGTCGGCACCGAGCAGACCTTCGCCCTGCTCGACGAGTGGGCACCCACGTCCCACCGGCTGGAGCGGGACGAGGCGCTGGCCCTGCTCGCCCACCGCTACGTCCGCGGCCACGGCCCGGTCACCGACCGGGAGTTCGCCGGGTGGAGCGGCCTCACCCTCACCGACGCCCGACGCGGCCTGGCCGCCGCCGACGACGCACTGAGCACGGTACGCGTCGACGGCACTCCGATGTACGTCGACGCGGCAGTGGCCGACGCGCCGCGCACCGCGCCGGACGACGTGTTGGCGCTGCCCGGCTTCGACGAGTATCTGCTCGGCTTCCGGGACCGCACGTTGATGCTCGACCCCGCCCACCAGGCGGCCGTCGTGCCGGGCAACAACGGCATCTTCCAGGCCACAGTGGTCCGCGCCGGTCGGGTGGTGGGCGTGTGGAAGCGCCGGATCGGCCGCACCGCGGTGACCGTGACGATCCAGCCGCTCACGACGCTCGACGTCGCGGCGCGGGCCCGGGTGGAGCGGGCGCTCGGGCGCTACGCCGACTTCCTCGGGCTGCCGGCCCGCTTCGACTGGCTGACCTGAGCGGGCCGCGTCACTCGTCGGCGGCCGGCGTCGGGGCCGCCGGTCGTGGGCGGGCGGCGCTGAGCAGGCCGACGATGCGGGCCACCCGGGGGTCGGCGCGGATCTGCGCCACGCTGGCCGGCAGCGGCAGCCGCCAGTTCGGGTACTCGTCCACAGTGCCCGGCATGTTGGGTTGGCGCACCTCGCCCAGCACGTCGTAGAGGGAGACACCGAGCAGCCGGGTCGGGCTGGCCGCGAGCGCGGCGTGCATGGCCACCACCACCTCGCCGTCGTCGGGCGTCGCCGTCGCCTCAGGCAACGCCGGATCGGCATCCGTCCTTTGCTCTGCACCCGCGGAGGCGACAGTCACGGTCGGTAGCTGCGGTGTCGGCTCGGGCAGCAGGTTCTCAGCCCGCAACATCGTGAGCAGCCGATCCCGATCGGCGGCGGCGCGGGCCCGCTCCACCGCCACGTCGGTGCCGAGCAGCTTCAGCTCGTCACGCACCCGCACGTGCTCGCCGGTCAGGAAGCCCGGCGCGGTGGGCAGGTCGTGGGTGGAGATGGTGGCGAGGGCGTTGCGCGGCCACCGGGCCGGCGGGACGAAGTCACCGGCCTCGTCGCGCGCGAACCACAGCACTGTCGAGCCGAGCATGTTGCGCCCCCGCAACCCTCGGGTCACCGCCGGTTGGACAGTGCCGAGGTCCTCACCGACCACCACCGCGCCGGCCCGGTGCGCCTCCAACGCGAGGATGCCGAGCATCGCCTCGGCGTCGTAGCGCACGTAGGTGCCCTCGGCCGCGCCGCCGCCCGGCGGCACCCACCACAGCCGCCACAGGCCGGCGACGTGGTCGACCCGCAGACCACCGGCGTGCCGCAGGACGCGGCGCAGCATGTCCCGGTACGCGGCGTAGCCGGTGGCGGCGAGCCGGTCTGGACGCCACGCGGCGAGCCCCCAGTCCTGGCCGAGCTGGTTGAAGTCGTCCGGCGGCGCGCCGACCCGCACACCCTGGGCCAGCACGTCGGCGAGCTGCCACCCGTCCGCGCCGCCCGGGTCGATGCCGACGGCCAGGTCGTGCACGACGCCGACCGGCATCCCGGCCGAGCGGGCCGCCGCCGTGACGGCGTCGAGTTGCTCGTCGCAGAGGTGTTGCAACCAGGCGTGGAAGGCGACCCGGTCGGCGAGGCGCCGACGCTGCTCGGCGACCGCCGGGGCGTCGGGGTGGTGCAGCTCCGCCGGCCAGGCACGCCAGTCATTGCCGTGCCGCTCGGCGAGCGCGCACCAGGTGGCGAAGCTGGCCAGCGCCGGGTCCGCGGCAAGATCCACCGGCTGGGCGTACGGGTGCAGCAACTCCAGGGCGCGCCGCTTGGCGGCCCACACCTCGTCGTAGTCGATCAGCGGCCCCCGGTCGGGACGCAGCGCGTCGACCACCGCACGGGTCGCCGGGTCCGCCGCCCGGTACGCGGCGGTGTCGCTGACCCGCAGGTAGAGCGGATTGACGAAGCGTCGACTGGCCGGCGAATACGGTGAGGTGGCCACCGGGTGCGCCGGCCCGACCGCGTGCAGCGGGTTGAGCAGCACCAGCCCCGCCCCGTTGGCACCCGCCCATTCGGTGAACTCGGCGAGGTCACCGAGGTCACCCATGCCCCAGGAGCGCTCCGAGGTGAGCGCGTAGAGCTGGAGCATCCACCCCCAGCTCGACGGCGGCACCGGCAGTCGGCGCGGCACCACCACCACTGTCACCTCGCGGTCGGCGCAGGCCAGCCGGTGCCACCCCAGCGGCAGGTCCGCTGGCAGCTCACCGTCGACCGCGCGACGGCGACCGTCCTCCAGTGCCACCACCCCCGGGCCGGGCAGCGCCCGGCTGCGGCCGTGGGTGAGCACGACCGTCTCCGGCAGGGCGCTCCGGTCGACAGCACGGGCGGCGGCGAGTGCGTCGGCGATCGCCGACGGGCTGGTGGCGTCCACGCCGAGCAGCCCCAGCACACCCACCACGGTCTCCGGTGCGACAGCGACGCGGCGGTGCCGCCAATCCTCGTACCAGGTGGAAACACCGTGCGCGTTTGCCAGCGCGGCCAACCGTCGGTTCATCCCGCCCCCCGCTTCACGACGAAACCTGCGACCACCCTGCCACGCCCGCCCCCACCCCGCAGGACACGGCGGGCCGCCCCGAACCCCCAGCGCCGATCTTGCACTTTCTGTCCCGACACAAGGGGCAGTCCACCCCATGTCGACAACCGAAAGTGCAAGATCGGCGCGAAATGGACCGTCAGTCGGCGAGCGCTCCGGCGGCCCGGCCCTCGTGCAGGGTCAGGTTGCGGCCGTTTGCCGGGTCGAACAGGTGGATCTTCTCCAGGTTGAACCAGACCCGCCGGGACTGCCCCTCGGCGACGCCGGACTCGGCGGACAGCCGGGTCACCAGGTTGCCGCCGGCGCCGGCGAAGTCGGCGGCGCCGGCGTCGGCGGCCAGCTCCTCCAACTCGGCGGCGCTGGCCTTCTCCCCCTCGACGGTGAAGTAGACGTACTTGTCCGAGCCCATCGACTCGACGATGTCCACCGGCGCCTCGAACTCCATGCCCCGCCGACGGGTGTCGTCGTCGACCAGTTCGGCGTCCTCGAAGTGCTCGGGTCGGATGCCGAGGATCAGCTCGCGGGGCGCGTCGGCCGACTCCAGCTCCCGGCGGACCCGGTCACCGATCGGCACCTTGCCCAGGGCGGTGTGCAGCTCGCCGTCCTGCACTGCGGCGTGCAGGAAGTTCATCGACGGCGAGCCGATGAAGCCGGCCACGAAGAGGTTCTTCGGGTGGTCGTACAGCTCCTGCGGCGGCCCGACCTGCTGCACCGCGCCGCCGCGCATGATCACCACGCGGTCGCCGAGGGTCATCGCCTCGGTCTGGTCGTGGGTGACGTAGACGGTGGTGGTGCCGAGCTGCTTCTGCAGGCGGGACACCACGGTGCGCATCTGCACCCGCAGCTTGGCGTCGAGGTTGGACAGCGGCTCGTCCATCAGGAACGCCTTCGGCTGCCGGACGATCGCCCGGCCCATCGCCACCCGCTGACGCTGGCCACCCGAGAGGTTGGCCGGTTTGCGGTCCAGCAGCGAGGTCAGCTCCAGCACCTTCGCCGCCTCGTCGACCTTGCGGTCGATGGTCTCCTTGTCGAGCTTCGCCAGCCGCAGCGGGAACGCCATGTTCTCCCGCACTGTCATGTTCGGGTACAGCGCGTACGACTGGAACACCATGGCGATGTCCCGGTCCCGGGGAGCCTTGTCGTTGACCCGCTGCCCGGCGATGCGCAGCTCACCGGAGCTGATGTCCTCCAGCCCGGCGATCATGTTGAGGGTGGTGGACTTGCCGCAGCCCGAGGGCCCGACCAGGATCACGAACTCGCCGTCGGCGATCTCCAGGTCGACGTCCTGCACGGCGACGGTCCCGTCCGGGAAGCTCTTGCTCACCTTGTCCAGCACGATGTCAGCCATGACTACCCACCTATCCCTTGACCGCGCCGGAGGTCAGACCGGACACGATGCGACGCTGGAAGAAGAGAACGAACAGGATGATCGGAACGGTGATCACCACGGCGGCGGCGCAGATCGCCCCGGTGGGGTCCTCGAACTGGGACGCGCCGGTGAAGAACGACAACGCGGCCGGCACCGTGCGGGACCGCTCGGTCGAGGTGAGCGAGATGGCGAACAGGAAGTCGTTCCAGCAGAAGATGAAGACCAGGATCGCCGTGGTGAACAGCCCGGGCGCGGCCAGTGGCGCGATCACCCGCCGGAACGCCTGCCCCTGGGTGGCGCCGTCCATCTTCGCTGCCTTCTCCAGGTCCCACGGGATCTGCTTGAAGAACGCCGACAGCGTGTAGATCGCCAGCGGTAGCGCGAAGGTGATGTACGGCAGGATCAGCCCCAGCCAGGTGTCGAAGATCTTGAGCTGACGCTCGATCTCGAACAGCGGCGACACCAGTGACACCTGCGGGAACATCGCGATCAGCAGGGAGACGCCGACCAGCAGCTTCTTACCGGGGAAGTCCAGCCGGCTGATCGCGTACGCGGCCATCGCGCCGAGCACCACAGCGATCAGCGTGGCGATCAGCGCGATGCCGATGGAGTTGACCAGCGCCCGGACGAACTGGTCGGTGTCGAAGATGGTCCGGTAGTTGTCCAGCGTCCACTCCCGGGGGATGAAGTTCCCGTCGGTGAGGGTGGCCGGTGTCTTGAACGACAGCGACGCGATCCACAGCACCGGGACCAGCGCGAAGACGACCACGAGGACGTCGAGCAGGCCCCAGCGCAGCTTTGCCCTGGTAGTGGTTTCGACAGCCATGTCAGCGCCTCTCTCCGTCGTCGCTGCCCGGAGCAGCGGTGCCGAACAGCTTCACGAAGACGAAGGCGATGATCGCCACGGTGATGAAGATCAGCACCGACATCGTCGAACCGATGCCGAGGTTGAGGCCCCGGATCAGGTTGTTGTAGGCGAGCATCGACACCGACGACGTCTCGTTGCCTCCGGCGGTCAACACGAAAATGTTGTCGAAGACCCGGAACGCGTCCAGGGTGCGGAACAGCAACGCGACCAGGATCGCCGGCTTCATCACCGGCAGCATCACCTTGGTGAACTTCTGCCAGGCGGTCGCGCCGTCGGTGGAGGCCGCCTTGAGCAGGTCCTCCGGGACCAGCGCCAGGCCGGCCATCAGCAGCAGCGCCATGAACGGGGTGGTCTTCCAGATCTCCGCCAGCATGATGATCGCCAGGGAGCTGGCCCGTTCGGTGAGCGGCGCGCCGTCGCTGAACAGGTCGGCCAGGTAGCCGGTGCCGGGCGTCCAGGCGTACCGCCAGGAGAACGCGGCGACCACTGTGACGATCCCGTACGGGATCAGCGCCGAGGTCCGGACCAGGCCGCGCCCGATCAGGGTGCGGTGCATGATGATCGCCAGGCCCATGCCGAGCACCAGCTCGACGGCGACGGTGACCACCGTGATCAGCATGGTCACCCCGAACGCGGTCCACCAGAACTCGTTGGTGAGCACAGTGACGTAGTTCTCCAGCCCGATGAACTCACGCTGGTCGGGGAAGCGCAGGTCGAAGCGCTGCAACGACAGCCAGACCGAGTAGATGATCGGGTACGCGGTCACCGCGATCATGACCAGCGCGGCTGGCGCGCAGAGCAGCAGACCGAGCCGGCGTTCGGCCTTCTTGTTCTCGCTCAACGGGGGCTTGCGACGGCCGCCGCGTTGCTTCGGTACGGCGGCGGGCCGGCGGGTCTCCTCAGCGGCGACGTCGGCGCCGGTCGGCGTGGCGTTGATACTCACGGCAGGACCCCCTTGGACTGGAGGGCGTCGGCGATGGCGCCGCGCAGCTCGTCGGCGGTCTGCTGCGGGCGGATCCCGGACGGCGGCGACAGGATCGCCGACATCACTGTGGAGATGCTCTGGTAGGCGGGGGTCAGCGGACGCGTCGCGGGCTCCTTCAGCTCCTCCAGGATGGTGTCCTTCATCGGGTACGCCTCGGTCATCTCCGGGTCGTCGAAGACGGCCTCGATGGTCGGCGGCACACCGTCGTTGATGGCGGAGAACTTCTGATGCTCGGCGCTGCGGATGCACCGGGCCGCCTCGAAGGACTGCTCCGGGTGCTTGGAGTAGGAGCTGACCGCCAGGTTGACCCCACCGATGGTGACCTTGCTGGGGGTGCCCTCGTCGATGCCCGGGATCCGAGCCCAGCCGACCTGCTTGGCCAGCTCCGGGTTCGCCTCCTGAAGTGCGGGGTAGACGAACGGCCAGTTCACCTGGAACGCGCCCGCGCCGGACTGGAACTCCAGCCGAACCGGGTCCTCGGTGGCGTTGCTGAACGACGGCGAGGTCACGCCCGACGTGGCGAACGTCTTCAGCTGCTCCAACGCCCGGACCGTGCCCTCGTCCATCACGGCCTTCGTACCGTCGTCGTTGAGGATCTTCCCGCCGGCGCTTTCGGCGAGGGTGTTGTAGAGGACGACCAGACCCTCGTACTGCGCGCCCATGGTGAGCACCTGGTACGGCTTGCCCTGGTCCTTGAGCTGCTGGGCCGCGTTGATCATCTGGTCCCAGGTGGTCGGCGGCTGCGGCACCAGGTCCTTGCGGTACCAGAGCAACTGGACATTGGTGTTCTTCGGCGCCGCGTACAACTTGTCCTCGTACCGGGCGGTGTCCAACGGCCCGGCGAGGGTGCCCTGCTCGACCTCGGCCTTGTCCTGGCCGGTCCACTCGCGGATCCAGTCGGCGCTGGCGAACTCCTGGGTCCACGTGACGTCGAGCCCGAGCAGATCCATCCCGCTGTCCTCGGCGGCCAGCCGGCGCACCATCTGCACCCGCTGGTCGTCGGCCTGCCGGGGCAGCACCCGATAGGCGATCTCGTACCGTCCCTGAGCCTGCGCGTTGCAGTCGTCGACGACCTTCTGCAGGTTCTGCTCCGGCGGGTAGTACAGGTTGATCGTCGGTGGGCCACCGGCGTCGTCCGCGCCACACGCGGCCAGCGGCGCCACGAGTGCCAGTGCGGCAGCCGCCGCGCCCAGCCGAACAACCGGCCGGCGTCGGTGTCGAGCCGTTTCGGGGTCCGTCATCGCCCTCCCCCTCTCCTCGGCGAAAGACCGGGGAGGGCATCCGTGCCCCGGCGCACGGCGAGCCGATTCCGAGTCGGCAAGCTGCGGAAACTCCGGCCCGGATGCTCTGTAGCGGCTACTCTGCCCCACCCGCGAAGTCGCGAAACCTGGCTGTCACACCGAGAGTGCACACAGCGACCGGCCCTCGGTGCCCTGCGCCCCGACCGCGCGTGATCGCGCTGGCAGCGGAGGGTTCGGCAGTAACCGACGGGCGGTGTGAGCATGATCGGCGCGCGGGCGGGTAGCGGCAGCGCACCGACTCCTCGCCAAGTTTGGAAGGCACCCATGCGAACACCGCTGTGTCGAGGTTCGAGACCTACCCGAAGTCGGTCAACCTCGGCCGGGCGGGATCAGGCCGATAGGCACGAGCATTGCCGCTGGCACCCCGACTCGCCGCGCCGCGCCGCACAGGCCCGCTCAGGTGACGTGCAAGACATCGGCGACCCTAGACGCCGATACCCCCCGGGGGTATGTTGGGAGCGAGGAGGCGATCGTGATGTCGCACGACCACCAGCACCACCAGATGAACATCTCCACCCAGGCGATAGACCGGATGAACGGACACGGTGACCACGCCGGTCACTCGAAGGAACCCGGCGGGCGCGATGCCCCCGCAGGAAAGCACGACGCGCACGCCGGGCATGACAAGCACGCCGGGCATGACCCGGAGGCGTTTCGGCGCAAGTTTTGGCTGAGTCTGGCGTTGACGGTGCCGATCGTGGTGACCAGTCACATGGTGATGGACTGGTTCGGCTATCAGTTGGACTTCCCGGGCATCGGGTGGGTGGGTCCGGTGCTGGGCACTGTGGTGTTTGCCTACGGCGGGTGGCCGTTCCTGCAGGGCGCGGTGCGGGAGTTCCGCGACCGGGCGCCGGGAATGATGCTGCTGATCGCGATGGCGATCACCGTCGCTTACGTCGCTTCTCTGGCGACGGCGGTGGGCGCGTTCGACCTGGACTTCTGGTGGGAGCTGGCTGCCCTGGTCACGATCATGCTGCTCGGGCACTGGCAGGAGATGAAGGCCATCGGCCAGGCCCAGGGCGCGCTGTCCGCTTTGGCGGCGCTGCTGCCCGACGACGCCGAACGTCTCGGTGGCGACGGTCAGCCCGAGCAGGTGCGCGTCAGTGACCTGGACGTCGGCGATGTGGTGCTCGTGCGACCAGGCGGGCGGGTGCCGGCCGACGGGCGGATCTCCGACGGCCGGGCGGAGCTTGACGAGTCGATGATCACCGGTGAGTCCCGTCCGGTGCCGCGCGAGGCGGGGGATCGGGTGGTGGCCGGCACGGTGGCCACCGACGCGGCTATCCGGGTCCGGGTCGAGGCCGTCGGTGAGGGCACCGCCCTGGCCGGGATCCAGCGCCTGGTCGCGCAGGCGCAGCAGTCCAGCGGCCGGGCGCAGGTGCTGGCCGACCGGTTCGCCGCCTGGCTGTTCTACATCGCCACCGCCACAGCCGTGGTGACGCTGCTGGCCTGGACGGTGTTCGGCAACCTCGACGAGGCGGTCGTGCGCACGGTGACGGTGCTGGTGATCGCCTGCCCGCACGCGCTCGGCCTGGCCATACCTCTGGTGATCGCTCTGTCCACCGCCGTCGCCGCCAAGGGCGGCATCCTGATCAAGGACCGCCTCGCCCTGGAACGGATGCGCACGGTCGACGCGGTGTTGTTCGACAAGACCGGCACCCTCACCCGCGGCGAACACGCCGTCACCGGCGTCGCCGCCGCCACCGGAAGCAGCGACGCCGACGTCCTGGCGATCGCGGCGGCGGTGGAGGCCGACAGCGAGCATCCCCTCGCCCGGGCCATCGTCACTGCCGCCGCCCAGCAGGGGGCCCGGCGCACCGCGACGGGGTTCCGGTCACTGACCGGGCGCGGGGTACGCGCCGAGGTCGACGGCGTCAGCTACGCCGTCGGCGGGCCCGCGCTGCTGCGCGAACTGCACGCCACGGCGCCGGATGACCTGCGCCGCCAGCACGACGAGTGGTCGGGCCGGGGAGCCGCGGTGCTGCACCTGCTGCGCCTCGACGACGATCAGGCCAGCGTGATCGGCGCCCTCGCCCTCGAAGACCAGGTCCGCCCCGAAGCGCGGCAAGCCATCGCCGAACTACGCCAGCAGGGCATCCGCAAGATCGCCATGATCACCGGTGACGCCCGTCCGGTCGCCGAGGCGGTCGCCGCGGACCTGGGCTTCCGCCCGGGCGAGGATGAGGTGTTCGCCGAGGTGCTGCCGGCGGACAAGGACGACGCCGTGGCCGAACTACAGAAACGCGGACTACGAGTGGCGATGGTCGGCGACGGCGTCAACGACGCCCCCGCGCTGGCCCGCGCCGACGTCGGGATCGCGATCGGCGCCGGCACCGACGTCGCCATCGAGTCCGCCGGGGTGGTCCTCGCCTCCTCCGACCCGCGCGCAGTCGCAGGGGTGATCCGACTGTCGCGCGCCTCCTACCGAAAGATGATCCAGAACCTGGCCTGGGCCGCCGGTTACAACGTGATCGCCCTCCCGTTGGCCGCCGGCGTGCTCGCCTGGGCTGGGGTGACCCTCAGCCCCGCGGTCGGGGCGGTGTTGATGTCCGCCTCCACCATCGTGGTCGCCCTCAACGCCCAACTCCTGCGCCGCGTGCACCTACGCCCCGCCGACGACTGAGGCACGGCGATCGCGGGATCGGCGGGAATGAGCGCCCGGCGGCACGCTAGCGTGGAGCGCATGACCCAGCCAGCAGCACGAACCGGACATCTGGTCCGGTTCGTGCTGCTGGCCTGCACCCTCATCGGGCTGGCCGCCATGCACAGCCTCGGCCACGACCCGTCCTCGATGCAATCCGACGGTGGGCACAGCGGGCACAGCAGCCCCACCACCGCCGTACTGGCCCCGCCCGCCGCCCAAGACGGATGCACCAGCGACACCTGCGACCAGCAAACGGTTACACCGGCCGGCCACGGCAACGGGCACATGCCCGGCTGGCAGGTGTGCCTGGCCGTGGTCACCGCTCTCAGCCTCGCGGTTGTCCTCGGTCTCCTGCTGTTCACGCGCACCAGCCGCGCCCACACCCGCATCCGCTCTGCCTGCCGTGCCACAAGTTGCCGGGCACCGCCCGCGCGCAGGCTCGGACTACACCTGGCCTCGGTGTCGGTGCTGCGCACATAGGGGCACCCGCGTCGCCCGGCGGGTACCTCCGTCGGCTGCGTCGCGCGCCTGTCCCATGCACGCAGTTTTCCTTGACACCGAAAGGCACAACCCGCGATGACTCGCACTCGCCTGCGCCGCGCCGTCATGGCCGCGCTCACCTTCACCGCCGCCGTCATCCTCACGGGATGCGGCGCCGGCGACCACAGCTCCGCCGCGGGCGGGCACAGCTCCACCATGGCCAGCCCGACCGCCACCAGCGGCCAGAACACCAGCCCTGGGGCCGGCAACCCGGCTGACGTCATGTTCGCCCAGATGATGATCCCGCACCACCAGCAGGCCGTGCAGATGGCCGACCTCGCCGCCACCCGCGCCACCGGCCCCGAGGTCAAGCAACTCGCCGCCCAGATCAAGGCCGCCCAAGGGCCAGAGATCGACACCATGACCCAGTGGCTGGCCGCCTGGGGCACTCCCACACCGACGGCCAACAACACCGGCATGCACCACGGCACGAGCCCCAGCGCCATGCCCGGCATGGACCACAGCATGCCCGGCATGATGACCGACGCCGACATGGCCAAACTCGCCGCCGCCACCGGCACCAAGTTCGACAAGCAGTTCCTCACCATGATGATCGCCCACCACCAGGGCGCTATCACCATGGCCAAGGACGAGACCACAAACGGCGCCAACGCCGACGCCAAGGCCCTCGCCCAGCAGATCATCGATGACCAGCAGGCCGAGATCGCCACCATGAACAAGATCCTCGCCCTGATCTAACGATCGGTTGCCCGGGCGTCTCACGACGCCCGGGCACTCGCCACCTTCTCGCTGGCAGGGCAGGTTGCGCCTGGCCGTGCGCACTTCGACGGCGAGCCGTCGAAGTCGCCCTTCAGAAAACATGCAATCTACGTAAAGACACAGATCAGGGTCATCTCTGAAGCGCTGGCGGTCGGTAGAAGCAACGTCGTTCAGAAAGCCAACGTCGCCGGACCGAGGATGACTCTGTTCCCGCTCGGGCCGACTGGGACGACGCTCGACTGCCCGCCGGCCTGCACAGCCGAGCACACCAGGACATGCATGCTGGTGAACTCGAGGTTTCGCTGCTTCTGCACGTTGCGCTCGAGGTGGTGCGTGATGGCCGCCAGGATGCCGACCACCCGGGTAGCGAGCGCTCCGCGGCATGTCAGTGGACGTGATCTTCGGTTGGCCGATCTGATTCCCGTAGTCGGGACTTTGGTCGGCAGCCCTTCGGAAGCCGACCAAAGACTTCGAGGTCAGGCGGTCAGTTGCCGAAGCATCTCGGCTGAATCGTGCAGGTTCGTCATCTGCACGAATCGACCGTCACTGACTTTGTAAATCGCGTATTCGACGATTTCGAACGAGGCACCGGAAGGAGGAACACCCAGCCACTCCTTCGCCGGAGTGCCGGTGTTGATCGCGCGTACGGCGATTCCGTCACGGTCGAAGAGCAGTTCCTTGACCTCCCAGTGAATGTCGGGAACGGCATCGACGATTCCCTTCAGGACCGTGACGACGTCGTCCCGGGTGCCAGGCTCGCCGTTCAGCAGGACCTGGTCGTTGATGAACTCGTCCATGCCGTCGAACTCATGGGCGTTGAGCGCTGCGGCGTACCGCATGTACCAGCTACGTAGCTCGTCTTCAGCCATCGGATTGCCCCTTTCGTTGGTGCCGCTCGATGCGAAGCATCTGCGCTCCACAGATTTCGGCACCGATCGGTGCCGAACCTGACACTAGCAGTTCAGCACCGATCGGTGCACAAGCAGTAGAATGCTGTGATGGAGGAGACACGAATGGGCCGGCCGCGAGCGTTCGACGCCGACGCCGCGCTCGAAAAGGCAATGGTGATCTTCTGGGAGCAAGGCTACGAGGGAGCCAGCCTCACTGACCTGACCGAAGCCATGGGCATCTCCCGCAAGAGCATGTACGCGGCCTTCGGCAACAAGGAGCAGCTCTTCCGAAAGGCGTTGCAGCGATACACCGAAGGCCCCGGCGCCTACGTCAGCCAGGCGTTACAAGCACCCACCGCCCGCGAGGTGGCCACGATGTTCCTCGCCGGCTCCATTCGGGCCAACACCCTGCCCGGATGGCCCACGGGATGCCTGGGCGTGCAGGGCGCGCTGGCCGTCGGCAAGACCGGGCGAATCGCGCACGACACCCTGACCGAGTGGCGCGCCCACGGCCAGGCGCACCTACGCGAGCGGTTCCAGCGGGCCGTCGAGGAGAGCGACCTGCCCGCCGACGCCGACCCAGACCTGATCGCCCGCTTCATCATGACGATCGCGAACGGCATGGCCGTGCAAGCGGCGGGTGGTGCGGAACGCGAGGACCTCCGACGCGTCGCCGACACCGCTCTGCGATGCTGGCCGCCAGCCTGACAAATGCCGCTCACACGATTAGGCGTGGAAGCCGAGTGGCCCTCGGAGCGGTTCGAGGCGGAGCGCGCCAAGATCAACGCCGCCGTGGAAGCCGAAATGAACGGCGACGACGCCGCTCCCCGCGCCGATGCCGCATGACCTCGGAGCCGCAGCCACCAGGCCGACTGATCCTGGACCGGTCGCCCCTGCTGGGATACGCCGTCCTTCTGCGGGAGTCGGCCTTCTGGCAGCGCAGGACCCGCCGCTTCGACCTGGCGGCGGCCGCCGTGGCGGGCCTGATCCACGACGCCGCGGTGCTCACCGGCGAGGGGCCCTGATACTCCGACGGGGTGTCGCTGATCCACTTTCCGGGATGAACGACGGCGGGCCGAGCGTCAGCTTCGGGCCCTGGCCCAGGAGAGGAAACGCTCGGTCATCCTGGTCGGTGGATGATCCGGGTGGAGTTGGGTGAGCTGGTTCGTCGCCTCGTGCATCAGAGTGCCGAGGTAGATCAGCAGTGCGGTCCGGCTGGTCCGGTACTCCGTCAGCAGGGCGAGCTTGGCCGGTTGGCAGGGCCACTCGGCGCCACAGTTGCGGCACCGCCACAGCGGACGCATGGCGACGTGCGGGACGGGCGGCCGGACCACCATCACCGCCACCGCGCCGAGGGCTGCTGGGTTGTCGGGGTGAGCACATCGACCTCCTCGGGGACGGGCAAGGGGCCGCTCCCGCAAGGGGGAGACGGGAGCGACCCCGGAGGGCAGGGCCCGCCGCCGCCATTCCGGCCACCAGCGGACCCGCCACTGGTGACAGTGTGGTGATGAGGCGACTACCGTCGATACGTGCTCGCGCCGTTTGTGCAGCTCAGCGGTCCAGGTGAGCACCCACGAGGGACACGCCGGGCCAGACTGAGCGAAGGTTGGGGAATCAATGGGGACCGTCACCGACTACGTGCTGGAGGAACTGCGTCTGTTCCGGGCGGGGTCCGGGCTCAGTCAGGACGACTTCGGCAGGGGCATCGGCTATTCGGGTTCGCACGTCAGCTCGGTGGAGACCGGCGGGCGACCGCCCACGAAGGAGTACATGAGGGCGGTCGACAACCACCACCAGACCGGCGGACGCTTCCTCCGCATGCTGGACGGGTTGGCCCGGCTCGACGCCGAGCCGGCCTGGCTGCGCGAGTGGATCGAGTTCGAGCGGGAGGCGACCACGCTGCGCTGGTTCGAGTTGGCGTACGTGCCGGGCCTGCTCCAGACCGAGCGGTACGCCCGCGCGACGCTGGCCGGTGGCCGGTTCGACGCCGAGGATGTGGACCGAATCGTCGCCTCCCGGCTGGAGCGCCAGGCGATCCTGCACCGCCCGCGCCCGCCGCAGCTCATCGCCGTACTGGACGAGGCGGTGCTGCGCCGGCCGGTGCTCGACCAGCCGGGTCTCATGGTCGAGCAGTGCGAGCACCTGGCCCAGTTGGCGACGGCGGAGCATATCCAGGTGCACATCGTGCCGGTGGATGCTGGGATGTATATGGGATTGGCCGGTCAGTTCATCATCGCCGAGATGCCGGACGGTGAGCGGGTGGCTCACGCCGACAACCAGCTCACCGCGCAGTTCGTCGATGCACCGACCGACGTCGCTAAGCTGGCGAAGACGTGGGAGATCGTGCGGAACGAGGCGCTCCCCCGCCGGCAGTCAATCGAGCTGATCAAGGAAGTGGCGAAGTCATGGGCATGCTGACCCCACAGTGGCGGAAGTCGACCCGGTCCGGCGGCAACGGCGGGTCCTGCGTCGAGGTCGCCGACAACCTGCCGAGCGTGGTGCTGGTGCGCGACACCAAGGACCGCGACGGCGGCACCCTGCACGTCGACCCGACCGCCTGGAAGACGTTCGTCGCGTACGCCAAGCAGCACTGAACACGAAACTCGGAGAAGACCCCTCTACCTAGGGCACTCTGAGATCTTGGACAGTTTCCGTTATGACAGAACGGAAACTGTCCAAGATCTACCCTGAAAAGTCCCGCGACCGCCGGCAGTCAGTTCGATGACGAACTACCGCCCCGGCCATCGGACAGCAGCGGCCTGAGCCTCAGCTTGCTATCGCTGCTTCCTGCGTTTCCGGCTGGGTGCCCGGACGGGCGAGCCGGGTCGTGGCACCCGCGAGCACGGCACCGGCGATGGTCAGGGCGAGAATCTGCCAGGCCGGTCCGAACGGGTAGTAGGGGCCGGGTGTGAATGCGCTGTGCACGGTGAAGACCGGACCGACGTCGCCGTGATCTCGGAATGTCCGCAACACGTTGCCGTACAGGGCTACTGCCGGCAGAGCGAGCGCGATCAGAGCGACGGCCCAGAGCCCGGCGGAGGCGCGTCGCCGTTCGGCCGACGCCTCCACGATCCGGTAGGCGAGTGCCGCTGGGAACAGCCACCCGACGACAAGTCCGATCAGGATGCCCATCACGATCAGAGGTAGGAACATGGGCCTGCTCTGCGCCCAACCGTCGAGGTGGACAGAACCGTGGTCGGCGGTGAGGTAGCCCCGCACCTGGAGTGTCAGCCCGTTCGACGTGGCGGTGAACGTTGAGTTGCGCATCGGCAGGTCGACGAAGGATTTGGTGTCGGGATTGAACGCGACCGCTTTGCCGCCGAGCGGCGTGATGTCGGAAACGGACCAGCCGTCAGCGGCGAACCGCTGCCGGGCCTTCTCAGCGTCCCAGGCGCCATCGACTTCGGTAGTCGTCGAGATCGACTCCTCCACCCACGGTGACGCGACACGCAGCTGGCTGGAATCGCTGGCGGCACCGCTGGCCCGCTGGGCCAGGCTGGCGATCGTGGCGTCGTCGGGTAGGTCCGCGAACGTCTGGGAACCTGCCCACGACCCTGCGGCCCCACCGAAAGCGCCCATCGTCAGGGCGAGGAGGACCGCCGCGACAACCGCAAACGGCCGGCGTGCGGGGAGCCGGAGCCGGTGGCGCACGCCGCTGGCGAGCAGGTGCAGGGCTTCCCCGGGCCGAGGGCGGCGCTGCCCGGGGGCCGCCATCTCGAGGAGCGTCGTGATCATCTCGTTGCCGTACCGCTGCCGGTGCCGGCCCGGGTATGCCAGCAGCAGCGTGCGGTAGTGGCGTTCGAGACTGTGGTCGTCGGTCGACCAGGCGGCGGCGGTCATGCGATCACCGTCCCGAAGCCCGGGGCACCACCGAGGCGCTTGCTCAACTGGGTATCGGCCGCCGTGGCGTGCCGACGCAACCGCTCGGCCTGGGTTTGCAGGGCGGCCGCTCCCGCCTCGTTGAGCCGGTAGTAGCGACGCAGCCTCCCGTCGACGACCTCCTCCCGGTCAACCTCGATCAGGTCCTGCTCGACCAGGCGGTCGAGCGCGCCGTAGAGCGTGCCAGGCCGCAGCTTGACGTCACCCGCCGACAACTCCTCCACCGCTTGCACGACTCCATAGCCATGCAACGGCTGCGCGGCCAGAGCGGTGAGGATGAGGAAGGTAGATTCATGCATGAGCGCATAGTACGTGCGGCGTTATATAACGGCAAGGATTCTATTTGGGATCGCTCCGGCCCAGAACCTCTGCCCGGACACGTTCGCCCGGACCAGGCATGCTGGGACGATGATCGCGCGCTTCAAGGACCTCTGTCTCGACGCCACCGACCCGCTCGCGCTCGGCGCCTTCTGGGCCCGGATGCTCGACGGTGACGTGGCCGATGCCGGTGACGACGACACCCGGGTGGACCCGCGCTCGGCGCGCTCGAACGCCGAGTCCATCTGGGTGAACAAGGTGCCCGAGCCTCGGGTCGGCAAGACCCGCGTACACCTGGATCTGCGGTTGGCTGGGGCGGACCCGGCGGCGTTGGTCGCGGATGGCGCCCGGCTGGTTCGCGAACCGGGTGGCGAGGCGACCTGGTGGGTGCTCGACGACCCGGAGGGCAACGAGTTCTGCGCGTTCCCGGCCCGCGACGGCACCCGACCGGGCCCGTTCGAGCTGGTCGTGGACTCGGCCGACCCGGCGGCGCAGGCGACCTGGTGGGCCGGGGTGGTCGGCGGCACCGTCGAGCACGAGCCGAGCACCTCGTCGGTGGTCGGCGCGTCCGGTTTCCCCTGGGACTACTGGGTGTTCGTCGGGGTGCCCGAGCCCAAGACGGTCAAGAACCGGCTGCACTGGGACGTCGACCTGGTCGACCCGGAGCCGATGGCGCTGATCGCGGCGGGCGCGACGCTGCTGAGTGAGCCGCTCGACGAGGCGCACTGGTGGTGGGTGCTGGCCGACCCGGAGGGCAACGAGTTCTGCGCCTTCACCCCACGCCCCACCGGGTGAACGACCGACTACCGAGCGCGGGCGTCGTCGGCTAGCGTTTTCCTAGCGCCGTAGCCAGCGCGTTCGCCGCCGCCGTCGACACGCCTCCGGCCGACCCATGCCTGCCCGATCGGTTGGTAATCGCGGGAACGTCCCACCGCCGCTCCCCCGGTTCGGCAGGATCGTCCCAACGAGGAGGTGCCGTCGTGCAGGACACCCGCGCTCTCGCCCTGACGTTCGAGGTGAGCGGCCTGCCACCGGTCAAGACCGAAGCGTTGTCCATCTTCGCCGCCGGGCACCGGCAGGCGACGAGGGTCCGCACCCTGCTCCAGGCCGCCCTCGCCGCGGCCCAGCGCACCGGCTGGACGCCGTTGCCCGGGCCGATCGAGGTGGACCTGGTGTTGCGCTGCCCGCCAGGGCACCGTACGTCCGACGCCAGCACCCTTCTCGGCGGCGTCTGTGCGGTGTTGCAGGACAAGAAGCGGGTGTCGAACATCGGCCTCGCCCACCTCGGCGTGCTGGTGGACGTCGCCCTCTACGACGACGACCGGCAGATCCGCCGGCTGTCGTACCACGAGGAGCCGGCGGAGGAGTTCTCGTACCAGGTGCGGGTCGCCGCCGTACCGACCGGGGTTTGACCGACGTCCGCGGTGGGGTATCGCGGACGCCGACGAAGGGAGCACCGATGTCGGAGCCACATGTCACGCTCGACCCCCGCGGGCTCGATCCCGTGCAGCAGAAGCTGCGCGGCCCGCTGGAGGAGCAGCTGACCTCGGCGCTTCAGGCGGCCACCGAGCGGGTCCGCTCCGGCTACGCCGGTGAACCGGTAGAGCAGGTCTGCCAGCGGTTGTTGGAGGAGACCCGCTCCGGGTTGCATCCCGACATCGCTGCCGGGTTCAACCCGGACATGGACGAGTTCTGCCGGGTGGCGGTGGCGATCGTCCGCCGCGAGGCCGGCTGAGCCGCAGCGGCTCTCAGTATCGGCTGAGCTGAGGAGAGATCTGCGCTTCATGCCGCCGTCCTGACAGTCGAACCGGCGCGCGGTCTGCCCCGCTCGCAACGGTCGAACGATTCGCGGGCGGGTCAGGACCGGGTCCGCAACTACCCGGCCCTGACCCTCGGCCGTCCGACAGGGAAGCGGACAGCTCCGGCACCCCGCCGCGCGGGCGTGGCACGACGCCGCGCGCCAGAACGGGGTGAGCCAGCCACTTCGCACTCAGCTCCACGGTGCTCACCCGCCGAACGTCGACGCGCCCCGACACACCCCGAAGGGCCGTGAGCGCCGGACCAGGTTAGGCGCGCTCCGACCGGCCGGACAAGCCGCGTCGGACGACCGGCGGCAGGACTTCTTCCACGCTGAAAATCGGGCAGGTCGGCGTAACGCGACCATGATCCCCGACGCTGTTCGGCGTCGGTACGGTCAGAAGTGGCGCAGCAGGTCCCGGAACGCGGCGAGCCGCAGCACCCCACCGTCTGTCGGGTCCAGCTCGTCGTCCTCCAGCACCCAGGTGTTCGCGTTCGGAATGAACACCGCGTTCAACCCGGCGGCCCGCGCCGGCAGGATGTCGGACTTCGGGGAGTTGCCGATCATCCACGCGCCGTCCGGCGCGAAGCCGTGCTCCCGAGTGAGCCACCGGTACGTGTCGACGTTCTTCTCGGCGACGATGTGCGCGGCGCCGAAGTGGTGCAGCAGACCGCAGGCGTCCAGCTTGCGCTGCTGCTCCTCCCGATCGCCCTTGGTGAGCAGCAGCAACTCGTGCCGGCCGCCCAACTCGTCGAGCGCGTCGGCCACCCCGGGCATCAGCTCCACCTGGTGCTCGACGAGGGCCACCGCCAGCCGGTCGATCTCCTGACGTTCGGAGTCGGTGGCCGGCCGCTCGCGCAGCCGCTCCAGGCACTCCGCCAGGCTGCGCAGAAAGACCTTGCTGCCGTACCCGTGCGCCACCGCGTTGGCCCGCTCGATGTCGTCGAGGACGGCCCGCAGCGCGGCCCGGTCCAGGGTGGGATGGTCCAGCCAGCCCAGGAAGTCGTCGATCACCCGCTCGAAGACGACGTTGTTCTCCCACAACGTGTCGTCCGCATCGAAGATCAACACCTGTGCCTGTCGTCGCGCCGCCACGCCGACCGTCATGCCATCCCCTCCCCGTGCCACCGCCCCCAAGGCCGAGAGACAGGATAGGCGGGAGATCGATTTGAGATCTTCCGGATTTTCGTGAACCGTTCCGGCACGGCCGTCGTCATGCGGAGGCGACATCAGGTTCGGGACGGCTCTTGAGGAGTGCGGCATGTTCACCACGAAGTGGGTCACCGGGGCGGCGATGCTGGCCTGCGCCAGCGCGCTGGTGGCGTGCCAGGGCGGTGCGGACAAGGCGCCGGGCGCCGCGGCGGGCACGCCGACGCCGTCGGGCACCGTGACAGGCGCGCCGACACCGACGGCAGCGGGACCGACCACGTCGTCGGCAGCGGCGACCGACCCACTGCTGTCCGGCAAGCGCGAGGTCACGATCACCCGCGTGCAGGGTTCGGGGCAGCCGTTGGAGATCAGCGGGCGACTCGAGGAGGGCGGCGACACCGGCGGTCGCATCCTGTTCGTGCCGACACCGATCGGCGGCGACCGGTACGTGATCAGGGCATTCGGCACCAGGGACGACCACCCCGTCAATGACGACCCGTCCTGCTGGCAGGTGAACGGCCTGGACATCGAGCCCGAACTGACCATCGGGGCCGTCGTCTGCGACCAGGACGACCCGATCCAGCGGTTCACCATCATCGCCAAGGGCGACGGCACGTACGCGATCGGCAGCGAGACCCGATTCCTGCAGCACCTCCCCGGCAACGGTCTCGTCCTCAAGGAGTTGGGCAACGCCAAGCTGAACACCACGTTCCGGTTCACCGACAAGGGCCCGGCCGACCGCCAGCCCATCAACTGACCACGATCGGGGGCGTCGGCGGCGGCCCGGTCAGGGCCACCGCAGCAACCGTTGCGCGATCAACGCCTCGCGGTCCTCCTGCCCCTCGGGTCGCAGCCGGCCACCGCGGGTGAGCATCACCACGCCGTGCAGCAGGCTCCAACCCACCTCGGCCAGGGTGTCCGGGTCCCGCCCCTCGGCCAGCGGGGTCAGGGCCGCCCGCAACTCGGCGAAGACCGACCGCGGCGCGGCCGGCACACCATCCACGCCGAGGGCCAGGTCGGGGGTCAGCGCGAGCATGGCGTCATAGACCTCAGGATTCGTGTACGCGAAGTCGAGGTACGCGGTCGCGACCGCCGGCCAAGCCCCGTCGGGGCTGCCGGCGGTCTCCGCGTGCGCCTCGGCGAGGTCGGCGGCCAGATCGGCGAAGGCGCACACCGCGACGGCGGCGATCAGCGCCTCCAGATCGGCGAAGTGCCGATAGATGTCGCCCATGTCGATCTCGGTGCGTTCGGCGAGCCGTCGGGTGGTCACGCCCGCCCAGCCCTCCGTCTCGGCCAGCTCTCGCGCGACGGTGACGATGAGGTCACGCCGGTCCTGTTCAGTGGCCTTCTCGGCAGGTCCGGGCACGCCCACGAGCGTAGAGGCGTACACCTGCCGTAGCGGTCGGGTGACAGATTGGTGACTGTTGTGGTGGGCCGGTTCCCTCGCTCCACGTGCCACAGCCGCCCCCTGGCTCGTTAGGCGAGGAGATCACCGCGACGGGAGGGGCACGTGATCGTGCGGCGACACCGGCGCGTGGCGAGCCCATGAGGAACACCCCCGACAGACTGTTGCGCAGCGAGGCATCCCGCCAGCGGGCCACCTTTCTGGAGCTCTTCCTCGACCTGGTCTTCGTCTTCGCCCTCACCCGGATCTCGGCGCGGCTGATCGCCGACTTCACCGACGGCCAACGGGGCGTGTACGCGGGCCTCGGCCAGGCTCTGCTGCTGTTCCTGGCGCTGTGGGCGGTCTGGTCGGTGACGGTCTGGTCGACCAGTTGGCTGGACCCGGACGCCCCGATCGTCCAGACCGTCATCGTCATGACGCTGGTGGGTGCCATGACGATGGCCGTCGCCGTGCCGCACGGCTTCGGCGCACGGGCCTCCCTCTTCGCCATCACCCTGGTGACCCTCCAGATCGGCCGAGTGGTGTTCTTCCACGTCGCCGGGCACGGCCGGCCGGACCCACACCAGTCGATCCGGATCCTGTTCTGGTTCGGCTTGAGCGCACCGCTCTGGGTCGTCGGCGGGCTGGTCGACGACGGCACGGTTCGTGGGTCACTCTGGACCTTCGCCGTGCTGATCGACTACACCGGGCTGTTCCTCGGCTGGCCGACCCCCCGACTCGGCGCGCAACGGCTCGGCGTGCAGATGATCGCCGCCGAGCACCTGGCCGAGCGGTACCAACAGTTCCTCCTCATCGCTCTCGGCGAGGCGATCTTCGTCATCGGCCTCGCCTTCAGCGGCAGCGAGTTCCACATCGACCAGACGGGTGGGTTCGTCCTGGCGCTGGCGAGCACAGTCCTGCTCTGGCGGATCTACTTCCACGTCGCGGGAGGAATGCTGGGCACCGCCGTCGACCATTCCCGTAACCCGGCCCGACTCGCTACCGACATGGCGTTCGCCCACATGGTCATGATCGCGGGGATCGTGCTCACCGGCGTCGGCTTCGAGCTGTTCATCGCCGAGCCGCTCGGGCACCTCCCGGCGACCTGGCTCATCGCCATCTTCGGCGGCCCGGTGCTCTTCCTCGCCGGACGATCGGCGCTGGAATACCAGGTCTTCGGTCGGGTGTCCCGGTCCCGGCTGGCCGGCCTGCTGGCCTTCGGCCTGCTGATCCCGGCAGCACTGCACCTCCAGCCCCTCACCGCCGGCGCCGTCGCCGCCGTGGTGCTGCTCGGCGTCGCCAGCGCGGACGCGCGACGCTCCCGTCGACACCCATCAGAGACACCCACGCCCCCGTACTAGGCAGTCAACGGCGCAGGGTGGTCTCCCGCCGCATGTGGGACAACTTCTCAGGGTTGCGCACCGCGTAGACCCCACTGATGAGACCGCCGTCGATACGCAACGCGAGGACCGTGTCGACAGCGCCGTCGAGCCGCAGAACCAGCGCCGGGTGACCGTTGACCTGAGCGGGGTGCAGCGACATGGTCGCGACCCTGGCGTGTCTGCTGCACAGCAGGCGGGCCACCTTGTCGGCCCCGGCGACAGGCCGCAGCACGGCCTGCTTGATGCCGCCGCCGTCGCCGAGGAGCACGACATCCGGCGCGAGGACGTCGAGGAGCCCCTGCACGTCGCCGGTCTCGACCGCCAGCCGGAACGCGTCCAACGCCCGCCGGGTGTCCGCCGGGGAGACCATCCCGCGCGGCCGGCGCGCGGCGACATGCGCCCGCGCACGGTGGGCGATCTGACGGACCGCTGCCGAACTCTTGTCGACCGCCTCGGCGATCTCGTCGTATCCAATGTCGAAGACCTCACGGAGGACGAACACCGCCCGCTCGGTCGGCGCCAGCGTCTCCAGCACCAGCAGCATCGCCATCGAGACGCTCTCGGCGAGTTCGACGTCGTCGGCGACGTCGGGCGCTGTCAGCAACGGCTCGGGTAGCCAGGAGCCGACGTAGGACTCCCTGCGCCGGCCGACCGCACGCAGCCGGTTGAGCGACTGGCGGGTGGTGATCCGGACCAGGTAGGCACGCTGGTCCCGAACCGTCGCGTGATCCGCGTCCGCCCACCGCAGCCAGGTCTCCTGGAGTACGTCCTCCGCGTCGGCAGCCGAACCGAGCATCTCGTACGCGACGGTGAAGAGGAGGTTTCTGTGGTTGACGAACGCGTCGACGGTGCCGTCCCCCCGGCCGTCCGCACTCACGATTCCGCCTCCCGCATCCATACGTCCTCCAGTCTCGCCGAACTCGACCGCGTCGCTCACCAGACACCGGCCTCCCGACTTCTGTGACACCGGGCGTCGGTGCTCCTCGTCACTTCACGAGCTGTCACAGCGCACCGGCCGGCGGTGTCTCCTGTGCGACCCGATACGGAGGCAAATCATGAACCTGGCACTGTGGATCGCGGCCGGCCTGTTGGCCACAATTGCCCTGGCCGGCGGCATCACCAAGACGTTCGTACCCAAGCAGAAGTTGTCCGCCGCCAACGGCGGCGGGTGGACCGGCGACGCCAGCGTGGGCTTCGTCAAGACCCTCGGGGTCCTCGAACTCCTGGCCGCTGTCGGCTTCATCCTGCCCGCCGTGCTCGACATCGCACCGGTGCTCGTGCCGGTGACCGCGATCTGCTGGGTTCTGCTGATGGTCGGCGCGATGATCACCCACCTGCGCTACGGCGAGGCGAGGTTCATGGTGCTGAATCTGATCTATCTCGCGCTGGCCGCGTTCGTGGCCTGGGGCCGCCTCGGACCCGAGCCCTTCACCGGCTGAGTTGAGCCCGCTCCCGCCCCGGCTGACCGACGGTGCCCCGCTGTTCTCCGCAGGGTGGCGGCGCGGCCCGCGCGGGGCGGCGCGGCGCTCAGGAGGGTGCGGCGGCGGGGAAACCGTCGGTGAGCGCGCCGATCACCCGCTGGATCCGGTGATCCGCTGACGAGTCGGTGTGGCCGGTCAACGCGACGTGGTGCAGGACGCTGACCACCGCCAGAGCCAGTGCCTCGGCGTCGGCGCCGGCAGGCACCCGCCCACGGGTCTGCTCGGCGGCCAGATAGTCGGCGACCGCGCGTTCGATCCCCCGCAGCCCCGACATTCCACTGCCCAGGACCGCCTCGACGTTCGCCGTCAACTCCGGGCGGAAGGCGGTCAGCCGGGTCAACGCCGTCAGCGTGCCCAACGGCGTGGCCAGGACGGCCCGACGCAGGTTGTCGGCGACAGTGCCGGACCCGGCGCGCTCCGGCAGGCCGGCCACCTCGCCCGAGATCTGGAAGACGCGGTCGACAGCGAACCCGGTCAGGAAGTCGTCGAAGTTCGCGAAGTGCGCGTAGAGCAGGCCGGTCGCGACGCCGGCCTCGCGCGTCACGGCCCGGCCGGTGAGCCTGCTCGGCCCCTCTTCCACTATCAACCGCTCGACGGCAGCGAAGAGCTGCTGTCTGAGCGCTGGGATGGCGACTCCGCGCGGCATGGCTGAAGTCTAGGCGGTGCCGCCGCCGCCGTTTGCGCCGGTATGAACAGTCGCTCATACTGGTTTGAGCAGATGCTCATTCCAGGTGACGGAGGTGCCGGATGAAACGTGCGGTGATCGTGGGTGCGGGGATAGCCGGGCTGGCCACAGCCCTGCGACTCCACCAGGACGGGTGGCAGGTCCTCGCGGCCGAACGAGCCCCGGCCCGGCGCAGCAGCGGCTACATGGTGAACCTGATCGGGCCGGGCTACGACGCCGCCGAACGCCTCGGCCTGCTCCCCGCGCTGACCGCCGCCGACCTCGGGCTGTTCACCACAGTGCTGGTCCACGCCGACGGACGCCCCAAGTTCACAGTGCCGACCGCCATCGCCGAGGCCGCACTCGGCAAGCGGGCCCTCTCGGTGTTCCGCGGCGACCTGGAAGCCAGCCTCTTCGAAGCGGTGCGGGACCGGGTCGACATCCGCTTCGGCACCACCGTCACGTCCATCGACCAGGACACCGATCACGTACGCGTGAAGTTGAGCGACGGCACCATCGAGCAGGCCGACCTGCTGGTCGGTGCCGACGGGGTGCACTCGGCGACCCGTACCGCCGTGTTCGGCCCCGACTTCCGGGTGGACCTCCCGTACCTCGTGGCCGCCTTCCCCGTGACCCACCCGGTGCCCGGCGTGCCCGAGTCGTCAGCCACCACGCACATCGGCCCCGGGCGCACCGCGGCGATGGTCAACCTGGGCCCGGACCGGTCGTCGGCGTTCTTCACCTATCGCAGCGCGCAGCCCGCCGCAGACCTGAGGCGCGGGCCGGTCGACGCGCTGCGGGCCGCGTTCGGAGATCTGGCGGGCGGCGTGCCCGACGCGATCGACCATCTTGCGAAGGACCCGGCCAGCGCCTACTTCGACGCCGTCAGCCAGGTGGTCATGCCGCGCTGGAGCGCCGGTCGCGTCGTCCTGCTCGGAGACGCGGCGTGGTGCGTGACGCTCTTCGCCGGACACGGCGCGGCCCTCGCCCTGGCCGGCGCCGACCACCTCGGCGCCGCCCTGCGACGGCACGCCGACGACCTCCCGGCAGCACTCGCCGAGTGGGAGACCGGACTACGCCCGGAGGTCAACAAACGGCAGGCACTCGCCCGCCGGGGAATGGCCCAGTACGCGCCACCCAGCCGATTCCACGTCTGGATGAGCGATCTGACCATCCGGGCGATCACCCTGCCCGGCGTCAGCGGCCTCGTCCGACGAGGTATCGAACGGGCAAATCGTTGAGCGGTGCCCCGCGTCACATCGGTTGACTTGAAGCGCTTGAAGTTGGGGACGCTTCATCCATGGCAGCGACGAGGGAAGGCCGGGAGCAGGCGGAATGGCCCCTGACCATCCAGGAGATGGCGCAGCGGTCGGGCTTCAGCGAGCCGACTCTGCGCTACTACGAGAAGGTCGGCCTGCTCGGTGCGGTGCCCCGCGACGACAGCAGCGGCCACCGCCGCTACGACACCCCACTCGCCGAGCGGGTCGACGCCCTGGCCTGCCTGCGGTCGTCCGGGATGAGCGTCGCGGACATGCGCCGGTATCTGACGCTGCTCGACGAGGGCGACCGGGCGGCCGCCGCCGAACAACGCGACCTCTTCGCCCGGCACGCCGACCGACTGTCCGCCGAGATCGAGCGGCTACGGGTACGCCAGGCGTACCTGCGCGCCAAGGCAGACATGTGGGATGCCCGGCACCGAGACGACGCCGCTGCCGAAACCCGCGCGGTCGAGCAGGTGGAGCGCGCTCTTCAGGATTTCTGACCAACGATGGGACACACCATGTCAACCGATCTTCAACTTCGCTGCACCGACGACGCCCTGGTGCTGGTGACCGGCGCGACCGGTCACCTCGGCGGGCACTCCGTCGCCCGACTGCTCGACGAGGGCTACCGGGTGCGGATCACCGTCCGTGAGCCGGGCCAGGGCGACGAGGTGCTCGACCGGGTCCGGCAGGCGGGCACGAACCCGGATGGCCGGGTCGAGTTCCGCACCGCAGCCCTCTCCGCCGACGAGGGCTGGGCCGAGGCGGTCGCCGGGGCGCGCTACGTGCTGCACCACGCGTCGCCGTTCCCGTTCACCCCGCCCACTGACGACGACGAGGTGATCCGGCCAGCCCGCGACGGAGCGCTGCGCGTCCTGCGCGCCGCCCGCGAGGCCGGCGTACGGCGGGTGGTGCTGACCTCGTCGTACGCGGCGGTGGGCTACACCGTCAAGCCCGACGGCCAGTACACCGAGGCGGACTGGACGAACGTGGACGACGACATCCCGGCGTACCACCGGTCGAAGACGCTCGCCGAACGCGCCTCCTGGGACTACGTCCGGAACAACGGTGGGGTCGAGCTGAGCGTCGTCAACCCGACCGGCATCTTCGGGCCGCTGCTCGGGTCGCGGGTGTCCGCCTCGACCGGCCTGGTGCAGGCATTCCTGCAGGGGGCGATGCCGGTCGTACCCCGGATGCACTTCGGGGTGGTCGACGTCCGGGACGTGGTCGACCTGCACCTGCGCGCGATGCTGCACCCGGACGCCGCCGGTGAGCGGTTCATCGGGGTCAGTGGCCGGTCGATCAGCTTCCTCGACCTGGCGAAGATGCTCGCCCGACACCTGCCGAGCCTGGCCGACCGGGTGCCGGCCCGCGAGTTGAGCGACGACGAGGTCCGGGAGGCCGCGAAGACCGAGCCGGCGCTCCGTGAGGCCGCCGCCCTCCAAGGTCAGATCCCGGTGATCAGCAACGACAAGGCCCGCACCGTCCTCGGCTGGCGGCCCCGCCCGGTGGAGACGACCATCACCGACACCGCCGACAGCCTCATCAAGCTCGGCGTGGTCACCACCTGACCGCTACAGCGTGCTCGGGCTGGTTACGGAGGATCGCACCAAGGCTCGCCGCCGCAGCTACCGGTGCGCCGGTAGCGGGCACGCGCGGCGGCAACACGCCACAGCGGCTGCCGGGCGAAGGGGCCCACCCCCAGCGCGAATCATCGAGGCCAAGCAGCAGGCGAGGCCCGGTTCGCCACCACGACACAGGTGGCATAGACAAGTCGACATCAACTGATACCCTCCCCTCGCCTTACCCGCAGAGGAGAGACACCGAATTGAAGAAACTATCGAGCGTCGCGACCGTGCTCGCACTCTCAGTTGGAATCGCTATCGTCCCAGCGGCATCTGCCTACGCTGCTACGGACAGGAGCGGGGCGGAACGGCTGAACATCCCGAACAGCAGTGCGTGCAAGGACGGTCGCACGGTCATGCAAGGCATGGTGGCAGGGCCAGGCGGCCAGCTTTACATCATTTTCACCAAGGCGGCCGGCGCGGAGCCCGTCCTGTCCAGGTGGTTGCGCGACGGCTCAACCTGGGACGGCACCAGCTGGGTCTGCGCCGGGGCACCAACGTCCATACCCACACTCGGCCACGGTAACGACCTCGCCTACAACGCGAACTATCTGGGCCAGGGCCCGGCCCTGATTGCTACCCAGGGGAGCCAATCCGCGTTTCTGAGCGACAAGGTGACAATCGTGCGCCTGAACGCCGACGGATCTGTTGGCACAACCGGGGAAGTGCGTCTACCGATAGGCAACATCAGCGGTCTCTGCTACAGCGCCACGGCCGCCGGTGGAGCCGGCAAATATGCTGCCCGACGGTTGGGTAGCCTGTGGACACATCCCGGCGCCGGCGCGCTTACGAGCGGATGGACGCTAGTGAAGAGCAACCTGACGAGTCACGATAATCGTTCCGACCAAGGCATTGACTGCTCAGAGAACTATATCTGGAACACCAAGTCGATCAACACCTCAACGCCCGCTACCGGGTGGAATTGGGTGTACCAGTACAACTGGTCTGGAGGCGATGTGGAGAGTGACATCGGAATTCCGGGGAACAACTTGGTCGATGAGATCGAAGATGTCACCCACGTGGGGAGCGAATTCTTCGTCGGCATCAACCGGAACGACGGACTAGCAGACACCGTGAAGGTGCTCACCGAATAGTTCGAGCAGCCCGAGGGTGGTGCTGCCTCCGCCGACCGACATGATCGTGCTCGATCCAGGATCGAGTGGCCTCCCGACGCCGGCGATGCCACTACAACCTGGATCGAGCGCGATCATGCCGACGAGGCGCAGAGGCGGGCGGACTCGGACCCGCCCGCAAGGGCGGGGCGAGGGCGGGCGGGGTCAGCGGCGCAGGGTGAGGATCAGGTCGGCTACCAGGGCCGTCCAGCCGGTCTGGTGCCAGGCGCCCAGGCCGGCCCCGTTGTCGCCGTGGAAGTACTCGGGGAAGGCGATCAGGTCGCGCCAGTCCGGGTGGGTCTGGAACATCTGAGCGGCACCGTAGATCGGCCGTCGACCCCAGTCGTCCTGGGTGAAGAGCGAGATCAGCCGGGCGGAGAGGTCGTCGGCGATCTCGTCCAGGGTGTGCTTCACACCGGAGCGGGTCGGGTACTCCACCTGGAGGTCGTCGCCGAAGAAGGCCGCGTAGTCGCGCAGCGCGCTGATCAGCAGGAAGTTCGTCGGCATCCAGATCGGACCGCGCCAGTTCGAGTTGCCCCCGAACAGTCCGCTGGTCGACTCGGCCGGCTCGTAGCCGACGGAGAACTCCTGCCCGCCGAGGGTGACCGAGAACGGTTTGTCCAGGTGGGCGCGGGACAGCGTACGAAGACCGAAGTCGGAGAGGAACTCGTCCGGGTCGAGCATCCGGGCGAGCAGGCGGACCACCTGCTCCGGGCCGACCATGGACAGCAGTCGCTGCTGCCGGCCGTCGGGGCCGAGGCGGCGGGTGCCGATCACCTGGGCGTACTCCGGGCGGTTGGTGAGGAACCAGCGCAGCCGGGCGCCCAGCTCCGGCAGGCGGTGCAGGGTCCGGGCGGTGAGCCGGGTGGTGGCGGCCAACGGCAGCAGCCCGACGACGGAGCGGACCTTCAGCGGCACCTTCGTGCCGTCGGCGAGGCGCAGCACGTCGTAGAAGAACGCGTCCTCGTCGTCCCACAAACCCTGCTCGTACGCGGCGGCGGCGATGTAGGCGAAGTGCTCGAAGAACTTGGTGGCGGTGTCCACCCAGGTCCGGTCGTGTTCGGCGAGCACGATCGCCATGTCCAGCAGGTTGAGCGCGTACATGCCCATCCAGCCGGTGCCGTCGGACTGCTCCAGCACCCCGGCGACCGGCAGCGCCGCCGAGCGGTCGAACGGCCCGACGTTGTCCAGCCCGAGGAAGCCACCCTCGAAGACGTTGTTGCCGCCGGTGTCCTTGCGGTTGACCCACCAGGTGAAGTTGAGCAGCAGCTTGTGCATCACCCGGGCCAGGAACTCGTAGTCCCGGCCGCCGTCGATTTCGAACACCTTCAGCGCCGCCCACGCGTGCACCGGCGGGTTCACGTCACCGAACGCCCACTCGTACGCCGGGATCTGCCCGTTGGGGTGCAGGTACCACTCGCGGAGCAGGAGCAGGATCTGCTCCTTGGCGAAGCCCGGGTCGACCCGGGCGATACTCACGCAGTGGAAGGCCAGGTCCCAGGCCGCGTACCAGGGGTATTCCCACGGGTCGGGCATGGAGATGACGTCGAAGCTGGTCATGTGCCACCAGGCGCTGTTGCGCCCGTGCCGACGCCCGGCCGGCGGCGGTGTCGAGCCCGGGTCGCCTTCGAGCCAGCGCTTGACGTCGAAGTGGTAGAACTGCTTGCCCCACATCAGCCCGGCGATGGCCTGCCGGGCGACCAGCGCCTCGTCGGCTGTGGCGGCCGGTGGGATCACTCCGGCGAAGAACCGGTTCGCCTCGGCCCGCCGCGCCCACACCACGGCCTCGAAGCCGTCGCTGAGGTCGGCCGGGGGCGGCGGCGCGGCGGCCGGCGGCGACGCGGTACGGGTCAGCCGCAGCCGGATCTGGCGCTGCCCGCCGGCCGGCACGTCGAGCACGTAGTGCAGCGCGCCCTTGGTGCCCTCCCGGGCGGGGTTGACGGTGGCCGCGCCGTTGACGACGTGGTCGTTGATGCCGTCCTTCGGGTACGGGGAGCGACCGGGTAGGCCCCAGAGCCGTTCGGCGTTGGTGTCGTTGTCGCAGAGCAGCGGCACCGGGCCGCCGTCGCCTTCCAGCAGCAGTTGGCCGAGCACCCGGTGCTCGCCGACGAGCCGGGTGCCCTGGCCGGTCAGCCGGGGGATCCGGTCGCCGCCGGGCAGGCCCCAGGACCAGGTGTTACGGAACCACAGGGTGGGCAGGACGTGCAGGGTGGCCGCCTGGTCGCCCCGGTTGGCGACTGTCACCACCATGCAGAGGTCGGTCGGGGAGGCCTTGGCGTAGTCGACTGTCACCGCCCAGTACCGGTCGTCGTCGAAGATCCCGGTGTCCACCAGCTCGTACTCGGTGTCGTCGCGGCCGCGCAACGCGTTCACCGCGACGAGTTCGTCGTACGGGAAGGCAGCCTGCGGGTAGTGGTAGCGCCAGCGCATCCAGGAGTGGGTGGGTGTGGAGTCCTCGTACCACCAGTACTCCTTGACGTCCTCGCCGTGGTTCCCGCCGTCGCCGCCGAGGCCGAACATCCGCTCCTTGAGGATCGGGTCCTTGCCGTTCCAGAGGGCCAGGGCGAACGCGAAGGTCTGTCGTTCGTCGCAGACGCCGGCCATCCCGTCTTCATTCCACCGGTAGGCTCTGGACCGCGCGTGGTCGTGCGGGAAGTAGTCCCAGGCCGTACCGTGCTCGCTGTAGTCCTCCCGCACCGTCCCCCACGCCCGTTCGGACAGATAGGGACCCCATGCACGCCAGTCCTGCTCCCCCGCGTCAGCCTGGGCGAGCCGGAGCCGCTCAGCGTCGGGTGGCGAGGCGTCGGAGGACGATCGGTCAGTGATCACGTGCACATCTTTGACGTCGCCGCGGTACTTGACCACAGCGGCCATTCTCGTCGTGGCGTGTTACACCCCGCCGCCGGTGGAGGAAAGTTGATCGACATTCACTTCGGCCCGCAGATCTGCGGCGACCTGACCAGCGCGGCCAGCCGGGAGTGGCTGGTCCCCGACGGCCTCGGCGGCTACGCGATGGGCACTGTCGGCGGGCTGCGGACACGTCGCTACCACGGTCTGTTGGTGGTTCCCGGCGAAACGCCGGCGTCCCGCCAGGTGGGACTGGTCAGCCTCGATCCGGCGGTCACCCTGCCGTCCGGCGCGCGGGTGCGCCTCGGCGCGCACGAGTGGGCCTCCGGCGACGTGGACCCGCGAGGCTTCGAGCTGTTGGAGCGCTTCGACCTGGTCGACGGGCTGCCCCGGTGGCGGTGGCGGATCGGCGCTGTGGTGATCGAACGGGAGCTGGCCATGCTGCCCGGCCGCTCCTGCGTCGCGGTGGTGCACCGGCTGGTCGCCGGTGGTCCGGTCCGGCTGGAGCTGTCGGCCGCCTGCACCTGGCGGGACGCGCACGGCGAACGGCGGGCCGACGGCCCGATCCCGCAGGTCGAGGCGGTGGCCGACGGCGCGGTGGTCGAGGGCGCGTACCGGCTCGCCGGCCCGGGTTGGTCGCCCGAGGGGCAGTGGTGGCTGGGCGTGCACCACCGCGAGGAGGCCAACCGGGGCCTCAACGCCGACGAGGACCTCTGGTACGCGGGCCGCTTCTCCGGTGAGTTGGAACGGCCCGGCGACACGGTGTCGGTGCGGGCCTGGGCCGGTCGACTCGACGAGGAGCCGCCGCCGGCGGGGGAGATCGTGGCGACCGCGAGGCGACGCAACCGGCGGGTGGTGGCGACGGCGAAGCCGGCCGACGACGTGGACGCCACCCTGGCGGTGGCCGCCGACGCGTTCGTGGTGCGCACCAACCAGGCGGCGGTGGACGTGGTGGCCGGCTACCCGTGGTTCGGGGCGTGGTCGCGGGACACGATGATCTCGTACGAGGGGTTGTTCCTCTGCACGGGTCGCGCCGACGAGGGTCGGGAGCTGCTGCGGGCGTACGCGGCGACGCTGTCCGAGGGAATGCTCGCCAACACGGCCGACACCGGTCGGGTGGAGTACAACACCGTCGACGGCACGCTGTGGTTCCTGCACGCGGTGAGCCGGCACGTCACCGTCACCGGCGACACCGACCTCGGCGACGAACTGCTGCCCGCGCTGCGCGCGGTGATCGACGCCCACACCGCCGGCACCCGCTACGGGATCCGGGTCGACCCGGCCGACGGGCTGCTCACCCAGGGCGCCGCCGGCACCGCGCTGACCTGGATGGACGCCCGGGTGTACGGGGTGCCGGTCACCCCGCGGACCGGCAAGCCGGTCGAGGTCAACGCGTTGTGGATCAACGGGCTGGCCGGGCTCGCGGAGCTGACCGAGCTGGCCGGGCAGGACGCCGACGAGCTGTGGCGACGCCACCGGCAGGCCACCGCCTCGTTCCGGGAGCGGTTCCCGGCCCCGACCGGCTGGCTGCACGACGTGCTGGACGCGCCCGCGCCGGCGTACCCGTTGGGTGGCGCCGCCCTGCACGACGACGACGCGTTGCGCCCCAACCAGTTGCTGGCGTGGTCGCTGCCGTACGCGCCGATGGAACCGGACGAGGCGACGCTGCGGCGGGTCGGGGGCGGGCTGCTCACCCCGCTCGGGCCGCGCAGTCTGGCCCCGGATTCCGCGGAGTTCGTGGGCCGGCACCGGGGCGGCCCGGCCGACCGGGACGGGGGCTATCACCAGGGCACGGTCTGGCCGTGGTTGCTCGGCCCGTACGTGGACGCCGCGCGCCGGGGAAAGATGTCCGTCGATGACGCATTCGTCGGCATTGAGGCCCATTTGATGGAATATGGGTTAGGCTCGGTGAGCGAGACGGCCGATGGCCTCGCGCCGCACACCGCTACCGGGTGCCCGTTCCAGGCATGGTCGGTGGCCGAGCTGCTGCGGGTGCGGCGAAAGAGCCAGTAGCGCTTTACACGACCGCAACGGTGGTGTCGCCGCTGGTTATCGCGATCCCGGCAGGATTGGCCCCGATCCAGACGCGACGGCGACATCGATTCGGTGTCGGTCGGCGCGCGCCCGGGGACAACTCAAAGGGGGCCGCATGTCACTCGATGCCCACGTGATCGACATCAACCCCGCCCGACAGCTGCGGGTGCTGATGCTCTCCTGGGAGTACCCGCCGGTGCTCGTCGGCGGTCTCGGTCGACACGTGCACGCCCTCTCCGTCGCCCTCGCCGCCGCCGGCCACGAGGTCACCGTCGTCACCCGCCACAGCGACGGCGCACCCCTGGAGGAATACGCCGACGGCGTACGCATCCTGCGCGCCCCCGAGGACCCGGTCACCTTCCCCCTCGCCACCGGCTCCCTGCTGGCCTGGACCATGGCCTTCAACCACACCCTCACCCGCACCGCCCTGCGCGCCACCCAGGCCGGCTCCTACGACGTCATCCACGCCCACGACTGGCTCGTCGCCCACACGGCCGTCACCCTGGCCGAGCACCTGGACCTCCCCCTGGTCACCACCATGCACGCCACCGAGGCCGGACGGCACCAGGGCTGGCTGCCGGAGGAGATGAACCGCACCATCCACGGTGTCGAGCACTGGCTCAGCAGCTCCTCCATCCGGGTGATCACCTGCTCCGGCTACATGCGCGACCAGGTGACCGCGCTGTTCGACGTACCGGCCGCCCAGGTCGACGTGGTGCCCAACGGGGTCGACGACCGGGCCTGGCGGGCCCGCCCAAGAGCGGTCGCGTCGGCCCGGGCACGGTTCGCCGGAGACGGCCCGTTGGTCGGGTACGCCGGGCGGCTGGTCTACGAGAAGGGCGTCCAGCACCTGGTGCACGCCGTGCCGCGGCTGCGCGAACGACACCCGGGGCTGCGCGTGGTGATCGCCGGCGACGGCCCGTACCGCACCGAGTTGGAGGCAGAGGCCCGGCGACTGGCCCTCAGCTCGACCGTCCGGTTCACCGGGTTCCTCGACTCCACCCAACTACCGGCGATGCTCGGCGCCACCGATGCGACAGTGGTGCCCAGCCTCTACGAGCCGTTCGGCATGGTGGCGCTGGAGGCGGCGGCCGCCGGGGCGCCCCTCGCCGTGGCCCGTACCGGCGGCCTCGCCGAGATCGTCGAACCCGGCGTGACCGGGGTGACGTTCCCGCACAGCGACCCGGACGCGCTCGCCGGCGCGGTCGGCCAGCTGCTCGGCGACGAGGTCTTCGCCCGGCGGCTGGCCCGCCGGGCCCGCACGATGGTCGGCGAGCGGTACGGCTGGGCCACCATCGCGGCCCGCACCGCCGCCAGCTACGCCACCGCTCGTCGCGAACACGGCCCCGTGCAGGCCCGACGCGCCGCCGCCCGCCTGAGCGGCGGGCGGACCCGGATCGCCATCCCGGAAGGGAACCTGCTCGCTGCCGCCGCCGACCACGCCGCCTGCTGAGCCGAGTCGGACGACCGATAGGTGACTTCCGATCCGCTGGTTAGGGTGTAGCCCGGACAGCGGCTGAGGAGGAGCGTGCACAGGTGCTGATCGCCGGTCGGTACCGGCTGCTCGACCTGGTGGGTCGCGGGGGCATGGGTCGGGTGTGGCGCGCCCGCGACGAGATGCTGCACCGCGAGGTGGCGGTCAAGGAGATCGTTCCACCGAGTTGGTTGGCCGATCACGAACGGGCCGAGCTGCGCTCACGCACCATGCGGGAGGCGCGCGCCGCGGCCCGGCTCAACCACCCCGCCGTGGTCCGGCTCTACGACGTCGTCGCGGTCGAGGGCAGCCCATGGATCGTCATGGAGTACGTCCCGTCCCGCACCCTGCAGGACGTCGTGGACTCCGAGGGGCCGCTGGAACCGGCCCGCGCGGCCCGGATCGGGCTGGCCGTGCTCGACGCGCTGCAGGCCGCGCACACCGCCGGGGTGCTGCACCGCGACATCAAACCGCAGAACGTGCTCGTGGCGCACGACGGGCGGGTGATGCTCACCGACTTCGGGCTGGCCACCTTCGACGGCGGCGACGGCGCGATGACCCGCCCCGGCATGGTCTTCGGCTCCCCGCAGTACGTGGCCCCCGAGCGGGCCGCCGAGGGGGTGTCCACAGTGGCCGCCGATCTGTGGTCGCTCGGGGCGACCCTGCACGCCGCGGTGGAGGGGCAGTCCCCGTACGCCCGCAGCACCGCGATGGCCACCCTGAGCGCGCTGGCCGCCGGCCCGCCCGACCCTGCCCCGCACGCCGGGGCGCTCGCCCCGGTGCTGGACGGGTTGCTGCGCCGCGACCCGCGCGAGCGCCTCGACCACGACACCGCCCGCCGGTTGCTCAGGACGGCCGCGACCGGCCGCGCCGACCCGCTGTCGGCGACCGACCGCCCCTCGGCCGACCGACCGGCGCCAGGGCTGGTTGGCCAGCCCGCCACGGCGGACGACCCCGACGACCAGGACCCCACAGTTCCACTGCCCGACCCGGCCGTCCCGGCCGCAGCCGGTGACGCCTCCCCCACGCCGGCCCCGGATCGGGCGACCGCCGGACGTACCGCGCGTCGGGTGGCGGTGGTCGCCGTGGCGCTGCTGGTGGCCGTCGTAGCCGGCGTCGGCACCGCGCTGACCCTCGTTGGCGACAAACCCAGCGACCCCACCGGCTGGTCCTCGCCGCCGCCGAACCGGCCGCCCAACGGCGGGCCGTTCGGCCCCGGCCCGCCACCGAACGGGCGGAACGTCCCCCCGCCCCCGTTCGCCTGTGTCCGCCCGGACGTCGTCGGATCGCCTGTGCGGGCCGGCACGCCGACCTCTGGCGAAGAACTCCGGCCGCCGCCCGGATGGGTCTGGCACGCCGACACCGCCGGCTTCCGGGTCTCCGTGCCGGCGACGTGGCTGACCTCCCGCGACGGCACTGTGGCGTGCTTCCAGGACCCGGCGACCGGCCGGGCCTTCAGCGTCGCCGAAGGCGGCGCCGTCGACCCCCTGGAACTCCTGCGGACCGCCCGCGCCACGGCGGCCGGGGCGGGGGCTCTGCCGGGGTACGACGAGATCCGGCTCGCCGCGCGCGACGGCGGAGCCGAGTGGGAGTTGCGCTGGCAGACGCCGCACGGCTCATGGCTGCACGCCCGACAACAGGTCCTCGGCACCGACCGCTGGACGCTGGGTTGGATCACCCGGGACGAGGACTGGGCCGGGGCCGCAGCGGACTGGGAACTGGTCCGAAAGAGTTTCCGACCACCCCGCTGACCTGCACCGTATGGCCATGATCCGAACCACCGTCCGTCGTGGATCGAGGCCGCTCAGTGGATGAGAAAGCCGGCATAGGTGGCTATCGTGGAACCCGGGGTGACCGAGGGGGAGCGACCGTGCATCAGTTGCTGATCGCGGGTCGGTACCGGCTGCTCGACCTGGTCGGCACCGGCGGAATGGGCCGGGTGTGGCTTGCTCGCGACGAGATGCTGCACCGCGACGTGGCGGTGAAGGAGGTCGTGCCGCCGTCCTGGCTGGCCGAGACCGAGCGCGCGGAGTTGCGGCTCCGAACCCTGCGCGAGGCACGCACCGCCGCCCGGCTCAACCACCCCAACGTGGTCCGCATCTACGACGTGGTGCACGACCGGGAGAGCCCCTGGATCGTGATGGAGTACGTGCCGTCGCGATCGGTGCAGCAGATCATCGGCGCCGAGGGGCCGCTGAGCCCGCAGCGCACCGCCCGGATCGGGCTGGCGGTGCTCGCCGCGTTGCGGGCCGCGCACGCCGCCGGGGTGCTGCACCGCGACGTGAAGCCGCCCAACGTGCTGGTGGCCGACGACGGGCGGGTGGTGCTCACCGACTTCGGGCTGGCCACCTTCGACGGCGGCGACGGTGTGATGACCGGGCCCGGCACGGTGCTCGGCTCACCACAGTTCGTCGCCCCCGAGCGGGCCCGCGAAGGGGTGTCCGACGCGCGCACCGACATGTGGTCGCTGGGCGCGACGCTCTACGCGACGGTCGAGGGGCAGTCACCGTACGCACGGTCGAGCGCGATGGCGACGCTCAGCGCGCTGGCCACCGAACCACCGGACCCGATGCGTCGGGCCGGCCCGTTGCGTCCCGTCCTCATCGGCCTGTTGCAGCGCGACCCCTGGCGGCGGTTGACCGCCGCCGAGGCGGAGCCGCTGTTGCGCAGCGCCGCGGCGAGCGACGACGAGCCCGCCGGGTCGGTCCGCTCCTCGGCGGTCGTGGCGGTCCTCAGCGCCGGGCGGGCCATCGCGCCGCACCCCGTCGAACCGGTGGCCCCGTCGGGCGAGCCGGCCACGCCAGCCCCGAGCGCGCGCCCGCGGCGCCCACCCGGCCGGCGACGGCGTCTGATCGCCCTGGGAGGTGTGGCCACCGCTGTGCTCGTCGCGGGTGGCGTCACGCTGGCGCTGATAAACCGGCACGATGACGGGACCACACCGTCCGGCTCGGGCGGTGGCGCGCCGACCTCCCGGCCGGCGGCGTTCGCCTGCACGTCGTCCCCGCCACCGTCGGCGACCCCGGTGGTGGCGGTGTCACCGCCACCCGGCGTGAAGTACGGGCTGCGCGAGGGCTGGACCTGGTACGACGACCCGACCGGGTTCCGGATCGCCGCGCCGGTCGGGTGGGCGCGCTGGACCGAGGGCTCGGTGACCTGCTTCCGGAAATCCGGCGGGTCGCGGGTGCTCAGCGTCGAGGCGGGGCCGGCCCGCCCGGATCCGGTGGCGCACTGGAAGGCCGAGGAGGCTCGGCTGACCGCGAGTGCCGCGCTGCCGGACTATCGCAGGGTGGACATCTCCGCGATGGACATCTTCAAGGGCGGCGCGGTGTGGGAGTGCGGCTGGCAGAACGGCGTCGGCGTTCCGGTGCACAGCTTCCGGCTGTTGGCGAACACCTCGGCCGACCGCTCCTACACCGTCTCGTGGTTGACAGAAGAGTTCGACTGGCAGGTCAACGCGGCATACTTGCCGATGATCCGGCAGAGCTTCACCCCCACCCTGTGACACAGTCCGATGTGGACCTTCCGGGTGATGCCCCTGCGGCGCCGACGCTGACTACAGTGGCGTAGTTTTGGGCGCTCAAGATCCCTGGGGAGGGTGAGCCGAGATGATGGGACCGCAACACGCGCTGTCCGGCGCGGCGGTGTGGCTGGCTGGCTCCTGGGCGCTGGAGCAGTTCGCCGACTACCACCAGTCGCCGCTCGCGTTGGCGGTGGGCACCGCTGTGTGCGCCGGTGGCGCGCTCTTTCCCGACCTCGACATGTCGGGCAAGGTGACCAAGAACCAGGGTGGGGCCACCGTGGCCCGTACCTTCGGAGTCTTCTCGCTCTTCGCCGCCGAGGTGATGGAGAAGATCTCTCTCGGGGTCTACTACGCCACCAAGCTCAGCAAGGACCCCCGCCGCAGCAACGGGCACCGGACGCTGACCCACACGCTGCCGTTCACACTGCTGGTCGGCTGGGGCACCACAGCGCTCTGCGCCGCGTACGGCAAGTGGGCGGTCATCACCATCCTGTTCTTCATGTTCGGCCTGGCGCTGCGCGGGCTGTTCGACGAGTGGGCCGAGCGGGCCGGGTGGGTGATCATCACTCTCGCGTCGGCCGGGGCGGCCTGGTTCACCTTCGCCCACCTGCCGGGCGGACGCGGCTATCCGCTGATCGGCACCGCGCTGGGCGTGGGCTGCTTCGTGCACATCCTCGGCGACATGATCACCAGAGCGGGCGTGCCGATCCTCTGGCCGATCCCGATCAAGCGGCGCATGTGGATGATGATCGGCCTGCCGAACAGCATCGCCCTGCGCGTCGGCAGCAAGGCCGAAGTGGTCGGCATGCGCATCGCACTGACCGTCGTCTCCGCGCTCGCCACCGTCGGCCTGATCGCGCCCTCGGTGCTGAGCCGTTTCGACATCGACATATGATCGATCCGGCGCCGGCGATCCCACCGGCCGAGGACGAACGCGTACCGGAGTTCTGCCGCGCCCTGGGGTTGCCCGGCCTCGCCGACGTGCACGTGCACTTCCTGCCGCCGCGCCTGCTGCGGCGGGTGTGGGCCTACTTCGACGCCGCCGGGCCATTGGTCGGCACCGAGTGGCCGATCCGCTACCGGTGGAGCGACGCCGACCGGGTCGCGCACCTGCGCCGGCTCGGTGTGCTGGCGTTCAGCGCCCTGGCGTACGCGCACCGGCCGGGCATGGCGGCGGAACTCAACCGCTGGACGCTGGACTTCGCCCGCGACACCCCCGGGTGCCTGGCCTCGGCCACGTTCTACCCCGAGCCGGACGCCCCCGGGTACGTCGAGGCGGCCCTCGCCGAAGGCGCCCGAGTGTTCAAGCTGCACCTACAGGTCGGCGGCTTCGCACCGACCGATCCGGCGCTGGACCCGGTATGGGGGATGCTGTCCGACGCGGATGTGCCGGTGGTGGTGCACGCCGGGCACGCCCCGGTGGGGACCGCCACCACCGGCCCGGAACCGTTCGCCGCCCTGCTCGCGCGCCACCCTCGGCTGACCGCGGTGGTGGCGCACATGGGCGCCCCGGACTACCGGGCCTTCCTGGACCTCGCCGAGACGTACGAGCGGGTCCGGCTGGACACCACAATGGCGTTCACGCCCTTCTTCGACCAGTTCGTGCCCTTCCCCGGCGAGGAGTTGCCCCGGCTGCGCGAGTTGGGGCTGGCCGGCAAGGTGCTGCTGGGCAGCGACTTCCCGAACATCCCGTACCCGTACGCCGACCAGGTGACCGGGCTGGCCCGGCTGGGCCTGGGCGACGACTGGCTACGCGCGGTCTGCTGGACCAGCGCCGCCACCCTCTTCAACCTGCCCTGACCCGCCCCGCACCGCACCCCGCCCCTCGGCTCCGCGATCTTGCACTTTCTGTCCCGACAAAAGGTGCGCATCCCTCCATATCGGCAACAGGAACCGCAAGATCGGCGCGGGCCGCTCATGACGCGGGCCCCCTGAATTCTTTTCGACATCGGCTATTGACGTCGCCGTAACAGGTGGCCTAGCGTCCTGTCGAACCGCTTCGTCGAAACGCTTCGACGAAGTTCGGGAGCGGTCCCACCCCAGGCCGGAGGAGGTACGCGGTGGCCACCATGCACGACGTCGCCCGCCTCGCACAGGTCTCGGTCAGCACCGTCTCGTACGTGCTCACCGGCACCCGGCCGATCTCGCAGGCCACCCGCAACAAGGTGCTCGCCGCGATGGCGCAGCTCGACTACCAGCCCAACGCGATGGCCCGTGGGCTGGCCAGTCGCCGCAGCCGAATCCTCGGCCTGCTGATGCCGATGGACGAACGCGGCCTCGGCGCCACCGAGACCGCCTTCGTCACCGGTGCCGCCGCCGCGGCCAGCGTCGCCGGCTACCACCTGGTGCTCTCGCCGGTCGGCGGGGGCAACCTCGACGACCTGCGTCGGCTGGCCAGTCAGCGGATGCTCGACGGGGTCGTGCTGATGGAGGTCCAGCTGGCCGACGAGCGGGTCACAGTGCTCCAGGAGGCGGGGGTGCCGCTGGTGCTGATCGGCCGCACCGGCGACACCAGCACGCTTTCCTACGTCGACATCGACTTCGATCAGACCGTCCGGGAGGCCGTCGCGCACCTGGTCGGCCTCGGGCACCGGCGGATCGTCTACGTCAACCACTCGGCCGCCACGTTGGCCAGCGGCTACGGGCCCGCGCTGCGTACCCGTGACGCCTTCACCGCGGCGATGACCGGGCACGGCCTGGAGCCGGTGATGATCGCGGCCGAGGACAGCGCGGCCGGCGGGCGGGCAGCCCTGGCCGCCGCGTTCGCGCAGGCCCCGGAGCTGACCGCGGTGTTGGCCATGAACGAGACGGCGATCTTCGGCATCCTCGGCGAGCTGACCGGCCGAGGGTTGTCGGTGCCCGACGACGTCTCCGTCGTCTCGATGGTCACCTCGCCGCAGGTCGCCGAACTGGCCACCCCGGCGCTGACCGCTATGACGTCACCCGGTTCGGCGCTCGGCCGGATCGCGATCGAGGCGCTCACGCGCCACCTGGACGGCCCCGCCGACCTTCGTCACCAGCAACTGCTGCCGTGCGCGTTGGAGATCCGGGGGTCGACCGCCGCACCTCGAAGCCGCCAGCCAATGGGGGCCGATCAGTAAATGGCCCGCCGCCGCGCTGCAACGCGACGACGGGCCCCGTGAAGTACCGGCTAGATACTCAACGAGGAGGATGCTAATGCAGCGATTCCGCCGGCTCGTCGCCGCGCTCGCCCTGGCGGCGACCGCGACGACCACCGTGGCCGCCTGCGGCGGTGGTGACAGCGGGGACAACAGCGACGCCAAGACCCTCAAGCTCTGGCACTACGAGAGCGAGAACAGCGCCATGGGGATCGGCTGGGACCGGGCGATCGAGATCTTCAAGTCCGAACACCCGGGCGTCGAGGTGCGCTTCGAGCGCAAGGCGTTCGAGCAGATCCAGCAGAACGCGGGCATGATCATCAACTCGTCCGAAGGCCCGGACATCATGGAGTACAACAAGGGCAACGCGACCGCCGGGCTGCTCTCCTCCCAGGGCCTGCTGGCCGACCTGAGCAGCGAGGCCGACAAGCGCGGCTGGGCCGGCAAGCTCAGCCCCAGCCTGCAGACCACCGCCCGGTACAGCGACAAGGGCGTGATGGGCTCCGGCAAGTGGTTCGGTGTGCCGAACTACGGCGAGTACGTCACTGTCTACTACAACAAGGACCTGTTCCAGAGCAACGGCGTCAAGGTCCCGACCACGATGGCCGAGATGACCGCCGCGATGGACACCTTCGTCGGCAAGGGCATCACCCCGCTGGGCATGGCCGGCGCCGAGTACCCGGCCGGGCAGCTCTTCTACCAGCTCGCCCTCTCCAAGGGCGACCGGCAGTTCGTCGACAACTACCAGCTCTACAAGAACCCTGTCGACTTCAAGGCCGACCCGCTCAAGTACGGCGCGGACACCTTCGCCCAGTGGGTGCAGAAGGGCTACGTCGCGAAGAACTCGGCAAGCCTCAAGGCCGAGGACATGGGCACCGCCTTCATCGGCGGCAAGGTTCCGATGATCGTCTCGGGCAGCTGGTGGTACGGCCGGTTCAAGACCGAGATGAAGGCCAACTGGGACACCTTCCTCTTCCCCGGCAACACCCTGCAGGCCGGCTCCTCCGGCAACCTCTGGGTCGTCCCGGAGAACAGCAAGGCCAAGAGCCTGGCGTACGACTTCATCGACATCACCCTGCGTCCGGAGATCCAGGACCTGATCGGCAACAACGGTGGTGTTCCGGTCGCCGCTGACGCGTCGAAGATCAGCGACCCGAAGGACCGCAAGCTGATCGAGGACTTCAACACGGTCAGCAAGTCCGACGGGCTCGCCTTCTACCCGGACTGGCCGGTCCCCGGCTACTACGACGTGCTGGTCTCCGGCTTCCAGGGCCTGATCAACGGCTCGAAGTCGCCCGACCAGGTTCTCGACACGATCGCCAAGCCGTACGCCGATGGCGTCAAGGAGATCACCGGCAAGTGACACGGCGAGCGGCGGGCGCGACCGGCACGACCGGCGCGCCCGCCCGCCCCGCCGGGAAGGATCTTCCATGGCTGTCTCCGAGACGGTCGCCGCCACACCGCCGGCCGCGACCCCCACCCCGCCCGCGCCCAGCCGCAGACGCCGCGGCCGCAACGCGGCGTACTGGCTCTACCTGCTCCCCGGAGCGGTGCTCTTTCTCCTCGTCATCGGCGCGCCGCTGGTCGGCACCCTCTACCTGTCGCTGACCAAGTGGTCCGGCATCGGCGACCCCCGGTGGGTCGGCCTGGACAACTACCAGCAGTTGCTGCAGGACGACGTGTTCTGGGCGTCGTTCCGCAACACCGTCTGGATGCTCGTCGCGATGGTGGTGGTGCCCACAGTGCTCGGGCTGCTGCTCGCCGCGGTGCTCTTCGACGTCATCGGCCGCCGGTTCAAGCCCCGCACCGCCGCCGCGCTGCGGGCCGCGTTCTACCTCCCGCAGGTGCTGCCCGTCGTGGTGGCCGGCATCGTCTGGGGCTGGATCCTGCGCCCCGACGGCGCGTTCAACAGCCTCCTCGACGCGGTCGGTCTCGGCGCGTTACGCCATGACTGGCTCGGCGACCCGGGCACCGCCCTGCCGGCCGTGATGGCAGTGATGATCTGGGTGCAGATCGGCTACCCGGTGGTCGTCTTCATGGCGGCGTTGCAGCGGGTCGACCCCGAGCTGTACGAGGCGGCCGAGGTCGACGGCGCGAACTGGCTGCACCGGTTCCGGGCGATCACCCTTCCGCAGATCCGCCCGGAGACCTTCGTGGTGGCCCTGACCTGCACGATCGCCGCGTTGAAGGTGTTCGGGCCGATCTTCGCCCTGACCCGGGGTGGTCCGGACAATGCCACGAACGTGCCGTCGTACTTCGCCTACTACACGTTCTTCAAGAAGCTGCAGGTCGGCTACGGCTCCGCGATCTCCATGGTGCTGACACTGATCATCGTGGTGGTGGCCGGGATCTTCATCTGGATGCAGGCCCGCAGCGAGCGCCGGGACCGGGGGTTCTGACATGGCCGTCACGCTCACACCGAGCGCCGCGCCGGTGCCGCCGGCCCGGCCCGTACGCGATCGACACCACCGCGGCGTCAGCCGCTGGGTGGTGCTCGCCCTGCTCACCCTCGGCGCGCTCGTCATGCTGGTGCCGTTCGCGTTCATGCTGCTCAACGCGTTCAAGTCGCCCGGCGACTACTCCTCGGGCGGCCCGCTGAGCTGGCCGACGGAGTTCTACACAAAGGGTCTGCGCACGTACTGGACCACTGTGAACTTCCCGCTGAAGTTCGGGAACTCGGCCGTCATCGCCGGCTCGGTGGCAGTGCTCGGCGTCGCCGTGTCGCTGCTCAACGCGTACGCGCTGGGCATCGGCCGGGTCCGGGGCCGGCTGTGGATCGTCGGTCTCTTCCTGCTGGCCAACATGCTGCCGCAGGAGGCGCTGATCTACCCGCTGTACTACGTGGCGAAGCAGGTCGGCCTCTACAACACCCAGCTCTCCGTGATCATCATCTTCACCGTGATCCAGAGCGCGTTCGGCACGTACCTGCTCGCCTCGGTGATGGGCACCTTCCCGCGCTCGCTGCTGGAGGCAGCCGCGCTGGACGGCGCCGGCAAGTGGACGGTGCTGTGGCGGGTGGTCTTCCCCAACCTGCGGCCCACCCTCGCGGTGCTGCTCATCTTCTTCTTCATCTGGACGTGGAACGAGTTCCTCATCCCACTGGTCATGCTGATCGACAACCAGACGCAGACCATTCCGGTCGCGCTCGCGTCGTTGCAGGGCGACCGGCTGATGGACGCTCCGACCACAAACGCCGGCGCGCTGATCAGCCTCGTGCCGGCCATCCTCTTCTTCCTCATCTTCCAGCGCACTCTGGCGCGCGGCATCACGGCAGGAGCCGAGAAGTGAAGTTCACCGACGGGTACTGGCAGCTGCGCCCCGGCGTCAGCGTCCTGCGGCCCGGCACCGTGGAGTCGATCGAGCCGGACGAGCGCGGCTTCACCGTCTTCGCACCGACCGGTCAGATCACCGGCCGCGGCGACACCCTCAACCGCCCCCTGGTCACGGTCCGCTTCTTCTCCCCCGCCCCCGGCGTCATCGGGGTGACCATCGCCCACCACACCGGAGGGCTGCCCCGCGAGCCGCACTTCGGGCTGAGCACCGACGAGACGCACCCGGTCACCGTCGACGTCACCGGGCTCAGCGCGACGCTGACCACCGGCGAGCTGACCGCGCGGGTCGCGCTCATCGACGGGTGGCGGGTCGACTTCCTGCACGGCGACCGGCTGGTCACCGCGTCCACCGCACGCAGCATCGGCGTCGTCACCGACGCCGAGGGCCGCCGGCACGTACACGAACGGCTCGCCCTCGGCGTCGGTGAGACGGTGTACGGGTTGGGCGAGCGCTTCGGCCCGTTCGTGAAGAACGGGCAGACCGTCGACATCTGGAACGCCGACGGGGGCACCGCCAGCGAGCAGGCGTACAAGAACGTGCCGTTCTACCTGAGCAGCGCCGGCTACGGGGTCTTCGTGGACCACCCGGAGCACGTGTCGTTCGAGGTCGGCTCCGAGGTCGTCGCCCAGACCCAGTTCAGCGTCGAGGGCCAGTCGCTCACCTACTACGTCATCGACGGGCCCCAACCGAAGGACGTGCTGCGCCGGTACACCGCCCTCACCGGCCGTCCGGCCCGGGTCCCCGCCTGGTCGTACGGCCTCTGGTTGTCCACCTCGTTCACCACCTCGTACGACGAGAAGACGGTGACCGAGTTCGTCGACGGGATGGCCGAGCGCGGGCTGCCGCTGTCGGTGTTCCACTTCGACTGTTTCTGGATGCGTCAGTTCCACTGGGTCGACTTCGTCTGGGACCCGGCGACCTTCCCCGACCCGGACGGGATGCTGCGCCGGCTGCACGAACGCGACCTGAAGGTGTGCGTCTGGATCAACCCGTACATCGCGCAGCGCTCGTATCTCTTCGAGGAGGGCCGCGAGGCCGGTTACCTGGTGCGCAACCCGGACGGTTCGGTCTGGCAGTGGGACAAGTGGCAGGCCGGCATGGCGCTCGTCGACTTCACCAACCCGGACGCGGTCCGCTGGTTCACCGGCAAGCTCAAGGCCCTGCTGGACATGGGCGTCGACTGCTTCAAGACCGACTTCGGCGAGCGCATCCCCACCGACGTGGTGTGGCACGACGGCTCGGACCCGCAGCGGATGCACAACTACTACTCGTACCTCTACAACAAGGCGGTCTTCGAGCTGCTGGAGACCGAGCGCGGCGAGGGCGAGGCGGTGCTGTTCGCCCGCTCGGCCACCGTCGGCGGGCAGCAGTTCCCGGTGCACTGGGGCGGCGACTGCGAGTCGACGTTCGTCGCGATGGCCGAGTCGCTGCGCGGCGGATTGTCCCTGGCGGCGTCCGGCTTCGGCTACTGGAGCCACGACATCGGCGGCTTCGAGGGCACTCCCGACCCGGCGGTGTTCAAGCGGTGGGTCGCCTTCGGGCTGCTCTCCTCGCACTCCCGGCTGCACGGGTCCGGCTCGTACCGGGTGCCGTGGGCGTACGACGAGGAGGCCGTGGACGTGCTGCGGCACTTCACCCACCTCAAGCTCGGCCTGATGCCGTACCTGGCGGCCGCCGCCCAGGAGGCACACCGCGACGGGACGCCGGTGATGCGGCCGATGTTCCTGGAGTTCCCGGACGACCCGGCGACGGCGCACCTGGACCGGCAGTACATGCTCGGCCCGGACGTGCTGGTCGCCCCGGTGCTCAGCGCCGACGGCGACGTCACGTACTACGTCCCCGCGGGCACCTGGACGCACCTGGTCACCGGCGCGCAGGTCACCGGCCCGGCCTGGCTGACCGAGAAGCACGACGTCGACAGCCTGCCGGTGCTGGCCCGACCGGGCGCGGTCATCCCGTTCGGCTCGCGCACCGACCGACCGGACTACGAGTGGGCCGACGATGTGCGGCTGCGGGTGTACGCACCGACCGAGGGGCAGCGGACCCGGGTACGGGTACCGTCACCCGGCAACGGTCCGGGCGCCGAGTTCGACGTGCGCTACGAGGGTGGGACGGCCAGCGCCGAACTGGTGGCCGGCACCTCGACGGGCTACATCTGCGAGATCCAGGGGACGGAACGATGACGCAACACCACTTCCCGGAGAGCTTCGTCTGGGGCTCGGCGACCGCCGCGTACCAGATCGAGGGCGCGGCGACCGAGGACGGGCGCGGACCGTCCATCTGGGACACCTACAGCCACACACCGGGTCGGACCCTCAACGGCGACACCGGTGACGTGGCCGCCGACCACTACCACCGGTGGGCCGACGACCTCGGCCACATCGCCGACCTGGGGCTCGGCGCGTACCGGTTCTCCATCTCCTGGCCCCGGGTGCAGCCGGGCGGCTCCGGCCGGTTCAACCAGGCCGGCATCGACTTCTACTCGCGGCTGGTGGACGGGCTGCTGGAGCGGGGCGTCCGCCCGGTGGCCACCATGTACCACTGGGACCTGCCGCAGGAGTTGGAGGACGCTGGCGGGTGGGCGGCGCGGGAGACCGCGTTGCGCTTCCAGGAGTACGCGGCGGGCATCGTCGGCGCGCTGGGTGACCGGGTGCACACCTGGACGACGCTCAACGAGCCGTGGTGCTCCGCGTACCTGGGCTACGCCTCCGGCGTGCACGCGCCGGGTCGGACCGAGCCGGCGGCGGCGCTGGCCGCGGTGCACCACCTCAACCTCGCGCACGGCCTGGCCGGTCGGGTGGTCCGGGAGCTTGCCCCGTCCGCCGAGCTGTCGGTGACGCTGAACCTGCACGTCATCCGGGGCGCGTCCGACTCGGCCGCCGACCAGGACGCGGTCCGGCGGATCGACGCGTTGGCGAACCGGGCGTTCCTCGGCCCGATGCTGGACGGGGAGTACCCGGCCGACCTGCTGGCCGACACCGCCTCCGTCACCGACTGGTCGTTCGTCCGGGAGGGCGACGAGAAGCTGATAGCGGTGCCGCTGGACGTGCTCGGGGTCAACTACTACTCCAGCACCCTGGTCCGGGCCTGGGACGGGGTGTCGGCCCGCTCCGACGCCGACGGGCACGGTGCGTCGACGTCGACGCCGTGGGTCGCCGCGGAGAACGTCGACTTCCTGCCGCAGCCCGGCCCGTACACGGCGATGGGTTGGAACATCGACCCGCCGGCGCTGACCGAGCTGCTGCTGCGCCTCCAGCGTGAATACCCCAGCCAGCCCATGATGATCACCGAGAATGGCGCGGCGTTCGACGATGTGGTGTCGGCCGACGGCCGGATCCACGACGACCGGCGGATCGACTACCTGCGTCGGCACATCGGCGCGATGGCCGACGCCCTCGCGCAGGGCGCGGACGTGCGCGGCTACTTCGTCTGGTCGTTGCTGGACAACTTCGAGTGGGGCTACGGCTACGACCGTCGCTTCGGCATCATCCGGGTCGACTACGACACCCAGGTACGCACCTGGAAGGACAGCGCCCACTGGTACCAGCGCCTCGCCGCCACCGGGCAGCTGGACCAGGCCGCGAAGTAGGCGCACCGCCGGGCGGCCTCGGTAACGGGGCTGCCCGGCGCACATCCACCCTCCCGCGATCTTGCACTTACTGCCCCGACATTCAGGGCATGCCACACGTATCGGCGACAGAAACTGCAAGATCGCGCGGAGCGGCGCTAGACGCCGACGCGCTGTGGCGGGACCGTGAGCCCGTAGAGCTCCATCAGCTCCGGGGTGTCGATCCGGCTGCCGTCGGCAACCGAGTCGCAGGCGATGTCGACGATCTGGTCCTTGTGCGCCAACAGGTACGGCCGGGCGCCCACGTCGGCGCTGGCCAGGGTGGCGATACCGGGCCAGTGCCGGCGACCGAACAGCATCGGATAGCCGCGCAACCCGTCGTAGGTGGCGCAGACCAGCACGTCCGGGTACGGCAGCGCGGCCACCCGGCTGACCGCCGTGGCGGTCAGGCCCGGCATGTCGACCGGGACCACCACCACCGCCTCGATCCCCTCGTCGTCCATGGCGGCCAGGCCGGCCCGGATGGACGAGCCAACTCCGGTGCCCCACGCCTTGTTGATCACAACGGTGGCCTTGCCCAGGTCGGCGGTCTCCCGGACCTGCTCGGCGGCAGCGCCCAGGACGACCACGATCTGCTCGCAGCCCGCCTCGGTCATCGTGTCGATCATCTGATTCACCAGGGGCTTGTCGCCCTGGTGCAGCAGCGCCTCGGGACCACCGATCCGTCGTCCCCCGCCTGCGGCGATGATCATTCCTGCGATCCGGTTCAGCTGCGCCCCCTCCAGCACGGGACGGACCGTGACAGTTCCGTCCCCTCCTACGGACACTGCAACGAGGAGGGCCAGCCGGGGGTGGCGGGGCGAAAAGGAGAAATAGCACAACCGTTACACGACCGGCATCCGCCGACACGCCTACCGGATGATCATCGAGAAGAGTCAGCCATCAACCCGACTCCCCGGACATTGCGACCGCGGTGCCGCCCCAACGCTGGGGCACCCATCGCGCCACCCAGCCGAGGCCGCGTGCGGTGAGCGCGTACAGGACCACCGGAGCAACGATCAGCAGCACGGCGATTCCCGCGACCAGAGGCACGTAGCCGGCGGACACCCCGCTGGCAATCGCCCCGGCCACGGCGTACCCGGCGGCCAGGACGACCGCGACGAGCGCGGCCAGCACCACCACCCGGCCGGTCCCCCGATGCCGGCCGACGGCCTCCCCGACCGCCACAGCCGGCAGGAAGAGCAGGGGAATCAAGACCACGCCGAGCACCGCGGCGATCAAGACGAGCATCGGCCCGGCCAGCGGGCCACCCACACCCGAGCCGGTGGCCAACGCGTACGCGAGCAGACCGAGGTAGCCCAGGACCGCCTCGGCGACGAGGGCCAGGCAGGCGGCGACCATCCCGGCCAGATGACGGATGACTCCGACGACCATGGGGCACCCTCCCATTCCGACGGCGGCACGACCGCATGAGACTAACCGGGGCACCGCCCCGGGGTGTCTCCCGCTTGAGTTGGCCCGCAGGTCAGGCCGCGTCGGCGTAGCAGTCGACGATGGACAGGTCCAGTGGGAACCGGACCGGCGTCGCACCGAAGAGCAACGCGGATGCGCGCTCGCCCGACCGATTGACGGCCTCGGCGACTGCGTCCGCCTGATCGGCGGGCGCGTGCACGACCACCTCGTCGTGCTGGAAGAAGACCAGCTCGGCGTCCGTGCCGGACAGCTCCGTCCGCAGCGTGGCCAGCAACGTGGAGGCCCACTCCGCAGCAGTGGCCTGGATGACGAAGTTGCGGGTGAAGCGCCCCCGGGACCGGGCGGCACGCGCCCTCGGACTGTGCGGGTCACCCGCCCCCTCCGGGTCGGAGGGCTCGTCGTCGAGATCACCGAACCCGGCCGAGCCGGGCGGACAGGTCCGCCCCAACCACGACCGCACCAGCCCACCGTTCTCACCGGTCCGCGCCGCCGCCTCGACGTACCCGAACGCCGTCGGGTAGCTGCGCTTCAGCACCGCCAACGCGGGCACCGCGGCCCCGCCGGTCTGCCCGTACATCGCGCCGAGCAGGGCCACCTTGGCCTTGGCCCGGTCACCGCCGAACGAATCCCGGGCCAGGGCCGCGTAGAGGTCACCGGCACCGCCCGCCGCCGCCAACCGCGCGTCGCCGGAGACCGCGGCCAGCACCCGAGGCTCCAACTGGCCGGCGTCGGCGACCACCAACCGCCAGCCCGGATCGGCCACCACCGCCCGCCGGATCACCTTGGGGATCTGCAACGCGCCACCACCCCGGGTGGCCCATCGGCCGGAGACGACGCCGGCCGGCACGTACTCCGGTTGGAACCGGCCGCCCCGCGCCCACTGATCGAGCCAGGACCAGCCGTGCGCCGTCCAGATCCGGTAGAGCTCCTTGTATTCCAGCACCAGCGGCACCGCCGGATGGTCCACCCCGCGCAGCACCCAGGCCCGGGTGTTGGGCAGCTCCACCCCGACCCGGGCGAACGCCTTCAGCAGCTCCGCCGGAGAGTCGGTGTGCAGGCCGCGTACGCCGAGCGCGTCGGCGATCCGGGCGGCCAGCTCGGCGAGTCGGCGTGGCGGACCACCGACCGGGGACGCCTCGCCCAGCAGCTCGTGCAGGATCTCGTTGTGCACGTCGGCACGCCAGGGCAGCCCGGCGACGCCCATCTCCGCCGCGATCAGCGCGCCGGCCGACTCCGCGGCCACCAGCAACCGGAAGCGGCCGGGGTGCTCGGTCGCGGCGACGCGGGTGAGCTGGTCGGCGTACACCTGGGTCAGTGCCTCGATGCCCGGGCCCGGCGGACCGGGCACTGTGTCGAAGAGCGCGCCCTGCCCGTGCCCGGGCGGTGCGGCGGCGCGCGGCGGCGGGTCGGGCGGCACCGCCGCACCGGTCAGCCGGGCCCAGGCGGCGGCCAGCGAGCGGGGCTCACCCCAGCGGCCCACGTGCCCGAGCAGCAACGCCTCGGTCAACTCCACGTCGTGACACCGATCGACCCGGACGCCGGCGCGCAGCAGCGTCGGGTAGACCGCCGTGGCCGTCGACCAGACCCAGCGCGGGTGCTCGGCGGCCTCGCGGGCGGCGACCGCGGCGACCAGATCGGTGACGACCTCGGGCGGCCCGGTCGGCCGGCCGGTGGCGTCCAGCGGGCACAGCACTCCCCCACCCCGCTCGTCGGACACCACCGCCACCAGCACGAACGTGATTCTGCCTCTCCCGTCCGACAGAAACGGAGGCGCACCTCACCATGATCGGGTCGGTGGGGTGTCGGGGCCGGTCGGTAGCGTGATCGGGTGCCTCCGCAGATCCCGCATCCCGATCCTGGCACCCCCGACGCCCGCGGTCCGATGCGCTACCTCTGGTGGCTGGTCCGCTGCCAACCCTGGCGGGTGCTGCGCGGCAGCCTGATCGGCACGGCCTGGATGATCGGGCTCTCGGTGCGGCCATACCTGATCGCCCGCGCCGTCGACGACGGGCTGCGCGGACGCGACACCCAGGCCCTGGCGCTCTGGGTCGCGGCGATCGTCGTCGCCGGCGTGGGCCTGTCCTACCTGGGCATCATGCGGCACCGCACGATGACCTTCCTCCGGGAGGACGCCAAGGCTCGCTCGGCGGAGGTTCTGCTGCGCCATCTGTCCCGCATCGGCGCGGTGCTGCCCCGCCGGGTCGGGGCGGGCGAGGTGTCCACCATCGGCGGCTCCGACATCGACTGGACGGCGCAGGTGCTGACGCTGACCGGGCCGGGCGTCGGCGCGGTTGTCGCGTACGGCGTGATCGCCGTGGTGCTCTGGTCGATCTCCCCGATGCTCGCGTTCTGCGTGCTGGTGGGGGTGCCGGTCGTCGGTCTGATCGTGGGGCCGCTGCTGCGCCGCCTGGAGCAGGTCGAGTCGGTCTACCGCCGGCAACAGGGCGCGCTCACCGCCCGCTCCGGTGACATCGTGGCCGGGCTGCGGGTGCTCGCCGGGGTGGGCGGCCGGGACCTGTTCGCCCGGCGGTACGCGGCCCGGTCCCAGGAGCTACGCGCCGAGGGCTACCGGGTCGGCGCTGTCAACAGCTGGATCGACGCGGCGACGGTCGCCATCCCCGGGTTGTTCCTGGCGGCGGTGGTGTGGCTGACGGCCCGGATGGCGGTGACCGGTGACGTCACGATCGGCGAGTTGGTGGCCGTCTACGGCTACGTGGCGACCCTGATCGTGCCGGTCTGGTTTCTGCTGGAGGGCAGTTACCAGCTCATCCGCGGTCGGGTCGCCGCCCGACGGATCACCGACCTGCTCAACGTGACACCGGACGACGTCGGTGGCCCGGGCCGCCGGTGGCCGGGCGCCGTACCCGAGGCACGCCGGCCGGACGAGCTGGCCGCGCCGGACGGCCCGGCCGACCTGCACGACCCGGTGACCGGCCTGACCGTGCGCGCCGGCCAGCTGACCGCGGTGGCGGCAGACGACCCGGCGGCGGCCGTGGCGTTGGCCGACCGGCTCGGCCGGTACGTCGCCAGCGACGTCACCTGGGGCGACGTGCCGCTGCGCGAGGTCGCCCTGGACGAGGTCCGCGCGCGGATCCTCGTCGCCGACCACGACTCCTACCTCTTCGCCGGCACGCTGCGCGACATCCTGCGCGCCGGCGCCGACGACGACGAACGGATCGACGCCGCCCTGCGGACCGCCTCGGCGCAGGACGTCGTCGACGCCCTGCCCTCCGGGCTGGACACCCCGATCGACGCCCGAGCCCGCACGCTCTCCGGCGGTCAACGCCAACGGCTGCGCCTGGCCCGGGCGCTGAGCAGCGAACCGGAGGTGCTGATCCTCGTCGACCCGACGTCGGCGGTGGACGCGCACACCGAGGCACGGATCGCCGAGCGGCTGCGGGCCGCGCGGGCCGGGCGGACCACAGTGGTGATCGCCACGTCGCCGCTGCTGCTCGGCCGGGCCGACCTGGTCACGCTTCTGAGCGCCGGCCGGATCACCGCCACCGGCAGCCACGCCGACCTGCTCGACGACGACCCGGCCTACCGGCACCTGGTGGCCCGCGGCAGCGAGGAGGCGTACCGGTGAGCCGGCTGCCGGTCGCCGACCGCGGCACCGTACGCCGGGCCCTGCGGGACATGATCAGCCGGCACCGGCGCGCCGTCGGGGTCGTGCTGGCGCTGCACAGCGCCGCCGCGGTCGCCGGGCTCGCCCCGCCGTGGCTGCTGGGCACCATCGTCGACCGGGTCACCGCGGGCGCGGGCGTGGCCACGGTCGACCGACTGGCACTGGCCATCGCCGGCTGCGTCCTGGTCAGCGCCCTGCTCTCCCGGTACGCCCAGTACGCCGGCCACCGATTCGGCGAACGGGCCGTCGCCGAGCTGCGCGAGGAGTTCGTGTCCCGGACTCTCGGGCTGCCCGTCTCGGTCGTCGAGCGTGCCGGCTCCGGGGACCTGGCCACCCGCAGCTCGGTCGACGTGTCGACGGTCGGCACCACCGTCCGGGACGTGGTGCCCACCATCGTCATCGCCGGGGTGCAGTTGACGTTGCTGTTCGGGGCCGTCTTCCTGCTGCACCCGCTGCTCGGGTTGGCCGCGCTGGCCGGGCTCCCGTCGATAGTGGCGGTGACCCGCTGGTACCTGCGCCGGGCCAGCTCCGCGTACCTCACCGAGGGCGCGGCGGCGGCCGAGCTGACCGAGACGCTGACCACCACCGCCGAGGGCGCGCGCACCGTGGAGGCGCTGCGGCTGGCCGACGACCGGATCCGGCACGGCACCACCCGCGTCACAGCGGTCTGGCGGGCCCGTCGGGCGACCCTCGCGCTGCGTACCGTGTTCTTCTCGGTCGTCGAGGCCAGCTATCCGCTGCCGGTCGCCATGGTCCTGCTCGTCGGGGGCTACCTGCTCTCCCGGGACATGGTGTCGCTCGGCGCTGTGGTCGCCGCCGCGCTCTACCTCCAACAGGCGATCGACCCGTTGGACCGGCTGTTGCAGTGGACCGAGCAGGCGCAACGCGGCTTCGCGTCGTACGCGCGGCTGCTCGGCGTCGGCATGGTCCCGCCGGAAGCACCCGGCACTACCGCCTCGTCACGGGGCGAGCGGCTCGTCGTCAGTGGCGCCCGCTTCTCCTACTCCGACGGGCCGGACGTGCTGCACGGCATCGACCTGGAGGTGCAGCCCGGTGAGCGGCTGGCCGTCGTCGGCCCGTCCGGCGCCGGCAAGTCCACCCTGGCCCGGCTACTGGCCGGGATCGACGCGCCGCGCCACGGCGTCGTCAGCATCGGCGGCTGCCCGGTCACCGACCTCGACCCGGCCGAGCGACGCCGACGTATCGCCCTGGTCACCCAGGAGCACCACGTCTTCATCGGCTCGGTACGCGACAACCTCTCCTTCGCCGCGCCCGACGCCTCCGACGAACAGATGCGCGCCGCGCTGCTCACAGTGGGCGCCGATTGGTTTGCCGAGCTACCCGACGACCTGGACACCCAGCTCGGCGACGGGGCCCGTCAACTCGGTGCGGCCGAGGCCCAACAGGTCGCGCTGGCCCGGTTGGTGCTCGCCGACCCGCACACGCTGATCCTGGACGAGGCGACCGCCGCGCTCGATCCGTCCACCGCCCGCCGGACCGAACGCGCGCTGGCCGCCGTGCTGGTCGGGCGGACCGTCATCGCGATCGCGCACCGGCTCAACACCGCCCACGACGCCGACCGGGTCGCCGTGCTCGCCGACGGTCGGATCACCGAGATCGGCAGCCACGACGAGCTGGTCGCGGCCGGCGGGGCGTACGCAGCGCTGTGGCGCTCCTGGCACACCCGCGTCGACGAGCGGTGAGGCGTCCTACTTCACCGCGCCGGAGGTGAGACCGGCCTGGATCTGACGCTGGAACACCGCGTACACGAGGATCATCGGGAGGATGGCGATGGTCAGCGCGGCGAACAGCCCGGACCAGTCCGCCTCGTAGCCGGCGTTGACGGAGATGTCGGCGATGCCCTGGGTGAGCACCCATTTGTCCTTGGCGTTGGAGAGCAGCACCAACGGGAGTTGGTACTGCGCCCACTGACCGATGATGTTGAAGATCGCGACGCTGATCAGGCCCGGCTTCGCCATCGGCATCATCACCTGGAAGAACAGCCGGCTGTGCCCGCAGCCGTCGATCATCCCCGCCTCGGCCACCGACGACGGCAGCGTCTTGAAGAACGCGGCCAGGAAGAACACGGTGAACGGCAACGAGTACGCGGTGTAGACCAGCACCACGCCGGTGTGGGTGTCCAGCAGACCGAGGTTCTTCACCACGAAGAAGAGCGGCACCAGTGCCAGGAAGACGGGGAAGGCCAACCCCGAGACGAAGAGGAAGTAGACCGCCCGGTTGCCCCAGAACTTGTAGCGGGCCAGCACGTACGCGGCCATCGAGCCGAGCAGCATGGTGAGGAACGTGCTGCACGACACGACGATCACGCTGTTGAGGAAGTACCGCCCGACGTGCGCCTTGGTCCAGGCCCGCCCGAAGTTCTCCCAGCGCAGCTCGGCCGGCAGCGTCCAGGGGCTGCTGAAGATCTCGCTGGTGTTCTTGAACGCGGCGAGGAAGGTCCAGAGGATCGGCACGATCACGATCACCGCCCACACGGCGAGCGCGACGTGCCCCAGGCCGGCGAACAGCTTTACCTCCGAGCGGGGGCCCTCGTGCCCCGACCCGCCGGGGGCGGACGGGTCACCGGTCTTCGGCGGCAGCGCCGCCGGCGTCGGCGGCAGCGTCGACTGCGGATTCATCAGTACTCCACGCTTTCCCGCTTGGTGAGCCGCAGCGTCAGCGCCGCGAACGTGAGGGTGAGGAAGAACAGCGCCACGCCCATCGCCGAGGCGTAGCCGTACTTCGAGTAGACGAACGCGTTGCGGTAGATCTCCATGGCGAGAACCGTGGTGGCGCCGTCCGGGCCGCCACCGTCCACCGAGAGCACCGCCACGATGGCGAACGCGTCGAACGCCGCGATCCCGAGGTACACCCAGGCCACCTGGAGGGTGTCCCACAGCAGCGGCAGCGTGACCCGGAAGAACAGGGTCACCTTCGTCGCCCCGTCCATCTCGGCGGCCTCGTAGATCTCACCGGGGATGGAGGCCATCCCCGCCGAGAAGAGCACCACGTAGAAGCCGACCGCCTGCCAGACCAGCACCGCGATGATCGACCAGAGGGCCAGGTTCGGCTTGACCAGGAAGAGGATCGGCTCGATGCCGAGCTTCATCAACACGCCGTTGATCAGGCCGGACTCGTTCGGCCGGTACACCATCTGGAACAACACGGCGATGATGGCCACCGCCAGGACCTGGGGGAAGAAGAACACCACCCGGTAGAACTTCGCCCCCCAGACCCCCTGGCGTTGACCACCGCTGCTCTTGCCGCCCACGTTGAGCAGGAAGGCGAAGAACAGGGCGATGGCAATGGTGATCAGCGGCAGGGCAAGCAGCAGTACGCCGTGGTGCTGGACCGCTTTCCAGAAGGCCCCGTCGTCGAGCAACCTCCGGTAGTTGTCGAAGCCCACCCACTGCGGGGCCGACAGCCCCCGCCAGTTGGTCATCGAGATCTGGAACGCCTGCGCGTACGGCCAGATCACGAATGTCACGTACAGCGCGACCGGGGCGAACAGGAACCCGATCACGAATGGATACTTGCCGTGCCGCATGACCCTAGCTCCGATCGATCAGCGCTTGAACTTGGTGACGGAGCTGTCCTTCTTGATGGCGTCGGCGCGCTTCTGGATCCGCTCCACGAAGGCGTCCGCGTTGATCCGGCCGAACATCAGCTCGTTGGTGGCGGTACGCGCCTCCGTGTCGAGCTCCTTGTACCAACCGTCGAAGTACAGGTTGAACACGTCCTGACCGGCCGCCTTGAGCGCAGCCTGCGAGCTGGCCACACCGGGCGGGAAGGCGAAGCCCTCCGAGCCGGCGGTGACCACGGTCGGGGCCTTGACCACCTCGGTGAAGCCCTTCGCGCCCGCCGTCGAGAGCATCTGACGCATGTACTCCAGCCCGCCCTTGGGGTTCTTGCTCTTCGCCGAGACAAAGTAGCCCTCACCGGCGGTGGCGCGCAGCGCGGTGGCCGGCAGCTTGTCCGAGGCGGACAGGCTCGGCACCGGCATGAGCTGGTAGTCGAAGCCGGCCGGCGTGTCCTTCTTCTGCTCGCCCTCCAGCCAGTCACCGCTGGGGTACATGGCCACCTTGTACTGGTTCTGCCGCAGCTGCACGTCGGTGTGCTTGAGCCCCTCGAAGCTCTTGTCGCTGAACTTCGCGCCGACCTCGGCCCACGCCGCGGCGGCCTGCTTGACGGCGTCCTGCTTCCAGGCACCGTCCTCCAGGTTGTCGATGTTCTTCAGCACGTCCGTGCCGCCGATCTTGGCGGCGTGGGTGAGGATCACGTTCCACTGGTAGTAGGCAGCGTTCGCCCCGGCGTAGCCGTACGGGGTGATGCCCTTGGCCTTGATGTTCGTGAGCAGGGCGATGAACTCGTCCCAGTTCTTCGCCGGCGCCCAGCCGTTGTCCTTGAACAGCTTGCCCGAGTACCAGATGCCGAAGACGGTGGAGACGTAGTACAGGACGAACGGCTTGCCGTTGAACGAACCGGCCTCGATGGTGCCCGGCACCACTGTGTCGCGGACCTTCTTGGACGGGTCGTCGACCGACGGCGCGTCCCACAGCTCGGTGAGGTCCTGGAGCTGACCGTCGGCCACGAGCGCGCCGAAGTCCATCAGCTTCTCGCCCGAGTTGTTCACGAACTCCGGCGGGTTACCGGAGGCGAACCGCGGCTGGAGCACTGTGGAGACGGCCTGGGTGGCCTGGTGCTTGACCTCGGCCTTGGGGAACGCCTTCTTGTACAGCGGCTCGTGCACGTCGGTGGCGTACTTCTCGCCGTAGCCACCGTTGAAGATGACCACCTCGATCCCGGCGTCCTCCTTGACGCCCAGCGGGTTCTTCTCGCTCTTGGTGCCGCCGGCAACCTGCTCGTTGTCACCGTCGCTGCCGCTGGTGGCGCAGGCGCCGAGCAGGCCGATGGCCGGAGTGGCGAGCATGCCCACGGCGGCGGCGCGACGCAGCACCGTGCGACGGTCGAGTGCGGCCGGGTGTTCGGGGGTAATCGACATCGTCGTCTCTCCTTGTGGAATTCGGGTCATGCGGTACGCCGGAGACGTCCGGCGTACCGCGACTCGAGGGCGAGGTTGTGCTCGTCCCCGCCGGGGACGTTGGCGGAGAGGTAGATAGGGGGTACCTCTCCGGCCTGGTGGAACCGTCGTACCACCTCCGCGGTCAGCAACTGCGCCAGCAGCGCCGTGGTGACCGAGGAGACCGCACAGACCGCGCCGCCGCCCTCGAGCGGCAGCAGTGCATCGCCGTACGGCGCGCCGTTGTCCAGCACGACGTCGGCGAGGTCGGCGAGCCGGTGCCCGGACGGGTGCCGTGGGGCGACCCGCGCGGTGTGCTCGACCGAGGTGACCGCGATCAACGGGTGACCGCGCTCGGTGACCAGCGCCGCCAGCTCGACCACCGAGCCGTTGATGCCGGATTGGGACGCCACCACGAACACGTCGCGCGGCTGGGGCGCCGCGAGCGCGTAGATCTGGTGGGCGATGGAGGGATCACGTTCCAGCTTGGGGTCGGCGAGCACGTCACGCGGGGCGTCACCGTGCATCACCAGGTCCCGTACCGAGAGCCGGTTGGTGGGAACCAACCCGCCGGCCCGGGCGACCAACTCGGCGGCGAACGCCTCGGAGTGCCCGGCGCCGAACGCCTGGAGCACGCCGCCGTCGCGCAGGCTGTCGGCGATCAGGTCGGCGGCCCGGGTGATCCCGTCGGCCTCCGAGTCGAGCAGCCGGTCGAGCACCGGGCGGACGGCGTCCGCGTACCCCTGGGCGCTGATCATGAAAGGGTTCCCTTCGCTGCCTTGTGCCCGTCGACGGCCTGCGCTGTCCGCCGGAAGGCCGCGTGCGCCCGGTCGTGCGTGCGTTGGGCGACGGCGATGTAGAGCAGGTCGAGCACCACCAGTTGGGGGTGTCGGGCGGAGAGCGCGTCCGGCCGGAAGGTGGTTGCCTGGCTGGCCGTGAGCAGCACGATGTCGGCCAGCTCGGCCAGCGGCGAGCGGGGGAAGCCGGTGAGCGCGAGCGTGGTGGCGCCCCGGCTGCCCGCCTCGGCGAGCATCTCGATCGTCTCCCGGGTCTGACCGGTGTGCGAGATGCCGAGCGCCACGTCCCCCGATCGCAGCAACGCGGCGCTGGCCAGCCCCTCGTGCACGTCGTTCCACGCCCACGCCGCCACACCGATGCGGTGCAGGCTGAACTGCATCTCCTCACCGACCAGGGCGCTACCGCTGGCACCGAAGATGTTCACCCTGCTGGCGCCGGCGATCGCCACCGCGGCCCGCTCCACCTCGGCGAGGTCGAGCAGGGTGGCGGTGTCGTGCATGGCCCGGGTGTCGGCGGCCATGATCTGGTCGAGCACCCGGGCGAGCGGGTCGCTCGGCTGGATCTCCCGGCCGATGTCGACGGTCCAACCCGCCGAGCGGGCCCGGCCGGTCTCGGAGGCGATGCCCAGGCGCAGGTCGGCGTACCCCTCGAAGCCCATCGCCCGGCAGAAGCGGGTGATGGTCGCCGGTGAGGTCCCACTGCGCTCGGCCAGCTCGACGATGGTCGAGCGGGCGGCGGCCTCCGGGTCGCTGAGCACGTGCTCGGCGACCCGACGCAGGGCGCCGGTCAACTCGCCGAGCCCGTTGCGAACCCGGGCCAACACCCCGTCGGAGGCCGAGGTCCGGCGCTCGATCACGTCGGCGTCGACCACCGCGGTCCCCGCGGCGGTGTCCACCTCGTGATCAACCATGAGACGCCTCAGCTTTCCGAAAAGACTGTTAACTGTTAGTGGTAAAAGTTCTTACTGAACGACCCTCTGTGTCAAGACTGTGGGCGAAGTTTTCAAACTGTTACCTGCTGCACAGCCCTCCACGCCCGCCACAACTTGCCCCACGCGACCCCGCCGACCAGCATGAACAAGCCAGATCGCCGTTCCGCGCAAGGAGACCCGTGCCGATGTCCGACAACGTCGTGGTGGGTCTCGATATCGGCGGTACGTCCACCCGGGCGACCGTCCTCACCCTCACCGGGCAACGCGTCGGCACCGGCCGCGCCGGCGGCGGCAACCCCACCAGTCACGGCGCCGAGCGCGCCGCCGCCGAACTGCTGACCGCGCTCCGAGAGGCGCTCGCCGACGTCGACCCGACGCGGGCGGCCGCCGGCACCATCGGGCTCGCCGGAGCCGGCCGGCTGCTCGCCGACCCGGCCGGGCGGGCCGCCTTCGACCAGGCCTGGCACGACGCCGGCCTGCGCTGCCCGTACGAGGTGCACGGCGACGCCCTGGTCGCGTACGCCTCCGGCACCGCCGCCACCGACGGAACCATCCTCATCGCCGGCACCGGCGCGATCACCGCCCAGGTCCACGAGCTGCGGCTCGACCGGATCGCCGACGGCCACGGCTGGCTGCTCGGCGACGCCGGCTCGGGCTTCTGGCTCGGTCGGGAAGCCGTGCGCCGGCTGCTCGCCGACCTCGACGCCGGCCGCGAGCTTGGCGCGCTGACCACGACCGTGCTCACCGAAATTCTCGGCAGCGCCGACATCGCCGCCCACCCCCGGGACACCGTCGACGCCACCATCCAGACGGTGACCCGGCGACCCCCCATCGAACTGGCCCGGCTCGCGCCGCTGGTCGTCGACGCCGCCACCCACGGCGACCCGGTCGCCACCGCGCTGATCACCGAAGCCGCCGGGCACCTCACCGAGAGCGTGAGCCGCATCCGCCCCGCCGGAGCGGTGACACCGATCGTCCTCGGCGGCGGGCTGCTCACCGCGGACACCCCGCTCGCCGCCGCCGTCCGGGCCGAGATCGCGCGACACTGGCCGGACGCGCCACTGCGCACCGCCGGAGACGGGGCCGCCGCCGCAGCCTGGCTCGCCGCCCGTGGCCTACCCGAGGTGACCGACCCGGCCGCCCTGCACGCCCACCTCTTCCCAACCCCCTGAGCCACCACCCTGCACCCGCCACCCTCACGCCGGAGTGGCGATCGGGATCGGTCAGAGGTGGGTGTGTCCTACTTGAGCTGACCCGCGGTGAGGCCGGACTGCACCTGCCGCTGGAAGGCCGCGTAGACAGCGAGCACCGGGAGCACAGCGATACTCAGCCCGGCGAAGAGCCGAGCGTAGTCGCCGGCGTACCCCTGGCTGACCGACAGCGCGAACAGCCCCTGCGCCAGCATCCACTTGGACTCGTCGCCCTGCAACAGCACCTGCGGTAGCAGGAACTGGTTCCAGTGGCTGAGGAAGTTGAAGATCGCCACACTGATCAGTCCCGGACGGGCCATCGGCAGCATCACCCGGAAGAAGAGCCGGAAGTGACCGCAGCCGTCGACCAGCGCGGCCTCCGCCACCGAGGTCGGCAGGGTCCGGAAGAACGCGGTCAGGAAGAACACGGTGAACGGCAGCGAGTAGGCCGCGTACACGAGGATCAGCCCGAGCCAGGTGTTGAACAGACCGGCGTTGCGGACCACGAAGAACAGCGGCACCAGGGCGAGGAACACCGGGAACATCAGGCCGCCGACGAACAGGTAGTAGACGACCTGGCGGCCGCGGAACTCGTAGCGGGCGAAGACGTACGCGGCGGTGGCGCCCATCAGCATGGTGAGGCTGACCGAGCCGGCCACCACCACCAGGCTGTTGATGAAGTACCTGCCGATGTGCGCGCCGGTCCAGGCCCGCGCCCAGTTGTCCAGGTGCAGCGCGCCGGGCAGCCCCCACGGGTCGGCGAGGATCTCAGCGTTGGTCTTGAACGAGCTGATGAACATCCACAACAGCGGCAGTACGGTGAGCAGGCCCCAGAGCAGCAGGAAGCCGTGCGAGAGGGCGTTGGCCACGCCGAGTTCCCGGCGGAGCGGGCGGTCCCCGCTGGTGACCGGGGTCGGGGCGGTCGCGGTGGGCTGATCCAGAGTGGTCACGTGTACTCGATCCGTTCGCGCCGGCCGACCCGCAGCGACAGCACCGCCACCGAGAGGGTCAGGAAGAACATCACCACGCCGATCGCCGAGGCGTAGCCGAACTTGGTCTCGCTGCCGAAAGCGGTGTCGTACATGCGTACGCCGATCACGTCGGTGGAGAAGTTCGGCCCGCCGTTGGTCATCAGCTGCACGAGGATGAACCCGTCCAGGGCGAAGATGGCCAGGTAGACCCAGGCGACCTGGACGGTGTCCCAGAGCAGCGGCAGGGTGACCCGGCGCAGGGTGGTGAACCGGGACGCGCCGTCGAGCAGGACTGCCTCGTAGATCTCCTTCGGTACGGCCGACATCGCCGCGCCGAACAGCACCACGTAGAAGCCGACGTTGCTCCAGACCATCACCGCCAGCACGCACCAGAAGGCGGTCGCCGGGTCGCCCAGCCAGGTCGGCGCGGGCAGACCGAGGCCGTGCAGAGCGCTGGTGAGCAGCCCCTGGTTGGGGTGGTACACCTCCTTCCACAGCAGCGCGATGATCACCACGGAGAGCACCTGTGGGAAGAAGTAGACAGTGCGGTAGAGCGCGCCGCCGCGTACGCCGGTGACGCCGGCACTGCCCTTGCGCCCGCCCATGGCGAGCATGGTGGCGAAGAAGAGCCCGAGCACGATGGTGAGCACCGGCACCAGTCCGAGCAGGATCGCGTTGTTCTTCAGCGCGTTCCACACGTAGTCGTCGTGCCAGAGGGTCTTGAAGTTGGCCAGGCCGACCGGGTTGGCGTCGGCGGAGTAGCCGAGCCAGTCGGTGGTGGAGATCTGGAACGCCTGGAGGTACGGCGAGACGACGAAGAACACGTACAGCAGCACCGGTGGCACCAGGAACGTGACGATCAGCGGCCACTTGCCATGTTTCACGAGAGGGACCTCTCCGTTGGGGTACGGCCGGTGGGGGCGGACCTCTCCCCCACCGGCCGGGCGGTCAGGCCGCTCGCTTGTACTTCTTGATCGAGCTGTCCTGGGCGATCGAGTCGGCGCCCTTCTGGCACTGTTCGAGGAACTCGGTGGGGCCGATCCGGCCGCTGAAGAACTCGCCGCACGCGGCGTCGACGAGGTTGCGCTCCAACTTGCGGTAGAAGCTGTTGTAGACCCAGTTGAAGCCGTTGGCGCCGGACGCGTCGAGGGCCTTGACCACTGTGCTCAGCCCGTACGGCAGCTCGACGCCCTCGGTGGCGCCGGCGACCACTGTGAGGCTGGCGACCTTCTTCGTGAAGTCCTGGGCGCCCTTCTTGGAGAGCATGGTCCGGAAGTACTCCAGGCCACCGGCGACGTTGCGGGCCTTGGCGGGCACCATGAACGGTTCCCCGGCGGTGCCCCGGATCGCCTCGAACGGCAGTTTGTCGCCGCCGCCCAGGCTCGGCGTCGGCGCGATGGTCATGTTGAACCCGGCCGGGGTGACGTCCTTCTGCTCGCTCTCCAGCCAGGAGCCGCAGGAGATGAAGGCGGCCTTGCCCTGACACCAGGCGGTCTGCGACTGCTTGTGGTCCAGGCCGGGCGAGCCGTCCAGGATGTACTTGTCCTTGACGATCTGGTGCCAGGCGTCGGCGGCGGCGCGCATCGAGTCGGACTTCCAGGCGTTCGGCTCCAGGTTGTCGATGGCGGTCGCCACCGACGGGCCGCCGAACTTGATCGCCGTGGAGATCAGCGGCCAGCTCATGTAGCGCGGGTGCAGGCCGGCGTACGTCCAGGGGGCGATGCCGGCGGCCTTGATCTGCTTGCAGAGCGCGATGTGCTCGTCCCAGGTCTTCGCGTACGACCAGCCGCGGTCGGCGAAGAGCTTGGCGGAGTGCCAGATGCCGTAGGCGGTGTAGGTGTAGTTGAGCACCAGGAACTTGCCGTCGTAGGAGCCGACCTCGACCGCGCCGGGCAGCAGGGTGTCCTTGACCGTCTTGCCGGGGATGTCGAGGCTCGGGGCGGCCAGCAGCTCGTCGAGGCCGGCGAGGGCGTTCTGGCTGACCAGGCCGTTGAAGTCGATCTGGCTGGAGCCGGAGTTGTTGACCACGTCCGGCGGGGTGCCGTCGACGAAGCGCGGCTGGAGGGTCTTGCTGATCTCCTGGGTGGAGGAGTGCTTGATCTTCGCCTTCGGGTACTTCTCGGTGTACATGGCCTCGTGGGCCTTGGCGTACTCCTCACCGAACCCGCCGCCGAAGATCACCACCTCGAGTGGGGCGTCCTCCTTCACGCCGAGCGGGTTCTGCGCGCTCTTGGTGCCCTGGTAGGTCTCGGCATCGTTCTTGTCACCGCCACCGCTGGTGGCGCAGCCGGACAGCAGGCCGGCGGCGGGGGTGGCCAGGAGGCCGGCGGCGGCGCTGCGCCGCAGGATGTCACGCCTGTTCATGGGTTCTCCTCGGGTCGGGTCGGGCGGATCGCCGGTCTGTGGGGGGAGGCGTCCGCCGCGCGAGGGGCGGTAGTTCTCTTCAGTTCATGCTCTGTTGCTGAAGAATTTCTACGACAGCTGGGCTCGGACTTCAAGTCCTGACTGTCGAACCGTTATCACCACCAGCCGCCGCCGGGTCGCCTAGCCTGAGGCGATGCGCCGTCTGCGCGAGCTGGCCGAGCGCACCCCGGCTGGGCGGGAACGGTACGTCGACCTGCTCCGCGCGCTCGCCATCACCATGGTCGTTTTCGGACACTGGAGCGTCACGGTGATCGGCCGCGACCCCGGCGGGCAGGCCACCGGGCACTCAGCGCTCGGCGACCTGCGCTGGGCGTACCCGCTGACCTGGCTGGCCCAGGTGATGCCGGTCTTCTTCCTGGTCGGGGGGTACGCCAACGCGGCCTCGCTGACCCGGCTGCGGGCCCGCGGCGGCGACGCCGCCGGCTGGCTGATCGACCGCAGTGCCCGCCTGGTCCGGCCCACCAGCACGCTGCTGCTGGTGCTCAGCGCAGCCGCGGCGCTCGCCTGGCCGCTCGGCGCCGACCCCACCCAGATCCGCGAGGTGTTCTGGTTCGCCACCATTCCGCTCTGGTTCCTGGTCGCCTACCTGGCGGCGGTCGTGCTCACCCCACCGATGTACGCGCTGCACCGCCGCCTCGGCCTGGCCGTGCCGCTGGCGCTCGTCACACTGGTCGGCCTCGGCGACCTCGGCCGGCTGAGCGGGCCGGAGGAGCTGAGCTACGGCAACTACCTGTTCGGTTGGCTCGCCGTCCACCAGCTCGGCTTCGCCTGGCACGACGCCCACACCGCGCCACCACCTGCCGAGACCGACGCTGCCGGGCCGTCGACTCCCGACCGTCCAGGGGTACGCCGACGGCGGCTGCCCACCTCCCGCCGGGCCGGTCTGGTCTTCCTGGCGGGTGGGCTGGGCGCGGTGCTGCTGCTCACCGTCCTCGGCCCCTGGCCGGTGGCCATGCTCAAGGTGCCCGACGAACGGCTCGACAACGCCGCGCCACCCAGCCTCGCGTTGCTGGCCGTCGCCACCGGCCAGCTCGGTCTGATCCTGCTGCTGCGCGGCCCGGCCGAGCGACTGCTGCGCCGCACCGGGCCGTGGCAGCTGGTGATCGGAGTCAACCTGGTGGTGCTGACCGTCTTCCTCTGGCACCTGACCGCCGCGATCCTGCTGATCGGGTTGCTCGACGCGGTCGGGACGCTGCCCACCCCGGCGGTTGACACGGCCGCCTGGTGGGCCTGGCGGGTGCCCTGGTTGCTGCTGCTCAGCGCCGTTCTGGCGGTGCTGGTCGCCATCTTCGGGCCGGTGGAGGCCCGCAGCGGCCGGCACCGCAGCGGGCGACGGCCCCCTCGGGGCACCCCGGCCCGGGCGGCGTTGGCGGTGGCCGGCTACGCCGCCGTGGTGGCCGCGCTGCTCGTCAACAGCACCACGCCGAAGCAGGCCCCGGAGCCGCTCGGCACGCCCGTCCCGGCGCTGGTGGCGTACCTGGCCGGGGCGGGCGTGCTGCGACTGCTCAGGTCTGGGTGGGGAACCCGAGGTTGACCCCGCCGTGGCGCGGATCCAACCAGCGGCTGGTGACGACCTTGCCCCGGGTGAAGAAGCGCACGCCGTCCTCGCCGTGCGCGTGCAGGTCACCGAAGAGCGACGACTTCCAGCCGCCGAACGAGTGGTACGCCATCGGCACCGGGACGGGCACGTTGATCCCGACCATGCCCACCTCCACCTCATGCTGGTAACGCCGGGCCGCCCCGCCGTCGTTGGTGAAGATCGCCGTGCCGTTGCCGTACGGGCTGGCGTTGACCAGGTCCACCGCCTCGTCGTACGAGCCGACCCGGACCACGCTCAGCACCGGCCCGAAGATCTCGTCGGTGTAGATCGACATGTCCGGGGTCACCCGGTCGAAGAGCGTCGGACCGAGCCAGAAACCGTCCGGGTCGCCGTCCGGCGTCACGTCCCGCCCGTCCACCACCGGCACCGCACCGGCGGCGACACCGGCGTCCACGTAGGAGCGCACCTTCGCCTCGTGCGCGGCGGTCACCAGCGGGCCCATGTCGCAGCCCCGTCGGCCGTCGCCGGTGCGTAGACCGGTCACCCGTGCGGCGATCCGCTCGACCAGCGCGTCCGCCACCGGCTCCACCGCCACCAGCACCGAGATGGCCATGCACCGCTCCCCCGCCGAGCCGAATCCGGCGTTGACCGCCGCGTCGGCGGCCAGGTCCAGATCGGCGTCCGGCAGCACCACCATGTGGTTCTTCGCCCCACCGAGCGCCTGCACCCGCTTGCCGACGGCGGTGCCGCGTTGGTAGACGTACCTGGCGATCGGGGTGGAGCCGACGAACGACACCGCCCGTACCTCCGGGTGCTCCAGCAACGCGTCGACCGCCTCGGAGTCGCCGTTGACCACGTTGAGCACCCCGTCGGGCAGGCCCGCCTCGGCGAACCACTCGGCCAGCAGCAGCGCCGCGCTCGGGTCCTTCTCGCTCGGCTTGAGCACCACCGCATTACCGCAGGCCACCGCCACCGGCACGAACCACAGCGGCACCATCACCGGGAAGTTGAACGGGGAGATCACCGCGACCACGCCGAGCGGCTGCCGGATCGTGTACGAGTCGACCTCGGTGGACACGTTCTCGCTGAACGCGCCACGCAGCGCCGACGCCAGACCGCACGCGTACTCGATGACCTCCAGGCCGCGCTGCACCTCGCCGGCGGCGTCGGCGAGCACCTTGCCGTGCTCGGCGGTGATCACCTCGGCGAGCCGGTCCCGCCGGCCGTGCACCAGCTCCCGAAAGGCGAACAGCACAGCGGACCGCCGGGCCAGCGACGCGTCCCGCCAGGTCCGCGCCGCGCGGGCGGCGGCCTGCACCGCAACGTCGACGTCCACGGTCGAGGCCAGCTCGACCTCTGCGGTACGCCGACCGGTCGCCGGGTCGAACACGTCGCCGCGCCGCTGCGACGTGCCGCCGACCCGCTTGCCGTCGATGAAGTGACCGATGCTCATGCCGCCACCCCCGCAGCCGAACGGATCGCGTCGACGAGGATCGCCAGGCCCTCACGGGCCTCCTCCTCGGTCAGCGTCAACGGTGGGCCCATCCGCAGCACGTTGCCGTGCAGACCGCCCTTGCCGGTCAGCAGGCCACCGTCCCGGGCGGCTTCGAAGACCCGGTTGGTCAGCGCCGGATCCGGCTCACTGCCGCCCGGCCGGACGAACTCGACGCCGAGCATCAGCCCCTTTCCGCGTACCTCGGCGACGCAATCGAGCCCGCCCACGGCGGACCGCAGGCCGTCGGCGAGGATCGCGCCGACGCGGGCCGCGTTCGCCTGGAGGTCGTGCGCGATCAGGTAGTCGAGCACCGCGTTGCCGGCCGCCGTGGAGATCGGGTTGCCGCCGAAGGTGGAGAAGCTGATGGCCGGCACCGACTCCAGCACCTCGGCCCGGCCGACCACCCCGGCCAGGGCGAACCCGTTGCCGATGCCCTTGGCGAAGGTGAGCAGGTCCGGGGTGACGCCGTGCGCCTGGTAACCCCAGAAGTGCTCCCCGGTACGCCCCCAACCGGTCTGCACCTCGTCGGCGATGAACAGGATGCCGTGCTCGTCGAGGACCTTCTTCCAGCCGGCGAAGAGCCCGTCCGGCGGGTGCACGAAACCGCCCACGCCCTGGATCGGCTCGGCGATCAGCGCGGCCACGTCACCGGCGGTCTGGGTGGCCAACACCTCGCGCAGGTCCTCCACCGCCGCGTCGACCTGCTCGTCGGCGCTGAGCCGGGCCAGCAGACCCCGCACCCGGTCACCGGAGTGCAGCCAGGCCACCTGGAGCGGGTTGAGGCCGCTGGCCGACCAGTTGCGGTTGCCGGTGACGCCCATCGCCGCGTACGACCGGCCGTGGTAACTGTTGCGCACGGCCAGGATCTGGTGCGAGCGGCGGTGGTTGGTGGCGACCAGCAGCGCCGCCTCGTTCGCCTCGGTGCCGGAGTTGGTGAAGAACACCCGGGCGTCCGGGATGCCGGAGCGCTGGGCGATCTTCTCGGCCAGCTCCACCTGTTGGCGGATCAGGTAGAGCGTCGAGGTGTGCGCGATGCCGGTGGCGAGCTGCCGCTCGACGGCCTCCCGGATCTCCGGAATGTCGTACCCGATCATGTTCGTCAGTACGCCGCCGAAGAAGTCCAGGTAGCTGCGCCCCTGCGCGTCGGTGACCCGGCGGCCCGAGCCGGAGACCAACTCGAGCGGCTCGGCGTAGTACAACGGCATCCAGGACGGGAGCACGGCCCGATGCCGGGCCAGCAGGTCGTCGGTCATCGTGGCAACCCTTCAGCGGCGTTCGTGGATACCGCACGCTCCCACCGCCGGCCGACGCGAACAACTGTCAGCCTGTAGCGCATGGACGTCCCGACCTGACAGCACGTCAACGGTTTCCACGGCGAGGATTGGCCTTGACCCGTGATTTCCGCCGCGCTCATGGGGAAATACCACTCGATCCGTAGCCTCGCCGGCCACCGCCACCCTGGGTCGGTCCACTGTCGCCGAGTTGGTCAGGGAAGGCCGGTAGGTGTCTGTGGCTCGGTCGCCGACCGCAACGCCCGCGGCGGGCGGCCCGCCGCCCGCGCGTGCGCGACCTGGCGGGGGCGCAACGGCAGGTGCAGGGCGGCGGCGACCACCGCGAAGGCCGCCCAGCCGGCACCCAGCGCCGCAGCCGACGAGACGTCCTGAAGGTAGTGGTAGGCGGTGAGGAAACCGACCAGCGCGAGGCTGTTGCGGGCGAAGTGCCGACTGAACTCGGTCAACTGCCGGCGGGCCTCCACGGCGACCAGCACCCCCGAGTACGGGAACGTCACCACCATGCCGCGCAGCACCGCGCCGAGCAACTGGGTGAGGACCGCCCCAACGAAGATCACCACCAGTTTGAGCAGCGCCGGCAACCCGTCCGGGCGGGTCTCCGCGACGGCGACCGCCTCCTCGGCGAGAACGGCGGGCGGGCCGACGCCACGGCTGTCGCTGTGGCTGGCACGACGACGCAGCCACAGGATGGCCGCCAGCCAGAGCACGAGCGTCACGGCCAGAGCCACCTCGAACGAAATGTGGACGGCCAACAGGCCGGCGCTCAGCGCCACGTAGACGGCGATCCCCGCGACGTCGGCGAGCAGGATCGGCCAACGCCACCGCTGGTGGGTGACCGCCACGGTGACGAAGAAGAGGTTGAGCCCGAGCACACCGAGCACCTGCGCGCCCTCCACCCGATAGTCGGTGGTGAGCAGGGCGAGCGTCATCGGCAGCGGCAGGCTGTAGACCAGCGCGCGGAGCCGGACGGAGCGGATCACGCTGACCACCCAGACCACGGCCGTCACCAGCAGGACCGCGCTCCACGTCATGACTCACCCGTTCCCGCCCCGGTGGGGGGCCGTCAGTCCTGGAAGGTCGCGGCGTTCGCGCAGAGGTCGAACACGCGGGTGAGCCGAGCGACGTCCGTCCGGTTGACCGAGAACTGATTCTCGCCGATCTCGCCGTGCGCGGTCATGTGGGCCTCCCAACAGCTCGACCCGTCCCAGAGTGTCAAGTTCACGTGCAGGTGCGGACTCACCACCCCGAGAGGCAGCAGACCCACCCGCGCCCCGGCCGCGCGCTGCTTCTCCACCAGGGCGGACAGGTCGTCGGTCAGCGTGGCGTAGACGAAGACCCGGGTGATCTGGACACCCCGTTGCAGGGCCTCCACATTGGCCTCCCAGTAGCGCCGGCCGATCTCACTGCGCCACCAGCTCAGCTCACCGCTCACCCGGGGCATCACGTTGGTCAACCCGTCCAGCCGACGTACACAGGCGCGGGTCGCGCCGACCAGATCCTCGTCCTCGTCACCGCGCCGGATGATCCGGCCGTCCGCGAGCTGCTCGGCCTCCAACCGGAACTGCTCGTAGCGCCGCTGCGCCTCCACCGCGACCCGGGTGCCCGCGTGCTGCTCGGCCGCCTCCCGCATGGCCCCGGCCAGCTCCGTCGTGGTGCGGACCAGCCAGGGCGGGCCGTCCAACAGGGTGCGCAGGTGGAAGCGGCGCTCCGCGCGGGCCAGTGAGTCGACCAACAGCGAGATGGTGATGCCCATCAGGCCGGCCAACAGCGACTCCACCCCGGAGGCGGCGTTGCTCAGGTCGAGCACGACGCTGAGGGTGATCGACAGCGTGATGCCGACCAACGCCACCGGGTCGGTGTGCGCCACCAGCCGGACGAAGCCGGCGGTGGAGCCGCCGCCCTCCCGTAACCGTTGACGGGCCACGTCACGGGTCATCGAGATCCCCCAATCAGCCGCTCCCGCCAGCGTAGACAGCAACCACAACCACCGGCCCCGCCGCGGCGGGCCGGTAGCATCCGGCTGTGCAGAGAGCGGACGCGGCGCTGTCGACCGGAACGGACGACGAGCGGATCACGGCGGATATCCAGACCTGGGTCTGCTCCACCCCGCTCCGCGGCCTGGTCGCCCACTTCGGCGGCACCTGGCCCGACGGTGACCTCACCGACGTGCTCCGCTTCCTCGACGACTTCTCCGCCCGCCACTGGGACTTCCGGGGCGGCCGGGAACGGCCCGACGCCCGGGAGCCCGACCTCGACCCGGCCACCGCGACACTGGTGCTCGACGCGGCCGCCGCGCTCGGGCTGATCCACCCGGTGCCACCGGCCCGGTCGGCGTACGCCGACCTGGTGGTGCTCGGCGGCCTGGCGCACGCCTGCGTACGCCGCGTCGGCTACGCCGCGCACCTGCTCCGCGCCGGCCTACCGGTGAGCGGCGAGGTCGCCGTGCTGGGCAGCTTCCGGCCGCTGTCGGACTGGGAACGCCGCACGCTCGCCGAGGCGGGCCTGCCGGCCGACCAGACCGAGGTGGACGTGCTGGACACGGCCGTCCGCCGGGTGTTCGAGGTGGCCGCTCCGGCCGAGCAGGACGGCGTCGACGCCGGCCACCCGCACCACTCCTGGTCGTCGCGGACCTACCGACCCGATGGGCTGCCGCCGATCCGGGTACTGGCCGCGCCGTCCAGCGAACCCGACCAGCGGCGGGCCCACACCGCCGACACCCAGCGGTTCTGGGCCGGCCACGTCCGGCTCGCGCCGGGCGACAAGGTCCTGATGGTCACCGCGCCGATCTACGTGCCGTTCCAGCACTGCGACGCGCTGCGCACACTGGCAGTGCCGTACGGGTGCACCATCGATACGGTCGGGGTGGACCCGGCGCTTGCCGACCTGGCGGTGCTGCCCGAGCAGACACTCACGCCTGGGCGCTACCTCCAGGAGATCCGCTCGGCGATCCGCTCGATGCGCGCCCTGTACGCCGGGCTTCATCCACGCTGACCTGGAAGGCCCGGCCCGCCGCCGAGTGGTCTCAGCGGGCGGTGTCGGCGACGGCCTTGGCGAAGACCTCGGAGCGGTGCTCGAAGTTGCGGAACCGGCCGTAGCTGGGCGCGGCCGGGGACAGCAGCACCACCCCGCCGGCCGGGGTCACCTCGCGGGACAGCCGGACCGCGTCCACCAGATCGTCGACCAGTTCGGTACGCACCTTCGGCAGGCCGGCGAGCACCTCGACGATCCGGGTGCCGCTGTCCGGAATCCCGATCACCGTCAGCTCCCGCTCGGCCAGGTGCTCGGCCAACGGCGTGTAGTCCAGACCCCGGTCGTTGCCCCCGACGATCACCGTCAACGGCCGCCCGTCGTACGCGTCGATGGCGTGCATGGCCGCGTACGGGCTGGTGGCCAGCGTGTCGTCGACGAACGTCAGCCCGGACGGGTCGGTGATCTCGGTGAGCCGGTGGGCCAGCCCCTGGAATTCGGCGACCGCGACCGCGAGGTGGTCCTTACCGGCCACCACGTCAACGCCGAGCGCGTCGAGCACGGCGAGCGCGACACAGAGGTTGCCCTCGTTGTGCCGGCCGACCAGCGGCAGCACCGCACGCGGGAAGAGCGGCTGGTCACCGAAGTGGAACCACTGCGTACCGTCGGCGCCGGTGGCGACGTGGGTGGTGTCGGGGCGACCGGCGCGGACCGCCGGCAGCTCACCCAGCTCCGCGGCGAGCCGGGGATCGCCACCGTTGACCACTATCGTCTGCGGGTCGTGGGCGAGCAGGTTGAGCTTGTCCCGGTAGTACTCCCGTTCCCCACCGTGCGCGTCCAGGTGCTCCGGGAAGAGCGCGGTGACCACCGCCACCCGGGGCGAGTCGGTGAGGTCGCTGCACTGGTAGCTGGACAGCTCCAACACGTACAGCTCCGCGTCCGGCAGGTCCAGGGTCGGCACCCCGATGTTGCCGCCGAAGACGTTCGGCCGGCCCATCGCGGTGAGCAGGTGACTGATCAGGCTGGACGTGGTGCTCTTGCCCTTGCTGCCGGTGACCCCGACGGTGCGCGCGGCGTGGTCGGCCATCCACAACGCGGTGCCCTGGGTCACCAGGATCCCGCGTCGGCGCAGCTCGATGAGCCACGGGTGGGTCTGGGGCACGCCCGGGGAGCGGACCACCACGTCCGCGGCGGCCAGCCGTTCGAAGCCCGCCTCGCCGGTGACCAGCGGCGCCGCCTCGGCCAGGGGGCCGTCCCAGGGCAACGACAGGAAGTTCGCGCTGTCGTCGACGGCGACCAGCTCAGCCGGGCCGTGCGCGGCGATGGCGGTCACAGCGGCCCGGCCCTCCCGACCGGTGCCCCAGACGGCGACGGTACGTCCGCGCAGGTCAGAAAGGCGCACGGGGCTCTCCTCGTGGGTCACGGCGGCGGCAGGGCGGGCCCGGTCCGGACACGGCCGGACGAACCAGGGCCTAGTATGGCGTGTGCCCAACGAGCAGCTCCGGCGGATGGACGCCTTCACCTTCCCGTCCTACTCGATCGACTTCGCTACCGGCGAGGTGTTGTTCGACTACGCCCTGACCGGCCCGGCCGGTGAGCAGCGGTTCACCGAGGTGATCACGCTTCCGCTGCCGGCGGAACCGCCCTCCGACGAGACGGTGGCGACCCTCAACCGGGTGCTGGAGGTGCTGCACCTCGTCGCCGGGGTCAGCTACTACAAGGCCGCCGCGCCGCCCCGACTCGTGCTGCCGGCGCCGCTGGGCGCGGCCACCGTCGACTACGTCACGGCCGTCTACACCAAGGGCCTCGCGGAGTACGCGTACCGCAACCAACTGCCGCACGTGCTCGAGCTGCGCCCGGAGGCGCCGGCCGGCACCCCGGAGTCACCCCGGGTGTACGACGACTCGGACCGTCGCCCGCTCTCGGCGGTCGGCGGCGGTAAGGACTCGATCGTGAGCCTGGAGGCGCTGCGCCGCGCCGAACTGGACCCGGTGCCGTTCTCGGTCAACCCGAACCACGTGATCGTCGCCGTCAACGAGGCGTCCGGGCTGGTCCCGCTGGCCGCCCGGCGGCGCATCGACCCGGTGCTGTTCGACCTGAACGCGGCCGGCGCGCTGAACGGGCACATCCCGGTCACCGCCATCAACTCCCTGATCGCGGTGGCCACCGCCGTCCTGCACGGGCTGGGCCCGGTGGTGATGTCCAACGAGCGTTCGGCGTCCGACCCGAACCTGGTCTGGAACGGCCACGAGATCAACCACCAGTGGTCCAAGGGCGTCGAGGCGGAGGGGTTGCTGCGGGCGTCGCTGGCCGAGCACGCCGGCCTGACCGACCCGTACTTCTCCCTGCTGCGTTCGCTGTCCGAGCTGCACATCGCCCGACTGTTCGCCGAGTTCACCCGGTACGACGACGTGGTGACCAGCTGCAACCAGGCGTTCAAGCTGCGCGACGCGAGTGAGCGCTGGTGCCGTGACTGCCCGAAGTGCCGCTTCGTCTTCCTGGCCATGGCGCCGTTCATGCCACGGGAGCGGGTCACCCACATCTTCGGCGGTGACCTGCTGGCCGACGAGTCGCAGATCCCCGGCTACCGCGAGTTGCTGGGCGTGGACGGGCACAAGCCGTTCGAGTGCGTGGGCGAGGTCGAGGAGTCGGTGGTGGCCCTCGGCCTGCTCGCCGAGCAGGACCAGTGGCGCGACGCCCCGGTGATCCAGGCCCTGGTCGACGCCGTCCCGGAGACGGCCTGGTCCGCAGTGGCCCACTCGGACGTCTTCACCCCCGGCGGCCGCAACCACATCCCACCCACGTACGCCAAAGCCCTGAATTCCCTCACCTGACTCGGAAGTGGGCC
>NZ_JAGPXY010000100.1 GCF_018070325.1 Micromonospora sp. H61
GGGTAGGGGTGGGGGTGGGGGTGGGTAGTGGGTCGGCGAAGACGCCCATCTTGCGGGCGGTGGGGCCCAACTGCTCCACCAGCTCGTGCAGCTGGGCCACCACCTCCGGGGCCGGGTGGTACGGCTGGCCGGTGGCGACCGCGAGATCCCAGCCGTGCACAGTCAGGTCCAGCAGGGCCATCCCGCCGATGGCGGTCTGCGGCATGGGCATACGCGGTGACATGCCCTCCACCGCGGACGGGTCCGACCAGGCGGTCACCAACCGGCCGGTCTCCACCTCGAAACGGTCCCGCCAGCCGTCGCCCAGGTGGTCGGGCTTCTCGGCCCACTCCACCTGTCGCTTCTGGGCCAGGTCCTGAAAGTTGATCACCACCTGGAAGAGGTGGTTGAGCAGATCACGGACCAGGTAGTCGCTGCACGGGGTGGGCAGGTCCAGCTGGTCGTCGGAGATACCCCGTACGACATCGACGGTTCGCGGCGCGGCGGCCGCCAGCAGCTCGCTAGTCTGAGTGGACATAGGGCCAGCGTATGAGGGTGGTCTTGAACAAATGCGACAGCGACCGCGTGGCGACAGCCGGGGAATTCTCGACCCCGGGCGCCTGCTGCGCGAGATGCGCTTCCGCCGACACCTGCCGGCGGAGTCACTGCGCCAGTGGGTCGAGCACTACTGGTTGATCGACTGGGCGTTGAGCGCGCCGTTCGAGCAGCGGGTCGTGCCGCACCCGGCGGTGAACGTGGTGTTCCGACGGGACGACGACGGGCCCGAGTCCGGCGAGGTGGCCGGGGTGGGGCGGGACCTGTTCCGGATCACGCTCGACGGTGTCGGCCGGGTGTCCGGGGTGCAGTTCCGCCCCGGCGGCTTCCACCCGTTCTGGCGGCGCGCGGTCAGTGAGCTGACCGGCCGTAGGGTGCTGCTGCCCTTCGGCCGGCTGACCCACCCGGACGTCCCGGTGGGCGCGTCTCCGGGAGCACCCACCTCGTCGGCCGGCGACGACGAGCGCTGCCGGGCGCTGGACACCCTCCTCACCGCCTGGCAGCCGGAGCCGGACCCGATGGCCGAGGAGGCCGTCCGACTGGCCGAGGCGATCCGCACCGACCGGACGGTGCTGCGCGTCGACGACTTCGCCGCGCGGCACGACGTTCCGGTCCGCCGGTTGCAACGGCTCTTCATGGAGTACGTGGGGGTCGGGCCGAAGTGGGTGATCCGCCGCTACCGGCTCCAGGAGGCGGTCGAACAGGCCGCTGGTGGCCCGCTGAGCTGGGCCGATCTCGCCGCCGACCTCGGCTACAGCGACCAGGCCCACCTGGTCCGTGACTTCACCGCCGTGGCCGGGGTGTCCCCCGCCGCCTACGCCCGCTCGGTGAGCTGAGGAAGCCGAGGAGCTGACAGAGCTGACAGAGCTGACAGATCAGCGACGCCGCAGGACGACCACGGCGACGTCGTCCTGGATCTCCGGTGGGGCCAGTTCCACAAGCAGTCGGGCGCAGAACTGGTCCAGGTCACCGTCGACAGTCGCGGCGACCGCAGCCAGTGCGGCCAGCCCCTCGTCGATGGCGGCGTCCCGTCGCTCGATCAGCCCGTCGGTGTAGAAGACCAGCGTGGCCCCGGCCGGCACCACGAACTCCAGGTCGGCGGGGCGCGGGGCGCGGACGCCGAGCAGCGGCGCGGAATGCTGCACAAACTCGACCTTGCCGTCCATGATCATCAGCGGTGGAAGGTGCCCGGCACTGGCCAGCCGGACCCGTCCGGTCGGCGGGTGCATCAGCAGCACACAGAGCGTCGCCACCTCGTTCGGCAGCAGTGTCCGCATCAGCTCGTTGACCCGGTGCAGGATCTCGCCGGGCTGATGGCCCTCGACCGCGTACGCCCGCACCGCGTGCCGCAGCTCGGCCATCACGGTCGCCGCGTGCAGCGAGTGGCCGGCGACGTCCCCGATCGCGAGCAGCAGGTGACCGTCGAGCATCACCAGCTCGTAGAAGTCGCCGCCCACCTCGGTCTGCGCGCTGGCCGGCTCGTAGCGCACCGCGAGGTCGAGGCCGGCCACGGTGGGCAGCCCACGCGGGAGCAGGCTGCGTTGGAGGGTGACAGCGATCCGGTGCTCCTCGTCGAACGAGCGCTGCCCCTCCACGGCCGCCGCCACCGCCTGAGCCAGCTGCTTGAGCACCGGGGTCCGCGCGGTCTGGGTGGCGGTCGGGACCACCACGTACAGCGGGGCCCGGTCCTCGCGCAGTCGGGCGGCGGCGACGGTCACCGTGTCGTCCGCCGGCCAGTCGACGAGCGCCCAGTTCGACGGGGCCTCCACCCGCACTGTGGCGCCGGTGGGCACCCCGGTGTCGTCGACGACCCACGGCACCACGGCGGCCACCGCGCCGGGACCGGCGCAGACACCCGCGAGGCAGTCGCCGTCGAAGGTTTCGGCGATCACCGCGGCCGGGCTCTTGAAGATCTGGGCGGCACCCTCGGCGGCGGCCTCCAGCAGGCGCGCGAAGGTCGGCGCCGCGTGCACCGCGACTGTCGTGTCGGCCAACCCGAGCAGCCGCTCGGCGAGCAGTTCGGCGCGCTGCCGGGCCTGGTAGTAGCGCAGCACCGCGCGGGTGGTGGCGATCAGCTCCTCGGGCTCGATCGGCTCGGTCAGGTACGCGTCAGCGCCCCGGGTCAGCCCCTGGGCGCGGTCGGCCACGTCCACGGCGTGCGCCGAAACGTGGATCACCGGCATCGCCGGGTGCCGCGCCTTGATCTGTTCGCAGACCTCGTAGCCGCTCAGGTCGGGCAGCCGGACGTCGAGGACCACCAGGTCGATCCGGTCCACCTCGACCCGAGCCAACGCCTCGGCGCCGTTCTCGGCCTCCAGCACTGTGAACCCGGCCCGGGTCAGCCAGCTGACCAGCAGGTAACGCTTGGTACGACTGTCGTCGACCACCAGGATGGTTGTCGGCATGCCGTCCACGCCGTCACGCCCCGCCGGTGGGCAGGGAGACGGTGAACGTGCTGCCTTCGCCCGGCGCGCTGGCCAGCTCCAGCGACCCGCCGAGCAGCGTCACCAACCGCCGGGCGTACGGCAGACCGAGGCCGGTGCCGCCGACCCGGGTGGCTCCGGGGATCTGGTAGAACTCCTCGAAGATCCGGTCGTGCAGCTCGGGAGCGATGCCCGGCCCGGTGTCGCGGACCTCGAACTGCCAGCGGTCGCCGTGTTGGCTGGCCCGCAGGCGCACCTCGCCACGCTCGGTGAACTTCAACCCGTTGTGCAGCAGGTTGCGCAGCACCTGGCCGAGCAGCACCTCGTCGGTGCGCAGCAGGGCCGGCCCGGTGGGCTCCTCCACGACCAGCTCCACCCCGGGGCGGGTGGCGAGCGCGCGCAGGGTGCCGCGTAGTTGACCGAAGACCGGCCGCAGGTCGACCTCGGTCAGGTCCGGCTCGATCCGACCGGACTCGGCTTTGGCCAGGTCGAGGAGTTCGTTGACCAGGTTGAGCAGATCCGCCGCCGAGGAGCGGATCAGATCGACCTGGCGGCCCTGCTCGTCGGTGAGCGGGTCGGAGGCGGAGTCGGTGAGCAGCCGCCCCAGGCCGATGATCGCGGTGACCGGGGCGCGCAGCTCGTGGCTCACGTTGGCCAGGAACCGGCTCTTCGACTCACTCGCCGCACGGAGCTGGGCCGACTTCTCGTCCAGCTCGGCGTAGAGGGCGACGACGCCCCTGTTGGTCTCCTCCAACTCCTCGGTGAGCTGGTTGTAGAGCGCCAGCACTCCGCGGTTGGTCTCGGCCAGCTCCTCGTTCAGCACGGCCAGCTCGTCGCGCTGACTGCGCACCTCGTCCAGTGCGGCGATGAGTTGCCCGTTCTGCACTGTCAACTCGTCCAGCGCACTGGCCGGCGCGGTGCGGCCGAGTTCGGTACGGAACTCGGCGAGCCGCTCCGGGGTCGGCGTCGGCGCGTTGGCCGGGACTCGTCGGGACATCCGTACGACCGTAACCCCGTCGACGGTCGACACGCTCAGTGTGTCGACCAGTCGGGACACCGCGCCGGACTGCGGTTGGTAGCGATCGTCCGGCAGCGGGGACACCGGGGCCAGGTCGGCGCGCAGGTGGAACCGGCCGTCGGCGCCCGCGTCGACGTGGAAGGAGACGTCCGCTCCGCTGGCCGTCCGCAGCAGATCCCGAGCGACCTCGCTGAGCGCTGTGGCGATCCGTACCTGGTCCTGGTGTTCGAGGCCGACCACGGCGGCCACCTCGCGTCCCCGCTGACGGATCACGAAGATGTCCTGCTCGACCCGCAGCGCCATCTGGAGCAGTGGCAGCCCGGCCGGCTCCCCGCTCACGCCCACGACCTCGCGACCAGTACGCAGGCGTCGTCACGTCGCAGACCGGCGTCACGGAGCAGGGTCGCCGCCATGACCAGCGGGGATCGCTCCGCCAGGCCGGGGTAGTCGGTCATCCGCCACCGGTCGACCACCCCGTCGCTGTGCATCACCAGCCGGGCGCCGGGTCCGAACGGGTAGTCGTACTCCCGGATCGTCGGTCGTTGGTGGCCGGCGATGCCGGGCAGCGACACCAGCCCTCGACGGCGGCCGTCACCCTCGACGACCACGCCGGCGATGTTGCCCAGGCCGGCGTAGTGCAGCACGCCGGCGTCCGGCATCAGTTCGCCGACGGCGAGCGCGGCGCCCCGGGTGTGCGACATGCTCCGGTGCAGGTGACCGACCACCATCGCCGGTGGGCCGGCCGGGGCGTCGCGGAACGCGGCCAGCGCGGCGTCGGTGGCGGCCCCGGCCAGCGGGCCGTGCCCCAACCCGTCACTCACCAGCACCTGGTGCCGCCCGTCGACGACCCGCACGGCGTAGCCGTCGCCGCTGATCGTCTCGCCGGTCAGTGGTCGGGTGAGAGCCCCGGCCCAGGACGGCCGGGCCGCCTCGGCCGGCCAGACCTGCACGGCGAGGACGGTGCCCCGGCCGGGCAGCGAGTATCCGTCGAACCAGCTGGCCTGCCGGACGATGGCACCCAGACCGATGCCGAGTGTGCCGGTGGTGGAGTGCCCGTCCTGGGACGAGACGGTCAGGTCGGCCATGCCGGGCCCGGAGTCGATGGCCACCATCTCCACCCCGGCCTGCCCGGCGCGGCGTACCGGCCGGAGCAGCAGGACACCGTCGTCGGCGTGCTTGACCAGGTTGCTGGTCAGCTCGGCGGCGACGATGGCCAGGTCGGCGATGCGCGCCGCACCCATCTCCACCTGCGCGCCGAGACGTTCGGCGGCACGCCGGACGGCACTCGCGGCGCTGCTGGCCTCCACCCGGAACCAGATGCCACTGTCGGTGACAGCGTCGGCGTTCACCTGGACCACTTGGTGACCGTGATCCGGGTGCCGGTCTCCGTCGACGTCTCGATCTGGAACTCGTCGACCAGGCGTCGCGACCCACTGAGCCCGAGGCCGAGGCCCCCGCCGCTGGTGTAGCCGTCGGTCATGGCCAGATCGAGGTCGGCGATGCCCGGCCCGGAATCGGCGAACACGATCTGCACGCCCTTGCGCCGGCCGTTGTCCACGACCGTCACCTCGACCGAACCGCCGCCGCCGTACACCAGAGTGTTGCGGGCCAACTCGCTCGCCGCGGTGACCACCTTGGTCTGGTCGACGAGGGACAGCTTGACGGCCACCGCCACGGCGCGGACCAGCTGCCGGACGCGCACCACGTCCTCATCGCTGCGGACCGACTGTGCCTGTGGCTGGCCCAGGTCGATGCCCGCGGTCACGGCCTGGCCGTCTCGGCGTCCGGATCGTCGTCGAGCTGGTAGTCGAGCTCGTCGGCGTGGGCCGCCGCGATCAGCTCCATGCCCCGCTCCACGTTCAGCGCGGTACGGATGCCGTTCAGCGACAGCCCGAGTTCGACAAGGGTGATGGCGACGGCCGGACGCATCCCGACCACCACCGTCTCCGCGTCGAGCACCTTGGAGATCGACGCGATGGTGGAGAGCATCCGCCCGACGAAGGAGTCGACGATGTCCAGTGCGGTGATGTCGATGATGACGCCGTGGCAGCCGGTGGCGACGATCCGCTCGGCCAGATCCTCCTGGAGCGCGACAGCCGTCTGGTCGGACATGTCGAGCTGGATGGAGACGAGAAGAATGTCCCCGATCTTGAGGATCGGAACCCTCTCCATCAGGCGTCCCGACGCGGCTGGCGGCGAGCGGTCTCCACCCCGTTGAGCCGCAGCACGTGGCGCAGCGCGTCGGCGAGGCTCGCCTTGGTGGCGATGTCGCCGAACTCGATGCCGAGCGCCACGATGGTCTGCGCGATCTGCGGGCGGATGCCGGAGATGATGCAGTCAGCGCCCATCAGTCGGGCGGCCACCACGGTCTTCAGGATGTGCTGGGCGACCTGGGTGTCCACCGCCGGTACGCCGGTGATGTCGATGATCGCGTACGGCGAGCTGGTGTCGACGAGGGTCTGCAGCAGCCGCTCCATGACGACCTGGGCCCGGGCCGAGTCCAGGGTGCCGACCAGCGGCACGGCGACGACGCCCTCCCAGAGCTTGACCACCGGCGTGGAGAGTTCGAGCAGCTGCTCGGCCTGATCGGCGATCAGACTCTCCCGGGTGCGGACGAAGCTCTCGAACGTGAACAGGCCCATCTCGTCGACCAGCTTCGAGAAGGCGACGAAGTCCTGCAGTGCGTTCGGGCCGCCGGTCTCCTGCACCAGCTCGGCCAGCACGTCCTTCAGCGCGAAGATGCTGACCGTGGTCTCGGTGGCGGAGAAGCCCTGCCGGGCCCGGCCACGAGACAGCTCGGAGAGCGCGGCACGCAGTTCGCCGGCGCTCTCGGCGGACAGGTCGATGGTGCCCTGCTCGCCGGTGGTGATGATGGCACGGTGCAGGTCCTGGACCTGTCGGCGCAGCTCCGCCTGGCTCAGCCGGCCTCGCAACGAACTGGTGACGATCTCGGTCCACCGAGTCGTGACCCGTTCGTCCTGCCCGCTCAGCAGCGCGGCGAGCCGACCACTTTCTTCGGTGCTCAACGCCATTTCGAACCCCCTTGACCTGGACCGGGCGGACTCTATCACCGGGGTCTGATCAACTACTTGCCCCGTAGCAACGGAATGACGATGGCCACCGGATCACCGCTCCCGTGCTACCTCCGACCATGGTCGTGGGATACCGTTCCCCCGATAACAGGAGGTCTGGCGAATGTCGTTGACGGTGCACACGGAACAACGCGGCGACGTGGTCGTCGTGGCGGTCGCGGGCGAGCTTGACATGGCCACCGCACCGCAGCTGCAGGACCAGATCACCGACCTGCTCGACAAGGGCCGCAACCGGCTGGTGTTCGACCTGGCGGACGTCTCTTTCTGCGACTCGACCGGCCTGTCGGTCTTCGTCCGCGCCAAGAACAGCTGCGACGAGGCGGGCGGCGTGGTCCGGCTGGCCGCTCCGCAGCGCGGCGTGCTGCGCATCCTCGAGGTGAGCGGGCTGGTCGAGGTGCTGCACACCTACCCGACGGTGGATGAGGCAGTCGCCGGCGAATCGACGCCGGCTTCCTCCTGACCGTCCGCGTGCGTCACTCGTCCTCGACGTAACGGGGACGAGCGATAGCCATGCCCGCCGTCGTCTGCACGGCCAGGGCGCCCAGCAGGAACCCGATCGGTGCGGTCCAGCCACCGGTGGCCTCGTAGAGGATGCCGACCATCAGCGGACCGAGGGCGGCGATCACGTACCCGGTGCTCTGCGCGAACGCGGAGAGCGCGACAGTGCCCTCGGCCGTGCGGGCGCGTAGGCCGATGGCGGTCAGGATCATCGGGAACGCGCCCTGACCGATCGCCAGCAGGGCGACCCAGAGCAGCGCGGCACCGTGCGGTGCGAACGCCAACCCCAGGTAGGCCAGTGCCGACGCGGTGGTCAGCCCGAGCACCAGCGGGCGCAGGCTGCCGAGCCGACCGGCCAGGGTGGGCATCAACAGCGCGATCGGCACGCCGAGCGCGGTCACCCCGGCGAGCAGCAGCCCGGCCGACTCCGGCTGGTAACCGGCGTCGCGGAACAGTTGGGCCAGCCAGCCCATGATCGCGTACCCGCTGAGCGACTGCGCCCCGAAGTAGACAGCCATCGCCCAGCCGAGCCGGGTCCGCGCCGGCCGGACCCGCACCGGCGTGGCGGCGACCGCCGTCGGGGTCGCCCGCCGCGCCGCGGCGCGGGTCCGCAGCGCCAGCGGCACCCACGGGAGTACGGCCACCGCGGCCACCGCGGCCCAGACGCCGAGCCCGGCCCGCCACGACCCGAAGGCGTGCGCGATCGGCACCGCGGAGGCGGCGGCCACCGTCGTGCCCACTGTCAACGCCATCGTGTACGCCCCGGTGACCAGGCCGGTGCGGTGCGGGAAGTGCTGCTTGACGAGCATCGGCAGCAGGATGTTGGCGACCGCGATGCCGGACAGCGCCAGCGCGCTGGTGAGCACGAAGATCAAGGCCGAGTCGGTGACGACCCGGAGCACCTGGCCCACGGCGAGGGCGAGCATGGCGACCACCAGCACCCGGGCCGGCGCCACCCGGCGGACCAGCCACGGGGTGAGCGCGCCGAGGCCGGCGAACGCGATGGTCGGCAGGGTGGTGACCAGACCGGCGTTGACGCCGGAGAGGCCCAGCCCGTCGCGGACCTCGTCGAGCAGCGCGCCGAGGCTCGTCACCACGGCGCGCAGGTTGAGCGCGACCAGCAGCATCCCGACCAGCACCAGCGCGCCACCGGTCGCCGGGTGCGTCCGCCGGCCGGTGCCGGGGTCCCGCGTCGGGCGAGGGTCGACGGCGACGGGGGCGGGCAGCGCCGGAGCGGCGGTTGGTGGCGGGGTCATGACCGCTAACCTACAATCATGGGATGAATTTGGGACCGGTGATGTAACCAGTGCCACCGTCGGTTGAATTCCCCTCCGCGCCGCCGGTGCCGCCCGGCGGCCAGCCAGCCGTGCCGCCCCACAGCCAGCCCGCCGTGCCGCCCCGCGGCCACCGGGTCCGGCAGACCACCGAGCAACTCCGCGCCCGGATCCTCGGCGGCGAATGGCCCGTCGGCGGGCGCATCCCCACCGAGCCACAACTGGTCGCCGCGCTGGGCGTCGGGCGCAACACGGTCCGCGAGGCGGTCCGCGCCCTGGTGCACGCCGGGGTGCTGGAGTGCCGGCAGGGCTCCGGCACCTACGTGGTGTCCACCGACGAACTGGCACCTGTGGTCGCCCGCCGACTCGGCGACGACCGGATGACCGAGGTCATCGAGGTACGCCGCGCCTTCGAGGTGGAGGCCGCCCGGCTCGCCGCGTTGCGGCGTACCCCGGAGGACCTGGCGGCGCTCGACGGCGCGCTCGCCCAGCGCGAGGCCGCCTGGCACGGCGGCCGGGTCGACGCGTTCGTCGAGGCCGACGCGGCACTGCACACGGCGGTGGTCGCCGCCGCGCACAACGCCATGCTCGCCGAGCTGTACGCCTCGGTGGGCACCGCCCTGCGCAGCACTGTCGCCCAGGCCATGGGCGGGGAGCTCACCCCTGAGCGCTACGTCGACCACACCCGGCTGGTCGAGGCGATCCGGGCCGGCGATCCCGGCCGGGCGGCGCTCGAAGCCGGCGCTTTTCTGGAACCCGCCGAACGGGCATAGGTTGTGCCCGACAGAAAAGCGGACACCTCGGGAGTACGAATGCTCAAGGGCTTCAAAGACTTCATCATGCGCGGCAACGTCGTCGACCTGGCGGTCGGTGTCGTCATCGGCGCCGCGTTCACGGGCGTGGTCACCCAGCTCACCAAGTCGTTCCTCGACCCGCTGATCCGGGTCTTCGTGCTGCTCATCACCGGTAGCGACAAGGGCCTGGCCGGCACGGCACCCAGCTTCCGCGGCATCTCGTTCGACTGGATCGCCTTCGTCAACGCGGTGATCACCTTCCTGCTGACCGCGATGGCGCTCTACTTCCTGGTCGTCTACCCGATGAACCGGCTGGCCGAGCGGCGCAAGCGGGGCGAGGAGCCGCCGCCCTCGGCGCCGAGCGAGGAGGTCAAGCTGCTCACCGAGATCCGGGACGCCCTGGTCTCCGCCGGCCACACCACCCCCGGCCAGCAGCGTGGGGCGCTGGACGACGTGCTGGGCCGCCGCCCGGAGCCGCCGACGCAGCGCTGACCGAACGGATGCACATCGGCCCCTGTGGGATTCCCGCAGGGGCCGCACCTTCTCGTACGTGTGTTCGATAGAGTCCCGCCATGGAGCAGCGAAAGCACTGGTGGAACGGGAAGTGGGGGCGGCTGGCCCGGCGGGACGTCTTCCTGCGAGTGGACGCCGACCGGTGGCACGTCGAGCAGCGGGCCGGCGGCGCCGAGGGCATCTCCCGTTTCTACGAGTACGGCAGTGCGGACGAGGCCGAGGACACCGTCCGGGCGCTGCTCGACGGCCCGGACACCTGGCGCGAATTGTCCCCCCGACCGCCCGGCGGCTGGACCCTCCCGAACAGCTGAGTGGGCTGGCCGTGGAGGCGGTATTGCTTTCGACGGTGATGACTCTGAGGCATCAATATGACTCAGAGTCATAACGCTCTCCGGGCCATCGCCTCAAAGCCCGCCGCCTCCAAGTCGCTGCCGCAGTTGCTGAGCGTCGGGCCGAGTGGGCGGGCGGCGGCGTTTAGCGGCGCGCCGCCCTGGGAACCGCAGCGGGATGGACCAGCAGGACGAGCAGCAGGCGACCATCTCGCGGATCACCACCGGGATGCCGGTGATCGACTCAGCTGGCACCGAGGTCGGCACCGTGGACCTCGTCCAGCGGGGTGACCCGAACGCGGTGACAGTCCAGACACCGACCGCCGACCCGGGCAGCAGCCTGGACGAACTGATCGAGGCGACTGCGGTCGAGGAGCCGGACGTCCCGGCCGATCTGGCGGCGCGGCTGCTGCACAGCGGCTATCTGAAGGTCTCGACCGACCTGACCCGCACCGGCGCGGTCTACGTACCGGCCGACCGGATCGGTGCGGTGGCCGACGGCCGGGTCCTCTTGGCCGTCGGGGTGGCCGACCTGCCGCCCGAGGAGTGACCCAACCTCCCTGACCGACTCGGGTCCACGGCATTCGGGGTGTCCGGAGCCTCGGGACAGCCCGACATCATGAAACCCGAGTGGATCTTCTCGGCGCCGAAGGGGCGGGTTGGTCGGGCGCGGCGGGGGCGGGCTGATCCGGCGCGGCGGGTTGGCGGCGGTGGAAGATCAGCAGCATCAGGCAGCCCGCGACCAGGCCCCAGAACGCGCCGCCCACGCCGATCAGCGTCACCCCGGACGCGGTCACCACGAAGGTGACCACGGCGGCCTCCCGGGTCGCCGGGTCGGTCACCGCCGAGGCGAGAGCGGTGGCGAGGGCGCCCAGGAGCGCCAGCCCGGCGACCGCCTCGATGAGGATCGGTGGGGCGACCGCCACCAGCGTGGTGGCTACGCCGGCGCCCAGGCCGAGCACTGCCAGCCCGGCGCCCGCGGTGACCGAGGCGATCCACCGGCGCTCCGGGTCGGGGTGCGCGTCGGGGCCGGCGGCCAGCGCGGCGGTGATCGCCGCGAGGTTCACCGCGTGCCCGCCGGCCGGGGCGGCGAGCAGACTGGCCAGACCGGTGGTCCGCAGCGCCGCGCCGAACGGCGGCCGGTAGCCGTAGCCGACCAGCACCGCCATGCCGGGTACGTTCTGCGCGGCCATGGTGACCAGGAACAGCGGCAGGGCCAACCCGACCAGCGCTGACGCGTTCCACGCCGGCGCGGTCAGCGTGACCGACGGGATCAGCGCGGCACCGGTCAGGCCGGTCGGCGGTGCGGTCAGTGCGATCGCCGCCACCGCCACCACCAGCGCGCCGGGCACCGCCCAGCGTCGGGCGAACCGGTGCAGCAGCAGCCAACCGACCACCACCGATCCGGCCACCACCGGCAGCTCGACAAGCGCGCGGACCGGGGCGGTACACAGCGGCAGCAGCACCCCGGCGAGCATCGCGCCGGCCACCGGCTTGGGGATGGCGGCCACCGCACGGCCGAGCGGCGGGAACAACCCGGCCGCGACGATCAGCACACCGGAGACGAGGAAGGCGCCCACCGCCACCGGCCATCCGCCCGGCGGTGGCCCGGTCGCCACCAGCAGCGCCGCGCCCGGCGTGGACCAGGCCACGCTCATCGGTATCCGGTACCGCCAGCCCAGCCAGACGGCGACGAACCCACTCGCCACGCAGAGCGCGAGCAGGCCGGAGGCGGCCTGTGCGTCCGACGCGCCCGCCGCTCGGAGCCCGGCCAGCACGACTGTGAACGAGCTGGCGAAGCCCACCAGCGCTGTCACCACCCCCGCCAGCACCGGTTGCACGCGTCCAGCCACCCCACCCTCCCGCCTGTTCCGTTTACGGAACGGAAGCGTGTAGCACGATAGCCGGGTGCCGCACCCACCACCAGCCCCGCGCCCCGGCCTCGACGTGGATCCCGCCGTCGTCGGGCGCCGGGTCCGTGCCCTGCGCGAGGAGCAGGGGATCTCGCTGTCCACACTCGCCCGGCTCGCCGGTGTCGGAAAGGCCACCCTCTCCGGCCTGGAGCACGGCACCCGCAACCCGACCCTGGAGACGCTCTGGGCGGTCACCGCGCAGCTCGGCGTACCGCTGACGGCGGTGCTGGCGGAGCCGGCCGCCGGGCCCACAGTGCACGGCGCCGCGGTCATCGCGACCCTGCTGGAGGTCTTCACCGACACCGACGCGACCTACGAGCTGTACCGGATGCGGGTCGCGCCCGGCCCCGGCCAGCTCTCCCCCGCCCACCCGGCGGGAGTCACCGAGCACGTCACCGTCTTCGCCGGGGTGTTGCGCGCCGGGCCGGCCGACGCACCGCTGACCGCCCCGGCCGGTGGCCACCTCCGCTGGGTGTCGGACGTGCCACACAGCTACGCGGCGGTGGGTGACGAGGAGGTCGCCGCGAGCCTGCTCCTGCGCTATCCGCGCCGCTGAGACCCCGCCGATCGGTCACGGACCGTCGGCTCCGTCGACGAAAATCGCAATCATTTCTCGACCTAGGTAGGAGGCGTAGAGACGAATGCGGGTTGTTCTTGGCAAGCTTGACCCCATGACGCTGATCCTCCGCTCGGTCATCCTCAACGACATCGGCTTGGTGCGCACCAACAACGAGGACTCCGCCCTCGCCGGTGACCGCCTGATCGCCGTCGCCGACGGCATGGGTGGGCTGCCTGCGGGCGAGGTGGCGAGCGAGATCGTGATCCGGATTCTGGACGAGCTGGCTCCGCCCACCGACCCTGACGGCGCCGCCGACGCGCTGCGTGCCGTGGTCAGCACCGCCAACCAGCGCATCCACGCCGCCATCACCGTCGACCCGAGCCGGGACGGCATGGGTACGACGCTCACCGCGGCGCTGCTGGCCGGGGAGACACTGGTGCTGGCCCAGGTGGGCGACTCCCGTTGCTACCTGCTGCGCGAGGGGGAGCTGACCCAGCTCACCCGGGACGACACGTTCGTGCAGGCGCTTGTCGATCAGGGGACCCTCTCTCCCGAGCAGGCCCGCCACCACCCGCAGCGGTCCCTGGTGACCCGGGCCGTGCAGGGCGCCGACACCCCACCCGCGGTCGGGGTGCTCACAGTGGTCCCCGGTGACCGGCTGCTGCTGTGCAGCGACGGGCTCTCCGACTACGTCGAGGACGAGGCCATCGCCGCGGCCCTGGGCATGTACGCCGACCGCCAGCAGTGCGGTGAGCAGTTGGTGAAGCTGGCCCACCACGCCGGCGCCCCGGACAACGTCACAGTCGTGGTCTCCGACGTCGTCGCCCGCTGACCCGTACGGCTCACTCGGCGGCTCGCCCGAACCGACTGGTTCGGGTTCGGCTGCCCCAGTAGGTGGTTGTGCCATCTAGCTAGCGCCGCTACTGTCCGACGCGTGGATTCCGACCGGCGCGGGCAGTGGCTGCGGGGGGTGCTCGACATCTGCGTCCTGGCCCTGCTGTCCAAAGGCGAGTCCTACGGCTACCAGCTCGCCCAGGCGCTCGACGCGGCGGGCGTCGGGCCGATCCAGGGCGGCACGCTCTACCCCGTGCTGCTGCGCCTACAGAAGACCGGCCTGGTGGCCGCGCAGTGGCGGGAGGGCAGCGCCGGGCCGGCCCGCAAGTACTACCGGCTCACCGACGACGGGCACGCGGCGCTCCGCACCGGCGGCAGCGCCTGGCTCACCTTCGTCCAGCCGGTGAACGACATCGTCACGAAGGGGGTCACCCGGTGAACGCCGACGATTGGCTGCGTACGCTCACGGCCGAGCTGCACCAGCGCCGGGTCGCGGCGGACGCCGCACGGCACGTGGTCGCCGAGGCCGCCACGCACCTACGCGAGGGCGGCGGCGACCCCTGGGTCGTCTTCGGCCCACCCCAGCAGTACGCGGGTGCTGTCGTGGAGAGCATCGGCACCGCGCCCGGACCCCGCCCCGGCCCGGTCCGGCTGCACGCGGCAGGCATCACCAAGCGGTACGGACGGCGAACCGTGCTGCGCGACGCCACGCTGACCGTCCGGGCCGGACAGATCGCCGCCGTCGTCGGCGCGAACGGCTGCGGCAAGAGCACCTTCCTCCGGATCTGCGCCGGACTCATGTCACCGGACGCCGGTGAGGTGACCGTCTCCGGGCGGCTCGGCTACTGCCCGCAGTCCGGCGGCACCGCCGACTTCCTGCTCGCCGACGAGCACTTCGTGCTGATCGGCGCCGGTCAGGGCGTGGCCCGGGGCCCGGCCCGCCGCGCCGGTCGGGCGGCGGCCCGGCAGCTCGGCTGGGAAGCGGGCGGCGACGTGCAGGCCCGCCACCTCTCCGGCGGCACCCGACAGAAGCTCAACCTGACCATGTCCACGCTCAGCGCCCCCGACGTGCTGCTGCTCGACGAGCCGTACCAGGGCTTCGACCAGGGCACATACGTCAACTTCTGGGACCAGCTCAGCAGGTTGCGCGACGCCGGCACTGCCATCGTCGTGGTGACCCACCTGCTCAACCAACTCGACCGGGTGGACATCGTGCTCGACCTGACCCCGGCACACGAGAACGGGTGGCACGCGCCCGGCATCCAGGGAGGCCGCCCGTGAACCGGCTCGTGACCGTCGCCGAGATGACCCTGCGGGAGCTGCTGCGGCGTCGAGGCGTACTCCTGCTGTTGTTGTTGATGCCGTTGACCTTCTACCTGATCCGGCGGGACGCCTACCTCGGGCAGTCGGTTCGCTCGCTGCTGCTCGGCGTGGGCTGGGCGGTGAGCACCGCCGCGCTGTTCGCCACGACCGCGGCCCGCGAGTTGGAGCCGAGGCTGCGACTGGCCGGCTACCGCCCACACCACCTCTACCTCGGTCGGATGCTCGGCCTGTGGACCGTGGGGCTGGTCATCTCCGTACCCTTCTTCCTGCTCCCGATGATCGACGGCGCGGACCTGCGGTACGGCGGCCTGGCGGCGGCGTTGCTCTGTTCCGTCGCGGTGGCGGCGCCGTTCGGGATGCTGATCGGTGCGCTGCTGCCGCGCGAGTTGGAGGGCACGCTGCTGCTGCTCACGGTGGTGACCGTGCAGATGCTGATCGACCCGGCCGGGTCCGGGGCGAGGTTGACACCGTTCTGGTCGAGCCGGGAGATCGCCACCTGGGCTGTCGACAACACCGACCAGGGCTACCTCTCCCGTGGCCTGCTGCACGGGCTCGTCGTCACCGCACTGCTGGCCCTGGGCGTGGCCGCGGTGGCCAGCGTCCGCCTGCGCCGCCGTCGCCACCTGCGGCACCTGCCGGTCGGCTGACCGCCGCGCCGGCCACGGATCGGGCCAATCCGGTTGCTACGACCCGCGCGGCGGGTTGAGATGGGCGAATGACCATCCGCCGGGTGACCGACGACGACCGTCTCACCACCAGCTTTCCGCTGGCCGCGTACGCCTTCGAGTCCTCGCCGCTCAGTGCTGCCCGCGCCGCCGAGTTCCGCGACTACCTGCCCTACAACCAGGGCAACCGGACGCTGATCGCCGAGGAGGACGGCACCACGTTGGCCGCTGTCTCGGCCATCCCGATGCGACAGAACCTGCGCGGGGTGGTGCTGCCGATGGCCGGTGTCGCCGGAGTGGCGACCCATCCGCTGGCCCGCCGGCAGGGGCATGTCCGGACGTTGCTGCACCAACTCCTCGACGAGATGCGCGACGAGGGCCATCCACTCAGCGCGCTCTATCCGTTCCGGCCCAGCTTCTACGCCCGGTTCGGCTACGTCGGGCTGCCCAAGCCGCGCCGTGTCACCTTCACTCCGGCCAACCTGGGTTCGCTGCTCCGGGTGGACCTGCCCGGCGAGGTCGGCTGGGAACGCGTCGCCGCCGGCTATCCGGCGTGGCGGGCGTTCACCGAACGCAACCTCCAGGAACGACACGGCTTCGCGATCTTCCCGGACTACCGGGCGGTCGGAATGCGTGACCGTGACGAGTACTGGCTGCTCACCGCCCGGGTCGGCGGGGAGGTCACCGGCGCGGTGACGTACCGGATCGACGAACACGGCGGCACGCTGCACGGCAACGAACTGCTGGTCACCGACCCGCTCGCACGGACGCTGCTGCTGCAGTTCTTCGCCCGGCACGTCGACCAGATCGAGCGGGTCACCGTTCAGGTTCCGCCGGACGAGCTGCCCGAGCTGTGGCTGACCGACCTGGACGTGCACGTCGAGGCCCGTACGGCAGTGCCGGGTTCGTCCGCGCCGATGGCCCGGCTGCTGTCGCTGGACGCGTTGAGCGGGCTGCCCGCCGGACCGGGCCGGGTGCGGATCGAGCTGACCGGGGACCGCTGGCTGGCCGGCACCCACCTGCTCGACGGCACCACCGGGGCGCTGGAACTGGTCGACGACACCACCGGCCGCGCCCCGACCGCCACGCTCACCGCCGCCGGGCTCTCCGCCCTCGCGTACGGGGTGCTGGACCCGGCCGAGCTGCCGCTACGCGGTCTGGGCGAGGTGCCGATGGACGCCGCCACGGAGCTGCGCGGCCTCTTCCCCCGCCGGGTGCCGTACCTCTTCGCCGACTTCTGAGCCCGGTTTGCCGCCGGGGACCCACCGCGCCGCAGCCGGCGGGCGGCGGGCGGCGGGCGGCGGGCGGCGGGCGGCGCGCAGGCGGGCAGGGTCGCGGTGGCGACACCGAGGACGAGGAGAGCGGCAAGCGACGTCATGCGCACCCCGTGATGCTAGGAGCCGCGACGGCCTCGCGACGAATCCGCCGAGCCGGTTTAATGCC
>NZ_JAGPXY010000101.1 GCF_018070325.1 Micromonospora sp. H61
AACGCCGTGCACCATGACGCAAACCTCTTGATCAACGCCAGAAAGTGGGGGTGCGGGGGCGCGGGGTGGGTTTTTTGGTGGTTGGGGGCATGTTCTGCGGGTGGCGGGATAGAAGGCGACATGACCACCGAAGCCTCGGATGCGCCGGTGCTGAACCGTCAGCAGATCCGGCTGCTCATGTTGGGCCTGATGACCGGCATGCTGCTGGCCGCACTCGACCAGACCATCGTTGGTACGGCGCTGCCGACCATCGTGGGCGAGCTGGGCGGGATCAACCACTACTCCTGGGTGGTCACCGCGTACCTGCTCGCCTCGACCGCGTCGACGCCGCTGTACGGCAAGATGGCCGACCTGTACGGGCGTCGGCCGGTCTTCCTCTTCTCGATCGGCACGTTCCTGCTCGGGTCGTTGCTGGCCGGGCTGTCGCAGAACATGACCCAGCTGATCGTCACCCGGGGTATCCAGGGTCTCGGCGCCGGTGGTCTGCTGACGCTCGCGTTCACCATCATCTCGGACGTGGTGTCACCCCGGGAACGTGGTCGGTACCAGGGCCTGTTCGGCGCGGTCTTCGGGATCTCGTCGGTCGCCGGGCCGCTGGTGGGCGGTTACTTCGCGGAGACCGACTGGCGGTGGATCTTCTACATCAACGTGCCGCTGGCGATCCTGGCCATCGTCGTCTGCTACCACGTGATGCGGTTGATCCCGTTCGAACGTCGGGACCATTCGATCGACTGGCTCGGTGCCGGCCTGCTGGTGGCCGGGGTGAGTTCGCTGCTGCTCGCGCTGAGCTGGGGTGGCAACGAGTACGCCTGGGGCTCCGGCGTGATCATCGGGCTCTTCGTGGCCGGTGTGGTGCTGGGGGTGCTCTTCGTCCTCCAGGAGGCCCGGGTGGCCGAGCCGATCCTGCCGCTGCGGCTGTTCCGGAACGCCACCTTCGCGTTGGCCAACTCGGCCCTGCTCATCATCGGTCTGGTGATGTTCGGCTCGATCATCTTCATCCCGCTGTACCTGCAGATCGTGAAGGGCGCCTCGCCGACCCGCAGCGGTCTGCTGATGCTGCCGATGATGGCCGGCATCATCATCACCTCGATCCTCACCGGCCGTGCGATGACCCGGATCGGTCGCTACAAGTGGTTCCCGGTGGCCGGTTCGGTGACCCTCCTGGTCGGCATGTTCCTCTTCACCCAGTTGGAGGTGGCCACCTCGCTCTGGGTGGCGTTCGGGTACATGGTGGTGATCGGCGTCGGGCTGGGCCTGTGCATGCAGTCGCTGATCCTGGCGGTGCAGAACGCGGTTTCGGTACGCGACCTGGGGGCCGGCACCTCCTCGGCGACCTTCTTCCGGTCGCTGGGCGGTTCGTTCGGTGTGGCGATCCTCGGCACGGTGCTCTCGTCCCGGCTGACCGGCGGGCTCGCCGACCGGTTGCCCGGCGCGATCGCGCAGCTCCCGCCGCCGGAGCAGGCCGCGGTGGCGGCGAGTGGCGGCGCGAACATCTCGATCAACGATCCGGCCACCATCCTGGCCCTGCCGGGGCCGGTGCGTGCGGCCATCCAGGGCGCCTTCGTCGACGCACTGGACATGGTCTTTCTGACTGCCGGCCTGATCGCGATAGTGGCGGTGGTGGTCACCCTGACGCTGCCCAACACGCAGCTGCGGGGTGCCGGCCCGAAGGGTGCCACCGGTGGCGCGGACCCGCTCGGCGGGGAGGCCCCGGCTCCGGGCGGCAAGCCGTTGACCCGCGAGTCGAAGGAGGAGGCCGCCGCCGACATGGAGGCCAAGTCCCAGACGATGATCTGAGTGCCTCGACACCGACCGCCCCGGACCGCTCCGGGGCGGTCGGCGTCAGTCGGGCCCAGGTGGTCAGGCGGGGCGGCGGTAGGCGCCGTACCACCAGGTCGCGGCCAACTCCCGGGCGGCTGCCGCGTCGGTCTCGGGGTCGGCCGAGGTCGTGCTGACGTGGTCGGCGAGGAAGCGGTCGCCGCCGACCACGATCAGCCGGCTGGCCGTCGTCACGTCCAGGTCGGCGGGGGTACGCCCGGCCTGCTGCTCGATCCGGAGCGCATCGACGGTGCGGGCCACGAACCGCTCCAGCCCGGCCGCCCAGTACTCCCGGACCGCCTCGTCGTACGCGGCGACCTCGCTGACCGCGGCCAGCACCGGGGCGTACGTCCGGTATATCCGAATCACGTCGGCGAAGACCTCGGTGAGCCGCGCGAGCGGGTCGCCGGGACCGCCCGGGTCCCAGCTGCCGGTGCGGTCGAACGAACTCTCCCGCATGGTGCCGGCGAGGCGCATGAGCAGTTCGGTCTTGTCCCGGAAGTGGGTGTAGAAGGTCGACCGTGCGACGCCGGCCTCGGCGGCGATCCGCTGCACGCCGAGGTCGGTGAAGCGGATCCCCTCCCTCAGGAGCCGTTCGGTGGCCGCCAGCACCCGCGCTTCGACGGCCGCGCGTCCGTCAGGGTTGCGCGGGCGGCGGCGGGTGATCGACGGCATAGCCGGAATCCTAGGTGGCCGGGGGTCGGGTGGGCGACGTACGCTCGTTGCCGGACACAGTGTCCGACATAGTGCCCAAGGAGTGCCTGAGCTCGGCCTCCGATCCACCATGAGGAGCAACACACGTGAAGTACCGACTGCTGGGCAGCACCGGGGTGTACGTCTCGGAGATCTCGCTCGGCGCGATGACCTTCGGCGGCAGTGGGCACCCGCTCTGGGGCACCCTGGGTGGGCTGGCGCTGCCCGAGGTGCAGCGGCTGGTGGACACCGCGCTGGACGCGGGCGTCAACTTCGTCGACACCGCCGACGGCTACAGCGACGGTGAGAGCGAGGAACTGCTCGGCAAGGCGCTCGGCAAGCGGCGTCGCGACGTCGTACTGGCGACGAAGGTGCACTCCCGGACGGGCCCCGGCCCGAACGACGTCGGCACCTCCCGGCTGCACATCATGCAGAACCTGGAGGACAGCCTGCGCCGACTGGGCACCGATCACATCGACCTGTACCAGATCCACAACTTCGACCAGATCACTCCCATGGAGGAGATGCTGCGCGCGCTCGACGACGCGGTTCGGCAGGGCAAGGTCCGCTACATCGGCGCCGCCAACTTCGCCGCCTGGCAGATCTCCAAGGCGCTGGGTATCTCCGCCCGGGAGAAGCTGGCCGGGTTCGTCTCGGTGCAGGAGTACTACTCGCTGCTGGGCCGGGACGTGGAGCGCGACGTGGTGCCGATGGCGCTCAACGAGGGTGTCGGGCTGACCGTCTGGAGCCCGCTCGCCGGTGGTTTCCTCTCCGGCAAGGTCGGCCGGGACGGTGCCGTCGCCGACAGTGGCGCGCGTAGCGCCCAGCCCGGTTACGCCAGCTTCACCCCGTTCGACCCCGAGCACGCCTTCGGAGTTGTCGACGTGCTCAAGGGCGTCGCCGAGCGGCACGAGGTGAGCCCGGCCCGGGTGGCGGTCGCCTGGCTGCTGTCCCGACCGGCAGTGACCAGCGTGATCGTCGGTGCCCGCAAGCACGAGCAGTTGGTCGACAACATCGCCGCCTCGGATCTCACGCTGACCGAGCAGGACCTCACCGAGCTGGACGAGGCCACCAAGCTGCCTGTCGCGTACCCGAACTGGATCCAGGAAGGGTTCTTCGCCGGGCTCCGCCTGCCGCAGTGAGGCACGGCCCCGGGGTCGGTGGCCCCGGGGCCGCCCTACTTGAGGATGAGCCGGTTCGTCTGCTCGAAGACGTCCAGGTCGGCAAGGGTCTCGACGACCGAGGTGGAGAGTGGGGCGGGAAACCGGTCGCGCGCGAAGAAGCCGGCGTCGGTGGTCTCGTCGGTGACCCGGGCCAACTGCCCGTCCCACTCCTCCACCTTGAACGCCGTCGTGAACACCTGGTACGTGTGGCCGTACATGTTGGTGCTCGTCCGGTCCGGGCCGGTGTAGAGGGCGAACGCGCAGACCCGCAGCGCGCGCAGCCCGGTCTCCTCACGGACCTCGCGTACCGCGCAGTCGGCGATCGACTCGCCCAACTCCATCGCGCCGGCCGGCATTGCCCACTGGCCGTTGTCCGAGCGTTTGATCAGCAGGACGCGGCCGGCGTCGTCGTTGACCACGGCACGGGCGCCGACGAACATCAGCGTCCGGTCCCCGGCGAGCGCGCGCAACTGCCCCACGTACGAGTCGGCCCAGGAGATGCTCACCTGCGACAACTTACGGGGGTTCCCAACGTGTGACCGCCGACACTAGCTTGTTACCCATGCGTAGCACGATGATGGACGCCCCTCTGCAGATCTCCCGGATCCTCGACCACGGCGCAGGGGTGCACGGCACAGCCGAGGTGGTCACCTGGACGGGCGCCGAACCCCGCCGGATGACGTACGCCGAGGTGGGCCGGGCCGCCGCCCGGCTGGCACACGGGCTGCGCGACGAGTGCGGGGTGACCGGCGACGAGCGGGTCGCCACCTTCATGTGGAACAACAACGAGCACCTGGTCGCCTACTTCGCGGTGCCGAGCATGGGTGCGGTGCTGCACACGCTCAACATCCGGCTCTTCCCCGACCAGGTCGTCTACATCGCCAACCACGCCGAGGACCGGGTGGTCCTCGTCGACAGCACGCTGCTCCCACTGCTGGCCCGGGTGATCGGTGAGCTGACCACTGTGCGGCACGTCGTGGTGGTCGGCGGTGGTGACCCGGCGCCGCTGGTGGCGGCGGCCGGCGACCGGATCACAGTGCACCACTGGGACGCGTTGCTCGCCGACCGGCCCGACACGTACGACTGGCCCGAGGTGGACGAGCGCGACGCCGCAGCGCTCTGCTACACCTCGGGCACCACCGGCAATCCGAAGGGCGTGGCCTACTCGCACCGGTCGATCTATCTGCATTCGTTGCAGGTCTGCATGCCGGAGGGTTTCGGCCTCGGGCCGACCGACCGCGAGTTGGCCATCGTGCCGATGTTCCACGCCATGTCGTGGGGCCTGCCCTACGCGGCCTTCCTCTCCGGCGCGTCGCTGATCATGCCGGACCGGTTCCTCCAGGCCGCGCCGATCGCCGAGATGATCGCTGCCGAGCGGCCGACCCTGGCCGGTGCGGTGCCGACCATCTGGACCGACCTGCTGGCCTACCTGGACACCCACGACGTGGACACCTCGTCGCTCGGTGAGGTGATCGTCGGCGGCTCGGCGTGCCCGCCGGCGTTGATGCACGCGTTCGACGAGCGGCACGGGATCGACGTCATCCACGCCTGGGGGATGACCGAGATGTCCCCGCTGGGGTCGGTCTCGCGTCCGCCCGCCGGTGCGACCGGTGAACAGGCGTGGCGCTACCGCTACACCCAGGGGCGGGTGCCGGCGGGCGTGCAGGCGCGGATCGTCGGCCCGTCGGGCGACCCGATGCCCGCCGACGGCACGGCCGTGGGGGAGTTGGAGGTCCGTGGGCCGTGGGTGACCGCCCGGTACGTCGGTGACGACGCCCCGAACGAGGAGAAGTTCCGCGACGGCTGGCTGCGTACCGGCGACGTGGGCACCCTCTCGCCGGACGGGTACATCAGCCTGACCGACCGCGCCAAGGACGTGATCAAGTCCGGTGGTGAGTGGATCTCCTCGGTGGAGTTGGAGAACGCGCTGATGGCCCACCCGGCGGTGCTGGAGGCGTGCGTGGTGGGGGTCCCGGACGAGCGATGGGACGAACGTCCGCTGGCCACGGTGGTGGTCCGGGAGGGCGCTTCGGTGACCGCCGAGGAGTTGCGGGACTTCCTGGCCGGGTCGGTGGCGCGTTGGCAGTTGCCCGAGCGCTGGGCGTTCATCGACACGGTGCCGAAGACCAGCGTCGGCAAGTTCGACAAGAAGGTCGTCCGTTCGCGGTACGCCGGGGGCGAGCTGACAGTCCGGGAGCTGACAGCCCCGTAACGTTTTCCCCGGCACTGTCGCCTGTTGGGCGGGAGTACTCCTGAACCCTCCCCAGGGGCGGCCCCGGCGTTCGCACCGCGCCGGGGCCGCCCGCTCCACGCGGGGTGACCCGCACCGTCATTGTTGCGAAAGTTGTTCGCTTCTGTCCTGCTGACGGAGAAATCGGGTGGTCAGCGACCCGATCAGGCGTCGCTGGTGGTGATGAGCACCTTGCCCACCGTCGAGTCCTCCACCGCCTGGTGCGCCGCGGCTGCCTCCGCCAGCGGGTAGTGGTGCAGCGGCAGGCCGGCGTCCGCGCCGACCCGGATGCCACCCTGGCTGGCCGCCGCCGCCACGTCCTTCACGCCCTGCGCCTTGGCCGCCTTCGGCTCCGTGTAGACCAGGACGAACTGCCAGCGGGCATTCGGCGCCATCATCGCCCGGATCGGGATGCTCACCTCGTCCCCGCCGTTGTCGGCGTACATGCAGACCGCGCCGCCGTGCCGCAGCACCCGTACGTCGACCGAGGCGTTGCGGGCGGGGGAGACCTCCACGATCGTGTGGACCCCGTCGGGGGCGATCTTGTGGACCTCCTCGACCACGTCCTGTTCCCGATAGTTGATCACGAAGGAGGCGCCGGCCGAGGCTGCGAGCTGGGCCTTCTCCGCGCTGCTCACAGTGGCGATCACCGTGGCGTCGGCCCAGCGGGCGAGCTGGATCGCGGCGTTGCCGACCGCGCCCGCACCACCCTGCACCAGCACCGTGTGATCCGCCAGCGCGCCGGCCCGCAGCGTGTCCGGCATGAACTCGCCAGCGGTCAGACAGCGATGCGCGGTGAGGAACGGGATGCCCAGGGCCGCGCCCAGCTCGAACGGGGCGGCGCCGAGGCGTACCGCCTGCCGGACCGGCACCAGCGTGTACTCCGCCGTCGTGCCCCACTGTCGCTGCCAGGCGGCCTCCCAGACCCACACCCGCTCACCGATCAGGTCGGGGTCGACCCCCTCGCCGACCGCCTCGACCACCCCCGCGCCGTCCTGCCCGGGAATCTGCCAGCCCTTCGGCGGGGCGTTGCGGCGGGACTTCCAGTCGGTCGGGTTGACCCCGGAGACCGCCATCCGCACCAGGACCTCGCCCGCACCCGGCTCGGGCACCGGGCGGTCGACCAGATCGAGCACCGAAGGGTCGCCGTTGCGCTCGTACACGATGGCCTTCATCCGTGGTCTCTACCCGGCTCGACCCGGGTCAACCCAGCTCGTCCACCAGCTCCGGGGTCAGCTCACCGATCGCGTTCAGCGTCACCACGGCCAGCCCGGCGGCGTCCGGGTCGAGCGGGTACGAGCCGTGCGGCACCGCCACCACCCGCATCCCCGCCGCCGCGGCGGAACGCACCCCGTTTGACGAGTCCTCCACGGCCACACACCGGGTCGGGTCGACGCCGAGGCGCTGCGCCACGCTCAGGTACACGTCCGGTGCGGGCTTGCCCCGCTCGGTCTGCTCGGTGGAGAGGGTCGCGCCGAACGCGTCGGTCAGGCCGGTCGCGGCCAGCGCCGCCTCGATCAACCGGGTCGGCGACGAACTGGCCAACCCGAGCGGCCACCGCGCGGCCAACCGGCGGACGACCTGGTCGGCGCCGTCGATGAGGGGTACGTGGTCCCGGTAGCGGCGGGTCATCTCCTCGACCACCTCGACGGCGACCTGCTCGGCGGTGCGGTCGACGCCCAGCTCTCCGCTGAGGTAGTGGGCCCACTCGCCGGTGCTCATCCCCATGAGTCGGCGTTGCGTGTCCGGCTGCCACGTCCCGCCGTGCGTCGCCACGTACGCCCGGCGGACCTCCTCCCACACCGGCTCGGAATCCACGATCACGCCGTCCAGGTCGAAGACCACCGCATCAGTCACGGGCCCATCCTGCCCGACCGGTGGGTGCCCGGTCAGCCGGGCAACGCGGGCAGACCGAGCGGGCTGCCCTCGGGGAGCAGGGTTTGACCGGACCGGGCGATCGGCTCCAGCAGCTCCCGGAGCCGGTCCGTGTCGTGGGCGCCGAGCGCCTGCCACGGATGCGCGGCGGCCCGGTCGGTGGCGTCCTCGATGGCCTGGAACCCGGCCCGAGCATGGTCGGTGGCCGCGCCGTCCCCGGTCAGCCAACCCCGCTCGGTGAGCCGCTCGCGGGCAGCGTGCCACTGCTCCTCGGACCAGCCCCGGCCCAGCAGGTACTGCGGCGGCGAACCGTCGAGCGCGACCCGCCCGGTCAGTGTCTCCACCGGGTCCAGGCCGGCGGCCACCAGCGCCGCCACGTGCCCGTCCCCCCGGTGCTCGCGCAGCGTCGTGGCGGCCTGCCAGAGCCGCGCCAGCGGGTACTCGCCGGCGGGGAGAGCCGCGTTGGCCGCGCCGAGCACCCGGCCGGCGGTCTGCGCCGCCGAGGCGGCCCGCTCCAGCAGGTCGGCGGCCTCCACCAGGTGCGACTCCGGAAGCTCGTAGGTCAGCTCGGCGAGCGCCTGCACGGCACCGGTCAGACGGGCGCGCAGCGCCTCCTGCGGGGTGGCCAACCGCCACACCGCCGGCAGCGCGCGGGCCACCATCGGCGGCGCGAAGCTGAAGAAGGCGGCGATCACCGGGGCAGCCTCGACGGCTCCCAGCGGCGCGGCCCGGCCGGCGAAGTAACCGCGCCAGTAGCCGCGCAGCCCGACCGCCTCGTACGCGGCCCGGGCCCGGGGGTGGAAGTAGGTGACGGTGTGCACCGGCTCGAAGTACGCCCACATCGACCGGGCGGTACGCCCAGGCTCGTCCAGCGCCGTCACATGCACCTCCGCGTCCCGGTTCCGGATGCTCACCCCGGGCGGCGAACCGCCCGGGGTGACGCCGAACCTACTGCCGCTGGGTGACGGGCCGGAAGCCCCATGTGAACAACTCCATCGCGTCCCGGCGACAACCGGGACGACCCGGACAGGTCACTGGGCGGCGAGCACGTCCACCACGAAGCGCAGCGGACCGGTCGGACGTCCACCGGCGGCGGCCTCGTCGTTGCCGTACGCCAGCTCGCCCGGGATGTCGAGCTGCACCCGGCTGCCCACCGTCACGCCGACCAGGCCCTGGTCCCAGCCGGGAATGACCTGGCCGACGCCGATCGGGAAGGTGGCCGGCTGCCCGGCCTTCCAGGACGAGTCGAACTCCTTGCCGTCCTTGTAGAACACCCCCACGTAGTTGGTGGTGATGTTCTGGCCCTTCTGCACGGCCGGGCCCTTGCCCTTGATCAGCGGGGTGACCGTGAGCTTCTTGAGCTCGCCAGTGCCCGGCGTCACCGCCGGCTTGGTGCCCAGCGCCGGATCGGCGCCCTCGGGCAGCTGCGGAGCGGGGGGCGCGCCGGCCTCGTCGGGGGCCGGGGTGGAGGCGGACGGGGTGGCGTCGGCCTGGGTCTTGGGCTTGTCGTCGCCCCCGCCGATCGTCACGAAGACGCCGATCAGCACACCGACCACGGCGACGGCGGCCAGGCCGCTGGCCCACGCGTTGCGCTTGCGCCTCGCGTCGGCGGCCTTCTTCTCCGCCAACTGGGCGGCCAGGCGGCGCCCCGACTTGGTTGCCGGGCTCTGGTCCGGGCCCGTCTGCTGCGTCCGCTCGCTCACGTCGTCGACTCCCTGCTGCGAAGTGTGGCCGGCACCCGGTGCCGGGGGGAAAGCCGACGCACACGGTACCCGCACCGCGGCCTACCGTGCCCGCCGCCGACGCCTCGGATCGCCCAGCGCGACAGATCCGGGGCTTTCCCGGGCGGTTATTCCGGGACGACCATGAAGTCGGTCACGAACGACGTGATCCGTCCGTCGGCGGTACGGCCGATCCAGGTGCCGTAGCAGCCGTCGCCCCAACCGGTGGCCACTGTGACGACGTTGGCGCCGCTGGCCTCGTCCAACACTGCGGTGATCAGCCCCGGGACCGGGGACGAGGGCAGCTCGGTCGGGATGAAGACCTCCTCGACCCGGTCGGAGTCCCAGCTCTCCAGGACGGCGAGCGCGGTCGGGTCGGCGAGGGTGCCGGCGCCGGCGTCCACCCCGTAGCCGAAGTAGTCGTCCGCGCCGAGCGTGGCGACGTCCTGATCGCCCGCGACGGCCGGCTCCCAGCGGATCGTCGGTTCCGTCGAGACGACCAGCTCCAGCGCGGCGACCCGGCGGTCCACCTCGGCGTCCTCCCGGAGCACCACCGCCACCCAGGCGCGGGCGGGATGCCGCCCCGGCGGCACTGTCACAGTGAACGGCTCCGCCTCCGGGCAGACCAGCGGGTCACACCCGACCACCCGGCCGGTCGGCAACACGATGTCGCCCACCGGGTGAACCTCGATCAGGTACCCGCCGTGCTGGTCGGTGAAGCGGGCGCCGGGCGTCAGTAACCGGTCCAGATCAGGGGTGTACGGCATGGGGGCTCCTCCGGTCGCCAGCGGCCGGCGGAGCGTACCCGGCGAGGCGGACACCGCCGCCGCTGCCGTACGGTCAGGCGCTCTTGCGGGGTGCGGTCTTGCGTGCGGCGGTCTTCTTCGCCGGCTCCGCCTTCTTGGCAGCGGTCTTCTTGGCAGCGGTCTTCTTCGCCGGCTCCGCAGCCTTCTTCTCGGCCGTCTTCTTCGCCGCGGTCTTCTTCGCGGGCGCCTTGGCCGCCTTCTTCTCGGCTGCCTTCTGCGCCGACCGGGCCGACGAGATGGGCGTCGGCTCGCCGCCGCCACCACCGCGGGCGGGCTGCTCGCCGCGAGCCGCCTTGGCGCGCTCCACCGAGGCCTTCAACGCCGCCATCAGGTCCACCGCCGCGGCCGGGGCCTCCTCGACCTCCTCCGGCTGGACGACCTCCCGACCCTCCACCTTGGCGTCGATGACCTCCTGCAACGCAGCCCGGTAGTCGTCGGTGAAGACGTCCGGCTCGAACTCCCCGGTCATCGAGTCGATCAGGGAGCTGGCCATTGCCAGCTCCGGCGGGCGCACCTTGAGGTCCTCGTCGAGGAAGCCGAAGTCCGGGGTACGGATCTCGTCCGGCCAGAGCATGGTGTTGAGCAGCAGTACACCCTCGCGGACCCGCAGCGTGGCCAGTTGCTCCCGCTGGCGCAGCGCCACCTTGACGATGGCCACCCGCTCCGAGTCGATGAGCGCGTCGCGCAGCAGCACGTACGGCTTGGTCGCCGCGCCCTCCGGCTCGAGGAAGTACGCCTTGTTGTAGAGGATCGGGTCGACCTGCTCGGCCGGCACGAACTCCAGCACGTCGATGGCACGGGAACTGGTCAGCGGCAGGTCGGCGAAGTCCTCGTCGGTGAGGATCACCATTTCGCCGCCGCCGATGTCGTAGCCCTTGGCGATGTCGTCGTAGGTGACCTCTTCGCCGCAGACCGAGCAGGTGCGCTTGTAGCGGATCCGACCGCCGTCCTCGCGGTGCACCTGGTGGAACCGAATGTCCTTCTCCTCGGTTGCGGAGTAGAGCTTCACCCCGATCGAGACGAGCCCGAACGACACGGCTCCCTTCCAGATGGCACGCATCCTGCGCTCCCTTCCCCGGTATCGACCATGCTCGCATCCGAAAGAACCGGACGCGAGGTGTTCGGGCTGCTACTACAGTCGGGTCGTGCCCGGCGCGCCGCTCAAGCCGATGCTCGCGATGACCGGGCCGCTCCCGGCGGGTGACGGCTGGGCGTACGAGTTCAAGTGGGACGGCGTCCGCGCCCTGGCCGACATCTCAGGTGGCGGTCAGCACCTGTATGCCCGTTCCGGGGTGGAGATCACCGCCGCGTACCCGGAGTTGGCCACCCTGCCCGAGCAGGTCGACGACGCGCTGCTCGACGGTGAGGTGGTGCTGCTCGGCCAGGGCGGGCAGCCGTCGTTCACCGCGCTGGCCGAGCGGATGCACGTCCGGGACCGGGCCAAGGCGGCCCGGTTGGCAGCTGTCATGCCGGTGACGTACATGATCTTCGACCTGCTCCGGTTGAACGGCGACGACCTGACCGGCTGGCCGTACGAGCGCCGCCGGGAGGCCCTCGACGCGCTCGCGCTCGGTGGCCTGCGGTGGGCGGTGCCACCGATGTTCGCCGACGGGCCGGCCACCTACGAGGCGGCCGGAGAGCACGGCCTGGAGGGGGTGATGGCCAAGCGGGTCGGGGCCGTCTACCGCCCCGGGGTGCGCTCGCCGGACTGGGTGAAGGTCAAGCTGGAAGTGACCGGCGACTTCGTCATCGGCGGTTGGCGACCGGGCGCGCGCCGGATCGGCGGGCTGCTGGTCGGGGTGCCCGGCCCGGACGGCCGACTGATCTACCGGGGGCGGGTCGGCGGCGGGATCGGCGCGGCCATCGAACGGCAGCTCCTCGCCGAGCTGGAGCCGCTGCGCTCCGGCGTGTCACCGTTCGCGCCGGGTGTGCCGCGCGAGGATGCGCGGGGCGCCATCTGGGTAACACCCCGGGTGGTGGTGGAGGTGAAGTACGGCCAGCGCACCCCCGACGGTCGGCTGCGCTTCCCCCGGGTGCTGCGGTTGCGCCCGGACAAGCCTCCGGAGGAGGTCGACGATGCCGGCTGAACGGCTACGGGTGGACGTCGAGGGCCGCGCGCTGGAGTTGTCCAACCTGGACAAGGTGCTCTACCCGGCGGCCGGGTTCACAAAGGGTGAGGTGATCGACTACTACACCCGGATCTCCCCGGTGCTGCTGCCGCACCTGCGGGACCGACCGGTCACCCGGATCCGCTTCCCCAACGGGGTGGACGACAAGTCGTTCTTCGAGAAGAACACTCCGGCCGCGACCCCGGACTGGGTTCGGGTGGAGAACCTTCCGGCGCCCGGGTCGACGAAGGGCCGGGAGACCATCGACTACGTGGTCGCCGACGACCTGCCCACCCTGGTCTGGCTGGCCAACCTGGCCGCGTTGGAGCTGCACACACCGCAGTGGAAGGTGGGCGAACACCCGGACATGATGGTCGTCGACCTGGACCCGGGGCCGCCGGCCGGGCTCGCCGAGTGTTGCCCGGTGGCGGTGCTGATGCGTGACCGCCTCGCCGACGACGGCATCGAGTCGTACCCGAAGACGTCCGGCAAGAAGGGCATGCAGCTCTGCTGCCCGATCGCCGGCACCCAGTCGTCCGACCTCGTCTCCGACTACGCCCGGCGGATCGCCCAGGAGCTGGAGAAGGCCCACCCGAAGCTGATCGTGTCGAAGATGGCGAAGAACCTCCGACCGGGCAAGGTCTTCATCGACTGGAGCCAGAACAACGCGGCGAAGACCACGGTGGCGCCGTACTCGCTGCGGGCCCAGTCGGTGCCGTCGGTGTCGACGCCGCTGACCTGGGACGAGGTCGAGGCCGGCGCGCGCGGCCGGAAACCGGCCGTCCGCCAGTTCACCGCCGCCGAGGTCCTGGCCCGGGTCGACGAGTACGACGACCTGCTCGGCCCGCTGCTCGACGGCGGCCCGGAACTGCCCACCCGCTGACGGGCGCTGACATCGTCCGGAGGACGCGAACCAGCGCGGCCCGACGTCCACGTGAACAGCGGGCGAAGCACGGCGTAGCCACGAGGTGCCTACCGCTACAGTGCAGCCATGCGGCAGAGTGAGCTTGTCGATGCGCTGCGTGATGTTCCGGCGTTGACTGTGGTAATCGACGGCCCCGCCTTGGTCGTCACGGTTCCCGCGATCGGCGAGAGCCTGCGGTTGCACGCTGAGGCGGTGACCTGGCTGAAGCACGGTGTGCTGCCGACCGGGGATCCGTTCCTGCAGCTCCAGGCATGGCAGCAGGACCAGAAGGTAAGCCTGGTGCTGCTGAACGACAACGTGGGGTGGGTGCCACCCGACGTCAACTCGCTGCTGGACACCCAGATTCCGGTCACCCTCACCGACGCGCCGGAGATGGTCACGTACACCGATCTGGAGCGCGAATCCGTCCGGGCGCTTGATGAAGCCGACCGGCCGGAGGTGAACCTGTTCGCCCTCACCGCGACGCTGCTGGTGCACCGGTGCGCCATCGTCGGCGCTATGCGACTCGGACTGCGGCCGCTACGGGCTGTTCGGCTCTGGCACGAGCTCTGGTGCCACGTCGGCGAGTTCCTGGCCGGCCCGTTCTGGCCCGATCCGTACTGGGACCGGCTCATGCTGGAGGCGGGAGTGCCGCTGGCGTCGTACGAGGAGGCCCGAGCCGGGGAGCGACCGGCCATCGAGGCGTTGACAGTGGCCGACCTGCGGGCGATGGAACCGGTACTGACGGTCACCCGGGCGGACGACCACTTCCTTGCCGCCTGGCGGCAGTGGATGAAGCTGACACCGCGCCAGGTGTGCGAGGTGCTGACGGCGGACCTGCCGGAGGTGAGGGTCGAGGTGTCGCTCTACATCGAGGGCGGGGGAGCGGTCTCGATGCGCATCGCGCCGTCCGGAGTCTTTCAGGCTCTGATCGAGTTGCGGTTGTCCTTCACCACAAGATCCGCCTCACTCGACGAGATCCGCATCGCCGACGAGTTGAAGGGCAGCGGGCTCTTCTCGCGGCTCCGCTCCAACCTCGAAAATCTCACTCGATCATTGGGACTGCTGTCCCTGAAGGTCTACGCCACCGGTGACGGCAGTGTGGCGTTCGCCCGCGCCGGCTACGACTGGGATCGATCCTGAGCCGTGCGCCGTCAGCCCCGACCCGTCAAGGTCCGCCGGAGGCGGGCGGTGGCGTCGGCGCCGATGGCCTCCTGAGTTGCCATAAGCAGTCGCCCACACAACACCCGGGCGGCCTCGATCTCGGAGCGGGCGTGTCCTACCTCCCGTAGCAGGGTCTCGCTCTCGTCGTTCGCCACCGCTCTGATGTCCGGGACCTCCCGCCGGCGCGCGTTCTGCACCTCGTTCGTCACCATCAGCACGAAGTCCGTCCGGTTGCGGGCGAGTGCGGTTGCGGTGTAGGCGGCAGGGCTGCCAGCCACCAGGCGGGTGACGGCCTCAGCGGGCAGGAAGAACAACGTCGTCGTGGAGAACTGACTGAGAGCAGCCTGTTGCTGCCAGCGGGACAGCAGTCCCGACTTGCCGTCGAGGAAAGGTGCCATCGCGAACGCGAAGTCCACGTCGACGGTGGCGAGCAGCGCCCGGGAGTGCGCGATACCGCCTCTGAGCTGATTGATCAGCGTGGACTGCCGGCGCACCAGGGCGGCGAACTCCGACTGGTCGTCGGCGCGGGGCTCGTCGCTGGAGATCAGGGTGTCGGCCAGGGCCAGGAGGCGCTCGCCGTTCACGCACAGCTCCTGAAGCGTGAGGGCCACCTCCAGCAGCTCGGCGCCGACCTTCGCGTCCTGGGACACCGCCCGCCGGTCCAGCACCCTGGTGACGTACGAGCTGATGATCTGGACCATCGTGGACAGCAGCTCACCCACTGCGCGGCCCCCTCAAAGTGGTGTGGCCGCGAGTGTAATCGCTGGCCGCCTGCCTTCGCGGGATCGCCACCAGGCACCACCGAGCAGGGCCACGGTGATGACGGTGACCGCGACGTCGCCGGCCAGGGCGGCCGCCGGGGAGGCAGGGGAGTACGGCGGCACCAGGTACGCGAACGCCGCGGCGGCGGCCAGGCCCGCGGTGCCGGCTACGAGCACGTGCCGCTGCCCCCAGCGCACGCCGGACGACAAGTACGCGATAAGCCCTCCGGCGGCAGCCGCGAGCGCCAGCGCTATCGTCACCCCCGCCCAGCCGGGCGTCAGGTCAGCGCCGAAGCGGACGAGGACGATCGGCAGACCCACCCAGAGCGGGTGCGGCACCCGACGGGCCCGGCGCGGGTGGGCGCGGCGCCAGCGGGGCAGCAGCGCGACCGCGACCAGTACGAGGACCACCACGGCGGCGAAGGCCAGCTGGAATGGACTGGCCAGGAAGCCCTTGTCGTCGTTGATGTCCGAGAAGATCAACAGGCTGCCGAGCAGGTAGAGCACGCCCACCACGGCGAGACCGGGCCGGCCCAGCCACGGCCGCAGCCGCCGTTCCGGCCCGAGGAATGATTCGATGAGCACGATCGGCGCGCAGATCGTCAGCACGATGTGGTTGCCCACGTGGTCGAACGCCTGCCGGAGGCTGAATTCGAGCCCCGGCACCAGCGTGGCCTCGGCGGCGGCCCGGGTGTCGGCGTACTGGGTGTCGTCGAGGTAGCCGGGGGCAGCAGCAACGCGATCACCGGCAGGAGCCGCCGACGCAGTGGCAGACGGCCGGCGGCGGCGGGGCGGTCGGCGGCGGGATGGTCGGCGGTGACGGGGTCGGGTCCGGTCGGCACGGGCGCTCCTCGGCGGCGTCTCGGGGATCGTTCCCTGCACCGTGCGCGGGCCACCCGGTCACCCGATACGGCCATCGGCCGACGACCGGCGCGACCAAAGTCGTTGAGTACTGTGGTGCCGACGTCGACCCGGGGAGCGTGGAGATGCAGCCAACCGTCACGGCCGACCTGGCGGCCCGGCCCGTCGAGGCCGAGCGTCCGCTGCTCAGCTACCGCGACGAGGCGACCGGCGAGCGCGTCGACCTGACGGCACAACAGGTCGGTCAGTGGGCGGCACGCAGCGCGAGCCTGCTGCGGGACGGCTGCCGACTCGGCCCCGGCAGCCGCGTAGCGGTCCTGCTGCCGCCGCACTGGCGTACCGCCGCGGTGTTGTTGGGCGCCTGGGCCTCGGGCCTGGCGGTGTCGTTCCGACCGCGCGCCACAGCGGGCCTGGCGGTGCTCGAACCGGGCGGCGACCGGCCGTTCGACGCGGTCTTCGTGACGCCGGAGCGGCAGGACGACTGGCTGGAGGACGTTCCGGACGCGCCGCACCGCTATCTCGTCGGCACCGGTCCGGGGCGGCTGGACGACGTGCCGTTGGGCTGGTTGGACTGGTCCGCCG
>NZ_JAGPXY010000102.1 GCF_018070325.1 Micromonospora sp. H61
CGGCCCCGCCCGCGACGAGACCGGCGACCAGGGCGGCCCCACCGGCGGCGCCGCCGGTGGCACCGAACGCGCCTGCGGCGGCCGCGCCGGCGGCGAGCGCCGGCCCGGCGGCGAGGCTCACAGTGCGGCCACGGAAGTTGGTGCGGTCCAACGCGGGCCCGGCCGGCGAGGTACGCGCCTCACGCAGCGCGTAGCGGGCCGCCGCGGCGCCCGCGCCGGCGATCAGCAGCCGGCCCAGCGCGCTCACGCCGCCACCTCGCTCGCTCGGTCACGCGCCACCTGGTCGGATCCGGACACGGGGGTACGTCGTTCGCTCACTGGGGCAGTCTAGGCAGCAGCGACGGGGCGTTGTCGCCGACGCCGTACTGGCCGGCCTTCTTCTCGGTGAGTTGCTGCACCAGGGCGAGGGTGGTGACCACCTGGCCCTGCACGGTGTTGGCGTTGTCGACCGTGGAGATGGTCTGGGCGAGCACCGGGTCGCCGCGCACCACACCGACCAGGTTGCCGCCGACGGAACCGTTGCCGGCCACCACGATCGAGCCGGTGCGGTCGAACTGCTCCGCGACGTTGACGACCGATTCGTCCCGCTTGTCGGAGTCCTTGTCGACGTACGGCTGGCCGCTGACCACGACGACCGCCTCCGCCGAGGCGGTGACCTTGTTGCTGTCGGTGGTCAGGTAGCCGGCGTTGTTGTAGGCGGCGAGCACCGCCCGTCGGTCGGCGTCACTGACCGGCGCGACGCCCTGGGGCCGGTCCAGCAGCACGCTGGCCAGCAGCGCGCTGGAGGTCTCCACGCCGTGCCCGTTGCCCGGCAGGCCGGTGGTCTGCGCGGTCGGGCGGGCGGCGGTGACGGCCAACTCCAGCAGGTTGGAGTTGTTGTCCGGGTTGATGAACTTGTCCTGCAGGTCGACCTGGCCGGTGATGGTGGCCCCGGCGAGCTGGAGCTTCTTGAGCACACCCTCGGTGTGGTCGCGCCCGTTGGGCAGGCTCAGCACCACGACCCGACGCCCGGTGAGGGTGCCGGGCAGGACGACCTGGGAGATCTCCTCGGCGAACTCCTCTTCCAGCGCGAGTTGCTTCTCCATGTTGCTGACCGTCTGACGCCAGTGTTGGTTGTCCTTGCGCAGCCCGGTGACCTGCCCCTGGAGCGAGTCGGCGACCGGGCCGTTGAGGGCGGCTGTGCCGACCACCAGACCGATCGCCAGAGCCAGGAAGACCGCGGTGAGGGACACCACGTGGTAGCGGAAGTTGATCACGCTTGCAGCCTCTTGATCGGTCGGGAACTAGAAAAGCCGGTACAGCTGGAACACGAAATTGTCCCACCACTCGGCGACCACGCCCAGGTACGCCTTCCCGACTGTCGACACGGCCACCGCGGACGCCATCGCCGCGATCGCCGACAGCACCAGCAGCAGCAGCGACGAGCCGGAGATGCTCTGCCGGTAGAGCCGGCTGACCCCCTTGGCGTCGACCAGCTTGCCGCCGACCTTCAGCCGGGTCAGGAACGTCGAGGCCATACCGCCGCGGCCCTTGTCGAGGAACTCGACGAGGGTGGCGTGGGTGCCGACCGCGACCAGCAGCGAGGCGCCCTTCTCGTCGGCGAGCAGCATGGCCAGATCCTCGCTGGTCGCCGCGGCCGGGAAGGTGATCGCCGGCACACCGAGGCCGTTGACCCGGGGCAGGCCGGGCGCGCGCCCGTCCGGGTACGCGTGCACGATCACCTCGGCGCCGCAGCGCAACACGTCGTCGGTGACCGAATCCATGTCCCCGATGATCATGTCGGGGGTGTAGCCGGCCTCTACCAGGGCGTCCGCGCCGCCGTCGACGCCGATGAGCACCGGCTTGAACTCCCGGATGTACGGGCGCAACACGTCCAGGTCGGCCTTGTAGTCGTAGCCGCGCACCACGATCAGGCAGTGCCGACCCTGCATCTGGGTCTCGATGTCCGGCACCCCGACACCGTCGAGCAGCAGGTCGCGTTCCTGACGCAGATAGTCCATCGTGTTGGCGGCGAACGCCTCCAACTGCACCGACAGACCCTCCCGGGCGTCCGCCATCGCCTTACCGACCGACTCGGCGTCCTGAAGGCTGCCGTGGGCCACCGGCTCGTCACCGGCGAAGACCGTGTTGCCCTCGATGCGCACCTGGTCGCCCTCGCGGATGCGCTCGAAGACGCCCTCCCCCAGGTCGTCGAGGAGCGGAATGCCGGCAGCGATCAACACCTCCGGGCCGAGGTTCGGGTAACGGCCGGAGACCGAGGGCTTGGCGTTGAGCACCGCCGCGACCCCGACGGCGACGAGCGAGTCGGCCGCCACCCGGTCCAGGTCGACGTGGTCGATGACCGCGATGTCACCGGGGCGCAGCCGACCGACCAGGCGTTTCGTCCGGCGATCAAGGCGCGCGGTGCCGAGGACTCTGCCCGGTTCGGAGTTCCGGTTCCGGCGCAACGTGGGTAGACGCATCGTGACCATCCTGGCATGTGAGGCAGGCTTTTCTGTCGCGACATGCCTGAGCAGGGCCGCCTACCCAGGGAAGCACACACCGGCACAAGCCGGTGTGCTTGCGCTCACAATACGCGGCGTCACAACCGCCTTTCCTTGGCGGCCACTGCCAAAAGCTCCTCGGCGTGGGCGATACCCAGATCTGAATCGGGCAAACCCGCCAGCATGCGCGCCAACTCCCGGGCCCGCTCGGTGTCCTCCACCACCCGCACCCCGCTGGTCGTCACCGCGCCACCGGTGTCCTTCGCCACCACCAGGTGCCGGTCGGCGAACGCGGCCACCTGCGGCAGGTGCGTGACCACCAACACCTGGTGGCTGCGGGCCAGTCGAGCCAGCCGGCGGCCGATCTCCACCGCCGCCTGCCCGCCGACCCCCGCGTCGACCTCGTCGAAGACCAACGTGGGCGGGCCACCGGAGCCGGCGAACACGACCTCGATGGCGAGCATCACCCGGGACAGCTCACCGCCGGAGGCGCCGCGCTGCAACGGCAGCGACGGCGCGCCCGGGTGGGCCAGCAACCGCAGCTCCACCTCGTCACCGCCGTCGGAGGTGACACCCACCTCGACACCGTTGACCGCAAGCGTCGGCTCGGCACGCCCGGCCGGACGGGGCAGCACCGCCACCTCGATCCGCGCGTGCGGCATCGCCAGACCGGCCAACTCGACGGTGACCTGGTCGGCGAAGCGGACCGCCGCCTCCTGCCGGGAGGTGGACACCCGCCCGGCCAGGTCGGCCACCTCCACGGCGAGCCGCTGGCCCTCCCGCTCCAACTCGTCGAGCACGTCGTCGGACATGTCCAGGTCGGACAGTCGGGTGCGCGCCCGATCGGCCCAGGCGATCACCCCGTCGACGTCGTCGGCGTACTTGCGGGTCAACGCGCGCAGCGCCGCCCGCCGCTCGTAGACGTGCTGCAACCGGGCCGGGTCCGCGTCCAGCGTCGCCAGGTACGCCGACAGCTCCGCCGACACGTCGGTGACCAGCGTGGCCGCCTCCTCCAGGCGGGCCGCCAGCTCACCGAGCGCCGGATCGGTGCCGGACTGCGCCTCCAGGGTCCGCCGGGCGGTGCCGAGCAGCGCCGCCGCGTCCGGGGTCTCCTCGGCGGCCTCCGCGCCACCGGCCACGCACTGCTGGGCGATCTGCGCGGCCGTCCGCAGGCCCTCGGCATGCTCCAGCCGCTGCGCCTCGGTCTTCAGCTCGTCGTCCTCACCGGGCTGCGGATCGACCCGGGTGATCTCGTCGAGGCCCAACCGCAGCAGGTCGGCCTCCTGGTTGCGCTCGCGGGCGTTACGCCGACGGTCGGCCAGGTCGTCGACGACCCGACGCCACCCCGTGTACGCCTCGCGCAGCGCGTCGAGCAGCTTCTCGTGCGCGGGGCCGGCGAACCGGTCCAGTGCGGCCCGCTGCTCGGCCGGACGCAGCAACCGCAGCTGATCGGACTGGCCGTGCACCGCGACCGCCTGCTCGCCGATCTCACCGAGCATCGACACCGGCATGCTCCGACCGCCGACGTGGGCGCGCGAGCGCCCCTCCACCGTCACCGTGCGGCTCAGCAACACCGAGCCGTCCTCGTCGGGTTCGCCACCGGCCTCGACGATCCGCGCGTGCACGGCGTCGGCGACCCGCCCGTGCAGCCGCAGCCGCCCCTCCACCACCGCACGGCCGGGTTGGGCGCGGACCCGCCCGGCGTCGGCCCGGCCACCGAAGAGCAGGCCGAGGCCGGTGACCACCATCGTCTTGCCGGCACCGGTCTCGCCGGTGATGACGTTCATGCCGCCGGTCAACGGCAGCGTGGTGTCTTCGATGACGCCCAGTCCGGTGATGCGCAGCTCTTCCAGCACAGCCACCGACAGTAGACGCGAGGCACGACAATTGACCAGCCGACGGGCCCGGGTACGGCCCGTACCCGGCCGACGTACAGTTCTGCCCCGTGTTGGACGTGATCGGCCTGACCTCGGCTGAGGAGGAGCTCTACCGCTGCCTGCTCCAGCTCACCACGGCCCGCATCGACGAGTTGGCCGGTCGCCTGCGCCGACCCCGTGAGCAGGTCGCCGCCCAGGTCGAGGCACTACGCGGCAAGGGCCTCGTGCAGCGCAGCGACAACGACCCGGACGCCCCGCTGCGCCCGACCGCCCCGGACGTCGCCCTCGGCGGGACGCTGCTGCGGCGTCAGGAGGACCTGGAGTCGGCCCGCCGACTGGTCACCCAACTGGCCGAGGAATACCGCTCCGGGCTACGCCGACACCACGTCGACCACCTGGTCGAGGTGATCACCGGCGCCCGGATCCTGCGGGACCGCCTGCGCGACCTGCAGAACTCGGCGCGTACCGAGGTGCTCTGGTTCTGCCGGGCCAATCCCCTCGCCATGGCCGGCCCGGAGAATGTCGAGGAGTTCGACGCGCTGGCCCGTGGGGTGAGCTACCGGGCCATCTACGAGCGTGACCTGCTGCTGGAGCCGGGCGCGTTGGCCGACCTGGCCAAGGGGGTCGCCGCCGGGGAGCAGGCCCGCGTCCTGGACCGGCTGCCGGTCCGACTGGCCATCGTGGACGCCCGCACGGCCATCTGCCCGCTGGTGCCCGACCGCGACGGCGGCGAACCGAGCGCCGCCGTGATCGGCCGCAGTCAACTGCTCGACGCGCTGCTCGCCCTCTTCGAGAGCCACTGGCGGGTCGCCACCCGGCTGCGCCTCGACGACCCCCTCGCCGTCGCGGCCCCCGAGGCTCGACGGCCGGAGCCCACGGACCAGCCGGGCGACGGTTACCAGCCCGACGCCGACGAGGCCCGACTGCTGTCGCTGTTCGTGGCGGGCGTACCGGACAAGTCCATCGCCTCCCAGCTCGGGGTGAGCCGGCGGACCGTGCAGCGGCGCATCGCCGACCTGATGGCCGCCGCCGGGGTGGACACCCGGCCGGGGTTGGCGTTCCAGGTGGCCCGACGCGGCTGGCTCTGACGCGCGCGGGTCCGCCGTCGACCGACGGCGGACCCTCAACCGGCAGGGCGGGACGGCGAGGCCGCCCCGCCCCACCCGATCAGCGCAGCCCGTACGCCTGGAGCACCGTCTGCTCGACGGTGTTCCCGGCCCGGTCGGCGGCGTGCACCCGCAGCGACACCGTTCCACGCCCCTTCGGCACAGTCGCGGTGTAGCGGGTGCCCGACCCCGTTGTCCGCGCGTTGCGCCAGGTGACGCCCCCGTCGAACGAGACCTGCACCCGAACGCTGGCACCGGTCGGCGCCGGCACCCCGGCCGGCTGCCGCAGGGTCAGCCCGAGCTGGTGCGGCCGGTTGCCGCGTACCGTGGCGTGCAGGTCGGCCGGCACCCGGTAGTCCACCTGGAGCAGCGACAACGCCTTGGCGGCGTCGCCCGCCGGTCGGGCCGAGGTGAACTCCCAGGCCGTTTCGGTCCGCGTGCCGTAACGCCACTCGGCCGAGGACCGCTGGGTGGTCACGTCCAGGCGGTAGCGGGCGGCCCCGGCGGTCGTGGGCACCGACTTCCAGCCGTCGGAGAGGTCCGCGATCTGCTGCCCGTTGCGGCTGACCCGCGCCGTGACGGTGTCCGACTCCTCGCTCTCGCCGGCCACGCTGTAGTGCCCCTCGGCGTCGACGAACTCGGGCACCCGCAACTCCAGGTTGTCACCGGTGCGGGTGGGCACCGGCGCCCCTCGGGCCGGGACGGCCGGGCGGAGCACCGGCGCGTGCCAGGTCTCGGTCACCCGGTCGTCGGCGGCGTAGCGCCGGGGCTGCTGGGTCAGACCGCCGGCCAACTGCCCCCACTGCATGAACATCTGCTTGTGCAGCACCCGTTGCTGCCACCAGTTGTCGCCGGAGCTGACGAACTCCTGCCGGGTGGTGCCGTTGCGGACCATGCGCTGGTCGTCGTTCCAGGCGTACTCCTGCCACGGACGCCAGCCGAACCGCTCCTCGGTGGCCCAGCCCGCACCCATGTCGCCGTAGCTCGCGGTCACCTCGGCGGTGTTCTTCGCGGTCACCGTGTGCACGACACGCTCCGGCACCCGACCCTTCGACACCTGCCACACGTCGTACAGGTAGGGGCTGTCCACGGTCAGCGTCAGGTCCAGCGTCGCCCGACCCTTGCGCGCCGCCGCGATCAGCCGCTGCCCGTCGTCGTACGCGACCACCATCGACGGGATCGGCAGCCGCTCTCCCGTGGGCCGCCAGACCGTCCACGCGCTCTGGTCCTCCGGCCGGACGATCAGCACCGCGGCAGCGCCGGCCGCCGCCGCGGCGGCCACCTGCTCCTCTTCCGAGCGGTTCGGGTCGGCGCCGAGCAGCACGGCGGTGCCCCGCACCCGCGTCAGCTCGGCGGGGGTGCCGGTGCCGGCCCAGACCAGCGGCAGCTTCCGCCGACCGGTCGGCGCCGGCGACGTGCCCAGCAGGTTGATGTCCGACGGACCGGACACCCCGCTGATCGTCGCGTCCACCATGGGCGCGACGAGCTGCCACCGCGAGGCGAACTCGAACTCGCCCTGGCGCACCTGGCGGGTCGGCGTGACGTTGACCTGCTGAACGGTGCTGTAGGCCATCACGCCGTGGTCGATCTGCCGGCCATTGCCCAGCACCCGGTGCACGTAGTAGCTGAGCGTGGCCCGCTGCTCGCTGGGCTTCGGCGTCTCGATCCGCACCGGCGTGCCCTTACGCGCGTCGAGCACCACTGTCAGGTCCCGGTCGACTGTCACCTCCGGCTCGATGATCTGGGTCATCTGCTCGTCCAGGGGGACACCGTGCGTCATCAGCGCGGTCAGCACGTACGTGCCCTCCTCGACCTCCAGGGTGCCCTCGCCACCCCACATGCCCCAGAAGTCCGACTCGGGCTGCTCACCGAAGACGGTCAACCCCGGCGAGAGGCCCGGCTGGCCCTGCCGGTCCAGCAGCTTGATGGTGAGGTGGTGCACAGGACCGCTGACGGTGAGCCCGACCGGGGTGCGTACCGCGACGCCGTCCGTGCCGGTCGCCACCAGCCAGCCACCATGCGGGCCCCGGCCCAGCTTCGCCGGGTCGGCGCGCAGCGGCACAGCCACACTGCCGCCCGCCGGCACTGTCACCTCGCCGGAGGTCACGGCGACCCCGTCGGGCTCGGCCACTCCGGTGTCCACATTGCGCAGTTCCAGGGCCAGTCGCAGAGTCTGCGCGGTCTTCGTGCCGTTGGTGTACGTCACGGTCCGCTCGACCGCCGCACCGCCGGTGGAGATCCGGCCGAAGTCCGCGGTGGCCGAGGCGTACACCTGCTGGCCGAGCGCCCGCGCCACGTCGACCCGACCGCCACCCTGCTCGAACACGGTCAACGACGGGTTCGCCTTCGTGGTGCTGACCAGCGCGTCCTTGAGTTTCGCGGCCGGCCAATCGGGGTGTTCCTGGGCGAGAATCGCCGCCGCACCGGCCACGTGCGGGGTGGCCATCGAGGTGCCGGACGCGGTCGTGTACGCGTCGCCCACCGGCGTACCCATGGCGGTGCCGGCAGCCCGGGCGGCGACGATGCCGACGCCCGGCGCGGTGATCTCGGGCTTGAGGCCGTTGTCGCCGAGGCGCGGGCCCCGGCTGGAGAACTCCGCCAGGTTGTCGGCACGGTCCACCGCGCCGACGGTGAGCGCCGCCGCGGCCGCTCCGGGCGCGCCGACGGTACGCGCGGCGCCCGAGTTGCCGGCGGCAACCACGAACAGCGCGCCGGTCTCAGCGGTCAGGTCGTTCACCGCCTGGCTCATCGGGTCGGTGCCGTCGGTCGGATCGCCGCCGAGGCTCATGCTGACCACCTTCGCGCCGGAGTGGGCGGCCCACTCCATGCCCGCGATGATGGACGAGCTGTAGCCGGAGCCACCGTCGTCGAGCACCTTGCCGACCAGCAACCGCGCCCCCGGGGCGACGCCCTTGCGCAACCCGTCGGACGCCGCCCCGCTGCCGGCGATGGTGGCGGCCACGTGGGTGCCGTGGCCGTGCCCGTCGCGGGCGCTGCCGCTGCCGGAGAAGTCCTGCGCCTCGACGATCCGACCGGCCAGGTCGGGGTGGGTGGCGTCGACACCGGTGTCGAGCACCGCCACCTTCACGCCGGCACCGTCGCGCCCGGCCGCCCAGGCCGTCGGGGCGCCGATCTGCGGCACGCTGTGCTCCAGCGCCGGGCGGACCTTCCCGTCCAGCCAGACACGGGCGATGCCAGCACCCAGCCGGGGCGCGGCGGCGGTCGTGGTCCGGCTGGCCGACGTACCGGCGAGCGTGGTCCACAGGTTGCCGAGGGCCCCCTTGCCGACCCGAAGTGCCGCGCCGTTGATGCTCTCCAACGGCCGGGCGTCGGTGGCACCGACGAGCGGCTTGACCCGCCCGGCCGCCTGCTCCTGGTAGCGCACGATCAGTGGCAACGCGCCCTGCGCGGCGTCGCCGTAACCGTCGGCGGCCAACTCCTGCACGTCGAACAGGTTGGCGTCGAGGACGCCACTCGACACGTACGGCAGGGCGTCGCTGGGCAGCACCCGCAGCCGGCCGTCGACCTCCAGGGTCTGGAAGATGACGCGCTCGCGCCCGGGTCCCGGGCGGACAGTGGCGGCGACCCGGCCCGGCGCCGCGGGCGCGAGCTCGACCTGGTCGCCGGTGATCAGGGTGATGCGGACAGGTGCGTGCTGGGCGGGCGTGCCCGACGTCGGGCCGGTGGGCCGGGCGGGCGGGTCGGCGGACGCCGGTGCGGCGACGCCGACCACCAACGCGCCGACAGCGCCGACGGCGAGCCAGCGTGGGGACCAGTGCATGCGATGGGCTCCTCTACTCCTCCAGGCCCGCCATCCGTAGATGAGGGCCGATCGGAGTCTGCGTCGGAGCGTGTCACCAGGTCACTAGTCGCCCGCCGCCGCAGCGGCGACATGTCGTCAGGTGGACAACTGACATCCACCGACCGTGTGCGCCACGGTCACCGGCGGCTGCCACGCCAACCGTGCACGGGAAGGGCGAACTTGGCCACCAGCCGGTCGGTGAACGGACGGGGGCGCAGCCGCACGATGCGTACCGGCAGGGCGCCCCGACGCACCGTCACCCTCGCGCCGGGTGGCAGGTCGTAGACGCGCCGGCCGTCGCAGGAGAGCACGGCGAGGGTGGTGAACGGGTCGACGGTGATCACGAAGGTGGACGTCGGGGCGGTGACCAACGGGCGGCTGAACAACGCGTGCGCGCTGATCGGCACCAGCAGCAGCGCCTCCACCTCCGGCCAGACCACCGGGCCCCCACCGGAGAACGCGTACGCGGTGGAGCCGGTGGGGGTGGCGCAGACGACACCGTCACAGCCGTAACGCGACAGCGGCCGGCCGTCCACGTCGACGAGCAGCTCGAGCATCTGGGCCCGCTCGCCCTTCTCGATGCTGATCTCGTTAAGCGCCCAGGACTCGATGGTCGGCCCACCGTCGAACTCCGCCGTGACGTCCAGGGTCAGCCGCTCGTCGACCGTGTAGTTGCGGCCGACCACGTCCCGCACCGCGGTGTCCAGGTCGTCGATCTCCGCCTCCGCCAGGAAGCCCACCTTGCCGAGGTTGATGCCGAGCAGCGGCACCTTCGCGGGCCGGGCCAGCTCGGCGGCGCGCAGAAAGGTGCCGTCCCCACCGAGCGCGAAGACGATCTCGGCGCCCTCGGCGGCCTGCGGGCCGGCGACCGGCACCACGCCGGGCAGGTCGAGGTCGTCGGCCTCGTCGGCGACCACCCGTACCTCGAAGCCGGCGTCGATCAGGTCGGCGGCAACCGACCTGGCGTGCTCCGTGCTGCGCCGACGACCGGTGTGGGTCACCAGCAGCGCGGTCCGGCTCATCGGGCCGCCCGCCCACACCGGACCGGGCGGCGTCGCGCCACCGGTGCCGACACCTCGGCACGACCGCGTGTCACCGCGCGGCCCGTTGCGGCGCCCTCACTGCGCGCGTTCACCCTGCGACCTCCTCCGCCGCCACGTCCGGCACCACGCCGGCCGTCGTCGAGCCGTCCGGCCCGGCCGCCACCACGGCCCGCACCCGCTCCGGGTCGGCCGCTGGTGCGCCCCGGCGCAACCATACGAAGAACTCCACGTTGCCGCTCGGCCCGGGCAGCGGGCTGGCCGCCACGTCGGCCAGTCCGAGGCCGAGCCGCGCGGCCGCCGCGGCCACGTCCAGCACCGCTTCGGCGCGCAGCTCCGGATCGCGGACCACACCGCCGGCGCCGACCCGGTCCTTGCCGACCTCGAACTGCGGCTTGACCATCAATGCCAGGTCACCGTCGTCGCGGGTGCAGCCGGCCAGCGCCGGCAGCACCAGTCGCAGCGAGATGAACGACAGGTCGGCCACCGTGAGGTCGACCTGGCCACCGATCGCGTCAGCATCGAGGGTACGGACGTTCGTGCGCTCCAGGACGCGGACCCGCTCGTTGGTACGCAGCGGCCAGGCGAGCTGCCCGTAGCCGACGTCCACGGCCACCACCTCGGCCGCGTCGGCGCGCAGCAGCACGTCGGTGAACCCACCGGTCGACGCTCCCGCGTCCAGGCAACGCCGCCCGGCCACGTGCAGCCCACCGGGGGCGAACGCGGCCAGCGCACCGGCGAGCTTGTGCCCGCCTCGGGAGACGTACTCCTCGGCGGGGTCCGCACCGGTCACCAGGAGCGGGTCGGCGGGGTCGACCATCGCGGCCGCCTTGCGGGCTACCACGCCCCGCAGTTGGACCCGGCCGGCCTCCACCAACGCGGCGGCCTGCTCACGGGAGCGGGCCAGACCGCGGCGGACGAGTTCGGCGTCCAGCCGGTTACGACGTGCCATGGGTGGTTCTCCGGTCTGCTCAGGCCTGGTCGTCCCGCTCAGGTCTGGTCGATGGTGGCGAGGGTTTCCCGCAGCGTCTCGTAGGCCGCCTCGTACTGGGCGATCTGGTCGGCGGGAGCGAGCGTCGCCGCGTTGTGGATGGCCCGCACGGCGGCGTCCACCGCCGGATGCCGTGGCTCGTCGTCGTCCCCGAGATCCGGCGGCGGCCCGGGGCGGGCACCCATCGGCGGACCGGGGCGGGCCGGGAACGAGCCGCCGGGCGGCGGGCCGGGCCGGGTCATTCGGCGTCGTCCGGCCGCTGCCTACGCATCGCCGCCTTCTGGGCGGGCAACACGGCCGGCGTCGGGACGTCCTCGTCGGCCGTCCGGCTGATCGTCGCCGGCGGCTTCTTGGCGATGGCCTTCTTGGCGACCGCTTTCTTCGCGACGGCCTTCTTCGCCACCGGCGCCGAGACCGGGGCACCGGCCGAGCCCTCCGACGGCACGAGACCGGCGCCGGGCCGCGCGGCGACGGTCGGGTCGGGTTGTGGCGCGGGGCCGGCGGTCGGCACGTCGGCCGGCTCGGTGGACCGCGCCTCCCGCAGCTGCCGTTCCAGGTCGTGCACCCGCCGGGTCAGCTCGGCCACCTCGTCGGCGGTGGCCAGACCGACCGCGCCGAGGGCCCGGTCGACCTCGAAGCGGACCAGCTTGGTCAGCGCCTCCCGGTTGGCGGCGCCGGTGGTGACCAGTTCCTCGCCGAGGGCCTGGAGTTGGGCGGCGGTCGCGCCGCCGGAGCCGACGAGGCGACGTGCCACGTCCTGGGCCTTCTTCCGGGGCGCCTCCGCAAGGCCCATGGCCAGCTCGAGGTAGGCGCGCCACGCGTCCTGCATGCCTGAGTCCTTCCACGGGGCGGGGTGTGCAGGTGTCACGCTACCGGGCACCCCCGACCGACCCGTGCGGTACGGTGCCGAGGACGGCGTGGCGATCAGCGAGGGGGAGATGTGGCCAGCGTGGACGAGTGCCGGCAGGCGTTGCAGGAGCTGGCCGCCCGGTTGGATCGCAACGCCGAGACGGTGCGCGAACGGATCGACCTGGACCGGACGCTGGCCTGCCGAATCACCGACCTGGACACCGCGTTCCACGGCCGGATCACCGACGGCCGACTGGTCGAGCTGGCCGACGGCGACAACCCCAAGGCCAAGATCGCACTGAGCACGTCCAGCGACGACCTGCTCGCCCTGGTCCGTGGCGACCTGGACGTCACCAGCGCGGTGACCTCCCGCCGGGTGTCGATCAAGGCCAACCCGTTCGACCTGCTCAAGCTGCGCAAGCTGCTCTGACGACCGGCCGCTCACGCCGCCGCGGTCAGACCGAAACTCTCCACCGCGTGGGCCGCGTCCGGGCCCACCGGACGGATCTTCGGCAGTGCCGGCACCGACGCCGACCAGGCCACCGCGCAGAGCGCCGCGAGGGCGTCCAGCGGCCGGCCGGCCCCGGCCAGCTCCAACGTGCCGTCCCGGTCGGTCACTGACCAGCCGCCGGCGTCCGCCGGGCCCGGGACCCGCACGGCGGCAGCCGGGTCGAAGAGCCCCGCCAGGTCTCTCGCGACGTACGTGGGACGTCGCCGCGGCTCGGCGGCCAGCAGCTCCGGTACGCCGCTGACGCCGGTGAGCACGAGCAGGCTGTCCAGCCCGGCCCGGCGGGCGCCCTCGATGTCGGTGTCCAGCCGGTCACCCACCACCAGGCTCCGCCCACCGCCACTGCGCTTGGCGGCGGTCTCGAACAGCGCCGGCTCCGGCTTGCCGACCACCACGTCGGGGTCTCGCTCCAGTGCCGTACGCAGCACGGCTACCAGCGAACCGTTGCCGGGCAGCGGTCCCCGCCCACTGGGCAGGGTCCGATCGGTGTTGGTGGCGATCCAGATCGCACCCGCCCGCACCGCTACCGACGCTTCGGCCAGCTCGGCCCAGCCAACCTGCGGGCCGTACCCCTGCACCACCGCCGCCGGCTTCTCATCGGCCTGGGTGACCGGGTTCAGGCCGACCGCGCGCAGCTCCGCGCGCAGCGCCTCCGCGCCGACCACCAGCACCGACGCGCCGGCGGGCAGCCAGTCGCGCAACAGCTCGGCCGAGGCGGCCGCGGAGGTGAGGACCTCCTCCGGTCGGGCCGGCACGCCCATCCCGGTCAGCAGGTCGGCGACCTCGCTGGACCGGCGGGACGCGTTGTTGGTGGCGTACGCCACCGCCCGTCCCTCGGCGTGCAGCCGGGCCACCGCATCGACGGCGCCGGGGATCGGCCGGTCGATCAGGTAGATCACGCCGTCCAGGTCGAAGACGACCAGGGTGTACCCGTCGACCAGCCGCTCCCCCACGCCCGCGCTCACCGCTGCGTCGACCCCGACTCGTCGTCCCGGGCCAGCCCGGTCCCGTCGGCGGTCGCCGCGTCCCCGTCCGTCACGCCGCTGTCGCCAGTGGCGGCCGCGTCGGCGTTGCCGCTCTCGGTGGGGTGACGGTCCTCGTCCTCGTCGTCGAAGCCTCCGTCGTCAGCGGGACGGCCGACAGCGTCGGCCTCCTCGTCGTCGTCGAAGTCCTCGTCGTCGTCGTCGTCGTCGTCATCGTCGTCATCGTCGTCATCGTCGTCATCGTCGTCATCGTCATCGTCGTCATCGTCATCGTCATCGTCATCGACGTCGACGTCGACGTCGACGTCGTTCGCGTCGCTGGCCAGGTCGGCGTCGGGTCGGGCCGGTACCGCGCCGGGAGCGCCCGGGCCTGCGGCGATCTCCTCGGCGGCCTCGTCCTCGTCGTCACCCTCGATGACCACGCCGTCGAGTTCGAGCAGCCGCTCGGCGGCGTCGGTCTCGTCCTCGGTGTCCACGTCGGCAGCGCGGGAGAACCATTCGCGGGCCTCCTCGCGCCGACCCACCGCGAGCAGCGCGTCGGCGTTCGCGTACCGCAGCCGGGCCGTCCACGGCACGGTGGCCTCGTTGGTGAGGTCCGGAACCTGGAGCATCGCGACCGCGGCGTCCTTCTGCCCGAGGTCACCCCGCGCGCCGGCGGCGACGATCAGCAGTTCGATCGCCACGGCCTGGTCGAGCTTCTCCCGGTCCGCGCCACGGAACAGGTCGATGGCCCGCTCCGGCCGGCCGAGAGCCCGCTCGCAGTCCGCTAGCACGGCCAGGTGGCTCTGCAATCCGCTCATCCGGTGGTACGTGCGCAGCTCGGCGATCGCCGACTGCCACTCCCCCGCGCGGTACGCGGCCAGGCCGACCGCCTCACGGACAGCGGAGATGCGCGACGCGAGCCGCCGGGCGGCCAGCGCGTGCGCCAACGCCTCGGCCGGGTCCTCGTCGATCAGCTGCCCAGTGGCGACCAGGTGCCGGGCCACCGTCTCGGCGACCGGCTTGTTCAGCGAGAGCAGCTCAGCGCGAACGTCCTTGTCGAGGTCGGTCGCGACGATGTCGTCCGGCAGCGCCGGGGCCGAGCTACGCCCACCCTCGGACGACTCGGAGCCACCCGCGCGGTCATCGCGACGGAACTCCCCCTCGCGACGCGGCCGCTCGTCCGACCGGAAACCCCCGCTACGCTCTCCGCCCCGGTAGCCGCCCTCGCGGTCACCGCCACGGAAGCCACCCTCACGGGGGGCGCTGGAACGCGAACCGTCGCGGTCGCCGCCCCGGAAGCCACCGTCGCGACGGTCGCCGCCACGGGATCCACCGTCACGGTCACCACCTTCGCGCGGCGGGCCGGAGCGAGTGCGGTCACCACCCTGGTAACCGCCCTCACGACGGTCACCACCACGGAAACCACCATCGCGGTCACCACCGCGGAAGCCACCCTCACGAGGAGCCCCCGAGCGCGAACCGTCCCGGTCGCCGCCACGGAAGCCGCCGTCGCGACGGTCGCCGCCACGGAATCCGCCGTCACGGTCGCCGCCACGGAAGCCACCTTCGCGCGGCGGGCCGGAGCGAGTGCGGTCACCACCCTGGTAACCGCCCTCACGACGGTCACCACCACGGAAACCACCCTCACGCGGAGCGCTGGAACGCGAACCGTCACGGTCGCCGCCCCGGAAACCGCCCTCACGGCGGTCGCCGCCACGGAAACCACCGTCGCGGTCGCCGCCACGGTAGCCACCTTCGCGCGGAGCGCTGGAACGCGAACCGTCACGGTCGCCGCCACGGAAACCACCCTCACGGGGAGCGCCGGACCGGAAACCACCCTCACGCGGGGCACCCGAGCGTGACCCATCACGGTCGCCGCCACGGTAGCCACCTTCGCGCGGAGCGCTGGAACGCGAGCCGTCGCGGTCGCCACCTCGGAAACCACCCTCGCGGCGGTCGCCGCCGCGGTAGCCGCCCTCACGGGGGGCGCTGGAGCGCGAGCTGTCCCGGTCACCGCCACGGGAGCCAGAGTCGCGGCCGCCGGCGTATCCGCCTCGGGCGCCGCCGCCGCTGTCGCGGTCTCCCCGGTACGGGGGCCGGCCCTTGTCATCGCGGCGCGGGCCGCGGTCGCTTCCGCCCGCACCGTCAGTACGGTCTTCGTAACGACGGGGACGGTCTCCGCCCTGCGGTCCTGAACTCACAGGTACATCCTTCCTGATTGCGCCACCAATGGCGCTACGCAGTCGAGGGCCGACCCGGATGGGGCGGCCCTCGACTGGAAGATTGTCCGGCGGCGTCCTACTCTCCCACACCCTCACGAGTGCAGTACCATCGGCGCTGGAGGGCTTAGCTTCCGGGTTCGGAATGTAACCGGGCGTTTCCCCTCCGCCATGACCGCCGTA
>NZ_JAGPXY010000103.1 GCF_018070325.1 Micromonospora sp. H61
CCGCAGCAGGACCCCGCCCACCAACCCACCCCCTCCAGGCTGCGCGCCCGCCTATCCCCGGTGATCAAGAGGTTTGCGTCAGGAAATCGCCTTCCGTTGACGCAAACCTCTTGATCAACATCGTCGACCAGGGGGTTAGATCAGGGCTCGGTTTCGGCCTGCTGGGAAGCGGTCCAGGACGCCGGTGTTGGCCAGGGCGTTCGTCAGCAGCCAGCCGCCCAGGCCGGCGATCACTGTGGCGCTGACGATGGTGAGCAGCGCGTACGGGATGCGGTAGTCGGTCAGCGCGTAGTCGACGTTCCAGACGAAGAAGTCGAACAACGCGGCGCTGAGGCCGGTCAGTGCGCCCGCGAACACAGCGGTCGGCAGCCGGAACGACCGGTACCGGAAGGCGGCGAAGGCCAGCTCGGCGCCGATGCCCTGCACGATGCCCTGCGGGATGACCGTGCCGGCCCACTGGCTGCCCAGCAGCGCGGACAGGACCGCGGCCACGGTCTCGCAGTAGAGCGCGGCGCCGGGCTTGCGGATGACCAGCCCACCGATCACCGCCGGCATCAGCCAGACGCCGTAGAGCAGCGTCTGCGCCGGCGGGAAGAAGGCGAACGCGCCCTCGGTGGCGCTCCAGACCAGGCCCCAGGCCCAGAAGATGACGCCGAAGGCGACAGCGATCACCGAGGCGACCACGATGTCGATGGTGCGCCAACGGTGTGTGTCGGTGGTGGATGTCATGTGTTGCTCCCAGTTCGTGAGTGCGAACCAGGAGAAGACGCACGCCGCGTCCGGTGGCACCGGACTGCGGCGCGGCTGGAGGTCGACCGAACTCCCTGCGCTGGCATTACCCAGATCAGGTTCGAGGGTCTGCGGGCGTGCCCGCACTCTCAGCGCTGTGCGCTCCCCTGTCGGATATGAAGTTGTCTCGCTGACGCTAACACCGACCAGGGGCGCGGGCCCAGCAGGGCACCCGCCTGACCTGCGGGAGCGACCGGCGCACCGCCGGCTGGGTACGCTTCCGATCATGCGGGTTGACGCGCGAGGCTTCACGTTCGAGGTGACCGTCGGCGGTCCGACGGACGGCGTACCCGTCCTGCTGCTGCACGGTTTTCCACAGCACAGCGGCGAGTGGGACGACGTGGTGCCGGCGCTGCACGCGGGTGGGCTGCGCACGTACGCGCTGGACCAGCGCGGCTACTCACCCGGTGCCCGGCCCACGGCGGTGGCCGACTACCGGATCCCCGAGCTCGTCACCGACGTGGTGGCGGTGCTCGACGCGCTCGGGCTGGACGCCGTGCACCTGGTCGGCCACGACTGGGGCGCCGTCGTGGCCTGGGCGGTTGCCGCCCGGCACCCCGAGCGGGTCCACACGCTGACCGCGGTGTCCGTACCGCATCCGGCGGCCATGGCGCACGCCCTGAGCACCGACGCCCAACAGAAGGCCCGCTCGTCGTACATCGCGCTGTTCCGCAAGCCCGACAAGGCGGAGAAGGTGCTGCTGGCGTGGCACGCCACCGCGTTGCGCAAGCTGCTCGGCGGGGTGGGCGACACGTCCCGGGTGAACCGGTACGCCGACCCGATGCGGGAGCCGGGTGTGCTCACGGCCGCGCTGAACTGGTACCGGGCGATGTCCCGCGCCGACCTGGCCGGCGTCGGCCCGGTCGCGGTGCCCACCACGTACGTCTGGAGTGACCGGGACGTCGCCATCGGCCGGACCGCCGCCGAGGCGTGCGCGCAGAACGTCACAGGCGACTACCGCTTCGTGCAGCTGCCCGGGGTGAGTCACTGGATCCCGGACGCGGCGCCGGCCCCGCTCGCCGAGGCGATCCTGGCCCGAGCCGGCGGGACGGCCTGAGCCGTGCGGGCCCGCGAGGGAGAGCCAACGTGACGACGGACGCCAGCGGGCCGGGCAGCCGTCGCTCGATCGCCGCGCAGCTGCGCGTGCTGGGCGTACGCCCCGGCGCGACGCTGCTGGTGCACGCCGCGCTGCGTCCGCTGGGCTTCGTCAGCGGCGGCCCACACGCGATGGTGCTCGCCCTGCGCGACGCGCTCGGCCCCGACGGCACGATCGTCGTGCCCACCCACACGCCCGACAACAGCGACCCCGCGCAGTGGCGCAACCCGCCGGTGCCGGCGGGCTGGTGGCCGCTGATCCGCTCGGAGATGCCGGGCTTCGACCCGGCGATCACGCCGAGCCGGTTCATGGGTGCGCTCGCCGAGACGGTCCGCGGTTGGCCCGGCGCGCTGCGCAGCGCCCATCCGCAGGTGTCGTTCGCCGCGCTCGGGCCGGCCGCCGAGCAGGTGGTCGCCGGGCACACCCTGGCCGACTCCCTTGGCGAGGGCTCCCCGCTGGCTCGCCTCTACGACCTGGACGCCGACGTGTTGCTGCTCGGCGTGGACCACTCGGTGAGCACCTCGCTGCACCTGGCCGAGTACCGCTGCCCCGGCTCGCCGCGGGAGCGGCTCGGTGCCGCAGTGCGTACCGCCGACGGGGGTCGGGAGTGGGTGTGGTGGCAGGACGTACGACTCGACGCGGACGACTTCGCCGCGTTGGGCGAGGACCTGGAGGCCACCGGCGCGGTACGCACCGCACCGGTCGGCACCGGGACCGGCAGGTTGATGCGCCAGCGGGCGGCGGTCGACTTCGCGGTTCGCTGGCTGGCCCGTAATCGAACGACGGAGGACGCATGACGGTGAGTGCCGAGGACTACCTGGCCGTGGTGACCGAGACGATCGGCCGGGTGGCCGCCAGTCAGCGGGAGGCGGTGGGGCGGGCCGCCGACCTGATCGCCGAGGCCGTCCGAGCCGACGGCGTGGTGCACGCGTTCGGCACCGGGCACTCGGAGGCCCTCGCCATGGAGATCGCCGGACGGGCTGGCGGTCTGGTGCCGACCAACCGGATCGCGCTACGCGACCTGGTGCTGCTCGGCGGCGAACCGGCCGACCGGCTCGGGCCGCTGCTGGAACGGGACCCGGCCGTCGCGCACCGCCTCTACGAGCTGGCCCCGGTGCGTCCCACCGACGTCTTCGTGCTCGCCTCGAACTCCGGGGTCAACGGCGCCATGGTGGAGTTCGCCACGCTGGTGAAGGAACACGGTCATGGGCTGGTGGCGATCACCTCGGCGCAGCACTCCGGCCGAATGACCTCCCGGCACCCGTCCGGGCGCAAGCTGAGCGACCTCGCCGACGTGGTGCTCGACAACGGCGCGCCGTACGGCGACGCGACGTTGCCCCTGCCCGGTGGCGGCGCCGTCGGCGCGGTCTCCTCGATCACCGCGGCGCTGCTGGCGCAGCAGGTGACAGTGGAGGTGGTGGCGCGGTTGCTGGCGGCGGGGGAGCGGCCCCCCGTCTACCTGTCGGCGAACATCCCGGACGGCGACGCTCACAACAACGAGCTGGAAGCTCGGTACGCGGGGCGGATCCGACGCGGGTCCTGACCCGGTGCTGGCGGCCGACTTGCGTCGCCGAGATGAACGGCAGATGTCGTGAACCTGTTTCGCGCTCGGCCGGGTGGGGCATTGGCGTTGCTGCCGGCGGCCAGGACCGCCGGCAGTAGCGTCTCACCGGAGGTAGCGCGTGTCCAAGGAGACCGAGAAGCAGCGCTGGCAGCGCAACTTCGCCGACCTGCTGCAGGAGTTGCGGGTCGCCCAGACCGGCGTGCAGATTCTCTTCGCCTTCCTGCTCACCCTGCCGTTCAGTAACGGGTTCACCGAGACCACGGAGTTCCAGCGCGACGTCTACATCGTGGCGTTGCTCGCGGCGGCCGCCGCCACCGCGATGATCATCTCTCCGGTGGCGTTCCACCGGGCGCTGTTCCGGCAGGGGCGCAAGCCGGAGTTGGTCCGCTTCGCCCACCGGATGGCCAGCGGCGGTCTCGCCTTCATGCTGATCGCGATGGTCAGCGCGGTGCTGCTGATCACCGACTTCGTGCTGGACCGGCCGATCGCCTTCGTGCTCAGCGCCCTGACCGGGCTCTGGTTCCTCACCTTCTGGATGCTGCTGCCGTTCGCCCGGCGCAACTGGGGTGAGGACGAGATCGACGACGAGGACGACGACCCGGACACGATCAACAGCCGCTGATCGCGCCGATCTTCACGCAGCGCTACCCCTGAGTAACAACCGGGGGTAGCGTGGCGGTAGTCGCGCACGTCGACGCAGCCGCACCGAGCTTCGAGGGGGCAGCCGTGACCACGACGCAGAATGGCCGACCGGCACCGGACGGCCCCGACTCCGAAACCACCGCCGGTGCCGCCGCGCCGCTGCCCGCAGAAGCCGGGCAGGTCACCGAGAAGGAGGCCCGGCAGGTCGCCGAGGCCGCCCGCGAATCCACCTGGGACCGACCCAGCTTCGGCAAGGAGTTGTTCCTCGGCCGGTTCCGGCTCGACCTGATCGACCCGTGGCCCCGATCCGATCCGGACGACGTGGCTCGGGCGGAGGAGTTCCTTGGTCGGTTCCGCGCCTTCCTGGCCTCCGAGGTGGACGGCGCGGCCATCGAGCGGGACGGGTCCATACCCGACTCGGTCTTCCACGGCCTGGCCGACCTCGGCGCGTTCGGCATGAAGATCGACCGGAAGTACGGCGGGCTCGGGCTGAGCAACCTGCACTACTGCCGGGCGCTCATGCTGGCCGGCTCGGTGAGCCCGGCCATCGGCGCGCTGCTCTCGGCGCACCAGTCGATCGGCGTGCCGCAGCCCCTGAAGATGTTCGGCACCGCCGAGCAGAAGCAACGCTTCCTGCCCCGGCTCGCCGCCGGCGAGGTGTCCGCGTTCCTGCTCACCGAGCCCGACGTCGGCTCCGACCCGGCCCGGCTGGCCACCATCGCCGAACCGACCGAGGACGGCACGGGTTACCGGCTCAACGGTGTGAAGCTCTGGGCCACCAACGGCATCGTGGCCACCCTGCTGGTGGTGATGGCCCGGGTGCCGGCCACGGAGGGACGTCGGGGCGGGATCACCGCGTTCGTGGTGGACGGCGACAGCCCCGGCATCACCGTCGAGCGGCGCAACGAGTTCGTCGGCCTGCGCGGCCTGGAGAACAGCCTGACCCGGTTCCACGACGTGATCGTCCCCGCCGAGAACGTCATCGGCGGTGAGGGCAAGGGGCTGAAGATCGCCCTGACCACTCTGAACACCGGCCGGCTCTCACTGCCGGCCATGTGCGTGGGCGCCGGCAAGTGGGCGTTGAACGTGGCCCGGGGGTGGGCCGCCGACCGGGTCCAGTGGGGACGACCGGTGGGCGAGCACGAGGCGGTCGCGCAGAAGCTCTCCTTCATCGCCGCCACCACGTACGGCATGGAGACCATGCTCGACCTCTGCTGCCTGCTCGCCGACGACGACCGCAACGACATCCGGATCGAGGCGGCGCTGGTCAAGCTGTACGCCAGCGAGATGGCCTGGAAGATCGCCGACGAGCTGATCCAGATCCGGGGCGGGCGCGGCTACGAGACGGCCGACTCACTGGCCGCCCGCGGCGAACGCCCGGCCGCCGTCGAGCAGATGCTGCGCGACCTGCGGATCAACCGGATTTTCGAGGGCTCCACCGAGATCATGCACCTGCTGATCGCGCGGGAGGCGGTCGACGCCCACCTGTCGGTGGCCGGCGACATCATCGACCCGGACGCGGGGCTGGGCCGCAAGGCCCGAGCCGGCGCGCGAGCGGGCGCCTTCTACGCGAAGTGGCTGCCCACCCTCGCCGTCGGTCGGGGGCAGAGCCCTTCGGCGTACGCCGAGTTCGGCCCGCTCGCCGCGCACCTGCGCCAGGTGGAGCGTTCGTCGCGCAAGCTGGCCCGGTCGACGTTCTACGCGATGTCGCGCTGGCAGGGACAGATGGAGCGTAAGCAGGCGTTTCTCGGTCGGGTGGTGGACATCGGCGCCGAGTTGTTCGCGATGTCCGCGGTCTGCGTCCGGGCCTCCGCCGAACGGGACAGCCGCCCGGAGAACGTCGAGCTGGCCGACCTTTTCTGCCGGCAGGCGCGGGTGCGGGTGGACGCCCTGTTCGCCGCGCTCTGGGACAACACCGACTCGGTCGACACCGCTGCCGCGAAGCGCATCCTCGCCGGCCGCTACGCGGGGCTGGAGGAGGGCGTGCTCACCCCATCGGAGGAGCTGCCCTGGGTGGCTCGCTGGTCGCCCGGCCCGTCCACCTCCGAGGACGTCCGCCGCCGCATCCCCCCGAAGCCGTGAACCGCGCCGACCGGCCTGCCGCCACGCGGGCTGGCCGCCACGCGGGCTGGCCGCCACGCGGGCTGGCCGCCACGCGGGCTGGCCGCCACGCGGGCTGGCCGCCACGCGGGCTGGCCGCCACGCGGGCCGGGCGGTGCGCGGGCTGGCCGCCACGCGGGCTGGGCGGTGCGCGGTCAGCGGTGCGTGATCAGCGGGAGACCGCCCAGGCCAGCACTCCCGCCAGGATCAGACCGTTGAGCCCGGCCAGGGCCAGGTACGCAGCGGGTGGGATCTTCTTGCCCCGGCGGACGAAGTAGACCAGGACGGCGGCGTAGCCGAGCAGCAGGACGGCGATGACGACGAGGAAGTAGAACACCCGACGACCTTAACGACACCTTCGTCGGGCTGACCCTGCGCCCGGCCTGCTCGCGCTCCGCGATCTTGCACTTGCTGTCCCGACGAATGGGGCATCCCACTCATGTCGACAACCGAAACTGCAAGATCGGCGCGGCGGGGGATGCCGCAGGGGCGTGCCGGCGGACGGGGACCTTAGCGGCCCCGGCCGCGTAGGCCGAGTTGGCGCAGCTCCAGGGCGGCCAGGGCGTCGACTGTCTCGTCGTCGCCGCGCCGCCACGCCTCGGCGACATCCGGACCGATTCGGGTCAGTTTGCCCAGTGGCTGGGTGGCCAGCGCGCGCAGGGCGAGCAGGTCCCGGCCGGCTGGCCCGGCGGCCAGCTTCGTCGCCGATCCGGCCCGGCGCATCCAGCGGACCCGCAGCGGCAGCCAGCCGAACAGCACGATGCCGAGCGGGAAGATCAGCACCGCGATGGCGAGGGCCAGGGCGAGCTGGTCGACCAGCTGCTGCTGGTCGCGGCCGGCGTCGGCGAGCGACCGGGCGGCGTCGGCGGCGCGCTGGAACGGTGCGGTGAGTTCGTCGCCGACCAGTGGCACCCGGCCGACCTTGCTGCCGGCGTCGCCCAGGTTGTCGGCGAGCCCACTGCCGGCGCCCTCCAACTTCTGCCCCGGCACGGCGAGCTTCTGCACCAGGTCGTGCAGCCACAGCGCGCCGCGGATCGCCGCGTACACCCAGGCGACGACGAGCAGGTCGGTGAGCAACTGACGGGCGGCGGTCGGAAACCGATCGGCATAGATTTTCACGCCGGCCAGCGTGCCACGAACGCCTCGCCTGGTGTAGCCGTGAAGTGAGCCCGGATCGCGACCGACAGGGCGCTGGTGGTCAGCGCGGGCAGGTCGGGCAGGTGCCGAAGATTTCCAGGGTGTGGCTGACGTCGGCGTAGCCGTGCTGGGCGGCCACCCGATCGGCCCAGCTCTCCACAGCCGGGCCGGCCACCTCGACCGTGCGCCCGCACACCCGGCAGACCAGGTGGTGGTGGTGCCCCTCGCTGCACCGGCGGTAGAGGTGCTCGCCGCCCGGCGGACGCATCACGTCGATCTCACCGGCGTCGGCGAGCCCCTGGAGGGTGCGGTAGACGGTGGTCAGGCCGACCCGCTCGCCGCGCTGCCGCAGCATGGCGTGCAGGTCCTGGGCGCTGTGGAAGCCCTCCATCTCGCCCAGCAGCGCGCTCACCGCCGAACGCTGCCGGGTGTTGCGTACCGCGGCGCTGCTCTCGCTCATGATCCCTCCCCGGCGTGGCTGACCGCGTCCGCCACGATGTGCGCGACGTGCTCGTCGACCAGGCTGTAGGCGATCTCCCGGCCTCGGCGGGAGCCGCGCACCACGCCCGCTCCGCGCAACACCCGCAGGTGCTGCGAGACCAGTGGTTGCGCCGCGCCGAGCTTCTCCACCAACTCGTGCACGCACCGCTCGCCGCCGGCCAGCTCACTGACGATGGCCAGTCGAATGGGAGCGGACAGGGCACGGAGCAGCTCGCTGGCCCCGTCGAACCCGTCGTAGCCCGTCGCGCTGGTCATCCTGCAACGGTAACCAATACCACCGAGGTCGCGCTGAGCAGGCTCAGCTCAGCACGACCTCGTGAGGTTCCGGTGTCGGTGCGGCGGTCGGCGTCGTCCGGCGGCGCACGGCCCGCCAGACGGCGCCGGCCACGGCCACCACCAGGAACGACGCGATCGCCACCAGCACCACCGAGGCGCCCGGTGCGGTGTCCGCCGTGGCCGCCACCCAGACACCCGAGCCGGCAGCGAAGAGCCCGAGCGCCATCGCGGCGGCCATCGTGCTGCGGAAACCCCGGGTGACCTGCTGGGCGGTGGCGACCGGCACCACCATCAACGCGCTGATCAGCAGCACGCCGACGGCCCGCATGGCGATGGTCACGGTGACCGCTGTGGCGACCGCGATCAGCAGGTTCAGGGTGCGGACCGGCAGGCCGGAGACCCGGGCGTACTCCTCGTCGTGGCTGACCGCGAAGAGTGCCGGCCGCAACCCGATCATCGTGACCAGGATCGCCGCGCCGAGCACCGCGATGGTGGTCAGGTCGGCGGGCGAGATGGTGGTCAGCGACCCGAACAGGTAGGCGTTGAGGTTCGCGCTGGTCGCGTCGGAAAGGCCAACCAGGAGTACGCCGCCCGCGATGCCGCCGTAGAAGAGCAGAGCCAGAGCCAGGTCACCGGAGGTACGCCCACGGGCCCTGACGATCTCGATGGCGATCGCGCCGATGGTGGCGGCGATCACCGCGACCAGCACCGGCGAGCGGTTGAGCAGCAGCCCCGCGCCGACGCCGGTCAGCGCCACGTGCCCCACACCATCGCCGATCAGCGCCAGCCGGCGCTGCACCAGGTAGATGCCGAGCGCCGGCGCGGCCAGGCCGATCACCAGCGCGCCGATCAGGGCGCGCTGCATGTAGGGGTACTGGAAGAGTTCCATCTGTCAGTTGCTCCACAGCCCGGCGGGCTCGTCGTAGCAGTGCGGGTGCACGTGGTCGTGGTCCGGCTCCGCGTGATGGCCGGCCGGGTCCGGCACCGCGCCGTCGTGGGCGATGCGACCCTCGTGGACGACGACGGCCCGGCTGATCACCGGTCGCAGCGGGCCCAGCTCGTGGGCGACGAGAAGCACAGTTCCGCCGTCGCCGACGAAGTCGCGCAGCGCGCCGGCGAACGCCTCCTGGCTGGCCGCGTCCACCCCGGCGGTGGGCTCGTCGAGAACCAGCAGCTCCGGCTGGCCGGCCAGGGCGCGGGCGATCAGGGTGCGCTGCTGCTGGCCGCCGGAGAGCGTGGACACCGGGTCACCGGCCCGGGCGGCGAGCCCGACCGCGCCCAGCGCGGCGTCGACGGCGGACCGGTCGGCTCGACCCGGCGGACGCAGCACCCCGCGACGGGCCAGCCGGCCGGAGGCCACCACCTCGCGGACGGTCGCCGGTACGCCGCCGCCGGCTCCCAGGCGTTGCGGGACGTACCCGATGCGTGCCCACTGCCGGAACCGGCGCAACGGCCGGTCGAAGAGGGTGACCGAGCCGGCGCTGATCGGCACCAGCCCGAGCACGGCGCGGATCAGGGTGGACTTGCCCGAGCCGTTGGCGCCGAGGATCGCGACCACCTCGCCGGCGGTCACCGTGAGCGAGATGTCCCGGAGCACGGGGCGGCCGTCGTAGCCGACCACCCCGTGCTCGACGGTGATGACAGGTGAGGTCACGAGCAGCTCAAGGCCGTCTGCAGGGTCCGCAGGTTGGTGCGCATCACCGAAAGGTAGTCCCCGTTGCTGCCGGCGGCGAGCCCTTCGATCGGGTCGAGGACCGCGGTCTTCGCGCCGACCTGACCGGCGATGGTCTCGGCCACCTTCGGGCTGACCAGGGTCTCGAAGAAGATCGTGGTGGCCTGGTGCTCCTTCGCCTCCTCGATCACGTGCGCGAGGCGCTGCGGCGAGGGCTCGACGTCCGGGCTCAGCCCGGTGATGCCGACCTGGTCCAGCTGGTAGCGGTCGGCGAGGTAGCCGAACGCGGCGTGGCTGGTCACGATCTCCCGCCGCTGACAGGTCGCCAGACCGTGCTTGAACTCGCCGTCCAGGGTCGTCAGGTCGGCGCGCAGGGCGACCGCCCGGGCGGTGTAGTCGGCGGCGTGGTCCGGGTCGGCCTTGCCGAGCCGCTGGGCGAGTTGGTCGCCGATGCCGGCCAGTCGGGTCGGGTCGAGCCAGACGTGCGGGTCCTTGCCGCCGCTCTCCTCGGCGTGCCCCTCCTCGCCCTCGTGGTCGTGCCCGCCGGCGGACGCGTCCAACAGCGGCTGGACGCTGGTCACGTCGAACGCCCGGTCGCCGCCGTTCTGGGCCACGGCGTCGTCCACCGCCGGCTGGAACCCCTTGAGGTAGACGATCAGCTCCGCCTCGCTGACCTCACCGACCTGGCTCGGGTTGAGTTCCAGGTCGTGCGGCTCGGCGCCGGGCTTGGCCAGGTTGGTGACCCGGACCGCGTCGCCGCCGATCCGTTCGGCCAGGAACTGGAGGGGGTAGAACGCGGCCACCACGTCGACTCGCTGGGGGTCGGCGCCGGCGGCGCCGCCGGTGGAGCAGCCGGCCCCGGCGCCCAGGGCGAGGAGGGCGGTCGCGGCGGCCAGGACACGGTACGTGGCGCGGTTGGTCATGTCGTCAACTGTCCGTGGCAACGATAATGATTGTCAAAAACGCATGATTGCATGTCAGAGGAGCTTCGCGAGGCCCACAGTCACCAGCAGGGCGAGCATCACCAGTCGGATCAGCCGGGTCTGTGGCGCCTGAACCGCCCAGGTCGTCGCCAACAGGGCGATCAGGACCCCGGCGAGCGCGAGCGTGAGCAGCCCGCCGATCACCCCGGGCGTGAAGAACGCCACCAGCACCACCACCAGGGTGAGCAGGAACACCGACGTCGGGTTCGCCCCGGCCAACCGGGCGAGCAGAGGGCGCTGCGTACGCTGCATCCCACAGACTCTACGAGGAGGAACCCCCGGTGCTGGTGACCAACCGGTTCGTGGTCGACGTCGATGCCGCCGACGGCTTCACCGAACGGGCGCACGCCGCCCTCACCGCGCTGGCCGCCCGGCCCGGCTACCTGCGCGGCCAACTGGTCCGGGCGCTGGACGACCCCCGGTACTGGTCACTGGTCACCGAGTGGGAGTCGGTCGGCACGTACCGGCGGGCGCTGGGCGCCTTCGAGGTCAAGGTCAGCGCCGTGCCGCTGCTCGCCGAGTCCGTCGACGAGCCCTCCGCCTACGAGGCGCTGGCCACCGCCGCCCCCGGCGGGGCCGTGGTCGTCGCCGAGAGTGATCGGGCTGCGGGTCCTTACCGCTGAGCCGCCGGACACTACGCTGCTCCTATGACCGCACCCGCCCCGCCACCCGGTCCCGGGGTGGCTCCGCCGTTCGCCGCGCCGCCCACCGAGGGCCGCCGGACCCGGCTCTGGATCGGCCTCGGCGTCGGCGCGCTCGCCGTGGTGCTCTGCTGTGGCGGGGGTGGCACCGCCGTCGTCGGCCTGGCCGTCAGCGGAGTCCAGGCGATCCGGGAACAGGCCCGCACCGTGACCGGCGACTACTACCAGGCGCTGGTCGAGCGAAACTACGGGCGGGCGTACGACCAGCTCTGCGACGACGCGCAGCGGCGGGAGTCCCGGCCGGAGTTCGAGCGACGGGCCGCCGCCGAACCGCAGGTGACCGCGTTCCGGGTGGGTGAGGTGGACACCACCTACCTGACCGTGCCGGTCGACGTGACCCTCGACGGTGGCGACCGGGAGCGGCAACAGGTCAGCCTCGGCCAGGACGGGCAGAGCGGCGGCGTGGAGGTCTGCGAGGTCAGCTGACCCGTCCCCGGTATTCTGCTGGGCTCGGGGGGACGGTGGTCGTACCGTTGTCCCGAACCGACCGTTCCATCCACATCTCGCCCCCGCCGACCGCCAGCCGGCGTAGGAGGAAACATGCCAGCCGACCGTATCGATGCCGTCGTCAGCCTCGCCAAGCGCCGAGGCTTCGTCTTCCCCTCCAGTGAGATCTACGGAGGCACCCGATCGGCGTGGGACTACGGTCCGCTCGGCGTGGAACTCAAGGAGAACGTCCGCCGGCAGTGGTGGAAGACAATGGTCCAGCAGCGCGACGACGTCGTCGGCCTGGACTCCGCGGTGATCCTGTCCCGCAAGGTGTGGGAGGCGTCCGGCCACATCGCCGAGTTCGTCGACCCGCTCACCGAGTGCCAGTTCTGCCACAAGCGGTTCCGGGCGGACCATCTGGAAGAGGCGTACGCCGAGAAGCACGGCAAGCCGCTCACCTCACTGGCCGAGCTGAACTGCCCCAACTGCGGCAACAAGGGCACCTTCACCGAGCCGAAGATGTTCAACGGCCTGATGAAGACCTACCTGGGTCCGGTGGAGAGCGACGAAGGGCTGCACTACCTGCGCCCGGAGACCGCGCAGGGCATCTTCGTCAACTACAAGAACGTCGAGACGGTCGCCCGCAAGAAGCCCCCGTTCGGCATCGCGCAGACCGGCAAGTCGTTCCGCAACGAGATCACCCCGGGCAACTTCATCTTCCGGACCCGCGAGTTCGAGCAGATGGAGATGGAGTTCTTCGTCGAGCCGGGCACCGACGAGCAGTGGCACGAGTACTGGCTCCAGGAGCGCTGGAACTGGTACCTCGACCTTGGCCTCTCGGCGGACAATCTGCGTCTGTTCGAGCACCCCAAGGAGAAGCTGTCGCACTACTCGAAGCGGACGGTGGACATCGAGTACCGCTTCCAGTTCGGTGGCACCGAGTTCGCCGAGCTGGAGGGTGTCGCCAACCGCACCGACTTCGACCTCTCCACGCACAGCAAGCACTCCGGCGTCGACCTGTCGTACTTCGACCAGAGCAAGAGTGAGCGCTGGATGCCGTACGTCATCGAGCCGGCCGCGGGTCTGACCCGCGCGGTGCTGGCCTTCCTGTTGGAGGCGTACGACGAGGACGAGGCGCCGAACACCAAGGGCGGCGTGGACAAGCGCACAGTGATGCGGTTCGACCCGAGGCTCGCCCCGGTCAAGGTGGCGGTGCTGCCGCTGTCCCGCAACGAGGCGCTGTCGCCCAAGGCCAAGGACCTCGCGACCCTGCTGCGCAAGCGCTGGGTGGTGGAGTTCGACGACTCGCAGGCGATCGGGCGTCGCTACCGCCGGCAGGACGAGATCGGCACCCCGTTCTGTGTGACCGTCGACTTCGACACCCTGGACGACAACGCGGTGACGGTGCGCAACCGGGACACCATGGCCCAGGAGCGCGTCTCCCTGGACCAGGTCGAGCGCTACCTGATCGAGCGTCTCCCCGGCTGCTGAGACTCTGCGCACGGGGCCTCGGCCGACGCGATAAGCGCCGGTCGGGGCCCCGTACACTTGTCCGGTGACTGCCTCGACCGTGCCCGCGCTGCGCCCGCTGACTCTCGGCCAGCACCAGGTGTGGCCGCCGGTGGTGCTCGCGCCGATGGCCGGGATCACCAACATCGGGTTCCGTCGGCTCTGTCGCGAGCAGGGTGGCGGCATCTACGTCTGCGAGATGATCACCACCCGGGCGCTGGTCGAGCGCAACCCGAAGACGCTGCGCATGATCGCGTTCGGCGACGACGAGAAGCCCCGCAGTCTCCAGCTCTACGGCACCGATCCGGAGATCACCGCCGCCGCCGTGCGGATCGTCGTCGAGCGCAACCTGGCCGATCACATCGACCTCAACTTCGGCTGCCCGGTCCCCAAGGTCACCCGACGTGGGGGCGGCGCGGCGCTACCGTGGCGGCGCCGGCTCTTCGCACGACTCGTGCGGGCCGCGGTGGCTGCCGCGTCACCGTCCGGCGTGCCGGTCACTGTCAAGATGCGCAAGGGCATCGACGACGACCACCTGACGTACGTCGAAGCCGGGCTCGCCGCCCAGGAAGCCGGCGTGGCAGCGGTGGCCCTGCACGGGCGCACGGCGTCGCAGCGCTACTCGGGCACCGCCGACTGGGACGCGATCGCCACCCTGAAGCAGGCCCTCGACGTGCCGGTGCTCGGCAACGGCGATATCTGGGAAGCCGACGACGCGCTGCGCATGGTGGCCCACACCGGCGTGGACGGCGTGGTCATCGGGCGCGGCTGTCTGGGCCGACCGTGGCTCTTCGCCGACCTGGAGGCCGCCTTCAACGGTCGGCCGGAGCGGCGGCTGCCCACCCTCGGCGAGGTGGCGGTGACCATGCGCCGGCACGCCGAGCTGCTTGTCGACCAGTTCACGGCCGGTGCCCGCAACCCGGCCCGAGGTGAACGGGACGGCTGCACCGACTTCCGCAAGCACGTCGCCTGGTACCTCAAGGGCTTCCCGGTCGGCGGTGAGCTGCGGCGCTCGCTGGCGATGATCGAAAGCTTGGCGCAGCTCGACGACCTGCTCGGCAAGCTCGACCCGGCCGAGCCGTTCCCGGTCACCGCCCTGGGTCAGCCGCGCGGGCGTACCAACTCGCCCGGCAAGGTCTTCCTGCCCGAGGGCTGGCTGGCCAGTCGAGACGACGACACGGTCCCCGAGGGCGCCGAGATGGACGACTCCGGCGGCTGAGCCCTTGGCCGGTCGGCCGGAGGTGCCCCGCGACCATCCCTCCGGAACGCAGGCTCGCCGCGGAGTCGTGCCGGCGCGCCGGTCACCCTCGAGCCCTCGGGTCGTGGCACTTGGTCTTCCTCGCCACTCCGTGCGGGCTGGGCAGATGAGTTCGGCGCCCTATCGAGCTGATGTCGTGAACGAATCACCAGTTCGGCTCGGGCGGGCGGCCCTGCCTCTGATTCGTCTACGGCATCAGCTCCAAAGGACCCGTGGGCGCGGTCAGTGGGGTTGCCCGCTGTGGGGTTGCCCGCTGTGGGTAGGCGCGGCTTGGTCCGGTGGGCGGCGTGCCGGGGTGAGTGGCTGGGGTTGCCCGCTGTGGGGTGGCCCGCTGTGGGTCGGCGCGGCTCGGTCCGGTGGGCGGCTTGCCGGGGTGAATGGCTCGGTCGGCTCGGATGCCCGTCGACTTCGTTCGCGCCTGACGGCGGGCGCGTGGACTTGGCTCGTCGCGCTGCCCGTGCTGCCCGTGCTCGGCCGGCGGGGCTAGTGGCCCGGGCATGCCGAAGGGCCGGACCCTGGTGGGGGTCCGGCCCTTCGGTGTGTGCTGGGTGTGTGTGGTGCGGGGGGTCAGCTGGTGGCGTAGCCGCGGGTGGCGATCCAGTCCGCGAGGTGCTCCACGCTGATCCAGTAGGAGGCGGTGTTCGCATCGGCGGAGTCGGCGATCTTGACGGTGTTGCCGTTGTCGCGGTAGCCGACGACGCTGATGTAGTGCCCGCCTTCGTAGGAGTGGGTGACGCCGTCGGTGTCGGTGCTGGTGCCGGCGATGTTGGCGACCACGGCGCGGCCGTCGTCGACGGTGCGGACGATGTCGGCGCGCAGGGTGTCGGTCTGCTTGGTGTCGGCGT
>NZ_JAGPXY010000104.1 GCF_018070325.1 Micromonospora sp. H61
AGTTCGAGAGGGCCAGGGTGGCGGAGTAGCCGGCGAGGACGATCACGTGGAACAGATAGAGCCAGAGGAGGACGGCCACGCCGGCGCCGATCTCGTCGAAGCCGCCGAAGGGCACTCCCAGGTCCAGCGGGAGCGAGGCGAAGAGCACGAAGCCGTGCAGGAATCCGGACAGGTTCGCCGCGGTGAACGACCCGACCCCGAGGGTGCAGAGCCAGTCCGGTGAGGCCGGTCCGACGACCCGGAACACCCACACCAGCACCGGCGTGAGCACCAGCCAGACCGCCAGGAACGACAGCACCACGCCGAGCACGCCGAGCCAACCGCCCTGGCGTACGAGGCGGGTGGTGAGTGGGAGCGCCAGCAGGATCGACAGCAGCAGCGCGGGCGCCGGCGCGAGCAGCGGCAGCAGCAGGAGCCGGCCCCGCCAGCCGACCAGGTGCTCGTCGGAGCGGGGCGCGGCCACCGAGACGAACGCCCGGCGCAGGCCCTCGCCGTACAGGGAGGCGGGCAGCAGGGAGGCCAGCGCCAGCAGCGGGGTCAACCCCACCCCGGCGTCGACCAGCGCCTCCACCGCCCGGGGCGCGCCGATCGCGGTGGGCAGGGCCTCCACGGCGTACGAGGTGAGCCGGCGTACCCGGTCGGCCCCGGCCACCAGTGCGGTGAGCCAGATCGCCAGCAGGGCGACCGGCACCACGGCGATCGCCCCGTAGAAGGTGATGGCGGCGGCGTGCAGCGACAGGTCCCGTCCGCGCACCGGACGGAACGCGGCACTGGTGATCCGTTTCGCGCGCTGCCATCCGTTGCCCATCGGGTCCTCCTTCCCTGTCGTCGCGGCCGTCACTCCTTAAGATCGCCGGTCATGACTGTTCTCACCACCGAACGCCTGATCCTGCGCGATTGGACCGACGATCCGGCCGATCTGGTCCGGATCTACGACATCTACTCGCGTCCCGAGATCAGCCGATATCTGGGCGTGGCGTCGGGTCTGCCGATGACCAACCCGGCCCAGGCCGCCGAGCGGCTGGGGATCTGGCAGGAGCGGCACGCCGCCGACGGCGGCCGGTACGGCACCTGGGCGATCGAGGTACGCGAGACGGGTCAGGTGGTGGGCACTCTGTTGCTCAAGCCGCTGCCGGGGCGCGACGAGTCGCGCCGGACCGACGACATCGAGGTGGGCTGGCACCTGCACCCGGACGCGTGGGGTCACGGCTACGCCACCGAGGCGGCGCGCGCGGCGGTGGCCCGGGAGTTCGCCGCCGGTACCCGGGAGATCTACGCGGTCGTGTCGCCGAGCAACGAGCCGTCGATGGCTGTCGCTCGGAGGCTGGGCATGAGCCATGTCGGTCAGCGCACGGACTGGTACGGCGGGGAGCTGGTGGAGACCTTCGTGCTGACGGCACCAGATGCCTGATCGTTCCCGTACGACCTGACGCAAGATCCGCGCAACTTCGGGGAAGGTGTGGCCTCCAGTAGTCAGGAGGCGGCACCTTCCCCGAATTCGTGGGCAGGTCAGCGCGGGCGGCGGCCCTCAGGGCAGACAAGTCCGTCAATAGTCACGGTGGTCGAAGTGTTGACGCTCCCGTAGCACGTCAGTAACCTTTGGGTCAAAGTAACGCAAGATTTAGACAAAGACATGCACGGTTCTGTGCATGCTCTCGGAAGATTCAACGGGCCTCCTGGGGAGGCCCGTTGATGGTCGTACCCATCTGGTGTTTTGCAGGACGGGCGGCGCCCCCGCGCCGCCCGTACCACCCCGTCTCTCTCGACACCGGCCCTCTCGCGTCGGCCGGCGCTGCACCGCCGCACCCCCACCCCCGTGGTCCAGCCACCGCGGCAACCGTCCCCCGACGACAAGGACAGTGATGAGACGAACGAATCTGTTCAGGATGGTGGCGGCCACGGCCGCCGCCGCGCTGATCGCGACGGCCGGGGCGACAGCCCTCGCGAACCCGGCCGCCGCCGTCCGCCCGGCCGATCCGGCGGCCGCACCGAGCACCAGCTTCGCCCCGGCGGCCACCAACCTCGCCCAGGGCCGTCCCACCCAGGAGAGCGGCCACGCCGACGTCTACGACTCGTCGAAGGTCGTCGACGGCAACGCGGGCAGCTACTGGGAGAGCGTCAACAACGCGTTCCCGCAGTGGGTGCAGGTCGATCTCGGCTCATCGCAGAGCGTCAACCAGGTAGTGCTGAAGCTGCCGACCTCCGGTTGGGGGACCCGGACGCAGACGCTGAGCGTGCGGGGCAGCACCAACGGTTCGTCCTTCACCGACCTGGTCGGGTCGCAGACGTACACCTTCAACCCGGCGAGCGGCAGCACCGCCACGATCAACTTCAGCTCGACCTCCACGCGCTACGTCCGGATCACCATCACCGCCAACAGCGGCTGGCCGGCCGGGCAACTCTCCGAGCTGGAGGTGTACGGCAGCGGCGGCACCACCCCCGACACCACGGCGCCGAGCGTCCCCGGCAACCTCTCGTACACCCAGTCGGGCACCACCATCAGCCTCAACTGGGTCGCGTCGACAGACAACGCGGGCGGCAGCGGCATCGCCGGCTACGACGTCTACCGCAACGGCGCGTTCCTCCAGTCCATCGGCAACGTGACCACCTTCAACGACACCCAGCCGGCCACGGCGACCGTGTCGTACCACGTCCGGGCGCGTGACGTCGCCGGCAACATCTCCGGCAACAGCAACACTGTGACCCGTACCGGCAGCGGTGACACCACAGCGCCGAGCGTCCCGGGGACGCTGTCGCACAGCACGTCGGGCAGCACGATCACGCTCAACTGGGGGGCCTCCACCGACTCCGGTGGCAGCGGGCTCGCCGGCTACAACGTCTACCGGGGCGGCAGCCTGATCGCCACGCTGGGCACCGTCCTCACCTACCAGGACACCCAACCGGCGACGGCGACCGTGTCGTACCACGTCCGGGCCCGCGACGGCGCCGGCAACCTCTCCGGAAACAGCAACACCGTCACCCGGACCGGCAGCAACCCGCCCGCCTGCACCAACGTGGCGGCGGGCAAGAGCATGACGGCGAGCGGCTCCACCTTCAGCTTCACCCCGGACAAGGCGAACGACGGGCAGCTCACCACCTACTGGGAGGGTGCGGCGAGCTACCCGCAGAACCTGACAGTGGCGCTGGGCGCGAACCACTCCATCTCCGGTGTCACGGTGAAGCTCAACCCGGACCCGGCCTGGGGCACCCGTACCCAGACCATCCAGGTCCTCGGCCGCGACCAGGCGTCGTCCGCGTACACCAGTCTGGTGTCGGCGGCGACCTACCAGTTCGCCCAGGGCACCAACCTGGTGACCATCCCGGTCAGCACGACCACCGCTGACGTGCAGTTGCGGTTCACCGGCAACACCGGTGCCCCGTCCGGCCAGGTGGCCGAGCTTGAGGTGTGCGGCACCCCGGCGCCCAACCCGGACCTGGTCGTCAGCTCGGTGACCTGGTCGCCCACGTCGCCCAGCGAGGTCTCCCCGGTCACCCTCTCGGCAGTGGTGCAGAACGTCGGGTCGGCCGCCGCCGGCGCGACCACAGTGAACTTCAGCCTGGCCGGCGCGGTCGTCGGCAGCGCCTCGGTGGGCACGCTCGCCGCGGGCGCCTCGACCACCGTGTCGTTCAACGCCGGTACGCGGCCGATGGGCAGCTACGCCGTCTCGGCGGTGGTCGACCCGGCGAACACGATCGTCGAGCAGAACAACGGCAACAACAGCCGCACCGCGGCGTCGCCGCTGGTGGTGGCGCAGGCCCCGGGCCCCGACGTCCAGGTGCTCAGCATCGCCTCGAACCCGCCGAACCCGGCCGTCGGGGCGTCCGTCACCTTCACCGTGACCGTTCGCAACCGGGGCACCACCGCGACCGGGGCGACCACCGTCACCCGGCTGGTGGCGGGCAGCACCACGCTCAACACCAACACCGCCTCCATCGCCGCCGGCGCGACGGTCACCGTGGCCGTCAGCGGTAGCTGGACCGCCACCAGCGGCGGCGCCACCATCACCGCCACCGCCGACGCCACGAACGTGGTCACCGAGACCAACGAGACCAACAACGCGTTCAGCCAGTCGATAGTGGTCGGTCGTGGAGCAGCCGGCCCGTACGTCTCGTACGAGGCGGAGGCCGGCCGTTACCAGGGCACGCTGCTGGAGGCCGACCCGCTGCGGACCTTCGGGCACACCAACTTCGCCAGCGAGTCCTCGGGTCGCAAGTCGGTACGCCTCACCAGCACCGGCCAGTTCGTCGAGTTCACCTCGGCCAACCAGGCCAACTCGATCGTGGTGCGTAACTCCATCCCGGACGCTCCGGGTGGTGGCGGCATCGAGGCGACCATCAGCCTCTACGTCAACGACGTCTTCTCCCGGAAGCTGACGTTGTCGTCGAAGCACAGCTGGCTCTACGGCAACACCGACGGGCCGGAGGCGCTGACCAACACCCCGCAGGCCGACGCCCGGCGGCTCTTCGACGAGTCGAACGCGCTGTTGGCGCAGTCGTACCCGGCCGGCACCCGGTTCAAGTTGCAGCGCGACTCGGGTGACAGCGCCTCCTTCTACGTCATCGACATGATCGATCTGGAGCAGGTGGCGCCGGCGGCGAGCCAGCCGGCCGGCTGCACCTCGATCACCTCGTACGGTGCGGTCCCGAACGACGGGCTCGACGACACCGCCGCCATCCAGCGGGCGGTGACCGACGACCAGAACGGGGTCATCAGCTGCGTCTGGATCCCCGCCGGGCAGTGGCGGCAGGAGCAGAAGATCCTGACCGACGACCCGCTGAACCGGGGCATGCACAACCAGGTCGGCATCAGCAACGTCACGATCCGGGGCGCCGGGATGTGGCACTCGCAGCTCTACACACTGACCGAGCCGCAGAACGTGGTGGGCGGCATCAACCACCCGCACGAGGGCAACTTCGGCTTCGACATCGACAAGAACACCCAGATCTCCGACATCGCCATCTTCGGCTCGGGTCGGATCCGCGGCGGTGACGGCAACGCCGAGGGTGGCGTCGGTCTGAACGGTCGCTTCGGCGCCGGCACGAAGATCAGCAACGTCTGGATCGAGCACGCCAACGTGGGCGCCTGGGTGGGTCGCGACTACGACAACATCCCCGACCTGTGGGGGCCGGCCGACGGGCTGGAGTTCACCGGGATGCGGATCCGCAACACGTACGCCGACGGCATCAACTTCAGCAACGGCACGCGCAACTCGCGGGTGTTCAACTCGTCCTTCCGCACCACCGGTGACGACGCGCTCGCCGTCTGGGCCAACCCGTACGTCAAGGACCGCAACGTCGACATCGCCCACGACAACCACTTCGTCAACAACACCATCCAGTTGCCCTGGCGGGCCAACGGCATCGCCATCTACGGCGGCTACGACAACTCGATCGAGAACAACCTGATCTACGACACCGCCAACTACCCGGGCATCATGCTGGCGACCGACCACGACCCGCTGCCGTTCTCCGGCACGACGCTGATCGCCAACAACGGGCTCTACCGCACCGGCGGCGCCTTCTGGAACGAGGACCAGGAGTTCGGTGCCATCACGATCTTCCCGGCCACCAGGGACATCGTCGGGGTCACGATCCGGGACACCGACATCATCGACTCCACGTACGACGGCATCCAGTTCAAGAACGGTGGCGGCAACATACCGAACCTCGCGATCACCAACGTGCGGATCGACAGGTCCGTCAACGGTGCCGGCATCCTCGCGATGAGCGGCGCGCGCGGCAACGCCAACCTGACCAACGTGACAATCACCAACTCGGCCGACGGCAACATCGTCATCCAGCCGGGCTCGCAGTTCGTCATCACTCCCTGATCAACACGGTTTGAGTGAAGTCGGGGTGTCCGGATGTCGAGGACACCCCGACTTCCGTGTTGGGCACTGCCGCGCAGGGTCCGTCGTGGGCGTCGGGTCGCCGGCAGCGACCGGCACCGTCGAGGTTGGTGTCACAAAACACTCGGGTACGCAGGAACTGCGCGTCCTCCTCGCTGAGCGTCGTCTCGCCGAAGTCGATGGTGCTGAGATGGCCGAGCGAGTCGCGCAGCGCCACGGCCAGGGCGGTGACCTCGTCGAGGCTGGTCAGCGTGGTCGGCAGGTGGATGATCCACCGCGGCGCGGTCATCGCGGCCCCCGGTTGTCGGGTGCTCCCCGGACGCGGCGGCTCATCGCAATGCCACCGATCCTCCAGCGATCAACATCTGTACCTGCTCGTCGGTCAGGCCGCGCCGCTCCAGGACGCGACGGCCCCAGCGGTGCAGCCGGCACGGGTGTGTTGCCTGGTCCTTGCGGCAACGCTCACCGTCGGGCCGCTCGGGGGCGTGCACGGTGACCGCCCTCAGCGCGAACACGACGTCCTCCGTGGTCAGGTAGGGCGGCAGCGGTAGGTCATCGATGGGGTCCATGGTCCTCCCGTCCGGGCGGCGACCTCTCGATGAGCGGTATACCTCGTAGGTATAAATATGACTCTGAGGTATACCGCTCACGAGAGTGACCGCTCCGAGTTGTTGTGCCTTTCCACGATGGTCGTTTCACTGCTGGCCCAACGCAATCTTTCACGGCAGAATGCGGACCAAGGGGCGAGGTGTCTTACGCGACGACAGCCAGGGAGATGACGTGGACGACTCCGGCAGCACAGTCCCACGGAGGCAGCTCGGCAGATACCTGAGAGAGCTTCGCGAAAATGCCTATGTGACGGTTACCGCGGCGGCCAAGGAATTGGAATGGTCGGCACCCCGGATCTGGCGCTACGAAACCGGTCAGGTCCCCATGCACCCGAACGACGTGGCGGCCATGTGCCGCGTCTACGGCGCGTCCCCGGAGACGATCGAGACGATGCGGGCGCTGGCCCGCGAGACCAAGGCGCACGGCTGGTGGCACAGCTACGGCGAAGCGATAAAGGACTGGTTCAAGCTGTACGTCGGCCTGGAAGCCGCCGCCACCCGTATCCGCCACTACGAAGCGAACCTGGTACCCGGTCTGCTGCAGACGGTCGAGTGCATGACCGAGGTGATCGCCACCGACCACCCGCAGCTCGGCGAGGCGGAGCGCAAGGCTCGGGTGGACATCCGGCTGCGTCGGCAGCGGTTGCTGGCCCGCGCGGTGCCCCGAGCCCCGCATCTCGACGTGATCCTGAACGAATCCGTGCTGCGTCGGCCGCTGCGCGACCGAGCGGCGATGGTCCGGCAACTGGATGCCCTGGTGGTGACGAGCGAGCGGCACAACATCAGCCTGCGGGTGCTACCGCTGGCTGCCGGGCTGTTCCGTTGGGCATCGTCTGGCACCTTCACCATGCTCGACTTCCCGACTGACGTGCGGGAGCCGGAGCCAACCACGATCTACATGGACGGTCCCTGCGGCGCGGTCTACCTTGACAAGGCCCACGAAATCGAGGTCTACGAGACCGTATGGCGCTCACTCGGGGAACGGGCGCTGAGCCCGATCGAGTCCCGCGAGCTGGTTGCGGCGATAGCGAAGGAGATGACCGATGGTGCGTGACGGAGTCTGGCGCAAGTCGACCCGGTCCGGCGGCGACGGCAACTGCGTCGAGGTGGCCGGGTTCGCCGAGACGGTCGGCGTGCGCGACAGCAAGGACCGGCAAGGGCCGGTGCTGACCTTCACTCCCTCGGTCTGGACCGCCTTCGTCCAGGCCGCTGGCCGTTTCACCGGCGAAGCCTGACGGAACAGCCTGCCAAGGGCCGTTGCGGTTTTCAGCCGATGGAGGGCGGTGTGCAGCGATGCAGTCTCGCCTGGCGCGCGTCAACGCTCGTGCTCGACACGGTGCAGGCTGCACTCGGCCTGATCCCCGTCACCATGCGCGCCATCTCGGTGCAGGCGACTCCGGAGAAAGTCATCCTGCATTTCGCCCTGCTTGAGCGGAACGCCAACGTCAGCGCCACGAAGCCACACCCCATGTCCGTTGGCCATGAGCCGGGCCCTGCCATTGTTGCGACGTGCCCGCGAAGTCGTTTGAAGTGTTGGGCCGCCGCAGCGATGCGTGGACGGCGGGCGCCGCGCTTGACCTTCTGCCCGAGAACAGCGGTCCACGGGTGGAGGTGCTGCGCGGCTGTGTCGTGATCACGCCGGGTTCCGACCTCGATCGGCGGACGGTTCAACGGGAACTCGGCTACCTGCTGAAGCAGGCCGCCCGCCGGGCACGGCTGTGGCTCTATCACGAGGTGAACGTCGTCTCGGATGACGACCTGTTCATTCCGGACATCGCCGTGCTGAAGGTCCCCGGCGGCGGGCGAACGGCGATGAGCATCGGGCAGGCGGTGTTGTTGGGGGAGATCGTGTCTCCCGGAAATCGGCGTAAGGACGTGATCGACAGGCCCAGGGAGTACGCCGCCGTCGGGGTGCCGTTCTTCCTCCGGGTGGACCTGCGCAACCGGGTGCCGACCATGGCGCTGTTGGAGCTGGTCGACGGGGAGTACCGCCCGTTGGCCGCCGCTGCGGCAGGGAGCACCTTCGCGATGCGCGAGCCGTTCGATTTCTCGATCGACCCGGCCGAGTTGCTGGACGAGGCGGAAGCGTCGGAGGGGGAGGGCTGAGGCTCCCAGCAGACGTGCAGCGGGGGTGGGGAAGAATGGCCGGGTGACTTCCCCCCGCGACCTCGTTCTGCTCGGGTCCACCGGCTCGATCGGCACCCAGGCCATCGACATCGTCCGGCGCAACCCGGACCGGTTCCGAGTGGTCGCCGTGGGCGCCGGTGGCGGCAACGTCGAGCTGCTCGCCGCGCAGGCCCTCGAACTGGGCGTCGAGGCGGTCGGAGTGGCCAAGGCGTCCGCCGCGCAGGACCTGCAACTCGCGTTCTACGCCGAGGCGAGCCGGCGCGGATGGGCCACCGGTGACTTCAAGCTTCCCAAGATCGTGGCCGGGCCCGATGCCATGACCGAGCTGGCCCAGTGGCCGTGCGACATCGTGCTCAACGGGGTGGTCGGCTCGCTGGGCCTCGCTCCTACGCTGGCCGCGCTGCGCGGTGGTCGTACTCTCGCGTTGGCCAACAAGGAGTCCCTCGTTGCCGGCGGCCCGCTGGTCAGGGCCGCGGTGACGCGGCCGGGGCAGATCGTCCCGGTCGACTCGGAGCACTCGGCGCTGGCCCAGTGCCTGCGCTCCGGTTCGCGCGGTGAGGTGCGTCGGCTGATCGTCACGGCCAGCGGCGGCCCGTTCCGGGGCCGACGGCGCGACGAGTTGACGCAGGTCACACCCGAGCAGGCGCTCGCACACCCGACCTGGAACATGGGGCCGGTCGTCACGATCAACTCAGCCACCATGGTCAACAAGGCGCTGGAGGTGATCGAGGCGCACGAGCTGTTCGACGTGCCCTACGCCGACATCACAGTGATGGTGCACCCGCAGTCGGTGATCCACTCGATGGTCGAGTTCGTCGACGGGTCGACGATCGCCCAGGCCAGCCCACCGGACATGCGGCTGCCGATCGCGCTCGGCATCGGCTGGCCCGACCGGGTGCCGGAGGCGGCCACCGCCGTCGACTGGACGGCCGCGCACACCTGGGAGTTCGCGCCGCTCGACGACGAGGCGTTCCCGGCCGTCGCCCTGGCCAAGGCCGCCGGGGAGACCGGGCGCTGCCGGCCGGCGATCTACAACGCGGCGAACGAGGAGTGCGTGGCCGCGTTCGTGGCGGGCCGGCTGCCGTTCCTCGGCATCGTCGACACCCTCGAACGCGTGTTGGAGGAGGCTCCGGACTTCGACGAACCAGGTACCGTCGAGGACGTGCTCGCGGCCGAGTCGTGGGCACGCGCGCACGCGCAGGAGATCATCGCGGGTTCGGTGGAAGGAGCTTGATGTCGTACCTGCTCGGGGTGGTCCTCTTCGCCCTGGCCATTCTCATCTCGGTGAGCCTGCACGAGGCGGGTCACCTGCTGACCGCCAAGGCGTTCGGGATGAAGGTCACGAAGTACTTCGTCGGTTTCGGCCCCACCATCTGGTCGTTCCGGCGGGGTGAGACGGAGTACGGCCTCAAGGGCATCCCCCTCGGTGGCTTCTGCAAGATCGTCGGGATGACGCCGCAGGACGACGACGTCGAGCCGGGCGACGAGTCGCGGGTGATGTGGCGCTACCCGGTCTGGAAGCGGACGATCGTGATGGCCGCCGGGTCGATCACGCACTTCGCGCTCGCTCTGGTCACCATCTGGATCCTCGCCGTCTCCGCCGGCCTGCCCAACCCCGACTTCCCGACCACCGACGCGCAGGCCCGCCAGGAGCCCGCCGTCATCCAGCTCAGTGAGTGCGTGGTTCCGGAGAACGCGGTGCGGGCGTGCACCCCCGCCGACGCGGCCAGCCCGGCAGCCCAGGCGCAACTGCGCAACGGCGACCGGATCACCTCGGTCAACGGCACCCCGATCAACTCCTACGGCGACCTGCTCACCACGCTGCGCGGGCTCAAGCCGGGCGACAACGCGCAGATCGCGTACGTCCGCGACGGGCAGCCGGGCACCACCAGCACGGTGCTCGCGCAGACCCAGCGTCCGCCGCTGGACAACCCGACAGGTGCCGCCGCGCCGGTGGCCGCGCTCGGCGTCGGGCTCGTCCCCAGCACCCCAACCCGTGTGACGTACGGCCCGGTCGGCGCCTTCGGCGCCACCGCCGACTTCACCGGTCAACTGGCCGTCGGCACCGCCCAGGCGCTCCAGCGCCTCCCGCAGAAGGTCCCCGCCCTGTGGACCGCCCTCACCGGCGGCGAGCGCGACGTCGACACCCCGATCAGCGTGGTCGGCGCAAGCCGACTCGGCGGGGAGGCGGTCGAGAACAACGCCTGGCTGGTCTTCTTCATGCTCTTCGTGTCGCTGAACTTCTTCATCGGCGTGTTCAACCTGCTGCCGCTGCTCCCGGTGGACGGCGGCCACATCGCCATCGCCTGGTTCGAACGGGCCCGCTCCTGGGTCTACGCGCGGATCGGCCGGGCCGACCCCGGCCGGGTGGACTACCTCAAACTGATGCCCTTCACGTACGTGGTGATCCTGATCGGTGGCGCGTTCACGCTGCTGACCATCGCCGCGGACGTCGTCAACCCCATCACGCTCTTCTCAAGGTGAGTGCCTGAAGTGACAGCTATCAGTCTCGGTATGCCCGCCGTGCCGCCCCCGCCGCTCGCTCCCCGTCGGGCCAGCCGCCAGATCATGGTCGGTTCGGTTCCGGTCGGTGGTGGTGCGCCGGTGTCCGTGCAGTCGATGACCACGACCCTCACCTCCGACATCAACGCGACCCTTCAGCAGATCGCCGAGCTGACCGCGTCCGGCTGCCAGATCGTCCGGGTGGCGGTGCCGTCCCAGGACGACGTCGAGGCGCTGCCCGCGATCGCCAAGAAGTCACAGATCCCGGTGATCGCCGACATCCACTTCCAGCCCAAGTACGTCTTCGCCGCGATCGACGCCGGCTGCGCGGCGGTCCGGGTCAACCCGGGCAACATCCGGCAGTTCGACGACAAGGTCAAGGAGATCGCTCGTGCCGCGGGGGCGGCGGGGACGCCGATCCGGATCGGCGTCAACGCCGGGTCACTGGACAAGCGCCTGCTGAGCAAGTACGGCAAGGCCACCGCCGAAGCGCTTGTCGAGTCGGCGCTGTGGGAGTGCTCGCTGTTCGAGGAGCACGGCTTCCGCGACATCAAGATCTCGGTCAAGCACAACGACCCGGTCGTGATGATCCGGGCGTACCGGCAGCTCGCCGAGCAGTGCGACTACCCGCTGCACCTCGGCGTCACCGAGGCCGGGCCAGCCTTCCAGGGCACCATCAAGTCGGCGGTCGCGTTCGGCGCGCTGCTGGCCGAGGGGATTGGCGACACGATCCGGGTGTCGCTGTCCGCCCCGCCGGTGGAGGAGATCAAGGTCGGCAACCAGATCCTGGAGTCCCTCGGTCTGCGTGAGCGGGGCCTGGAGATCGTCTCGTGCCCGTCCTGCGGGCGGGCCCAGGTGGACGTCTACAAGCTCGCCGAGGAGGTCACCGCCGGCCTGGAAGGGCTGCCGGTGCCGCTGCGGGTCGCCGTCATGGGCTGCGTGGTGAACGGTCCGGGCGAGGCCCGGGAAGCCGACCTCGGTGTCGCCTCCGGCAACGGCAAGGGCCAGATCTTCGTCAAGGGCCAGGTCGTCAAGACGGTGCCCGAGGCCCAGATCGTCGAAACCCTGATCGAAGAGGCGCTGCGGATCGCCGACGAGATGGGCGCCGAACTCCCCGAGGAGCTGCGCGGGCTGGTCACCGGCCCGACCGTCACAGTGCACTGATCTTCCATCTGGAAAAAGCGGCCGCTCCCCGTGCGGGGAGCGGCCGCTGTGCGTTCGTGCTGATCGTGCGCTGTTGGGGTGGCCTGGCGTTGTGGTGCGGCCTGGCGTCACTCGGATTCGGCGAGGATCGCGTACAGCTTGCGCCGGGTCTCGTCGAGCACCTGGGCGGCCCGCTCACGCTGGTCGTCGGTGCCGTTCATCATCACCTGGCGCAGCGCGTTCATCGCCTGTGCGCCAGAGTCACGGATGTCGTGCCAGCTGCTCACAGTGCCCTGGGCGACGTCCGCCCACGGCGGGGTCTGCGCGGCCTCGGTGGCCTCCGCCTGACCGGCCTCGGTGACAGTGAACCGCTTCCGCCCACCACCGGACTCCTCGGTGCTGGCGACGATCACGCCCTCGTCCTCCAGTAGCTGGAGGGTGGGGTAGATCGAGCCCGGGCTCGGCCGCCACGCACCGCCGGTGCGGGAGTCGATCTCCTGGATCATCTCGTAGCCGTGCATAGGCCGCTCGGTGAGCAGGGCCAACACGGACGCTCGGACGTTGGGGCGTCGGCCCCGACCCCGTCCACGGCCCCGGCCGCCCCAGGGGCCGCCGTGCTCGTGGCCATGACCGTGCGGACCGGGCGGGAAGCCGAACCCCCGCATCCGGGCCTCGTGCATCGGGTGGTGCTGTCGGTGGAACCTCATCGGGTTTTTCCTTCCCTAGGACTATCGCTGATGCATCAACGATATATCGGCAATGCATCGCCGACAACCCCCATCTACCAAACCGTACGTACGTCTTGTTAAGGTGTCGGTCATGCGCCTGCTTCCCCCGCCGGGTCCGGCCCGGGTCCTCACCCTCGGCACTCTGGTCAAGACCGTCGGGCGGGGCCTCTGGCTCGTCGCCAGCGCGCTCTTCCTCACCCGGTCGGTCGGCCTGTCGGCCACCGAAGTAGGTATCGGGCTGACCATCTCGGCCCTGGTCGGTGTGTTGGCCAGCGCCCCGAGCGGTTACCTGGCCGACCGCGTCGGCCCACGCGGCGTGCAGGTCGGCGCGCTGTTCGTCGCTGGCACCCTGACCATCGGCCTGATCGCCGTCCGGTCGTTCCCCACGTTCGTGCTGGTGGCAGCGGCCACCGCGCTTGCCGACGCGGTCGAGCGAGGTGCCCGCGGCGCACTGATCGCCGGCGCGATCCCAGCCGACCAGCGGGTCCGCACCCGCGCCTACCTGCGAGCCACCACCAACGTCGGGATCTCCGTCGGCGCCGTCCTCGGCGGCTTCGCCATCGCCGCCGACACCCGAACCGGGTACGTCGTGCTCATCCTGGCCTCGGCGGCGACGTCACTGGCCGCAGCGGTGGTCTTCCTTCGTCTGCCCGCCGTCGCCCCGGTCGCCGCCCCGACGCACGGCCCTCGGCTGGTCGCCCTACGGGACCGCCCGTTCCTCGCCTTCACACTGGTCGACGGGCTGATGTCGATGCACTTCAGCCTGCTCACCATCGCCCTGCCGCTGTGGATCGCCGGCCACACCCGGGCCCCCGTCTGGATGATCTCCGCGTTGACGCTGGTCAACACCGTGCTGGTCGTGCTCCTTCAGGTACGCGCCGCGAATACCGCCGCCACAGTGCCCGGGGCCGCCCGCGCCGCCCGCCGAGCGGGCGTGGCCATCGCCCTGGCCTGCGTACTCTTCGCTGCCAGCGGCGCGCTGCCCACCGCCGGCGCGGTGGGCCTGCTCGGCCTCGGGGCGCTCGCGCACGTCACCGGGGAGCTGTGGCACTCCGCCGCCGGCTGGGGGATCTCCTTCGGGCTGGCACCAGCGGACGCACAGGGGCAGTACCAGGGGGCGTACGGCATGGGCTACGAACTGGGCAAGATGCTCGCACCGGTCGTGGTGACCACCCTCGCGCTCGGCTGGGGCGTACCTGGCTGGCTCGTGCTCGGTGCCCTTTTTCTCCTGCTCGGAGCCCTGGTGCCCCCGGTCGTCCGCTGGGCCGGGCGGACCCGGCCGATCAGTGGGCCCGCAGAACCGGTGCCGGCCTCGCCACTCGACCGGCGGAGCGGGGGGTCGATCTGGCAGGCTGATAGTCGTGCTGACGGTGCCGGTACGCCAACTGGGGGAATCGGAGCGCCGCGCGGTCGAGCGACTGCTCGACCATGACCCGTTCGCGGGCGCGCAGGTCGCCGAGCGGATCGCCGCGCGCGGACTCTCCTGGTGGCGGGCCGAGGGCAGAATCCTGGGGTACGGGGCTCGCCGCAACCTCGAGTCACTCTGCTGGCTCGGCGGCAACCTGACCCCGGTGCTGGCCAGTGACGCAGCGGTCGCTGCCTTCGCCGACCTGCTCGCCGGCGAGGAGCGGCTCTGCTCCTCCATCGTCGGCCGGGCCGATGCCGTCCTCGGGCTGTGGGACCGCCTTTCCGGAACGTGGGGGCCAGCGCGAGACGTTCGCCCCAATCAGCCACTGCTGGTCACCGACACGCTGCCACCCGTACCGGCCGATCCGGAGGTACGCCAGGTTCGCTCCGGCGAGGTCGACCGGCTCTTCCCGGCGGCGGTTGCCATGTACACCGAGGAGGTCGGCGTCTCCCCGCTGGCCGAGGACGGCGGACGCAGCTACCGCCGGCGGGTCAACGACCTGGTCCGGACCGGTCGCGCGTACGCCCGCATCATCGACGGCAAGGTCGTGTTCAAGGCCGAGTTGGCCGTGGTCACCAAACGGACGGCGCAGATCCAGGGCGTCTGGGTGGCACCGGAGTGGCGAGGCCGGGGGATCGCCACCGCCGCCATGGCAGCCGTGGTCCGCGACGCGCTGCTGCGGGTCGCCCCCACCGTCAGCCTGTACGTCAACGATTTCAACCTCCCGGCCCGCCGTGTCTACGAGCGCTGCGGATTCCAGCCGATCGGCACCCTGGCCACCGTCCTCTTCTGACCGCTGCCGGTTGGCTCGCGCGGCACGCGGTGATGTATCCCCGCAGATTTTGGACAGATTCCGTTCGCGCTGAACGGGAAATGTCCAAGATCTGCGCACTCGGAGCAAAGAAACGCCGCTGGCCGGCGCCCCGGGTTGCGGGGTGCCGGCCAGTGGTCGGTGTGGTGCTGTGGTGTTGCCGTGCTGGGTGCTGGGTGCTGGGTGCTGGGTGCTTGTGGTGTGGGTCAGCTGTTCCAGTGCTGGGCGACGAGGTCGGTGGCCTGCTGCTCCCACTGGGCGTAGGCGTCCGGGTAGG
>NZ_JAGPXY010000105.1 GCF_018070325.1 Micromonospora sp. H61
CGGCCGCACCGGGCAGGCCCACAACATCTTCGCGACGCTGCCCGCCGGCACCACCAGCTTCGTCATCTACGCGCTCAACCGCACCAACGACTTCTGCTTCACCGTCGCCGTCGCCTGGTCCACCGACACCGTGGCCCGTTCCAAGCAGGTCTGCACCCGCCGCCGCTGACCCGCCAGCCGCTGTTCCGCCAGCTTTGCCCCCGCCCGCCACTGCCCCGCCACCCACTGCCCTTGCCCGCTACGCCCCGCCCCACCGCTTTGCCGCTACCCCCGCAGACCTCACTCAGCGTGGGCCTACCCGTTGACGAACCTGCCGTGACAAACCGTCACACCCGGCGCCCCCGCCCACACTCACCCCCAGGCTTTGCTCTGCTTATCTATACGCACCACCTCGGCTGACCAGCTGAAACGTCGTGGCCGTCGCTTCGACACGCACCGGCAAGCATCACGTTGGGTAGCTGTCGCGTCCGCGGGTGCAGAGCAAAGGGGGCATCGGTGGTCGGTGGGGGGAGGTCGCCGTCACGGCCCGTCTATCTTGGGGGGTCCTCGGCCGGCAACGCCGGCAGCAGCAGGCACACCCGTAGCCCTCGCTGCTCCGGCGCGTCGGTCAGGGTGATGCTGCCGCCCGCGCGTCGAACCAACTCCCGGACGATGGCCAACCCCAGGCCGGCTCCCCCGTCGTCGCGGGCCCGTCCGTCATCCAGCCGGGTGAACCGGTCGAAGACCCGCTCCCGGTCCGCCACCGCGACCCCCGGGCCGTCGTCGGTCACCGTCACCAGGTGGTACGCCCCGACGCCAGGCCCGACTCTAGAGCCCACCGTCGGTGCCCCCGTCGACGCCGCGAGCACGACACTGCCGTGCGCGTGGCGTACCGCGTTGTCGACCAGGTTGGCCAGCACGCGACGCAACTCCTCGACGGTGCCGATCGTCCAGAGCGGGCCCGCCGGCGGCGTCACCCGCACCGGCGGTGACGGGTAGCGGGCGGCGACCTCGGTCAGCAACGCGCCCAGCTCCACCGGGCCGGTCCCCCGGGCCGGCGGAGTCTCGTCCAGGCGGGCCAGCAGCAGGAGATCGTCGACCAGGCGGCTCAGCCGGTCGGTGTCGGCGAGCAGGTTGGCGGTCACCGCCGTCCAGTCCGTCCGGTCGGCGAGGCGCTGGGCCACCTCCAGCTCGGTCCGGATGTTGGTCAACGGGCTGCGCAACTCGTGCGCGGCGTCGGAGACGAAGGCTCGCTGCCGGACGCGGGCGGACTCCAGCCGGCCGAGCATGCCGTTGAGGGTGACCGCCAGACGGTGGATCTCGTCGGCCGACGCCGGCACCGGCAGCCGGCCGGCTCCGGCCCTCCCGGTGATCTCCTCGGCGCCTCGACGTAACGCCTCGACCGGCCGCAGGGTCGCGCCCACCACCCGCCACGCCACCCCGGCCAGCACGGCCACCAGCAACGGGAAGGCCACCAGCAGGATGGTCCGGACCACATGGGTGCTGTGCCGCACGTCGGCCATCGAGCGGGCGACCAGCACGGTGAGCGGGTCGGCCGCGGTGCCGGCGGGTACGGCGACCACCCGGACCGGGCCGACGAGCCCGACCCGCTCGGCCGGCACCTCGAGCCGCTGCCGACCGTCGCGGTTCAGCCGCTCGGGGCGGACCATCGGCACCAGACGGTCGGCGTCGATCGAGGCCGCCCGGATTCGTCCCTGCCCGTCGACGACCTGCACGCGGACCTGCCCGCCGGCCACCGGCAGCGGGTCGGGCAGCGCGTCCTCGGCGGCGAGCAGGGCGACCGCGTCGGCGGTGCGGAACGCCTCGGTGTCGACAGTGCGTTGGAGCACGAAGCCGAGCGCGCCGAGCAGCACCACCCCGCCCAGGGCCAGCCCGATGGTGAGACCGACCACACCGATCGCCATGAGCCGCCCGCGTAGCCCGAGGACCGGCATCCGGCCGGGCTTGCCCCGACGGGTGGCGGCCGGACCGTCGGCGGTCACGTCGCCAGCCGGTAGCCGGCGCCCCGGACCGTCTCCAGCCGGTCCCGGCCGAGCTTGCGGCGCAGGTAGCCGACGTACACCTCGACGGCGTTCGGCGCGGTCTCCAGGCTCGCGTCCCAGACGTGGTCCAACAACTCGACCTTGGAGATCACCTGGCCCGGCCGGCGCATCAGGTAGTCCAGCAACGCGAACTCCCGCGCGGTCAGCGCCACCTCGGCGTCCGCCCGGGTCACCCGTCGGCGGGCCGGGTCCAACCGCAGGTCACCGACCGCCAGCACGGTCGGGCGCTCCGGCGTGCCCCGACGCAGCAGCGCCCGCAGCCGGGCCAGCAGCACCACGTACGAGAAGGGTTTGGTCAGGTAGTCGTCGGCGCCGCAGTCGAGGCCGTCGGCCTGGTCGTACTCGCCGTCCTTGGCGGAGAGCATCAGCACCGGCAACCAGTGCTGCTCCGCGCGCAGCCGCCGGACCAACTCGTACCCGGAGAGGCCGGGCAGCATCACGTCGAGGATCATGGCGTCGTATCCGCCGTGCCGGGCCGCGTCCAGGCCCGCCGGGCCGGTTGCCGCCACGTCCACCGCGAACCCCTCCGCCTGGAGACCGCGTTGTAGGGCGGCCGCCAACCGGGCCTCGTCCTCCACCACCAGCACCCGCACAGCTCAAGGGTGCCACCCGGGTCAATCGGCGCGGTTCGGTGTCCTCAGCGCGCTCACAGCACGGACGAGGCAAGATGGCCGCAGGAGGTGCCACCATGTCCGTCCTGAGAAGCCGTCCCGTCCTTCGCTGGTTGGTTCCGGCCACCGCGGCCGTCGCCGTCATCGGCGGCGGCGCGGCGATCGGCACGTTCGCCGCCGAGGCCGAGCCGAGCCTGCCGCCCCGAACCGCCGCTCAGCTCCTGGTCGACCTGCAGACATCCCGGCTGGAGGGGTTGTCCGGGACCGTCGTGCAACGCGCCGACCTCGGCCTGCCGCCACTCGTCGGTCTGGTTCCCGGTAACGAGCTGACCACCCTGCTGACCGGCACCCACACCCTGCGGGTCTGGTATTCCGGGCCGGACCAGCAGCGGGTCGCGCTGATGGACACGCTGGGCGAGCAGGACATCATCCGCAACGGCCGGGACCTGTGGACGTGGCAGAGCCGCAGCAACACCGCCACCCACCGCACACTGGGCGGCGACGCCGGGGCCTGGAAGCCCGCCCCCGAACCGGCAGCGAGCCTGCCGGCCACCCCGCAGGAGGCCGCCGACCTGGCGTTGGGCGCGATCGACCCGAGCACCGAGGTCAGCGTGGGCCGGTCGGCCACCGTCGCCGGCCGGGACGCGTACGAGTTGGTGCTCCAGCCGCGTGACCAGGACTCCCTGGTGCACCAGCTGCGGATCGCCATCGACGCCAAGCAGCACGTGCCGCTGCGCTTCGAGGTGCTCGCGAAGGGCAGCGACCGGCCGGCGTTCGAGGTGGCCTTCACCCAGGTCGACTACCGCCGCCCGGACGCCGACCAGTTCCGCTTCAACCCGCCGCCCGGCGTGACAGTCAACGAGGAGAAGGCCGAGCGCCCGACGGGCAAGCCCGGTCACGTCGAGCCGGCGGGCGACCCGCAGGTCCGCGCGGTGGGCGACGGCTGGACGACAGTGCTGGTCGGCCGCCTCGACGGGGCCGGTGTCGGCCGGAAGCCCGCCACGAAGCCGGCCGCTCCCCCGGCCGGCACCGCACCGGACCTGGACATGTCGAAGCTGCTCGGCGGGCTGCCGGCGGTCAGTGGCGACTGGGGCAGCGGTCGGCTCTTCACCAGCAAGCTGTTCAGCGTGCTGCTCACCGACGACGGCCGGGTGCTCGCCGGAGCGGTGACGCCGGAGCGGCTCTACCAGGCCGCGCGCGGCTGATCTCCGCAGTGTTCGCGCCGGGTCGACCTGACGGTCGGCCCGGCGCTTCGCTGTGGGTGAGACCGAGGTCAGGAGACGCCGAGGGCGCTGAGGTACGCGTCGGCGAGGACCGCGTGGCCGGGCAGGTACGGATGGACCCGGTCGTCGGCCCAACGCGTCGCCGGACTCACCGCCAGCACCCGGTCGAACGCCGCCTGGTTGGGCACGTGCACCGCGTCGAACTCGGTGGCCAGCCCCGCCACGACCGCCGCGTACCGGTCGGTGTCGGCGCGTTGCGGGACGCTCCGGTCGGCCTCGATGAAGAACGGGTCACCGAGGATCAGTCGGCAGCCGGTGGCGTCGACCGCCCGACGGAGCAGGTCGCGCAGGGTGCGCTCGTACTCCTCGATGCCGACGGCCTCATCCGGCCGGTCACCGTAGTGCCGCCAGATGTCGTTGATGCCGATCAGCACCGCGAGCCAGTCGGGGTGCTCGGCGATGGCGTCGTCGTCCCAGCGGGCGGCCAGGTCGCGCACCGTGTCGCCGCCCACACCCCGGTTGACCCACTCCAGCTCCAACTCGGGGTGCCGGGCGTCGACCAGGGCGCGAACGAGACTCACATATCCGCTGCCGTAGGGCGCGGCGACGTCGCGTCGACCACAATCGGTGATGCTGTCCCCGATGAAGACCACCCGTTGCCCGGTCCGCAGGATCATCCGCCGCCACCTCGCGATCACCGGCGCGCCGGACCGCCGGGCTTGGTGAGAACCGGCGGAACGCGCTATCTTCAACAGTTCGAAGGCACAAAAAAGAACGGCTAAAAGCCGTTCCTGCAAAGGATTCTAATCTTTAGGGAGACGGCTTGTCAAGGCACTCCGGCGGTTCCGGCGAATTGCCGCTCGACGACGAGATCGGTCGCGAGCAGGAGTACGTCTCGATGCTCTACAACCGGCTGGACCAACTGCGTGAGCAGGCCGCCCACCGGCTCACCGCCGAGCTGCACAACACCGGCGGCACCCTCCAGGACCGCTCGCAGCGCGACAGCTCGGTAGCGATGTACGCCGATCAGGTCGAACAGTTCTCCGCCGTGGAGAACGGGCTCTGCTTCGGCCGTCTCGACGGCGACGACGACTCCCGCCGCTACATCGGCCGGATCGGCATCTTCGACACCAGTGGTGACTACGACCCGCTGCTGATGGACTGGCGGGCACCCGCCGCCCGCCCGTTCTACCTCGCCACCGCCGCGAACCCGCAGGGCGTACGCCGTCGCCGGCACCTGCGTACCCGACAGCGCAAGGTGACCGGGCTCAACGACGAGGTGCTCGACATCGACACCGCCTCCCCCGGCGCCCACGAGGAGCTGACCGGTGAGGCGTCGTTGCTCGCCGCGCTCAACGCGGGCCGTACCGGCCGGATGCGCGACATCGTCGAGACCATCCAGGCCGAGCAGGACGAGGTCATCCGCGCGGAACTCCCGGGTGTGATGGTGGTCCAGGGCGGCCCCGGCACCGGCAAGACCGCTGTCGCACTGCACCGGGCGGCGTACCTGCTCTACACGCACCGCCGGGAACTCTCCAGCCGTGGCGTGCTGCTGGTCGGCCCGAACGCGACCTTCCTGCGCTACATCTCCCAGGTGCTGCCGACGCTGGCCGAGACCGGCGTGCTGCTGCGTACCCAGGGTGATCTCTTTCCCGGAGTGAGCGCCCAACGGACCGAGCCGGCCGGAACCGCGGCGCTCAAGGGCCGGGCGGTGCTGGCGGAGGTGTTGGCGCTGGCCGTCCGGGACCGGCAGTGGGTGCCGGACGAGCCGCTGGAGATCGAGGTCGAGCGGGAGACGCTGACCCTCGACCCGGAGATCGTGCGGGCGGCCCGGGATCGGGTCCGCCGCGCCGAACGACCACACAACCTGGCCCGCGCGTTGTTCGACGTGGAGATCGTGCACGCGCTCGCCGACGAGGTGGCCGAGCGGATCGGCGCCGACCCGCTCGGCGGGGACAACCTCCTCGACGAGGCGGACCGGGCCGAGATCCGCCGCGAGCTGCGCGAGGAGACGGAGATCCAGGCCGCCCTGGACCGCCTGTGGCCGGTGCTCACCCCGCAGCGGCTGCTCGCCGACCTGTACGCCGACCCGGACCGGATCGCCGCCGCCGCGCCGATGCTCAGCGAGGACGAGCGGGCGCTGCTGCGCCGCGAGCCCGGTGGCTGGACGCCGGCCGACGTCCCGCTGCTGGACGAGGCCGCCGAACTGCTCGGCGAGGACGAACGCGCCGCCGCCGCCCGGCGGGACCGCATCCGGATGATGGAACGGGAGTACGCCGAGGGCGTGCTGGAGATCGCCCGGGGTTCCCGCTCGATCGACGTCGAGGACGAGGCCGAGGGCGGTGAGATCCTGGGCGTGACCGACCTCATCGACGCGGATCGGCTGCTGGAGCGGCAGGAGGAGGCCGACCGGCTGACCACCGCGCAGCGGGCCGCCGCCGACCGCACCTGGGCGTTCGGCCACGTGATCGTGGACGAGGCGCAGGAGCTCTCGCCGATGGCCTGGCGACTGCTGATGCGCCGCTGCCCGAGCCGGTCGATGACGATCGTCGGGGACGTGGCACAGACCGGCGCGCTGAGCGGCACGCCGTCCTGGGCGGACGCCCTCGCCCCGTACGTCGAGCAGCGGTGGCGGCTCACCGAGCTGACGGTCAGCTACCGCACTCCCGCCGAGATCATGGCGGTCGCCGCCGAGGTACTGGCTGAGATCGACCCGGCACTGCGGCCGCCGCGCTCGGTGCGGGAGAGCGGCGTACCGCCGTGGGACCGGACGGTGCCCGACGGCCGGTTGGCGGCGGAGTTGGTCGCCGAGGCCACCCGGGAGGCGGCCGGGCTGACCCAGGGGCGGCTCGGGGTGCTCGTGCCGGCCGGCCGGGTGGGCGAGCTGGGTGCGGCGGTGACCGCCGCCCTGCCGGAGGCCGCCGTCGGCGAGCATCCGGAGCTGGAGAGCCGGGTGGTGGTGTTGACAGTCGCGCAGGCCAAGGGGTTGGAGTTCGACTCGGTGCTGGTGGTCGACCCGGACCGGATGGTGGCCGAGTCCCCCCGCGGACGAAGCGACCTGTACGTAGCCCTGACCCGCGCCACCCAACGCCTGGGCGTCCTCCGCCCGGCGAGCTGACCACGAAACCCGCCGTCCCCACCGAGTTGTCACTCGGCGGGGGCGGCGGGTGCGGGTTAGTCGTTCGATTTGTCCCTGATGGACTTTGCGGGGCCGGTCGCCGACGTGGACTGGTCGCTGGTGCCGCCGCCCATCGGGGTGCTGAGGCCACCGGTGGTGGCATCACCGGTGGTGGTCGGCGCGACGGTGCCCGGGTGTCGCTCCGGCTGTCGGGCCACCCGGCGTACGCTCGCCGGCCCGGCGGTGCCACCGGTGGTGGTCACCGCGCCCTGCCCGCCGACGGGGCCGCCGTCACGCAGCACCTGCGGGTCGATCCGTTCCTTCGCTGGATCGAACGGGTCGTCGCGCTGGATCTGACTCTCCACATCGGTGCGGGGCACAGTCACCTCGTCGAGGGCGCCCTTGCCGTACACGCCGCCGGCGATCCGATCCTCGGCCTCGCGGGCGGCATCCTGCCGCATGTCGTCCTCACGCACGTCCATCACCTCGCAGAAGCTGTGGAACTGACTGCGTGCCCTGCCACCGGCCGACCAAACCCGGCGTGACCGGAAGGTCGTCCACGGCGGTTCACCAGCACGCCGCCCGCCGGCCGTCTTCCCGCAGCCCGAGATGTCCATGCTGTCCCGCGACCGGTGGGAGATGCCCGCCGGCAGGAGGGGATGACAGCGTGCGCACAGTACGCCGTACCGCCGTCGCGGCCCTGGTGGCCGCAACGGTGACGACCGGGCTCGCGGTGCCCGCCCAGGCGAAGCCACGACCGGACCGGACATTCGACGTGCAGGCCCACCGGGGTGGCCTCGGGCTGCGGGTGGAGAACACTCTCGCCTCCTTCGGCAACGCCCTCCAGCTCGGGGTGACCACCCTCGAACTGGACGTGCAGATCACCGAGGACGGCCAGGCCGTCGTCACCCACGACCGCAAGGTCACCGGGACCAAGTGCGTCGACACCACAGCGGTGACGCCCGGCGACCCGGAGTTCCCGTACGTCGGGAAGTACATCAACACGCTCAGCCTGGCCCAGGTGCGCTCGCTCGACTGCGGCTCAAAGACGCTGCCGGACAAGCCCGGCCAGCTCGCCGTCCCCGGTGCCCGGATGCCGCTGCTGCGTGAGGTCTTCGCCCTGGTCAACCGCTACCGGGCGAAGGACGTGAAGCTCAACGTCGAGACCAAGGTCGAGGCTGGCGCGCCGACCGAGACCGCCCCCCGCGAGCAGTTCGTCCGGGTCACCGCCGCCGAGATCCGCGCCGCCGGGTTGCTCAAGCAGGTCACCATCCAGAGCTTCGACTGGGGCGCGCTGATGCGGATGCGTCAGGTCGAGCCGAAGCTGCCGCTGGTCGCCCTGACCAACTACGACTTCCTCCAGACCGGTCAGCCGGGTGCCTCGCCGTGGCTGGGTGGGCTGGACATCGACGACTTCGGCGGCGACCCGATCAAGGCGATCCGCAGCTTCGGCGTCAGCGCCTTCTCGCCGGTGCACGGGTCCCCGCAGAACGGCACTGTCACCGACCCGGGCTACAAGCCGTACGTCACGAAGGAGATGGTCGCCCAGGCGCACCGCTACGGGATCAAGGTGATCCCGTGGACTGTCGACGACGTGCCGACCATGACCAAGCTGATCGACGACGGCGTGGACGGCATCATCACCGACTACCCGGACCGGCTGCGTGGCCTGCTGGCGCAGCGCGGTTACCGGTTGCCGAAGGCGTACACCGCGCCGTTCGACATCCAGGCACACCGGGGCGGTCGGGCCACCCGACCGGAGAACACCCTGCCGGCGTTCGCGAACGCGCTGTCCAACCGGGCCATCTCCACCCTTGAGCTGGACACCAACGTGACGGCCGACGGCAAGCTCGTGGTGCTGCACGACCGCACCGTCAACGGGTCGCACTGCGTCGACACCGCCCCGGTGCGCCCGGGAGACCGGAAGTTCCCGTACGTGGGCAAGCCGGTGCACGAGTTGACACTGGCGCAGCTCAAGACCGTTGACTGCGGCACGAAGACGCTGCCCGAGCTGCCCGCCCAGGTGCCCGCGCCCGGTGCCCGGATTCCGACCCTGGACGAGGTGTTCGCCCTGGTGAAGGCGAGTGGCCGCACCGACATCGGAATGAACATCGAAACGAAGATCAGCCCGGTGGTGAACGACACCGAGCCGTACCGCAGCTTCACCCGCAAGCTCGTCGACGCGATCCAGCGGGCCGGCTTCACCAGCCGGGCCACCATCCAGTCGTTCGACTGGCGCACCATCACGTACGCCCGGCAGCTCGACCGGCGGATCGGCACTGTCGGTCTGGTCTGGCAGTACGGCCCGACCGAGTGCGCGACCCTCGCCGACGAGTGCTCGCTGCAGGCGGTCTACGGCAACCCGTCGGTGAAGAGCCCGTGGACCGGTGGGCTGGACTGGTGGAAGTACCAGGACCTGGGCAAGCTGACCCGGGCCGCGGGCGCTGGCACGGTGTCCGCCAACTGGCAGGTGCACGACCCGAAGCAGGGCACTGTCGCCTCGACCGACTGGTACCTGCGGGAGAACCCGGCGTACTTCCACGGACCGGACGTTCGGACCCTGCAGACGCGCTACGACCTGAAGGTGATCCCCTACACCGTTGATGACGCGGCGGTGATGCAGCGGGTCATCGACCTGGGCGTCGACGGCATCATCACCGACGACCCCGACCTTCTGGTGAGCGTGGCGACCCGCAACGGCCTGCGCTGACCCGTCGACCACCCGATCGCCGGCCGGACTTTTCCGGCCGGCGATCGGTGTTACCTGCTCCGGGGCCTCGGGTAGTCGGGGGTTGTCCCCGCCACGAAAGCGAACCGTGCCGTGGCCGAAACGCGGTAGCGGGGCGAGGGAATGCAGGTACGACTCATCGCATCCTGAGGAGGACCAGATGAGCACGCAGGCTGCTTCCACCCGGCCGATGAACCGGCCCATGAACGACCCGCAGAATCCCGCTCAGATGCGGGACATGCAGACCCAGCAAATGCCGGTCATGCATGACGGGCGCCGCAACGACATGCAGGCACCCGGTACGGAGACCAAGCAGGCCTTCAAGACCACCGAGTTCTGGATCTACCTGATCGCGGTGGCCGCCGTACTGGGCGCGTCGCAGGTCGTCGGTAAGAACTCCGCCGGAGTGGACATCTTCCGGGCCGACAACGCCTGGTTCCTGATCACCCTGCTGACGCTTGGCTACCTCGGTAGCCGTGGCCTCTCGAAGGCCGGCAGCAACTGGCGCAGCGGCGAGGAGCGCAAGGCCCGGCACTGACCGGTTCACAGTGCACGGTGGCCTCCGGGAGATCCTCCCGGAGGCCACCGTCATGTTCGTAACGGGCTACTCGTCGCCACCGAAGTCGCCGAAGTCACCCTCGAACGATTCCTCAATCATCTCGCCGGCGATCATGCCGCCGGCGACACCCAGCGCGGCGCCGGCCACCATGCCGCCCATGCCGTGCCCACGGCTGTGACCGTGGCCGTGGCTCGGGCCGTACTGGGAGCGCAGGCTGCCGTAGCGGGACGTGGTCTCGCGCAGCCAGCCGTCGACGACCTGCGCCCAGTCCACCCGGTCAACGTCGGTGTGCGACACCTGGTAGCGGCCGAACGCGTCGTGCCCGGCGCTGAGGAACCCGCCGCGCTTGTCGCACTCCAGGATGACCTCCACACCACGCTGGCTGGTCACGAAGGTCAGCTCGACCTCCCGGATGGTGCTCGCGTACTGCGGAGACGCGAAGAACTCGATCTCCTGGTAGAACGGCAGCGTCTGCTGCACGCCCCGGATGTGACCACGCTCCAGGTCGGCGTGCTTGAACCGGAAGCCGAGCCGCTGGAACGCCTCCAGGATCCGCTCGTGCACCGGCAGCGGGTGCACCGCCACCTGGTCCAGGTCGCTCTTGTCGACCGCTCGGGCGATCGCCAACTCGGTACGCAGACCCATCGTCATACCGTGCAGGCGCTGGCCGTACACGTCGGTGATCGGGGTCTCCCACGGCACCGGCAGCTGGAACGGGATCGAGAGCTGCTGCTTCGGGGCGAGTACGAGCGACCCGCTGACCGCCATGCGGTGGAACTCCATCGTGCCCGCGTACTCGGTGTCGTGCCCCTCGACCTCGACCCGGGTGACCAGGCCGATCACCACCTGCTCGATGGCTGCCTCAGCGTCGCCACCGACGAGGTTGACCTGCCCGTCGAGGGTCAGGCCGGGCCGGGTGTTGGGGTTGGTCAGCACGGTGTCCACGCTGGGACCGCCCACACCGAACGCGCTCAACATCTTCTTGAAGACCATCGGAACTCCTGTGCGACGCCGACCGCTCCAGGCTGGAGTCGGACGTGACTCGGACGGCACCCTATCCATCACCCCTGTGAGGTGGCTGTGAAGCGCCGCGCTGCCGCCACGTTCGTTGGCCACGCGATCAGCCCCAGCAGCGGGGCCTTAATAGATGACTTCGGCGCGCAGCCGCTCGGCGACCTGGTCGGGCGACGGCATGGCGACGATCTCGGCGCTGATCCGGCGTGCCGCCTCGGCGAACGTCGGCTCGTCGAGCACCCGGCGCAGGGCCGCCGCGATGGCCGCCGGGTCGGCCTGGCCGGGCATCAGCGCGAGGCCCGCACCGGACGCCGCGACCCGGTCGGCCTGGAAGAACTGGTCAGCGCCCTGGGGTACGACCACCATGGGGATGCCGCGGGCCAGCGTGCCGAGGGTGGTGCCGGCGCCGCCGTGGGTGATGGCCGCGTCGGCGTTCTCCAGCAGCTGCGCCAACGGCACGAACGGGCTGAACTCGACCCGGTCGGAGTCGAGCTGGTAGTCCTCCGGCTTGCCGTCGAGGCCGAGCGTGGCCAGCACATCGACGTCGACGTCGGTGAGGGCCCCCAGAAGCGGACCGACGACGGCGGGGTCGGCGAAGACCGTACCGAAGCTCACCAGGACCCGGGGCCGGCCGCCGGCCGCCGGGGTGCCGCCACCGCTCGGGGCGTCGGGCGCCTGGTGGGGTTCGGGTCGCAGCGCGATCCGCTCCATTCCCGACGGTACGGCGAAGTTCTCGAACTGGAGACCGGGCGGGCAGGTGTCCAGCAGCCAACGACCGGCGGGGGTGCGCTCGGGTGCGGGCAGCCCGCGCTCCTCGTAGCGGGAGCGGACGACGGCGGTGAGCGCGTCGGTGAACTCGGCCGGCACCGACGGCCCGAAGGCGAGGGTGGCCAGGGGTACGCCGAGGCTGGTGGCGACCAGCGGTCCCACGAAGTCGACCATCTCGCTGACGATCAGGTCGGGTCGCCAGCTTCTCGCCTGCGCCAACGCCTCGTCGGCGGTCAGGTCGACCCGCACGCCGGCGAAGAACTCGGCGACCGCCTCGGGGGTGGGCTCGGTCGCCGGGTTGAGGCCGAGCTTGCGCCCCACCTCGGCGAAGAGCACGTCCGGCATGGGACCGGCCGGCAGCAGCTCGATCCCCTCGGGGGCGATGAGCGGAGTCATGCCTGCGGCGGTGATCACGGCGACGTCGTGACCCTGGCGACGAAACGCGCGGGCCAGCGGCAGCAGAGGGAGGAAGTGCCCAAAAGCGGGCACGTTTGAGAAGAGGAGTCGCATGATCATCAGAGTACTCTTCTGATGAGTGCCGCCGTATAGTGCCCTGATGACCGCAGCTCACCCCCGCGCCAGCCGGCGTCAGGAGAGCGCCGAACAGACCCGACAATTGATCTTGGAGTCGGCCCAGCACCTGTTCCTCGCCCAGGGGTACGCCACGACAACAATCAACGACATCGCCGCGCGCGCCCGAGTAGCCGTGGCGACCGTCTACACAAGCGTCGGCGGCAAGCCGACCCTGCTGCGAGCATTGATCGAGTCGGGCGTCAACGACCCCGAGACCACCCGCAACGTGGCGGCCGTCGCGGTCGCCACCGACCCCCGGGAGGTCCTGCGCCTGATCGGCGCCGGGACCCGGTACGGTCACCAGAACCACCACCAGCAGGTAGCCCTCATGAAGGCGGCCGCCGGCATGACCCCGAGCGCGGCAACCGTGGCGCGGGACGCGGCGGCGGCCTACCGGCAGGCCCTGCGGGTCGGCGCGGTCCGCCTCGACGAGCTGTCGGCCCTGCGGCCGGGCCTCACCGTCGAACAGGCAACCCAGGTGCTCTGGTTCTACTTCGGGCTGCACTCCTGGCCGCAGCTCGTCGACGAGGGCGGCTGGTCGTACGACGAGGCCGAGCGGTGGCTGGTCGAACGGGCCGCCGAGGCACTGCTCAACTCCTAGCCGAACTCGCCCACCTTGACGCCGAGGACGAACGCGGTCCACCCCTCGGCGGGGTAGACGAGTGTTGCCGCCGCACGATCCTTGCTGTCCCGTACCGCCACTCGACCGGAACCGTCCAGAACCGGCCCTGCCTCAACACAGCTACCACCATTGCTGTTGCTCCGGGTGCTGATGTGCCAGGCCACCGCCGGCAGGGCTTCACTCATGGCAGTTCCTCCTTGATCTTCGAGATCAGCTTGGCCGCCTCGCGCTGATCCAACGCGACATCACGAAGCTGATCGTACGCAAGCGCGTAGCGCTTCGACTTTGGCGATTCCATGAAGCGGCGCCCGCCCAGTGTCTCGGCATACGCGACCTCCGGGTATGGCTTGGGCATCCCGAAGAGTACGAAGGAGCCATCGAGACCGGCATGCAGCCCGACCCTTGATAGCAACACACGGACGTCGATGTTCGGCTGGCCGATCAGCTCGCCCAGATGGTGGAGTTGACCGCGCATCACGGCAGGGCCGCCAACAGGTCGGCGTAGCACGCTTTCATCGATGATCGCCGCGACACGGACAGTCGGATTTCGCGTGAGAACACGTTGACGGTCGATCCTGAGTTGCAGCCACTTGCCGACCGAGAAATCTGTCGCCTGCTCCCCCTCCGCGTTACGGATCACCGCCTCCGCGTAGGCCGGTGTCTGCATGAGACCTGGCATGAGGAAGGCATCCCAGGAGCAGATTCGCTCTGCCCTGCTTTCGAGCCAAGGGAAATCGATGAACGAGGCGTCAACCAACTCGTCGTAGTCGTCGTCCCACCTGTCCGTTCGCCAGGCATCCTCGGCGAGCTGGATGAAGCGGTTCCGCTCGCGCCCGTCGTGCTCGCCGTAGAGGTCAAGCAGCGACACGACAACGCCACGCCGGAACGGCCACTCGGCGCGCTCCCAGCGGGCGATCGACGAAAAGTCGCGCTCCAGGAACTCGGCGGCCTGCTTGAGAGTGATGCCGCGTTGCTCCCGTAGCTGCCGCATCTGCTGACCGAGCCATTGGGCACGCAATGTCTGCACGAACGATTCACGCCTGGCGGGCATGGTGCCCCTCTCCTCATGGACCCTCAAGACAAATTCCGTTGGTGTCGTTGCACCAACACCGAGGCCACTGGAAACGTGGCCTTCGGGTGAGGGTGGTCGCCGGCCCCCGGGGACGCCCGGTGCAAACACGGCAACCGCGGCTGTGCCAACAGCCGAGAAGGTGACGAGAGACGGCCTCGCGAGTGGCAGGCGCATACCCGCTCTCGTCGGGTCTCAACTAGAGCGTCGGGATGTGCGAATCCCGGCTCCGAACCGACTTGACGAATAACTACCACGGCAAAGGGCCCCTTCGCGACCCTGACCCGCCCATCTGTCGACGACACGCGAGGTGATGAATGACCCGAGGCACTCTCTACGACGGCACGCTCCACGGCGGTCGGCTGGCTCGGCTGCACCCGAGCCAGGTCCGGGACCGGCAGTTCACCGTCGTCGGTTTCGGCCGACGAGGCCTGGACCCCGGGGAGGTACGACGGTTCCTGCACCGCGTCGCGCTCGACCTGGCGACGCTGCACCACGATGTGGCTCGGCTCAGCGAGGAGAACGCCCGTGTCAAGCGCGCGCTGCGCGATTGGCAGAGCGCCTGGTCCGACCGGCGTCAGCCGTGAGCCCGGGATGGGACCACCAGTACAGCGGTCTTTTCACGCCGTTGCCGCGGTTCGCCGTCGGGGCGCACGCGGAGATGCCTCGGTATGTGATCCACCTGCCGGTGGCGGTCACCGACCTGGCCGGAGCGCTGGATCTGGCCCGTACTCTCGCCCGGTCGCTGGCCTCGACGCCACAGGTCGACGTCGCCGGCATCACAGTGTCGGCCGAGGACGCGCAGCACGTACGACATTGGGTTTTCTGCGACCGGATCATGCCCGATCGCCGCCGCTGCGCGCGGCAGGCCGACCACGTGGGTGCCTGCCTACCCAACAACGGCCCCTAAGCCGAACCGCCACCCTACGCGAACTTGCGGTTTCGGTTGCCGAAATGCGTGGATCGCCCCTAAG